>NZ_JAPEHW010000149.1 GCF_028875915.1 Pseudoalteromonas sp. G4
ACGTCCCTGTTGTACATGGCTTGCTCGACCGCTACGCTCCCTGTCTCGCATTATTCATTTAAAATCCGTTTTCAGGTTTGATTAATTGGGAATTGAAGTTAGCTTCAATCCCCGTGTTCAAAAGGTAGTCGGCTGCTTTAAAATTATTTACAAAACGCAAGACCTAGCCCAAAAGCCCATTGAATTGATTGTTATAAAATGTAATTGCAACAATGAGTTACTTTTATTTAGAATTAAACCTTTCGTAAAGTAAAGAATTTTTAACTTCGAAATAAATATAAGAGGAATATACATTGATCGACAACATTATAGCGGGGGTAATAGCAGCCTTAATTAGTGGTCCTATACTGGCACTATTTTTCTTTTTTTTGAAAGAAAAACTCTTTGGAATACCTGATATTACAGGTAAGTGGTATTTCGAAATGGAAACTGTCAATAGTGATTATAATCCATACAAGGGAATGGTTTTGCGCTATGTTGCTGTTATTTGGAGGGAAGGGAATAAGTTAGCTGGTACGGTTGAGAAAATCTACGAGAACTCATCAACTGGGGAAAGAGAGTATGTAGGTGAAAAACGTTCACGCGGTCATTTAGAAGGCTTTTATGAGTTAAATTATTTATCAAAGGATAAAGTCTACATTCACATAAAAGAACAAGGAAGTGGAAGAGAGTCCACTAACTATTTTGAGTTAATAAGAAAGAACAATAATTTAATTACGGGAGCATTTAACTCGTTCGTTGCAAATCAAGATGGACTCACGAGATGGCAGAGAGAGAAATTTTAAAGTTAGGCTATTTTTTAGCGACAATTCCTTACTTATTCATTTCAAAAATAGCTCATAAGTTTAATTTATGGGGTTTAAGAGATGATGTTAATAAATGCTTAGAAGTTGTTGCTAGATATAACCATGTCATTTTGCCTAAAAAGCTTTTATTAACACTTGAACTTGGTGAAGATCACCGAAGTCAAATTCATTTGGGCATCGACCAAATTGCAATATGCAGATCTCTCTTTTCAACCATAAAAGGGCAAATACAGGGTGCAAGTACAATAGAACAGCAATTTGTAAGAGTTGTGGTAAATAGGTACCAAAGAACATTGAATCGGAAGATACTAGAACAACTTCTTGCTGTTTACATGTCTTCAATATTATCTAAAGGCATTATCTCAAAAACTTATCTTTGCATTGCTTATTATGGTGTCAGCGAGCAAGGTGTGATGAGATTAAAAGAATTTGATAACAAAGCATTTGTTGGCTTCACTTATTCTGATGCAATAAGGGTTATTGCCCGTTTAAAATATCCTCAGCCGTTAATTAGGAATAAACTTTGGCAATTAAAATTCGAACAGAGAACAATACATTTATCCAATAAATTAAGTATGCTTAATATTCATTCAAAGCCAAGTGAGTTTGGGCTTGCTTCAAAAGTTGATAATCATTCAAGTTCTCAATATTTTGTATACTATCCGTGAATCAATGATGCCAGATATATTGAGTTTCACACCCTTAACCCCTTAATCAAGCCTGAAAATACAATTTAAATGAATAATGCGA
>NZ_JAPEHW010000150.1 GCF_028875915.1 Pseudoalteromonas sp. G4
AATTAATAAAATGAGTAATTAAAAATGAACAACCCCCTAAACGAATTGATAAACGATTTTAATCGCCACCTCGCCATCGGTATGTTTTATCATCCTGGTACAAACAACCTCATTACTGGCTTAAATCGCCGAAAGCTTACCGCTATAATTGCCGTTAGGTTCGGTATTATCTCGCCAACACTCGTTAGCTGGTTATATCAAACCAGCAGGCATCAAGCACTTGAGCATTTAAATAAACTCGCAAGAGAAGGCTTGTTGGTGCTTGTTAAAACCCACCGTTCGAACGATGGCCGTATTTATGTGCCAACTTATTCCGCTGCAAAATATGCCGAGCAGTTAACAGGCATTCAAACTTATTTTCGCTCTAAAGCTAACCCGCAACTTTCCTTTAATCACAACACCGTAATGCATGATTTAATTAATGCGTTTGTGTTACTTCGAGGTATTCACAATTGGCAAACAGATGAAAAATATAACCCTTTTTGGCAAGGGTTTGTGACTGAAAAAGAGTTTAAACGCATTACCAGCAAGGATGTGCGTAATGTGGATGGGTTAGTGCAAGAGGATAGTGGCGCCCTTGTTGCGATTGAAATTGAACACTCTTTTAAAAATAAAACCACCCGCCGCCAAATACTGCTTAAATACTTAAGTGGAATAAAAGCGGGTTATTACAGCAAGGTGTTTTTAGTATCGCATTCGCTCGATATATTAAATGATGCAAAACGGCTCAATAACCAAATAATTGAGGAATTAACCTCTGCCAGCAACAGCAAGTTTAAAAAAGAGTATTTAAGTGATGACGATGCTGCACTTTTAGAAGCAAGCATCATCTACCGCACCAAGTTTTGTAATGAGATAAATGAGTTGTTTTATCAATAACTCTCAGCGGTATGATTACTAAAAACAATCACATGAAAAAGCCCACATTTGTGGGCTAGTGTTAATTATTATTCTGGCTTTTTTGTTAGTTTTACTAATAACCCCGTTATATAAATCAGTATTGAAAGCTCAATAAACTCCCAATTACTTAACGGAAAGTTACTATGCAAAGTAATTACATCAAATACGCTTAACATACCCAGTAAACATCCGAATAATCCCAGAAAGCGTGTAATGCGATAGAGCTCATCCAATAAATAGCTTTGTAATTTACTCATCAGGGTTTAACCTCAGATCGAGCGCATACAGCGCTAATGCCAGCGTAAACAAACAAAGTGATACCAACACAGCATCTTTTAAATAAATGACCCGCAAGTCATTATTTAAATCGCCTAAGGCGCCAGCGATTATGACAAGGTCGCCAGCAAGCTTAAACGCTTTAGCAAATACCCCAACTAACTCTGTTAGTTTCTGTTTAATACAAACTTTCATGCAATCTCCTAATGTTATGTCTTGCATAAACAACTAGGTTTGCCATGGGGTAAAAATAAGAAAACAGGCTCAAATGAGCCTGTTTTCAGGTGTCCTAATCATTGAACTCTGTCAATATCCATCGTTATTACAAACTCATTTTAG
>NZ_JAPEHW010000151.1 GCF_028875915.1 Pseudoalteromonas sp. G4
ACGCCATAAATCGATATCCCTATCTCAGTATGGCTTGCTCGACTCGCTCCGCTTCCTGTCTCACATTATCAATTAAAATCAGCTTATCGGGTTTGATTAAACGGAAATGCTTCTAAGCACTTGAGTTAAAAGGCAGTGAGGTTCCTGAAATGGGTATATTAATTAAAATTAATCAACGTCTCTGATCCTATTGATTCTTTTAGCAATCTGATTGCACTGGATTTGCAAAACTAAATGTTCCTTTTAAGTGTAAAGATTTAGCCAATTCAACTTTGCAATTGCTTTCAAAATAATCACCTTCTTCATCCCAAACATCTCTCATATAAAAATAATCGTGAGATTGGAAACCCTCATTAAAACTAATTAGGATTGCTTGGATATATATAGCACTAGCTCTACATGCATGAGAAAGTAAATTTATTAAATTTCTCTTTTTATCTTCTCCTCCCCAATAGTCCGGATTATCAACTATTGGAAATATGCCATGAGCAATGTGATTCCTTAAATTCCTAATAAAGTGTAAACCAGCACTGTTGTCTGTTTCCTTTACTTCATTTATTCCTTTCACAGTCAGAGAGAAGTGCTTGATATATTTTCTGAAGGTTATCTCCAAATTTTTCATAATATGGAAGAAGTTTTCAGGCAAAGATTCTTTAGGGATCTGATCAATAACGACCGTTGCTCTCATACTTGGCTCTCTAAACCTCTTTCCTTTAGGCTTGTTAATAACTGTTTCTACAGAGTGAAATTCCTTATCTATAAATCGATAAGCCTCTTCCATTGCGTTAGTAACATACATAAAGCGAGTTAACGCTGTAGAGTATTCAGTAAAATGCTTCTCATCTAAAGCCTCATCATCATAATCTGAAGAACAATAAATTTCAGACATTTCATCTTTATATCGCCACCACTCCATATCAACTTTTCTCAACTGAGAAGCAAGCTTTAGCCAATCTCCAATTACTGACGTTTTTACAATCCGAGTTGATCCTTGTTGGGTAAATTCAACTGAATTACCTAAGTATTTGCAGAGTTCAGAAAGCTCAAAAAGGTGTGACTTTATAGATTTATTATTAATACAAATTGGACACTTCGTCATTCAACACTCCCTATCGAAAAGATTTCTAACGCCTCAATCCTAGCAGAAGATTTTAGGCTAGACCGCCGCCACGCAGCATAATATCCTTATAAATTAAATTGTTAGTTTCCTTTCATAAGAAATAACATGAGTCAACTTTTGCATTTTGCATGGAGTTTAATATTTTCGCAATGGCAACTCTTCGCCCAATGCCAACCTTGAAAGACTGTTGCTGAGAATAACTAAACCCGTTTAAATCAAACCTGAAGCAATCATTTAAATGAATAATGTGAGACAGGAGCGAAGCGGTCGAACAAGCCATGCTTAGGCATGGATGCCGCTTCATGGCGT
>NZ_JAPEHW010000152.1 GCF_028875915.1 Pseudoalteromonas sp. G4
ACCGAACTCCTAGTAGACATCGTTTACGGCGTGGACTACCGGGGTATCTAATCCCGTTTGCTCCCCACGCTTTCGTACATGAGCGTCAGTGTTGACCCAGGTGGCTGCCTTCGCCATCGGTATTCCTTCAGATCTCTACGCATTTCACCGCTACACCTGAAATTCTACCACCCTCTATCACACTCTAGTTTGCCAGTTCGAAATGCAGTTCCCAGGTTGAGCCCGGGGCTTTCACATCTCGCTTAACAAACCGCCTGCGTACGCTTTACGCCCAGTAATTCCGATTAACGCTCGCACCCTCCGTATTACCGCGGCTGCTGGCACGGAGTTAGCCGGTGCTTCTTCTGTAAGTAACGTCACAGCTAGCAGGTATTAACTACTAACCTTTCCTCCTTACTGAAAGTGCTTTACAACCCGAAGGCCTTCTTCACACACGCGGCATGGCTGCATCAGGCTTGCGCCCATTGTGCAATATTCCCCACTGCTGCCTCCCGTAGGAGTCTGGACCGTGTCTCAGTTCCAGTGTGGCTGATCATCCTCTCAAACCAGCTAGGGATCGTCGGCTTGGTGAGCCATTACCTCACCAACTACCTAATCCCACTTGGGCCAATCTAAAGGCGAGAGCCGAAGCCCCCTTTGGTCCGTAGACATTATGCGGTATTAGCCATCGTTTCCAATGGTTGTCCCCCACCTAAAGGCATGTTCCCAAGCATTACTCACCCGTCCGCCGCTCGTCATCTTCTAGCAAGCTAGAAATGTTACCGCTCGACTTGCATGTGTTAGGCCTGCCGCCAGCGTTCAATCTGAGCCATGATCAAACTCTTCAATTAAAAGTGTTTTTGGACTTACGTCCGACTCAATGAATTCTGATTTTGATATCATAAAGATATCGAATTGACTGTGCTGATAATTTCTTATCAATTGGTCACTCAGTTCAATTAAGTCTAAATTTTGTTACGCTAAAAGCGTATGTTAGAACTTAATCTGTACGAGTGCCCACACAGATGATTGCTTAAATTTTTAAAGAACAGTGCAAACAACTTGGTGCTTGCTGCAGCCTCTCTCGCTGCGAAGTGGAGCGCTATATTAACCGCTTCACTTTTAAAGTCAACTAGAAAATTAATTTATTTTTCAAAGTAACTTTCCGTTTGACTCCCGGTCACTAAACTCAGGGTTGTTGTTGCTCAACGTCGTTGCGAGTACTCCGTGTCGGTGGATGCGCATTATAGGGAGATTCAATTTCAGTGCAAGCACTTTTTGTAAGAAAATTTAAACTTTTCGTTCGTTTGCTCAGCAAGTGAGCAAAACGTCTATTTTCTTAACAAAAAGCGCTTTGTTTTGATCAATTAGTTAACAGCTATGTGTAAAGTTTGACCAGCTTTACGTAG
>NZ_JAPEHW010000153.1 GCF_028875915.1 Pseudoalteromonas sp. G4
CAAAGAGAACAAAAATAGAACAGCAAAGATCAACAGACCCTAACAATTAGCGAGCAAGTTTACGCCAAACTTCGGTTTCTTCTGTGCCATTTACCATGCCTTTATGGTGCCAGTAAATTACCTCTTGCCCGTGTTCTTGTTTGGTCTCAAGCCAGCCTTTAAAGGTGAACACTTTACCGTGATGTTCATTTGAGGTGCCTTGTTCGATATGTTCGCTATAGCTATCGCCATCAAGGGTGAATTTACCTGCTAAATACCCTAAAAATTCGCCTTGTTGCATATTGTTTAAGGCAAATTTATCGCCTTTTACGGTTTTGATTGCGACAAGCGTTGCGTTGTCTGCTTTTAATACTTCACCTGAAGGCGTTTTGTATTCCCCTTTAATAAATTGCCAATCACCTTCATATTGGTGGGCAATGGCATTTGATACAAAAAGAGTGAGTGTTAGGCAAAGTCCTTTAAATAAATTCATTATTATTTCCTGTCGTTAAAATTTGCTAACAGTTAATACTAAAGCCCTTTTAAAAAGTAGTGTTAGAATCACAAATCAGAAAAAAATAAGAAAAATGAAACCATTAAATAGCGTTATTTATCGGTTTTTCTCATCACAGGAGTACTCAAATGCAACCAACCTCTAGTCGCCTTAATTATGCGTTTATCACCGAAGATGACCTTGATGATTTATACCAACTCGACCAAGACCCTGCCGTGATGAAGCACCTTAATGGTGGTAAACCAACTACCATGGAAGAAAAGAAAACCATTTTTTTACCGCGCATGGCTAAATATGCCAATAAAGAAAAAGGCTGGGGTCTTTGGAAAGTTAACATTAAAGAATCAGGTGAATTTATTGGCTGGATTTTAGTAAGGCCAATGCATTTCTTTAATGATGAAGCGGATACCGAGTGGCATAACCTTGAACTAGGCTGGCGTTTTAAACAAAGTTCGTGGGGTAAAGGGTATGCAACCGAAGCAGCTAATGCTTTAGTGGAGCAATTTGAGCAAATGCCAGAGTACACGTGTATTAGTGCTATTGCAGTAAAAGAAAACCTCGGTTCGATTGCGGTAATGGAAAAGCTTGGTATGAGGTTTGTAAAAGAGTATATGCATAGCGATCCGCTAGGGGATATTCCAGCAGTGCATTATGAAAGGGAGTTGTGATTGTCGTATCTATTATAAGAGCGAAATTTACTTGAGAGCTTATTCGTAACAACTTTTTTATTTGAAAATATGTTTGTCGCGCTGGCGACAGCTGCGTCCGTGTTTTATATCTAGCGCCATTCATTTTGCTCTATAACTGATAAGATGCTTTCTACAGATGCAATCGTATATATCTGTTAGTGTATTTGTCGCGCTGGCGACAGCAG
>NZ_JAPEHW010000154.1 GCF_028875915.1 Pseudoalteromonas sp. G4
TCGCTCCCTGTCTCGCATTATTCATTTAAATTCCGCTTTCAGGTTTGATTAATGGGTATTGGGAGTGAACTTTGCAAACAGTTTTAAAGTCCACAAAAGCGCTAAACTCAGGCGGCGGTAACGCACTGTAAAAGTTTGAGTAATACTACAACCTAGCTCAAACCGTTACACCGTAAATCCTAAAGACGATTTAAACCAAAAATACGGCGTGTTGCTAGGCTACCTTAAACACTCAGTAATAACTCATTTAGCCAACAAAATCTTCGAAGGAAACATTAGACTCTTCTGCTAAACCTTCATTGAGCATTTCAGTGAACCATGCTTTTAAAGCTGCTTGCATTTCCGGCATTGAAGATTTCCACACAGGTTTGATGTGTTTAACCCAAAGGTCTAACTCCTTTTGCGTATATGTTCTATGTTCACACAAAGTACTAGCAACTCTTAGAATATCTTTGGCTGCTTCTTTGTCGATGACCTGACTAGGAACAGCCCAATGTTTTTGACCTAAGCAGTCTGTATAAAAACCAACTTGCTTTAGATCATCCAATAGCGCTGGAAAATCGTTTTCTTCGGAATAAATACCTCCGAAATCACGAAGTTTTTTACAACCATTTGCGACCAATAAAGGAAATACGTACATCACATTCTTTTTAGTATGAGTCCGATAAGCTTTCCAAGCGTCTTTGACCTCTTTTCCATCTCTTGCAACTGCTAACTCACGAAGGATTGAAATTTTCCCAGCCTCTTCAATTGCTAACACAGCTATGGAGTAAGCCGTCGGATAGCTTTCAAGTTCAAACAGTTTTTCAGCATCACTCAATAGCCGCTTGGCATTTTGTTGAGCAAAATTCATTCCATTAGCAATCTCACTTGTGCTGAGAGTATTTTTCCACTGTTTCAAATTCTTACTCAACTGCACACCTATGAATTATTGCTGTTTATATTCAAAGTCAACTTATAACACCAATATTTAATTGTTACTAGTCAGATAGTTATTTGAAATTTTTCATTTTCCTAGGTGTATAAAACAGGCAACTTGCCTGCTATAAATATTAAGGAAGAATTGCTCTTTTCTATACAGAACAGATGAAATTATTCAATAACAGCTGAGTTGTGCTTTTGAAGACCGTTGTTAGGATTCTTTTCCGCTTTTATCAAACCCGAGCATCAGGTTTGAATTGATAATGCGAGACAGGGAGCGAAGCGGTTGAGCAAGCCATGTACAACATGGACGTTGCTTCATGGCGT
>NZ_JAPEHW010000155.1 GCF_028875915.1 Pseudoalteromonas sp. G4
GCTTTCTGGGATTATTCGGATGTTTACTGGGTATGTTAAGCGTATTTGATGTAATCATTTTGCATAATAACTTCCCGCTAAGTAACTGGGAGTTAATCGAATTATCATTGCTTATCTATCTCATAGCTTTAGTTATCAAACTAACAAGAAAGGAAAAATAGTAAATTTACTAGCCCACAAACGTGAGCTCTTTTTTATTGTGCTAATTTATTCTAAGATTATTCGTAGGTGCTTTGCTCCCACATATTTTCGGGCAAGTGTAGGGGATGTGTGCGTAGGGCAGTGTAAATCTTGACCGTTCGCTGTTTCATCAAAGCATCCTAATTATTCATAGAATAGTTCATTTATCTCATTACAGAATTTGGTGCGATAGATGATGCTTTTATGCATAAGTGCAGCATCTTCGTCACTTAATTGCTCTTTTTGATATTTGCTTTGGTTGGCAGAGGTTAACTCATCAATTATTTGGTAATTGAGCCGTTTCGCATCATTTAATATATCGAGCGAATGGGAAACTAAGAACACTTTGCTGTAATAACCAGCTTTTATCGCGCTTAAGTATTTAAGCAGGATTTGTCGGCGAGTGGTTTTATTTTTAAAAGAGTGCTCAACCTCAATAGCAACAATCGCACCATCAGACTCTTGCACTAACCCATCCACATTTCGCACGTCTTTGTTGGTAATGCGTTTAAACTCTTTTTCAGTCACAAACCCTTTCCAAAATGGGATATAAGCTTCATCAGTTTGCCAGTTGTGAATGCCACGAAGTAACACAAATGCATTTATCAAATCATGCATTAAAGTGTTGTGATTAAATGAAAGTTGCGGGTTCGCCTTAGAACGAAAATAAGTTTGAATGCCAGTTAATTGCTCCGAATATTTTGCAGCCGAATAGGTGGGCACATAAATACGGCCATCGTTAGAACGGTGTGTTTTTACAAGCACTAACAAACCTTCTTTAACTAGCTTGTTTAAATGTTCTAGCGCTTGATGCCGATTGGTTTGATATAACCAACTAACAAGGGTAGGCGAGATAATACCGAACCTAACTGCAATTATAGCGGTAAGCTTTTGGCGATTTAAGCCAGTAATAAGGTTGTTTGAACCAGGACGATAAAACATATCGACGGCGAGGTGGCGATTAAAATCATTTAGCAATTCGTTTAGGGGTTTGTTCATTTTTAATTACTCATTTTATTAATT
>NZ_JAPEHW010000156.1 GCF_028875915.1 Pseudoalteromonas sp. G4
TTTATCAACTTAATCAAGCGATGACCGAGCCATTATTAACGATATTAAAACTTACGCTCGATTCACTCAAAAGCGATTGCCAAGTGCAGCGCGATTTAACGTCTTTTAAATCTTCAAATTGTTAGGCTGATTATTATGAAAATTGCGATTAATGGCTTTGGCCGTATGGGTAAGTTGCTAGCACGTATTGTGCTTGCAGAGGGAAATCATCAGTTGGCGTATATTAACGACCCAGCTGCCAGCAATGAAGCGATTGCACATTTATTAGCGTTTGATTCAGTTCAAGGGCGCTTTAAAGACAATGCAATTCATGCTGATGACGAATTTCTTTATGTTGAAAATCATAAAATTGCGTTATTACATGAAAAAGAGTTAACCGCATTACCGGTAGACAATATCGACTTACTGATTGACTGTTCTGGTTTATATCGTCAATCAACACTGTTTCAGCCGTTACTTGATAAAGGGTTAGAACGTGTGTTGGTATCGTGCCCAGTTAAAGATGAGGGTGCTATTAATTTAGTTTATGGCGTAAATCACGATTTATACCAAGCAGATAAACATCGAGTAGTAACGGCAGCATCGTGTACCACAAACTGCTTAGCCCCTGTGATTAAAGTGCTAAAAGAAACGGTTGGTATTAAACGTGGTTCTATGACCACCATTCACGACATTACCAATACGCAGACGATTGTTGATAAAGCGCATAAAGATTTACGCCGTGCACGTGCCTGTGGTGAGTCGCTTATTCCAACAAGTTCTGGCTCAACAACAGCCATTATGACGATTTTCCCTGAGCTTCAAGGCAAGCTTGATGGTTTAGCGGTGCGCGTACCTTTATTAAGTGGCTCGTTAGTTGATTTAGTTATTGAAACGGAACAGCCGACCAGTGTTGAAGCAATTAATAATGCTTTTGAAAAAGCTAAAAACGGTGAACTAAAAGGGATTTTAGATATTGAAATGCGCCCACTTGTTTCGGTTGATTTTGTGGGCGATACCCACAGTGCAATTGTTGATGGATTATCAACACAGGTAATTGATAAGCACCTTGTTAAAGTGCTTGCTTGGTACGACAACGAAATTAACTATGTATCGCGTATGAACGATATTGTGAATATGATTGCGGCTTCTTAATTCGCCCCATATTAACACCTTCTGCTAAACCTTGGCGTGAA
>NZ_JAPEHW010000157.1 GCF_028875915.1 Pseudoalteromonas sp. G4
CTCCTCCCAAAGAGTAACGGAGGAGCACGAAGGTTTGCTAAGTACGGTCGGACATCGTACGGTTAGTGTAATGGTAGAAGCAAGCTTAACTGCGAGACAGACACGTCGAGCAGGTACGAAAGTAGGTCATAGTGATCCGGTGGTTCTGAATGGAAGGGCCATCGCTCAACGGATAAAAGGTACTCCGGGGATAACAGGCTGATACCGCCCAAGAGTTCATATCGACGGCGGTGTTTGGCACCTCGATGTCGGCTCATCACATCCTGGGGCTGAAGTCGGTCCCAAGGGTATGGCTGTTCGCCATTTAAAGTGGTACGCGAGCTGGGTTTAGAACGTCGTGAGACAGTTCGGTCCCTATCTGCCGTGGGCGTTTGAGAATTGAGAGGGGCTGCTCCTAGTACGAGAGGACCGGAGTGGACGAACCGCTGGTGTTCGGGTTGTGATGCCAATTGCATTGCCCGGTAGCTACGTTCGGAATCGATAACCGCTGAAAGCATCTAAGCGGGAAGCGAGCCTCGAGATGAGTTCTCACTTTAACTTGAGTTAACTGAAGGGCCGTTGAAGACTACAACGTTGATAGGCGAGATGTGGAAGTGCTGTGAGGCATTAAGCTAACTCGTACTAATTACCCGTGAGGCTTAACCATACAACGCCAAAGTGGTTTAAGACCCGCAGAAGTTGAATAGATTAAGATACTAAAGTAGACATTTACTTAAAAAAGCTTTCCAGATTTAGATTTAAGACAAGCTCTTAAGTCAACCAGATTTGCTTGGTGACTATAGCGTTTTGGAACCACCTGACCCCATGCCGAACTCAGAAGTGAAACGAAACAGCGTCGATGATAGTGTGGGTTCGCCCATGTGAAAGTAGAACATCGCCAAGCTCCTAATTAAAGAAACCCGTTGCTTAAATGCAGCGGGTTTTTTAAAGCCTAAAATAAATAATAAAAAGCAAATTACCGAATTTGCTTGGTGAATATAGCGTTTTGGTACCACCTGACCCCATGCCGAACTCAGAAGTGAAACGAAACAGCGTCGATGATAGTGTGGGTTCGCCCATGTGAAAGTAGAACATCGCCAAGCTCCTAATTAAAAAAAAGCCTCAACATTGTGTTGAGGCTTTTTAGCATTTTAGAATTGAGATAAAGTTT
>NZ_JAPEHW010000158.1 GCF_028875915.1 Pseudoalteromonas sp. G4
TTTTGTTGATAAGTTTTGCCGACCCTGCTTTTACCGTAACCAAATACGAAAATAATTTTGCCCCATCATCCGCAATAACGGTTTTTAATTGTTGATTAATGATTTCAAAGTCTTCAGGTTCGGGTTTCGACTTTGCGCAGCCAATAAGCACTGAAAAACACAGCGTTAGTAAAATAAGTTTTGTCATTAACGTTTCCATACTGCAGAAGGTAATTTTAAAGTTAAGCACGCCATGGTTGGCGGAAAATATTCAGAAAAGGCCATTGAATGCCAATTATCTTCAAACATATCAATTAGCACTAAACCATTATCCAGCTGACCTTTGATTTGCTCTTCAAATGAGTGACTAAACACCAGTGGTTCATCTTGCTCCTTTAATAAAGCTAATTCTTCTTCAGAAAGGTTATTAATATCACTAAACGGTAGTTTATGGCGCACTTTGGTCACGCCTTTTTCTGCTTCAAACCAATCAAATATGTATGCAGCAGGATTAATAAAGCCACTTAGCAAACGGCCATTTTCTTTTAAAACACGCGCAGCTTCTGCCCATAAATTGGAAATGTCTGGCACAAAATTATTTGAACAAGGGTGAAAAACAAGGTCAAAGCTTTCATTTTCAAAACAGCTTAAATCGGTCATATCGCCTTTTACTGTTTTAAGCGTTAGCCCATCACGCTTAGCAACAAATGCATCTTGCGAAAGTTGGTTTTCAGATAAATCGAACACAGTTACATCAGCACCTGCGGCCGATAAAATTGGCCCTTGCTGGCCGCCACCTGAGGCAAGACACAGTACTTTTTTACCTGTTAAATCACCAAACCAACTGTGTGGCACACTCTTATGTGGTGTTAATACAATAGACCAATCGCCATTTCGCGCGGCTTCAACTTGTGAGCTTGTGACCGGCTGCGTCCATTCATTATTTGCTTCGACCTGTTTATTCCAAGCATGGTTGTTATAATTTTTAATATCCATTGGTCTCTCTCGCACAATTAATGTGCAAACAAGCTAAAATTACCTTTTATGCTACAAAAAATACTTGACCAGTGATAGAAAAAAAATTAAAGTTCTCGCCGTTCAAAAGCATCACGCTTTAGAATGTCCTTTTTTGGAATGTGGGGCTATAGCTCAGCTGGGAGAGCG
>NZ_JAPEHW010000015.1 GCF_028875915.1 Pseudoalteromonas sp. G4
CAACAGCAACAGCAACAGCAACAGCAACAGCAACAGTCGTTTGACAGTGCGCCCGTGCCAGAGCAAGCTCCAGAGCCTTTAATCGAGGCCGAGCCGCAAGTTGAAGAATCAACACAGCCAAGCTTTGAGCAAAGTTTTAATAACGAAGCCGAAGCCATTGCTAAAATTTTAGCACGCCGCAATGTGTCAGGGTCTGGCTCACTTATTCAGCCGGATGGTAGCGAAACGTCGATAAAAAAGACTGAGCCCCAGCAAAGGGGCGAAAATTTTGCAAAACCAAAACAAAGCCCTCTTGAAAAATACCGCGGTGAAACTCAGCATGTGGCACCTGAGTTAATTGAACAATTAACGCCAGAGCCAAAGCAAGAAGTTGCACCTGCCCCAGAACCGCAAATAATTGAAGGCTTCGAAAGCCCAATTTCGCAAGAACGTTTTGCCCATCAGCAAGACGAGTGGGCAAACAAAATTGAAGAAATGGGGCTTGGTGGTCGCGTGCGACAATTTGCACTGCACAGCATATATCAAGAGCAGGGTGCACAGGTTAATTTGCTAGTCGATTCTGAGCAAAAGCACCTAGATTCGCCAATGCTTCGCGATCAATTACAGCAAGCGTTATCTCAATTAAAAAATATGCAGGTTGAACTCGCAATAGAATTTAACGATGTAGTTGAACATACGCCGTTTAAAATTCAGCAAAAGATTGATGCATTTCGTCATCAACAAGCCGTGCATACTATTAAAAACGATCCAATCATCACTCAACTCATGACACACTTTGACGCAGAGCTAGATGAAGGTACAATAAAGGCATTATAATTTTGTTGGTAGCCTAGCTGCCATGCATTAAAAGAGAGAAAAATTATGTTTAAAGGCGGAATGGGTAACATGATGAAGCAAGCGCAGCAAATGCAAGAGCGCATGCAAAAAGCCCAAGAAGAAATTAAAAATATGGAAGTAGTTGGTGAAGCAGGCGCAGGCCTTGTGAAAGTAACTATGCTAGGTAGTCATAATGTGCGTCGCATCGACATTGATGAGTCACTAATGGAAGACGACAAAGAAATGATCGAAGACCTAGTAGCTGCAGCAATCAACGATGCAGTACGCCGCGTTGAAGAGCAAACAGCAGAGCGCATGCAAGCAGTAACTGGCGGTATGCAGATGCCTCCAGGCTTCAAAATGCCGTTCTAATTTAGAACGCTTTAACGTTTTAAAAATTAGCGCCTTTTGGCGCTATTTTTATATCTACCAGAATTCACAATTACTTTTGATACAGGGTGACTACCACAGCGCCCCCCAAGCCCACATTATGCTGTAATGCTAATCTCGCGCCCTCAACTTGTCTTTTTCCTGCTTGGCCTCGTAAATGCCAGCTTAATTCAACACATTGCGCTATGCCAGTTGCACCAATGGGGTGGCCTTTTGACATCAAACCACCGGAGGGTCCAATTACAAACTTACCACCGTAAGTATTATCACCGTCAGAAATCAGCTTTATTGCTTCACCTTCTTCACATAGCCCAAGCGCTTCATAATTAATTACTTCATTGGTGGTAAAGCAATCATGTAATTCAATTACATCAACATCTTGAGGAGAAACACCCGCGAGGTTAAAGGCTTTATTGGCAGCGCGTTTAGTCATACCGGCACCAACCGAAAGAATAGGATCTTGCCATGACTCTTGGGTATCAGTTGCCATGGCTTGGCCAATAATTTTCACCCCATGTCTAATATTATGCTTTTTAGCGAAAGCATCACTACACAGAATGACAGCTGCAGCGCCGCAGGTGGGCGGGCATGCCATAGTGCGCGTCATATAATTATCAAAAATTATTTTGTCATTAAGCACACTTTCTACGGTAAGTGGTTTTGAAAACAGTGAATAAGGGTTATGTATGGCATGACTTCGTGATTTTACGGCTACTTTTGCATAAAGCTCGCTAGTGACATTATATTTTTCCATATAATGTTTACCGGCTGCACCAAATGCGCGTAGTGCAATAGGCGCTTTTGGAATGCCAAATTTATCATACACAGCATTGGCTCTATCAAACGGGTTTTCCCTGTCAGACCAATGTGAGCCCAGCGCACCTGGTTGCATTTCCTCAAAGCCAAAAGCTACAGCACACTCAACCTCACCAGACAATATGGCTTGCCTTGCAGCATAGAGCGCTGTTGAACCACTAGAGCAATTATTATTAACATTAATGATGGGAATACCGGTTTGAGCAACATCATAAAACGCATGTTGCCCACAGGTACTGTCGCCATAAATATAAGCTGCATAGCCTTGTTCGATGTGGCTTACATTAACGCCAGCGTCAGTAAGCGCCAATCTAATAGCGTTTGCAGCCATTACGCGATACGGCTCTTGTTGGCCAGGTTTACAAAACTGTGTCATACCGACACCAGCTACGATAACATTCTTCATTTTCAGCCTATTGTTTTTATTATCTGAATTTTATTCTTACATTAAATATCAAGCATTAGGTGATTTAAACATTAACCAAATACCTCACTTTTTAACACTTTGTTTGTGTTATTAAGCACATAAACAATAAAAATATCGCTAAAAAAAGCATTTATCCAATAGGTAGAAGTTTTAAATATAAAAGCCTTTATATTATTTAAGGCAAACTGTCAGGTGGTGTGCTTTGGCACATATATTGATTTAGTTAAATACTATTTAGTTAAATCGTTCTAAGGATGCATTATTATGGTGCAAGCGCTATCTGCCAAGTTTCTCTCTCATTTTATAGAAAAACATTCGCTTTCTCAGGAAGTTAAAAAAACAATAAAAACTTGGTACGCACCTATCGCAGAGCAAATTGCACTGCACCAAAATAGAACAAAGCAGCCACTGGTGATTGGCATAAACGGTTGCCAAGGTTCGGGTAAAAGCACACTTACAGACTTTTTAAACCAATATTTACGCATGTATTTTGGTTTAAATGTAGTGTCGATTTCGCTCGATGATTATTACTTATCTGCCTCTGAGCGCGAAGAGCTCGCCACAAACATTCACCCACTGCTTGGCACACGCGGCGTACCGGGTACCCACAAAATTGATCAGCTAGATCATGACTTAGCTGCGCTTACGCGTAAAACGTTAAAACGCCCTTTGTTCATTCGCCGTTTTAATAAAGCCACTGACAATCCATTCCCATCAGATAAATGGACCAAAGTTACATCAGCACCCGATGTGATTATTCTAGAAGGGTGGTGCGTTGGGCTTAACGCAGAGCCTCAAGACGCATTAAAAACACCTATAAACGCGCTTGAAGCAATAGAAGATGAAAACGGCACATGGCGTGAATACGTCAATAATCAGCTGAGTGGTGTTTACCAAAATGTGTTCGAGCGAGTTGACCGTTGGATTATGCTAAAAGCACCTAGTTTTGATGTAGTGGCACAATGGCGCAAAGAGCAAGAAGCCAAGCTGCGTTTGCAACAAGATAAACTGCCAGCCAATAAAATTATGAGTGAGCAAGAAATAGAGCGCTTTGTGCTGTTTTTTGAAAGGCTTACCCGCGTTGCTTTAAACGAGTTTTGTCAAACTACCGACATCACCTTACACCTAAATGAAACACGCAAAATAGTTGAGGTAACAGGGCGCTTTAAACAGTTGTGTTTTCCTGAAAAGCTCGCGGTATTTACCGACCTTGATGGCACCTTGCTTGATCATTACAGCTACGAGTTTCAACCTGCAAAAGTCAGCGTGTTTTTATGCCACGAATTGGACTTTCCTATTATTCCTTGCACTAGCAAAACCTATAAAGAAATTATCGCAATTCGCGCACAGTTAGGGCTTGGCACGCCGTTTATTGTGGAAAATGGTGCCGCCGTTTTTTTACCCAAAAAATGGTTAAAAGAAAACGTGATTGAAACCAAAGATCTGATTGAATTTGGCGAATTCTACATTAAAGAATTTGGCCAGCCACGCAGCTTTTGGTTAAGCCAGCTAAAACAACACGCCAGCGATTTTGCACATCTTTATAAAGGCTTTGCCCAAATGACGAATAGTGAGCTGGCGGAGCTTACAGGTTTAAGTGAAAAAGACGCGGAAAAAGCCAAACTGCGCCATTACTCCGAACCTTTACATTGGAGGGGGGAAGCCTGCCAAAAAAGCGCATTTATAAAACGCATGCGCGAACATGGCGCAATCATTATTGAAGGTGGGCGTTTTTTACATGTATGTGGCACTGAAAATAAAGGGCTAGCGCTTAAGTGGTTATTTAACCTAATTAAAGGCGAACTGCCGGGTGATTGGCTGAGTGTGGCACTCGGCGATAGCGAAAACGACAGCGCCATGCTAGAACAAGCAGATATCGCAGTACAAATCAAATCAATGACCCATCCGTTTATTGATTTACAGCGTGAAAAAGGCGTTATGCGCTCAACTATGCCAGGGCCTACAGGCTGGCACGAAGTGATGATGCAACTTATTAGCGAGCTTGATAACCATCATATTGAGCGCATTAAATCGATTATTAACCACCCTCTGAAGGAGAAAGACTATGGCTGATTTTTACCAAAATGGCATTGTAACCACGCTACATAATCTAACTAATCGAGGTGTGGAAGAGCTAGAAAACGAGCTGGTTGAGTTTTCTAAAACGCGGCCAATGGGCTTAATTTTACCCTCACTTTACAGCGAGCTAGAAGGTGAAGCGCTGCCTAAAATTGTTGAACATTTAAGTGAAGTGCCATATTTATCGCAAGTGATTATTGGCCTAGACAGAGCCACCGAAGCTGAGTTTTGTAAAGCCATTGAGTTTTTTAAATATTTAGGCCAGCCACATCAAATTTTATGGAATGATGGCCCACGATTAAAGCAGCTCGACGCCGAATTACAAGCGCTAGGCGTGGCACCGACCGAAATGGGTAAAGGCCGTAACGTGTGGTATTGCATGGGGTATGCGCTAGCCACTAAAGAGGCGGAGTCTATCGCACTGCACGACTGCGATATTTTAACTTACGACCGCAGCTTAATTGCCCGTTTAATTTACCCTGTAGCGCACCCGCAATTTAACTACGAATTTTGCAAAGGCTATTACGCCCGTTATTCCGATGGCAAACTTAATGGCCGTGTGGCGCGTTTACTTGTTACACCATTATTAAAAGCACTTAAACGCGTGATAGGCCATAACGACTACCTAGATTATATGGATAGCTACCGTTATTCGCTCTCGGGTGAGTTTTCGTTTAGACGTGATGTGCTAAACGATATTCGTATTCCAAGCGATTGGGGGTTAGAGATTGGCGTACTTTCAGAAATGCAGCGCAACTATGCTGCCAACCGCTTGTGCCAGGTGGATATTGCCAACGTGTACGACCACAAGCACCAAGACTTATCGCTTCATAATAGCGAAGGTGGCTTATCTAAAATGTCGATAGACATAACCAAAGCGTTTTTTAGAAAGCTCGCCACGCAAGGTTACACCCTAAACACCGAAACCATGCGCACCATAAAAGCTACCTATTACCGCATTGCGCTCGACTATATCGAAACCTATAAAAACGATGCGATTATCAATGGCCTGCAAGTGGATATTCACACCGAAGAAAAATCAGTAGAAATGTTTGCTAAAAACATTATGGCAGCAGGGCAATCATTTTTAGAAAAACCTATGGAAACTCCGTTTATTCCATCGTGGAACCGAGTAATTAGCGCCATGCCCGATGTGCTTTCACGCTTAGAAGAAGCGGTAGAAGAAGATTACCTCGAATTTTCAGCAAAACTTCGCAAAAAGGTAAGCTGATGACCTATCCATTAAAAGAAAAACTGCTTAAGCAACTGCAAGTTATTTATGAAGGGGTCGCAATAAAGGACTCAGTGGATGCCATCGCCGATAAGCTTTTAACCCAAATGGCGTTAAGTGAAAACGCGCAAGGGCCAACGCCTTTTTTAAACCGCTGGAATGAATCGGATATTGTGATGATCACCTATGGCGACAGCATAGTATGCGACAGTGAAAAGCCGCTGGTAACTTTAAAACAATTTATTGATAGCCATTTAAGTAATGAGCTAAGCGGCGTACATATTTTGCCGTTTTTCCCGTACAGCTCAGACGATGGTTTTTCAGTGCTTGATTATTCCAGCGTGAATGAATCACTGGGAGAATGGCAAGACATTAGCGCCATAAGCAAAAGCTATAAGTTAATGGCCGATTTAGTGATTAACCACTGCTCAGCGCGCTCCATTTGGTTTGAAAACTTTATAAAAGGCGAGGGCACAGGCCACAATTACTTTTTTACCGCATCGCAAAGCGACCCGCTTGATAAAGTGGTTAGGCCGCGCACATCACCTTTATTAAAGCCAGTAACCACCAAGCAAGGCGAGCAGTTTGTGTGGTGCACCTTTAGTCATGATCAAGTCGATTTAGACTTTTCAAACCCAGAAGTGCTTATTGCGTTTGTGGGTATTATTAAACAATACCTAGATGCGGGCGTGTTGATATTTCGTTTAGATGCCATCGCCTTTTTATGGAAAGAAATAGGCACAAGTTGCATTAACTTACCGCAAACCCATGAAGTAGTAAGGCTGTTACGCACGCTTATTGAATGCGCAAATGAAAACGCCATAATAATTACCGAAACCAACATCCCTAATATTCAAAACTTAGCGTATTTTGGTAATGCCAACGAAGCCCATGCCATTTATAACTTTTCGCTGCCGCCGCTACTTATTTACAGCTTAATTTCAGGCGATTGCCAAGCGTTAAAACACTGGTTAATGCGCATGCCACCCGCGCAAAATGGTACCTGCTATTTTAACTTTATTGCTTCGCACGATGGCATTGGCTTAAGGCCAGCCGAAGGTTTACTGAGCGAAAGCGAAATTGCCACCATGGTTAACACCATGCAAAATTTTGGCGGGCTTATTTCGTGGCGAACAGGGGAAGATGGCAGCCAAAAACCTTACGAAATGAACATTGCTTTGTATGATGCGCTTAAAGGCACAACAGATGGGCCCGATAAGCATCAGTACCAGCGGTTTATTTGCGCCCACAGCATTATGATGAGCCTAGAAGGCATTCCCGGTATTTATATTCATAGTTTGCTTGGCACCGAAAACGACTATGAAAAATACAACAACACCCATCATAACCGCGCGATTAACCGCCACCGCTGGCAAAGCGAATTGTTAAATGATCAACTTGCCAATCCGTACAGCCATCACAGCAAAGTATTAAGCGGCCTAAAAACCTTGCTAGCAATAAGAAAACAGCAAAATGCCTTTCACCCCAACGCCACCCAATTTGTGTTGCAACTTGGCCCAGAACTGTTTGGTGTGTGGCGACAATGTATGAATCGCAGTCAAAGTATCTTTTGTATTGCTAATATTACTAATAAGCCAGTCTCGCTTCGTTTAAACGAGCTTAATTTAATTGAAACAGAACACTGGTACGACTTACTCACAGATCAGCAAATTAACGATTTAAACAGCGAGTTTGCGCTGTTGCCATATCAAACAATTTGGCTAACCAATAAACGTAAGGGAGTATAACAATGAAAAAAGTAACCAAAGCGGTGATCCCCGTTGCAGGCCTTGGCACACGTATGCTGCCAGCAACCAAAGCCATTCCAAAAGAAATGCTAACACTGGTAGATAAACCACTTATTCAATATGTGGTGGAAGAGGCGGCTGCTGCTGGCATTAAAGAAATTGTGTTAGTAACCCATGCCAGTAAAAACTCCATCGAAAACCACTTTGATACCAGTTTTGAGTTAGAGGCGCAGCTAGAATCACGTGTTAAACGCTCGCTCTTACAAGAGGTTAAAAGCATTAACCCCAAAGGTATTACTATGATTTCGGTGCGCCAAGCTGAAGCAAAAGGACTAGGCCATGCCATTTTATGTGCGCGTTCGGTAATTGGCGAAGAGCCATTTGCGGTAATTTTGCCCGATGTAATCATTGATAAATACCACTCAGATTTAGGCGTAGAAAACCTCGCGAAAATGGTTAGTAACTACAACGAAACAGGCGTTAATCAAATAATGGTAAACCCAGTAGAAATGGCACAGGTGCAAAGCTATGGCGTGGTTGATTTAGACAACCAAACCCTGTGTGCAGGCGAAACCGCTAAAATTATTGGCATGGTAGAAAAACCACCACGCGAAGAAGCCCCTTCAAACCTTGCCATTACGGGCCGTTATGTACTTTCTGAAAGCATTTGGCCAATTTTAGCCAAAACCCCACCGGGTGCAGGCGATGAAATTCAACTAACCGATGCGCTTTATACGTTATTAGACCAAACAGGGTTAGAGGCTTACCAGCTGGTGGGCAAAACCCACGATTGCGGCAATAAGCTTGGCTTTATTAAAGCCAATATAGAATACGCCATTCAACGTGCTGAGTTTAAAGGTGAGCTAACCGATTATATTGAAACCATATTGGCCGAGAACAAGCATTAAGTTACAAGGGCTTTATCTACTCAGCAATCACAACATTACATGAGGGTAATAGTTCTAAAAAAGCCTGTTTTAAAGCACTTTTTGCACTGTTATCGCCATGGACAATTTTAATTGTGTGCGGCTTACGTTTAATGCGTTTTACAAAATTGAGTAAATCGTTTTTGTCGGCGTGGGCTGAATAGCCACTAATGGTGTGCACGCCAGCATTAATCGTGACTTTTTCGTGGTTAAGTATTACATAGCCATTGTTTGGGCCATATTGTTGAATATCGCGCCCCGGTGTGCCGCTGGCTTGATAGCCAACAAATATAATATCGGCAGTTTTGTTGGGTAAAAAGGTGGTTAAATAGTTAACAATGCGGCCACCACTACACATACCGCTGGCGGCAATTACAATGGCAGGTTGTTTATTATTGGCAAGGGCACTGACCATAGCGAGGTGCTCTTTATGGCTATCTACAGTTATCAGCTGAGAAAAATCGAGCGGATGCCGATGGGCGTTAAGTTTGCGTTTGGCTTCATCATCCCACAAAGCTTTAAACTGCAAATAATGGGCAGTAAAGTTAGCCGCCATGGGCGAATCTACAATCACATTAAGCGATTGCCAAATAGAGTTGTGTTTGCGTTCTTGATAAATAAATTGTTCTAGCTCGTATAGTAGCTCTTGTGTGCGGCCAATACTAAAGGCCGGAATAATTACTACGCCTTTGTCGGCAACCGCTTTTTCAATCACTTGTTTTAGTACTTTGGCGCGGGTTTTACGCCCTTGGTGTATTTTATCGCCGTAGGTTGATTCGATTATTAAGGTGTCGGCACGATAAGGGGATTTAGGCGAGGGCAATAGCGGTGTGTAAGGTGCACCTAAGTCGCCACTAAAAACCACACGATGATTCTGCTTGCCTTGGGTTATGTCAATCTCAACATAACTGCTACCTAAAATATGGCCAGCGCGCTGTAAACGTAACTTTGCTTTAGATGTTTTACTTGCCAAAGTAATTGGCTGCCAGCAATTAAAATCAAGGGCAAAAATTTGCTTTTTAAGTAGTTTTAAGAACGTATTAATAAGTGACTCATCACGGGTAACGCCAATTTTAAGTGCATCTTCAATCACTAATGGCAACAACTGCGCCGATGCCTTAGAGCAATAAATAGGGCCTTTAAACCCCGCCGCAAGTAAATAAGGAATGCGCCCTACATGATCAATATGCACATGGGTAACAATAAGCGCAGCAACAGTTGCAATATCAAACGCGATGGCAAGGACATTATCGCCACCAGTTCGTTGCTCATCCCCCTGAAACAAACCGCAATCAATTAACAGACTCGCAGCGTCATCAATTTTTAGCTGGTGGCACGAGCCGGTAACACCATTAACCGCCCCGTGATGAAGAATTTCAATGTCCATATTTCAATTCCTATATTTATTAGTACATTATGTTTAGATAATAGCGTTATAAAATGATATAAATAAACAAATTTATACTGTGAATTTTGCTATGATTTATTTCGATACCGCAGCGTCCTACCCAGTTCTACCTGAAGTGCAAATAGCTTTAAAAGAAGCATTTGAAAATACATTTGCAAATTCTGCATCGAACCACTTTTTAGGTGAGCAATCTCTTGAGCAAGTTAATAAAGTAAGAGAGCAACTTGCTGAAAAAATTGGTGCGTTTGCTAGCGAAATTGTCTTTACAAGTGGAGCTACTGAGTCGAATAACATCGCATTTAAGAGTGTATTATTCGGTGGTGATGTTGCTGAAAACAAAAAACATATAGTAATTTCAGCGATCGAGCATAAATGTATTTTTTCAATCTGTGACTTTCTTGAGAAGCAAGGGTATGAATTCACAATTGTGAAGCCTAATTTACAAGGAATTATTGAACCAGAATCTATTAGAGATGCGTTAAGAGAAGACACTGCTTTAGTATCTGTAATGCATGTAAATAATGAATTAGGAACGATAAATCCGATATCTGAAATAGGCAAAGTTTGCTTTGAAAAGAATGTTTTATTTCATACTGATGCAGCTCAGAGTTTTGGCAAAATAGAGATTGATGTTGATGATATGAATGTAGATATTATGTCATTCTCAGCCCATAAAATAGGTGGCCCCAAAGGTATTGGTGCAATTTACATCAGAGATTTAAGAAAACACAATTTACAGCCAGTAATACACGGAGCAGGACAAGAAGATGGATTAAGAGGTGGAACAGTTGCTACCCCTCTGATTATGGGATTTGGTACTGCAATCGAATACTTTGAAAAGTACTACCAAGCGTTTAAAGAAAAGAATATAAAACAATACTTATTGCAGCAGCTGGAAGAACAAAATATACATTATCAAATAAATGGACATTTAGACTCTTTACCTCATTGTTTGTCATTAAGCTTATTAGAAGTAAATACGGGTCTGTTGATTAGAGAAAATGAGAGCTTAATGTGCTTGGCACAAGGTTCAGCTTGCTCCTCAAAAGAAATCGAGGCATCTCATGTACTAACTGCACTTGGGTTAACTAGAGAAGAAGCTGAAAATACATTTCGCATTAGCTTTTCGTACGACATAAGTATCAAGGACATTGACCTCTTAATTGACGCCATAAAAAAAGCAGCTTAAAAGCTGCTTTTTTTATTTATAACATGTAACACAGGCTCCACCGCCTTCAGCTTCATCGTAAATATCGTCGAGTTCACCGAACTCACAATACCCTTCAATATCACCTAGCAGTGCATTTCTACGCTTTTTCTTTTGGAAGCGAGCAACTTTTTTCTCATGATTTTCAATTATGCGCTTTTGTACTTCAGGGTCTTCTAAAGTTTCTAGCGGGGTACCTTGTCCCATCCAGTAAAAACGTTCACCAACTGTAGTATTGGTATCATCACCTTTTTCAAAAGCTTTTGCTTCTTCAAATAAGTCGGGGTGCATTTGCATTAATTTCACCCACTCAATTTTACGTTGGTAAAAGCAGAACGTACAACCTGAACGAGAGCGCCATTTATAATATTCCGGCAGTTCTAAACCATTACGTTGTAGTATATTTTCAATATCACTACGCACAATGCCATGTTCACGAAACGGAAAAACCGATTCAATGGGCTTTTCAATAGTCATATATCCAGTACGTTCTGGTTCATCAGCGCGTATGCCAACAAAATTTTTAATTTTATAACCGTCTTTGATAAAACCATCTAACCACTGTTCAAAGGGTTTTAGCTTCATTTGAACAGTACACCAACGATCTCGTTGTGATGGTAAATAGTTACCATGCTCTTTTAGTAAATGGGCGAAATCTTTTTCACCACGTCCTTCAATATTATTTAGTGAACGTGCGTTTAGGCGATGAATATACCCTAATTTCTCTTCTAGCTTATCGATAAAATCATTCGTTTCAGGTAGTTCATACCCTGTGTCAGTGAAAAAATATTCAACTTCTAGTTCGGGGTACATTTCCTTAACAAACAGTGCAAGAGCACTACTGTCTTTACCTCCTGAAAGACCAAGAACATATTTAACTTTTTCAGTCATCAATAGTCTCCTCAGTGACATCATCCATTAAATCAGCAAGTAGCTTAGATAATGCTGCGAGCTGTTTTTCTTTTGAAATATCAGACAAGTTAGACTTAATATTACTAACGGCTTTAAGCACTTGAGTATCATCAGTTAAACCATGTTTTATAAAACTACCAAATTCTTTGTGCTTACCATTGTCATCCAATGTCATTAACGCTAATGGTTTCGACGTACCTTTGTTTTGGATGTTGCCAAAAGATTCTATGCGTCTAAATTGAATGCATAAATTTTGTAGTTCATCAAAACCATTGCGTAAGTGTTTATCTGTCCAGTTACGCTCTGGAGTACCAGTAGTTAAATTGATAATAAATTCGAATTTAGTTTTAGCAATTGGCTGATCTTGATTATCTATATAGGCAGCGATACGCTTGGCAAATTCTTTGACATTTGGTCGCTTTGCAACTGTGTCGACAAAAATACATCGTTCTTTAAGTTGCTCATTAAAATCTTCACCAAGCATTGAAGTTATGACTTGTTTAAAACCATTAAATAAAATGTCATGTTGCGCAGTAAGTTCTTCGATTGCCCGTTTTAAGCTAGTCGCCAATTGTTTTTCTACTGACGGATCGTCTTTACTAAAACCAAAAACGGTAGGTAAATCATCTAAAATCAACTTAAATGGATCGTTTGCGCCAATTACTTTATTTCTAAAATTCCTAGCTTCTTTAGACAATCCTTGCTGATGTTCTTCCCCAAAATTGTCACCACTTGTTTTCTTAACCCATGAAGGCAACTTATGAACAATGCCAACTATATGTTTGGCGATGTTGAGTATCGCACCATTTGGTTGCGTTTCACCGAGAGTTGCTTTTGCTAGGTTATCCAATAAGTGTGTTTGAATTTCAGATATCTCAAAATACCTTACAGCAGCTTCATGTGGGTACTTGTAAATCTTGTTAACAAGTTCTTCATCTAATTCAGGGATAAATACAAATTGTTTAGTTGAATCAAAATCATAAAAAGCTACTTGGCCCTCTAACGACTTCAATAATGCAAGGCCATAAATACAACATAAACCTGAAGTTAAACCGTAAGGTGGTTTCATCCACATATCATAAAGTGCAGCAAGAGTAACATGCTGGTTTTTAGAGTGTTGCTTAATAAATGTTACGCCATCTTGCCAAAGAGTATGCATTTTAGGGTTGTTATTTATCGCTTGTTTATCCCAATTGTTTGGGAACAGATAACCCTCGCTTGTTTCTAAATGCCACCCTTTACTCTTTAAGCAGGAGAGATAAAGCCCTTTTTCTGGAGGAAAGCTATTTTCATCAAATCCCAGATCTTTTTCATCACCATATTCAAACATTGCGTTCATTAGCTTTCTTATGGCGCTATTTGCACTTCCCGAAGGTTTTGAGCGATTTACTAATTCATTAATAACGCTTGGAGCTTTGGCAAATATAATATTTGCAATCTGAGATGCTAAAACTGTTAGCGATGCATTAGCTAGTTTTTTACCTTTGTATTTCCAACTAGCATCTTTAAATAAACGATGTAACTCTTCTGCAACTTTGTACTTAGCTTGGGTTATTCTCGTTTCTAACTCATTTTTAGCGATGAGATCATGATTTATTTTGCTTTCTTCTTTAGCAATTTGATTAAGTGCAATTAATTCAATAGCTTCAAGCTTTAATGAATCAAAACTTTCTACATTACCAATAGCAATATATGAATCGTCTGTAAGAGAATTGTTTAACTCTTTAGCAACACTCGTATTTGTAGGTAACACAAAGTGTAAAAACGTTTCACCTGTAACAGGTGTGTTTGAAAGAGCAGCAATCAAGTTTTTATCCAGCTTGTTAACAAGCTTAGTGGATGCCCAACGCATAGTACCTGTTTCATGATAATGCGCTGTTGCTAGCGTATTTTGCGGTAAATCACAAACCTGTGTCCAATCCACACCTTCGCTAATGGCCTCAATACGTTCATTGATAAGCGTATTGATATCAATATCACTGCCTTGAAATACGAATAAAGCATCGTGCTTTTGACGGTAAATAATTACTGTCCAATTTTCTAGGTCACTTATGGCGTTATCTACATCTTGTTTAGAATAGCCGCGAGTTACAAAGTAATTCGAGATAAATGCACGTTTAGCGTGTAAATGATGGTGGAAGCCAAAAATGGTTAATAACGCAATTACTTTAGTAATAGCTACGTGAAGCTCAGCCCCTTTTTGACTCGCCCTATGAATTGCATCACAACCTTCTAACCAAGCCTTACTATCATGAGATGTAACAATTAAATGATGTAAGTTATGATGCAAGTAATCCCAATATGCTTCAGGTTGATATAGTGCAAGTGATTCATTTAATTGGTTATAGTTTGTCTCTAAAAATTCTCGAAATGCTAGCTTTTCATGGGATGCTAAAAAGCCAAACAAACTTCTTTCATTTTGAGAAAAACGTCTGCGAGAAACAGGGCCAAGCAATAAACTAACAACGGGATCAAGCGGAAGAGTATTTAAAAGTGCGTTTGCATTTCTCGCTTGATTAACAAAAGACTCGCTGACTACATTAACAAGAGATTTATGTTGTTCTGTTAATGCGTTCGAAACTTTTGCGTGTTTGGCAATTGAATCACCCACAAGAATAAGTGATTCATCAATGGATGGGTTAAAACTCAGGTCACGGTAACGACCCTGCACTTTTGCCCATTCTTGCTGAGTTTTACTGTCTTTATTTTTTGCGTAATCAGAAAATGCCTGATGTAAAAAGCCAATGATAACGACTGGACTTTTAGAGTTTTGTACAATATCTGCTAATGATTGGAATAGGTGCAGATCTTTGTTTGACCTTGATTGATAATCAAGCGCTTTACCCATTTCGTCGAGTAAAATGATCACACCGTCTTTATCAGTATTAGGTGTCGCAAGAAGTTTCTTAATTTCTTTTAAACAAGCTTCATCATCATATGAGCTAATAACTTCTTCATCAAATTCAACACTATAAGCTTTTAATAAGCTCACTAAAATACTATTGCTGGGTGCTTCTAAACCACACACATGTTTAATGGTTTGCCAACCATTTTTAATATTAAAGCGTGAATTAAAGTCAGTAATAATTGATTGCGAATTATCTAATTTTGCTTGAGCGTAATCACGCTCATTTGAGTGTTGGCTTAACAGACAACTTAAAAACAACGCAATAGTTGATTTACCTGAACCATAAGGGCCTGTAATAGTGTAGGCACGCTGGGTACTGCTTTGAAATTCACGGCTAATAGTATCAATTACGTTAACAGCGGTACCATGAACAATAAAATCATCAATAAAAGGTTTTAGATCTGACGTATCAACATCAATACGTGTTGAGCTTTTATAACGTTGGTTTATATTAATTAATAAGTCAGACATTTTATTGGCCATAATAGATATCTAAATACTTGTCAGATTGGTTTTCAGGTGATTGGTTAATGTTAACTTGACGCAAGCCTAGAGAATCAACCCATGATATTTCACCAGCACTAAACTCTTGTAACTCATCTAGTTTTTGACCTAAACCTGACTCTGAAAGGCGGAATATACGACCAGGCGAACAGGGCTTAGTTAATAGTGAATCAAAGTCAATTGTAGTGACATTAGAATCTACAGTTTCTAGCTTATAAAACTCAAGCAATGCATAGGCAAATATTTCAATAGGTAATTCCGGGCGTTCAGCAAGTGCGCTTACATAAAACCCAGCTCCATTGTCTTGTAATAAATTGAGTTCTGATAACGGGCTTGTAAAATGATCTTCATCAACCTTTATGTTTGTTTTTGATTTAGCCAATTTTGCTTTTTTACAATAAGTATTTAAAAAACAGTCAATGTCTTTTTTAATTGTAGAAATGTTACCTACTTCAGATTGAATCAATTGAGTTGCAGCGCTATAACAGTCATCAACAAATTTTGACTTTTCGAAATGCTGAACATTTGCGTAATTAAAGAAGTAACGATATGCCGTTAAGTGCTTGTCATTGAAATTAAGCCAAAAATGTAAAAGCCAAATTGACCCAATTTTTTCAAGGTAAGGATCAGCACCAGGGCTGATACCGTCACCAAATAAGCGTTTACCTTGCGGGGTAATATGATGGACGTAAGAGTTTTGCTCGCGCGAAGCATTAATTACACAGCTTGATTCTGCCCAATACTGTATTGCTTTGACCATGTTTTTACCAACACCTAAACGTACGATCGATTCACGTATGCCTTCTTCGTCAGTACTAGTAAACTTACCTTTTAAATTCAAATGATTAACAGCTTTGTATAACCATCCATAGCGCAGGGGAAAGGTATCGTGCCCTGTAAATTTAGCTTTCATGCTTATAACTACTCCTGGAGAACTTGTCCAACAGCAGTAATGTTATATGGAATTAAACCTAAGAGAAAGTGCTTTTTGTATATTTATACAGTTGCTGAGTAACTATACTAAATAATTATGTAAATTTATTTTTTTTTGTGCAATTATATTATTATTCAGATAGATAGCAATTTTGTTCAGGGTTGATAAAGGTCTAGTGTTATCTAATTAAAAAGGAACTTATTAACTCTGATATCTAATAAAGGAACCAATCTTAGATGCAAAAGTCCCTCGACATTTTTAAGGCAGAACCAAAGTCAGTTTACGATGTCTTATGTGATACAAACAAAATGGGTTTTTATATGCCTGCTTATCAGAGGCCATACTCATGGGAAGAGGTACATATCAATGACTTGTTTATCGACTGTGACAATGTATTTCGTAATTTATTAGATTCACCTGATGCAATTATCTTTCTTGGCTCGATCCTAACTGTTGAAGATAATGATGCAAAGACAATTTTTCCTCTAAATAGAAAACAGCATCCTCAAGATATTAGACTTGTTATAGATGGACAACAGCGATTATCAACACTTACATTAATACTGGTAGCTTTGAATGAGAGGCTTAGGCTACATTTGCCGAAATTGAAGCGGTTAATTGAGACTGAAAGTCATGAAAATATAAAAGACTCATTAGAAGCATTGAAAGAAACAATTTCAGAGTTAATCAACGATACGTCTGCTACTGTTGTAAAAACTGCTGCTGAACACCCTTTGTATAAAAACTACCCTAAAATAATTCGCTCACAAGTAGATTGCTGGGGTAAAACAGAGAACAAAGCTAGTTATAAAAGCCCTATGGCAGAAATACTCATAGCATACGAAAAGCATGTTTTAGAACATGAAGGTACCGAAAAGTTTGCTGAATTTGATAGAGCTTCATTAAGTGAAGGTAGTAAAAGAGTTAGTGAGAATTACCGGATAATTAAAAAACTACTAGGAGATATTGAAAAAGGTTTCCAATTAAAAGGTTCTGATCAAGAAAAGCTCAACTTAGAAGATTTATTAAATGTTTCAACATTAGATAGTTGTCTTGATTTTCCCATTGATGAAGAGCTCATAAATGCGGCACAACAACAAGTGAAAGTGCCTGCAATGATTTTTATCACTGCTTTTACTAAATTCTTACTACACAGAGTTTGTTTAACTTACGTAGAAGTTAATAATGAATCATATGCATTTGATATGTTCGAAGCGCTCAATACTACAGGAGAACCGCTGACTGCAATAGAAACATTTGTACCTAAGGTAATTGAACACATTGGAAGAAAACGAGATGAAGATTCTCAAGCTGCAAAAGAAGAATTGGCAACTCTAAACTCTATTACCGATCGCTTTGAGAAAATAACAGCAAGTAAAGAAAAGAACGATAAAACAAAAGCATTAATTTTAGCTTTCGTAAGAGCATTCGAAGGGAAAGTTAAGGTTACTCATCTCCGTGATCAACGTAAGGCAATGCTTGATAGTTATGAAAATACTAAATGTGTAAACCGTGATGATTATCTTAACTATCTAGCAACATCTGCAGACTTTTTATTTGATAATTGGCAAGCGGCAAACCCACATGCATCAAATCTAGTTAATGAAACCGATCTTGATTTAGCAAATTTATGCTTACGTTATTTAGTAGATATAAAGCACGACATTGTCCAACCACTTCTTATACAGTTTATTCTACAAGATAAACATTATGCTCAGTCAGGTTCTAATGATTTTAGTTTTAATAAAGCTATTAAAGCTGTAACCGCTTTTAGTGTACTTTGGCGAGCAATGAGTGGTGGAGCGGATGGTATAGATAATGTTTATAAAAAATTACATGAGAAGGGGTTTGATGTTTCAGGTAGTTACCATACACCATACGTATTAAAAGAGAACAATTTGAGTGCTGAACAGTTCAATGTCGAGGATTTAAAGTCATTCTTTAGACAACAACTCGAATATAAAATACAGAGTAAACAATCACCAAAAGAAACAGACATAGACCAATGGCTCGATATTTGTTCAAAGCAACCATTGTTGACTAAAGTGAAAGGTATAAAACTGTTAGTACTTGCTGGTTTTCATAATGTTAAGCTGATTGGAAATGACTTTGAGCGTATAGAAGAACCTGTTACTCAATTTTTAACTACAGCAATGTGGAAAATTATTAGTAAAAAAGATGTTGTCAAGAAGGTTTACTCAGGTGAAAGGCATTGGCAAGATACTGACATAAACGATCCTGAAGTATTTAATAAACTAGGTAATGTGCTTATTGATCCGAGAGATAATATCTTAAAAGATGATTCTTGGGATGATATTAAGCAATCATTACTAGTAGCCCTTTCAAGTGACTCTATAAAAGAGCTTGATACATTACTGAATAACTACAGCGATTTATCAGATGAATCTAAATTACACTGCTCTAATGTTCTTTTAGAAAGTAAATTTGCCGATATCACTTATGCTGAAGAGTGGAATAAAGTAGCAATTGAAGAACGCACCGAGTTATTGCTGAAGAATGCTTGGGTAAATCTTTATGGTTGGTTGAATTAAACAATCATGCTTCTGTCCAGTTTGAATTTGAAACCTAAATATGACTCTGAAGTTGATGATATACTTCAGAGTTTTTATACACCAGCTCTAAAGGTGGCTGAAAACTATGATAGATCTGTCGGCTATTTTAGTTCTGAAGTACTCGCTTCAGCAGCTGAAGGGCTAGAAGTATTTGTCGAAACTGGTGGAACTATAAGACTAGTTATTGGCGACCCACTGGATGATTCAGAGTATGAAGCTGTCATGAGAGGTTTGCAAAACCCTGTTGAGTCTCGAATAGCTAAATTAAGCGATATTTTATTTAATTCAAAGAACTACCACTTAGATCTGTTGACTTACTTAATTGCTAAAGGACAATTGAAAATAAAATTTGCCTTTACTCACAAAGGGATGTTCCACAAGAAAATTGGAATATTTTATAAAGGCAGTGAAAAAATCGTATTTAGTGGTTCTGCAAACGAAACTTTGGCTGGATTAACTAAATATAATTCTGAAGAGATATCAGTATATTTTAGTTGGCGGGATTCGTTTTGTGATTATGGTCAAGACGAGATAAATAAGTTTGAACTGCTTTGGCAAGACCAAAACCCGAGAACAAAAGTTATAGCATTGACTTCAGACTTTTATAAATCTATTCAGAATGGCGCAGATTTATATGAGCTTAAAAAGCAATTTTTTCCACTAGATAGCAATCAAGTAGAAGAACGCCGTCCTTTTTTTTCTTATAGCTTTAAAAAGTCAAAAACAACAGTAAAAAAAGCATTAATTACTGAGCGGCTACCAGCTCTTCCTTTGATGCTGAAAGGAAGAGTTTTTGAATTGTTCGAGCATCAAAAGTTAGCCATTAAAAGCTGGAAAAATGCTGATTATAAAGGTTTATTCAAATTAGCCACAGGTGCAGGCAAAACAATTACCTCGATAACTTGCATAGTGGATCTTTACAAAGAAAGAAGTAAAGCGAAGTTGAATACATTTGTAATTATCAGTGTTCCTTATATTGAACTTGCAAACCAATGGGTTGATGAGTTAACTCAGTTCAATATATCTGCCATTAGATGTTATGAAAACTCTAAGAACTGGACAAATAGTCTTAAGAAAAAATTGTTATTATATCTCAATGGTAAAACAAATTTTGCTTGTTTAGTTGTGGTAAATAGAACACTAGTAACTGATACTTTTCAAGCTGAAATAGAAAAGTTACCAAATGATGAAATACTTTTCATTGGTGATGAATGTCATCATTTAGGAAGTAATGGGCTATTTGATCATTTACCTAACAGTAAACATCGCATAGGCCTCTCAGCAACACCTTTCCGTTCGGATGAAGATGAAGTCGACACTTCACCGTTCACCAATACAAACAAAGAAAATTTAATTAATTATTTTCAAGGTATTGTTAGTGAATATTCGTTAAGTGACGCAATAAAAGACAATATTCTTTCTCCTTATTATTATGAAATTGTCGGCGTAGAGTTAGAAGAGGAAGAATATGAATTTTATGAAGAAATCACCCAAAAAATTAGCCGTTTAATAAATCAATCCAAAAATCAAAAACTATCACCTGAGAGTAAACTTGCATTAAGTAGCTTATGTGGTGAACGTTCTCGGCTGCTAGCTACATGTAATGGTAAATTACCCGCTCTTATAAACTATATAGAGCAAAATCCCACTATGGACCTAACACATTCATTGATTTATGTAGGTGAAGGAAAAGCACAGGGGCAAGAGCAGCCTTATATTGAAGATGTTACGAAGTCTTTATTCACCTCTGGTGTAAAAGTTGCCAAATTTACTTCTTATGAAACGGGTTCTGAAAGAAAGTCGATTATGGAGAATTTTAAAAACCAATTTATAGATGCATTAGTAGCAATGAAAGTTTTAGATGAAGGGATTGATGTACCAGTCTGTAAAACCGCCTTTATTCTTGCAAGTTCAAGAAACCCTCGACAATACGTGCAAAGAAGAGGGCGCGTTTTAAGAAAGTCGCATTCGAAAAATGAAGCTAAGATAATTGATTTTTTAGTACTTCCACCAAAGCGCGCAAAATCTTCTGCTGCAGAGAGCCTAAGAAAAGCAGAATTAGAACGTGTCACCGATTTTAAAATGACATCTATTAACCCATCAGATGTAGAAATAGCAATTAAAAAATTAGGATTATGTTGATGGATATTCATGAACTAAAACAGCTATTAGCTCAAGCAAACCAAGACGCAGAAAATGCTTTTGAGGAGTATTCAAAAAAATCATCAGCTCATAGAGCTGCATTAAAGATTATGAAGATTGAAAAAGAGCTACACTACGGCGATGTAACTCAGTCTCAGCATTTAAAAAAAATAAAAGACATAATTACTTTTCATGCGGAAGAAATAATAAATGAAAATAATAAAGCTTGAAATTAATAACTTTAGACAATTTTATGGCAAGCAGACAATTGAATTTGCAACGGGCGATAAACATTCAGTCACATTAATTCATGGTGAGAACAATGGAGGGAAAACGGCTTTATTAAATGCTTTAAAGTGGTGCTTGTATGAAGAGACAACAGAAAATCTACAAGACCAAAACTTTTTGATTAACAAACATGCTTTGGCAAAAAATGTAAATGCTTATAGTGTTAAAATCTTATTGTCACATGACAATAAGATTTTTGAAGTTCAGCGAAGGGGCACACATACTCCGAGAAAGAATCAATTAAAAGTTTTTGAGATTGGAGAAGATGGCTGTTACGCATCAAATGAAGAAAAGAACCCAAATACTTTTATCAATAGCATTTTACCCAAAGAGATGTCTGACTATTTCTTCTATCAAGGTGAAGGTACCGGCACACTTAGTAGTCAAAATGATTTTAATCATATTAAAGAGGCAATTAGCAAAGTTTTAGGGTTAACTGTTGCAGAAAAAACTTTGATGCATCTCACCAAAATAAGAAATGACTACATTAAAGAACTTACGAGTTATGATACAACGAACGAATCTGAAAAGCAGTCAGCATTAAAAGAAAAGCTTCAAGCAAATCTTGAGCTTACGAAAAAAAACCTAAAGTTAAGAACAGAGGAGCAGGCAATAGCCGAATCTGAATATCAGTCTAGCGAAAGAGCGCTCGCTCGTTTTGATAAAAGCATTTTAGAAGAAAAAATACATACAAGAAGCAAATTGAATTCAGCTTTAAAAGTTGCTGAACGTAGTTTGATTGAAAAGAAACAAGCGAAATTAAAAAATTTACCAATTTGGTTATCAGACAGCTTTTGTAGCAGGTTAGCTCAATTTGAACTGGATAAAATTAATATTGATGAGTTAAAGAATTCTCATAAGTACACAGTTGATAAAAGGTTAATCTCAGAAATTCTCAAAAACCATGAATGTATTTGTGGTACTGCTGTTCCTGAGGAAAGTAATGCCTTTAAACTTATCTCAGATTTACAACAAGCTGCCGTAGATGTGAATTTAAAGAGACGTTGGTCAGCTGTTACTTCACTCCACTCTAAGTTGGTTAAAGTATCGCCTCCTAGAGATATTATGCTTTCAGTATTAGATGAGATTGAAAAATATCAGGATGAGATTCACGGATTAAATAAAGATATCGAAGAGTTAACACACACAATTGTTGAATCAGATGTTGAAGATATAAAAAAGGTTGAAAAGCAAAGAGCTCAATCTAAGGCTAAAAATGAAGACTTATTAAGACAGGTTACAAATTTAGAGAGTGAAGTTAGAAGGCTCACAATTGATTTAAAAGTTACAGATGAAAAACTTTTAAAGCTTGGATTGTCACAACCAAAGGCTAAACTTTATCAAGCTTTAATTACCTCAACTGAAAAAATCAGTGATTTATATAAGGAAGCAATAGAGTCAGCCTCTACCGGGGTTGATTTAAAAATTCTTGCAAAAATGAGAGAACTGTTTGAAAGAGTTGCATTTAATGGTTATTCAATTAAGAAAGAGCAAGGCAATAAAGAAAGTTATACTTGGGTCATTGTTGATAAAGATGGTAAAAAAGTAGCTGCTGGTAATGGCTATCAGGCCATGTTAGCTATTTCGTTCATCATAGCACTAATACAATTTTCTAAAGACAGAGCAAATGCGAAACAACATTTGTTAACACCCGGTGCAATAGCCCCTTTTATCGCAGATTCCATTTTAGCGTTTATAGGACCTGATAATGGCAGAGAGCTAGTCAAGTACATTTCTGAGTCAGTTGAGCAATCAATTTTTATGTTCTCACAAGCTCAATGGACTGAGTCACATACGGACAAAGGTTTCAGACACAAAATAGGTAAAGAGTACAACCTAGTACAACATACAATATTAACTGAAGATCAGTTTAAAGGTACATATCCTACTAAGTTATCAGTTTTAGGTAAGGAATATGATGTTGTTAAATTTGGTAGTGAATTCGATAAGGTAACAATCGAAGAGGTGGTGTTAAATGTATAATGAAATAGATTGGCAAAAGCTTAGGGTTCACCGAGAAAATAAGTTTGAACCACTAGTTAATAAGTTGTGCGCAAGTAAAGATGCACATAATCAAAAAGCAGTCTTCAAAACAGTAAAAGAGCTTATGGTTTTTGCTGCTTTAGTTGGGTTTCAATTAGACAAGTTTGAACCAATGAATTCTCGCTCTAATGCCGTTTCTATATCTATGGAAACATACGCGACAACAGACCACGACGCTTATATTTATCTTATTGCCTTAGCCAAAACACCTATGCTAGATATTATTAAAGACGAAAACTTAAAGGATGCAATAGGTATATTTGAGGGTTATTGTAATGGCGGCTTACATCATATAGATGATTGGTTGACAAAAAACATTGATGAAACGATTTATTCAGAGGTCTTGTTTCAAGAAACTCTTGAGTTTTTAGTTTCTGTCGCATAAGAATTTTTATGCATTTATGCTTATTCAAAGCAATAGGTATATAGGATTCTACAAGTTAATGAAATACCCTTATAGCTCATACTCTTGGTTGTTAGAGTCACCAAATTTAGCAATTAAGACTGCAGACAAAACTTTTGTCAAAAGTTTAGAAACTGGTGTGCCGCTAGACATTGTTTATTTCTTTTATGACGATGACCTTGAACACGGTACTAAAAGTGAACAAATTGAATTTGTAGTTGATAACTGTGTTTTTGATATTCAGTTACAGCGTAAAAATGATGGTAGACATAAGATCGTATTTTCTAGAGCTCGAGGTTATTCAGCTTTTAAGGCTATATCTATAGGTGATGAAGTGTGGTTTGAAAGATGTATAGCTAATTCAAATAGGTTTTATGTTTATACAAGAAGTGAGCGATATGAAAATTCAATCTTACCGTTTGAAAATGTAAATGGAGTGACGGAATATAAGGCATTTACAAATCAAAGGATTGGGCAGAGTTACTTTAGAAGTAACGTTTTAAATGTTAATAATGGAGAGTGCTTAGTTACAGGTGTTAAAGATAGTCGTTTATTGATTGCGAGCCATATTAAACCTTGGCGTTTATCAAACCACCGAGAAAAATACGATGGTCATAATGGTTTGTTGCTATCTCCGCATATTGATAAATTGTTTGATATTGCACTGATTTCATTTAATAACAAGGGCCTAATGATGCATTCAAATAGTTTGGATGTTAATTTATTTGAACAGTGGCAGATTGATTTAACTAGGCAGTATTGTTTCAGTGATAAACAGTTTGAATACCTGGAATACCATCAAAGTATGTTTTTAGACAGAGAAAAATCGGTAACCATTTATCGATAACGCTTTCTGCTTAAGTAAATTTTCAATTTGATTTATATTTAGCTTTGTAACTTCAGTAAATTCAAACTCTTTCAAAAGGCGTTTATTAAACGCCTTTTGTTTTTTGTAATCGTCAAACGTTTCATCAATGTAATTAATTTTATCGAGTAGTAGAGGACGCTTTTCTTCTATTATGTAATCGAAAAAATCGACATCTTGTTCTGCCATTTTTATTTTTACGCGTTCTTTAAGTTGTGGCAGTGGGGTTGTGTCAAAACCTTCAAATCCGAGTAATGTTACTTTGCCAGAGTTAATGTGTATTTTAATCAGTTGAATATCGTCAAGGTCACCAAACATTTGAAGAGCAGCGCCAATGTATACCCTAAGCACTAGTGGTAGTTGGGGAATAAAATCTTTATGTAGTGTTAGGGCGTGAGGTAACCCATTTTCATAATCAAGTTTACTGGCAGGCAATGTTTTATTTGCGTCTAAGCAAAGTTGATTAATTAGCTCAACATTAGCAATTTCATATAATAGTTCGGTTGCTTGGTTTTGTACTATTTTGTAATTGTCAAAAAAAACTTTGATATCGCGTTTTAAATCTTCCGGCTGTTGTGTGTATGGTTTGCGTTTTTCAAATTGGGCGAGTGCAAAGTAAAGTAATATGTCTTCTTTTCGCATTTGCTCTGCAAGCGTTAACTCTTCTTTGTTATACCATTTTAATACAAGTTGCAGTGCCTTCTTATTTGAGCCGATTACTTCTTTTATTTTGTTTGATTGGTCAAATTCGTCATTTGCAGGGCACCTACCTAAACTTAAACAAGTAATCCAAAAAGATTCAAAAAGTTTCTCATGCTGTGTAAATAGTATGCGTGCTTGGTTTTCATTTACAGGTTCAGGGGCGGTAAGGTGTTGCCAATGATAAGCACGTTTATGCCTGTTTTGTAAAAACTGTTGTTCTAGTTGTTTTTCTTTGAATATAAAAAAGATACCGGGTGAAACCGCAATGGCTGTTTCATCAAGTGTCATTTCAATGAAGGTTTTAAGTTCTGTTTGTGTATAGTATTTTTGAAATGTATTTCGGCTAGTAATAACGCCATCTTTATAGGGTTGAAATTGACTTATCAGGCTTTCATTTCCAAGCATGGCTGAAACTACAAGTAACTTATCACTAAGTTCCCAAGCACCTAATATCGCTTCGATACGTTCATCCCTGTCCTCTATCACATTTATTACAAATCCAATGTTAACGATATCAGAGTTTACCTTATCAGCATCGGGTCGGTAGTTAGGATCCCATCCAAGTGCATCTATACCATGTGCTTCTAATTCTCTTAAATCATCACCACGCCCACAGCCATAATCGAATATAGAGTAGTCTCCAGTTAGGTAGCCATTTTTAGCAAGGGCTTTCATAGGAGCTGAAAGTTCATAACGAACGATAGCAGTTAAATGCCTATCGATGGTTTGTTCATTTTCCAGTTCAGGCAGTGCAGATGTACGAAAAAGGCGCCCGTTTACCAATTCATAGCCTTTTTTCGCTATGAGTCTTAACCATGAATTTTGAAAGCCGATCATCCGTGTATTTTCATATAAACCTGCTTGTTCGCCTTCTGCGGTGATATCACAAAATAACTGATAACTTGGGTGTTCTTCACCTATCATAGTTTCTTTACGGTGAAGTATCGGCGGGTTTTCAGAGCTGTCGTACTTTGTAACTTTATGAGTGAGCTTTACAAGATCTACAGTCACACTTTGATGAAGGGCAGGGTAAGAGTCATTATAAAATTCAGGGTAATGTAAAAGCGATAAGCGGAATTCAGATTTAAACAGCTTTACGAGATTCCATTTATCATCGGGAATCTTAAGTGCTTTTGCGACAATATCGACAAACTTTTTTAACTCTAATGGTGCATGAGAGAATGCGTCTTTATGGAAGTAAATGGCATCTGGTAATTTTTTGGCTACTTTTACTTTTTTGACTAGTTCTTTAAATTGTTCTGCATTCATAGTTAGTAATTTGATAAGTGGAGCGCATGGACTTTCGAAGGATTAAGCTGTTCTAAACAATAAAGCTCATCGTCTCTGTTTACAATAGCAGGGCATTCAGCAATGTAAAAATCAATTCCATTCTCTTTTTTAACGCTACGCAGATACACAGGTACTATTGGCATACTAGGTGGTAATTTTTGCAGTACACTTAATGCGGGGTATAACAGTTTGTGTTTTGCAAGTGTATCTAGTTTGTCACCATGTTTTGCTTCAACAACAAATAAATGTTCTTTACCGTTTCTTTTCGCTACAAATATTGCATCAATTTCAACTTGTCCATCTATGTGTTCTAACACAGTTTCATTATGAAGTAATGGTTTAAATTTAAAGGTAAAAATGCTTTGACCAGTTGCAGGGACAATAATATTTTGGTCTTTTTCAAAGTTTAAAGCTTCAGCCAATAAGCCTGATGCAAGCGCTAAATTTACCACAGATGTTTCTGTTACTTTTGGGAGTAATTGAAAGGCAAATAAACTTCTTATTGAAACATTAGGTAAATATAGTTCAGGCGTTAAAGAAGAAAAAAGTGCATTATCATCGAAAAAAAACTGCTTTACATTGTTTGTTTTAATAAGTGAAAAGCGTGTTTGTTTGCAACCTTTGCGAGAGCCCAGCCTCAAGGCCATAGTATTCGATGCTTTTAACTCTTTTGGTAGTTTAGAATAAGAATCAATTGATATGCTTGGTGCTGTCTGTGCTTTGCTTCCTACTGACGCCGCATAGTTTTGAAAACTTATGGGTAGTGATATTTCTGTATTTTCCGATTCCATTTGAGCAAGTAGCTTACTAAATACCATACTAATCTTCCTTGCTAGTTATGTTTTCAAAGTAATAAAAGTAGGCTCGACCTCGCTTTTCAAACTTTAGTTCACCACGTTCACGCCTATGCATGAGTTTGCAATCACTTATCTTTAGAAGCTTTTTAGTTTCTTTACTGGTTAGCCATTGGCCTTGTTGTTTGCTATCCATAAACCATTTACAGTTTTATAAGTTAATCAAAAGAATAAGGAAGTTTAAGAACTATAACAAGTATGGAGGCGCTACAAAAAGTGATGAGCTCTACACAAATGCATTGGTGTAGTGAATTCTGTAACGCAGTGAGCACTAAAAAGCACAATTCACAAATTGAAGTGTTATTTGGTTTATATACTCATGGTTTGCTTGCTGAAGACTAAAATATAGATACGGCTTTTTCTCCAAGAACTAAGCCCTTAGTCAATTAATTTTACCTAACGCTAATTTAAAGTAACTATTTCTTGTTTTTACTTTGAAAATTAGCGTTCTAATTTTCAAAACTTACCTTTATCTCACTTGTTCATTTCTTTGTTTTGCATAAATTGAGCAATTATTGTGTGAAATAACCCTGCTTTTATTACAGTTATTAGTCAAAATGATTACTTAATTGTGAAAATTCGTAAACACGATAGATTTAAAAAGAATAGACCTTTTTATTTTGGTTATATGCTTGAGTTTGCTTACTTTGCAAGAGAATAAATTAAATTTACCTATTGTTTACATATGTACCTGATTGGGGTTCCTAATACTTGTTGCCTAGTTTGAATGTGCTAGTAAAAAGGTATTTAAATTAACCTAAGCTTATGTTTAATGGTGGTTATTTTGTTTTTGTTGGCTTTTGAGTGGTGTTGTTGCTCTAATTTCATTAATTGTTAATCATGTGTTATCACTAATGGGGTCGAAAGACAGTTAGCTAAATTCCATTAGGGGGAAGTATGAGTAACAAAACAATCGGCAAGCGCTTATTTAAAATGAGTGTTTTGTCGTTAGCTGTTTCTGGGTGGGCAGCCCAAGCAGCGGTTGATTGCAGCAATATTGCCGAATGGCAATCGGGCGTGGCGTATACTGGCGGGCAGCAAGTACAAAAAGCCAATACCGCTTATGAAGCAAAGTGGTGGACACAGGCAGACCCTGTAACACATTCTGGGCAATACCAAGAATGGAAAAACCTAGGTGCATGTAGCGATGGCCAACAAAACCAAGCGCCATTGGCTGAAGTTTTATCACCTATGAGTGGTAGTTCTTTTACTGAAGGTGACAGCGTTGTCATTGAGGCGCAAGCATCAGATAGCGACGGTACAGTGGCTAAACTAGAAGTGTTGATTGATGGGGCTGCAATTGCAACGCTAGCGCAAGCACCTTACACAACTAGTTGGGTAGCAGTGAAAGGGCAGCATCAAATTAGTGTGCGCGCAACCGATGACAAAGGCGCTGAAACTGTATCTGCGGCAACCAGCATCAGCGTGGCAGAAGTAGTGCCAGACAACTATGCGCCAACGGCAGGTATTACAAGCAATGCGGGTTCTAATTCTGTTAATTTGAATGACAGCGTTGTCTTAAATTTAACCAGTAGCGATCAAGACGGCACTGTTGTAGGCCTAGAGCTATTTCAAGATGGAGTTTCGGTTCTACAAGTTGCTGGCGCAAGTGGCAGTTATACGTTTAATGCAACTACGTTAGGCAATACGCAATTTAGCCTAGTAGCAACCGATGATAAAGACGCAGTGTCACAAGCCGCAGTATTAAGTTTACGTGTTGTTGATAACACCACAGGCCCAGACGATCGCGATGCATGTAAACCAGAAGGGCTTTACCAAACACCGGGTGTAAATACGCCTTACTGTACTATTTACGATGCCGATGGCCGTGAAGATATGGGTGCCGATCACCCACGTCGTGTAATTGGTTATTTCACTAGTTGGCGAAATGGTGCCAATGGTCAGCCGTCTTACCTAGTGGATGATATTCCATGGGATAAAATCACTCATATTAACTATGCGTTTGCCCATGTTGATGCAAACAACAAGGTATCAATTGGCGATCCAAATGCTGCGGGTAATGCGGCAACCAATATGGAATGGCCTGGTGTTGAAGGTGCCGAGCTTGATCCAAGCTTGCCATACAAAGGTCACTTCAATTTACTGAATAAATACAAAAAACTGTATCCAGACGTTAAAACACTGATCTCTGTGGGTGGTTGGGCAGAAACAGGTGGTTACTTTGACGTAAGCGGCAACCGTGTTGCTAGCGGTGGTTTCTACACCATGACAACCAACGCAGATGGTTCAATTAACACGGCAGGCATTAACGCATTTGCGAAAAGCGCCGTTGAATTTATTGAAAAATATGGCTTCGATGGTGTTGATATTGACTACGAATACCCATCATCAATGAATGATTCAGGTCACCCTGATGATTTCCCAATTTCAAATGCACGCCGTGCAGGGTTAAATGCCTCTTACCAAGTGTTAATGAAAACATTGCGTGAAGAGCTTGATAAAGCAGGTGAACTCGCAGGTAAACACTACATGCTTACCATTGCATCACCGTCATCAGGTTATTTACTGCGTGGTATGGAAACGTTCCAAGTTACTAAATATCTCGATTACGTAAACATCATGTCTTACGACTTACACGGTGCATGGAACGACCACGTTGGTCACAATGCAGCACTTTACGATACTGGCCTAGACTCAGAGCTTGCGCAGTGGAATGTGTATGGCACTAAAGAGTTTGAAGGTATTGGCTATTTAAATACCGATTGGGCGGTTACGTATTTCCGCGGTGGTTTAAGCGCAGGTCGCATCAACATTGGTGTGCCGTACTATACCCGTGGTTTTAAAGACGTATCGGGTGGCGAAAACGGTTTATGGGGGCGCGCTGCGTTACCGAACCAAGCTGATTGTGCCAAAGGTACTGGCGTAGGTGAGAAAAACAAATGTGGTAACGGTGCAGTTGGCATCGACAACATGTGGCATGACCTAGACGAAAACGGTAACGAAATGCCAGCAGGCAGCAACCCGTTATGGCATGTTAAAAACCTACAAAATGGCATTTTACCTAGCTACTTAGCAGACTATGGTTTAGATCCAGCTAACGATCCAACTGATAAGCTAGTAGGCACTTACACTCGTCATTACGACTCAGTGGCAGTAGCGCCTTGGCTTTGGAATGCTGATAAAAACGTGTTCCTATCAATCGAAGATGAAGAGTCAATGGGCACTAAAGTTGATTATGTTATCAACAAAGGGCTTGGCGGCATCATGTTCTGGGAACTGGCTGGTGACTTTGATTACGATAGCGTTAAAAAAGAGTACTTTATGGGCTCTACCATGACGTCACTTGCGTACAACAAGTTTGCACAGGCGGCTTCTAAGTACGACATCAACAAAGGTGAAAAAACGCATCAATTACCCGCTGAAGCAGTTGACGTAAGCTTTGTGGTAAAAGACTTCCCAATTGGTGACGACAACTACCCAATTGCACCAACCTTTAGCTTTACCAATAACTCAAATATTGATTTGAGCGGTGCAAAAGTATCGTTTGATGTGCCAGTAGCAACCTCTGCTATTTTCAAATCAAACTGGAATGCACAAGAAAAGCTGGGCATGGCAGTTGAGGTTAATCGCTCGAACGCTGCGGGCAACAACATTGGCGGCTTTGAAAACGAGTTCCACCGTTTCTCAATCTCATTTGTTAACGAATGGGGCGGTGCAGCTAAATCGTTTGCGCCGGGCGAAACCATTAATGCGCAAGTAATGTATTACATGCCAATTACTGGCCCAGTAAACCTTGTATTTGAAAAAGATGGCAAGCAATACGCCGCTAAATTTGAATACCCACACCTTCCAGAGGCAACGCCAGGTAACGGTGGTGGCACAGGCGGTGGTAATACCGATACCTGTGAGGGTGTCGCAGTAGCTGATATTCCAGTGTATCCAAACTTCCCTCGTACTGATTGGGCGGGCAACCCGTCGCACGCTTCAGGCGGTGACTTAATGATTGATGGCGCATCGACTGCGGTTTACAAAGCCAAGTGGTGGACATCAACCGAGCCTGGCAAATCTGCCGATTGGGATAGCGTTTGTACGTTATAAACCAGCCTATGTGAGGCCTTGCGCCTCACAGTTTGGAGAACATTATGAATACTAAATTTACTTTAAGTGTGTTGTCTGGCTCGGTGCTTTTAGCGTGCGCAACGGCATCGCTAAATGTAAGTGCACATGGCTACATGGATAGCCCAAAAGCGCGTCAGGCATTTTGCCAAGCGCAGGGCGGATATTGGTGGCCAGCTGATGGCAGCAATATTCCAAATTTGGCGTGTCGCGCGGCATTTTTAGAATCAGGCCATGTGCAGTTTATTCAAGAGCATGAATTTGCTGTAAATACGCCTGATTACCTAAACCAAGCTGCGGTTGAAGCCAATGTGCCAAATGGCACTTTGTGTGCCGCGGGCAGTGCAGAAAAACGCGGTATGGATTTACCTTCACCCCATTGGCAAAAAACCGTGGTTACGCCAAATGCTAATGGTGATATTCAAATTCGCTACCGTGCAACTACGCCACACAACCCGAGCTTTTGGCAGTTTTACTTAACCAAACCGGGTTTTAACCCTGCTACCGATACCCTTACTTGGCAAAATATTGAGCTTATTCAAAGCCACGACAATATTGAGTTTGTGAAAGACCCAGATGGTAAACGCTATTACGAAATGAGCGTAGCTATTCCAGCTGATCGTAGTGGCGATGCCGTGCTTTACAGCCGTTGGCAGCGTGTTGATGTGGTAGGTGAAGGCTTTTATAACTGTAGCGATATTGTTATTGAGCGCGACACTGTAATCCCAACTGATTGGTTTGCGCTAGGTTACTTTGTCCGCCAAGGGCAAGATGCAGTCGCAGGCGATAGCGTACATGTGCGTTTATTTGATGCGACCGGCAACGAAGTTGTAAATCAGCTATTTGCTGTAACTGCTGAAAACCAAGCTACTTGGCAAAGCGATCTCGCACAAAAGCTTAACCTTGATTACGCCAGCGAAATGCAAGTAGGTGTTAAAAACAGCGCAGGCGAAATTGTATTTGATGATGCAAATTTAGCGTCTAACCAAGTATTTGCGACGTCAAGTGATCACAGTTTTGCATTATCAATCATTTCAGCGCCTGAAAACACAGCCCCTCAGGTACACCAAGTTTCACCTGTGAGTATGGATGAAGGCACGCAAACACTTGTGCACGTGCACGCGTTTGACGATGAAAACGACCCACTTACGTACCAATTTACGGTGCCAAGTGAGTTTACCTACTCTGTTGATGGGCCGAACTTAACGCTGGTTGCACCAAGCGTAACGGCAGCCACAAACTTTACCGTAAATGTAACGGTGTCTGATGGCAAATTATCAACGCCATCAAGCTTCACTGTGACGGTAAACGATGTGGTTGTTAACCCTGATGTGCCGGCATGGGATGCCAACAAAGCCTATAACGCAGGTGAAAAAGCAAGCTACCAAGGCAAGGTTTATAAAGCCAAGTGGTGGGTAAAAGGCGAAACACCTGATTCCAGCAGCGCATGGGAGCTAGAAACACCCTCTCAAGGTGATGCTTGGCAAGTGGGTAAGGCTTATTCGGCAGGCGATACCGTAACTCACAACAGTCAAAAATACCAAGCACGCTGGTGGACGCAAGGCGAAGAGCCGGGCACAGCTGCCGTGTGGCAACAACTTTAACCCGTTACCCCTTGCCGCAACGGCGGCTAGGTTTCGGTCGTTGCGGTTTTTTAATAAATTTAAGAGAACATAATTATGATTAAAAAGTTATCTCTAGCAGTTGCAGCTGCGCTTTGTTCAGGACAAGCATTCGCTGCACCTTCAGCTCCAAGCATTAGCTGGGAAGATCAAAAATATTCGTTTGTTGATGTCAATATCGACGGACAAGGTTCATACAAGTCGCTTGTTACCCGCAAAGACGTGGTTGATATTGCGATTAAATGGAATTCGTGGAGTGGTGATGGTGGCGATGGCTACAAGGTAAAATTTGATGGTGTTGTCGTAAACGAAGGCAGTCTGCCTGCGGGTACTAAGTCGGGCACTATTACTTTCCCTTACACTAAGTCGGGTCGTCATCAAATGACCTTGGAGTTGTGTGAAGGCACTACCTGTGCTGCAAGTGCACCAAAAGCGATTGTGATTGCAGACACAGACGGTGGTCACTTAGATCCATTACCAATGAATGTTGATCCAAACAATGGCAACTATGGCACATCGCCAGATACAGTTGTCGGCGCGTATTTTGTAGAGTGGGGCATTTATGGCCGTGACTTTGATGTAACCAAAGTGCCAGGCCAAAACTTAACGCATATCTTGTATGGTTTCATTCCAATTTGTGGCGCGAACGAGTCATTAAAAGAAATTGAAAACGGTAATAGCTGGCGCGCGTTACAAAAAGCCTGTGCTGACTCACAAGATTATGAAGTGGTTATTCACGACCCATGGGCGGCAATTCAAAAGTCACTGCCAGGTGTTGATGCAAAAGACCCTATTCGTGGTACCTATTCGCAATTAATGGCGCTGAAACAGCGTTACCCAGACTTAAAAATCTTACCATCAGTAGGTGGCTGGACATTGTCTGACCCCTTCCATGCTTTCACTGAAAAAGCAAACCGCGATGTGTTTGTGGCGTCGATGAAAGAGTTCTTAAAAACATGGAAATTCTACGATGGTGTGGATATTGACTGGGAATTCCCAGGTGGTGGCGGCCCTAATCCAAACCTTGGCGACCCAGCAAAAGATGGCCAAGCTTACATTGATTTAATGAAAGAGCTGCGCGCAATGCTAAATGAGCTAGAAGCGGAAGTGGGCAAACCGTATCAATTAACCTCGGCTATCGGCATGGGTTACGACAAAATTGAAGACGTAAACTACCCGCAAGCGGCGCAGTATATGGATTACATCTTTGCTATGACTTACGACTTCTATGGTGGTTGGAACAATGTAACAGGCCACCAAACGGCGCTATATTGTGGCAGCCATATGAGTGTTGGTGAGTGTGATGGCACAGGCCTTGATGATAAAGGCGAACCGCGTAAAGGCCCAGCTTATACCGCTGATAACGGCATTCAACTGCTACTACAACAAGGTGTAGAGCCAGGCAAAATTGTACTTGGTACAGCAATGTATGGCCGTGGTTGGGAAGGTGTATACCCAGCAAACTCAAGCGATGGCACTAACCCAATGACAGCACCGGGTAACGGCAAGCTAACTGGTACATCTGCACAAGGTGTATGGGAAGCAGGTGTTATTGATTATAAAGGCATTAAAGCCCATATGATTGGCGCGGCTGAAACTGGCATCAACGGCTTTGAAGTTGGTTATGATGAAGTGGCTGAAGGTGCTTATGTTTGGAATAAATCAACAGGTAAATTAATTACTTACGATAGCCCGCGTTCAGTAAAAGCCAAAGGCCAGTATGCGCGTAATTTAGGCCTTGCAGGTTTATTCGCGTGGGAAATTGACGCAGATAACGGCGATATTTTAAATGCAATGCACGAAGGCTTAGGCGTTGTAGGTGGCAATACTAAACCTGTGGTATCAGTACCGGGTGTAACGACGGTTAAATCAGGTGAAAGTGTTGTACTTTCAGCAACGGCAAGTGACCGCGATAACGACCCACTAACGTACAGCTGGACAGGTGATGCAGCCTTAGCTCTTTCAGGTGTTAATACAGACACAGTATCAATTGCTGCGCCAACGGTAACGCAAGATACTGATTACACCGTTACAGTGGCCGTATCAGACGGTACAGACACAGTAACTAAATCAGCGATTATTCGTGTGGTTTCAGATGTTGTCGTAATTAACGAACCGCCTGTGGTTTCGCCAATCGCTAACGAAACAGTGGAAGAAGGTAAATCGGTAGCGGTAAGCGTATCGGCAAGCGATGCTGACGGCGATACTCTAAGCTATAGCTGGAATGTACCAACTGGTTTAACACTTTCAGGAAGTGGCGCAAATGTATCACTTGCTGCTGGTGAAGTAACAGCAGATACCAACTACACAGTGTCTGTTACTGTGTCGGATGGTACTGATGAAGTTACAGAAAGCTTTACAGTAACAGTGACAAATGTTGATGCTGGTGGCACTACAACTTGGAATGCCGATGCTATCTACACAGGTGGCGATACTGTGCTTTACAACGGTGTTGAATACAAAGCGAAGTGGTGGACACAAGGTGACCGCCCTGATCTTGGCGGCCCTTGGGAAGAAGTGATCCCAAATGACGGCCAAGTCCGCGCATGGCGTGCAGACCTTGTTTACAACTCAGGTGACAAGGTAACTCACAACAACGAAACATACACAGCTAAATGGTGGACCAAAGGCGAAGAGCCAGGCGTTGCAGCTGTTTGGGCAAAGTAAGTTTTCAAAATGAGTAAAAAGGCAGCTACCGCTGCCTTTTTTATTTTGCGGCAAAACCCATTGCATACTTTTAAGTATTTTTTTACTAGTTAAATCATTAACAACCTAAATGGTTAAATCGATGCCGTAGCCTAGTTGATTCCCTCTCAATTAAGTTTGAGGTATAATCCCCGCCCTTAAATTTCGTGTTTACTGACTAGGGGCTTTATGACAGTCGAACAATTTGATCCAAACAAAACTACGACACTAGAAACGGCTAAAAAAACCATTGCGGCACAAGAGAATACGCAGTCGCAATCTGCCGATAAAGGCTCTAAGGTCGGTTTCGTCTCTTTGGGCTGTCCTAAGAACTTAGTTGATTCTGAGCGTATTCTTACTCAGCTTCGCACCGAAGGTTATGAAGTGGTAAATAGCTACCATGATTCAGACGTGGTGATTGTAAATACCTGTGGCTTTATCGACAGCGCAGTTCAAGAATCGCTTGATACTATTGGCGAAGCGTTAAAAGAAAACGGCAAAGTAATTGTGACGGGCTGTTTAGGCGCGCGCGAAGATGAAATTCGTGAAGTACACCCAAATGTTTTAGGCATTACAGGCCCACACTCTTATGAGAATGTGATGGAACATGTACACGAATTTACCACCAAGCCAAAAGCGAACCCGTTCACCAGTTTAATTCCTGATCAAGGCGTTAAGTTAACACCTAAGCACTACGCGTATTTAAAAATATCGGAAGGCTGTAATCACCGTTGTACCTTCTGCATCATCCCATCAATGCGTGGTGATTTAGACTCGCGCCCAATTGGTGATGTGTTATCAGAAGCCGAGCGTTTAAAACAAGCTGGGGTAAAAGAGCTATTGGTAATCAGTCAAGATACCAGCGCTTACGGTGTTGATGTTAAACATAAAACGGGCTTTTGGAACGGCATGCCAGTGAAAAGCGATATGCTTAATCTATGTCAGGCGCTTAACAAACTAGGTATTTGGGTGCGTTTACATTACGTTTATCCGTATCCGCATGTGGATAATGTGATCCCACTGATGGCAGAAGGTAAATTATTGCCATACTTAGATATTCCATTCCAACATGCAAGCCCAAAAGTGCTTAAACTAATGAAGCGTCCTGGCCAGGCTGAGCGCACGTTAGATCGCATTAAAAAATGGCGTGAGCTGTGCCCAGAGCTGGTTATTCGTTCTACATTCATTGTTGGTTTCCCAGGTGAAACTGAAGAAGATTTCCAAATTCTGTTAGATTGGCTTGAAGAAGCACAACTTGATCGTGTTGGCTGTTTTAAATACTCACCAGTTGAAGGTGCAAAAGCCAATGAAATTGAAGGCCAAGTACCTGAAGATGTAAAACAAGATCGTTTTGAGCGCTTTATGATCAAGCAACAAGCAATCAGTAAAGCGCGCCTAGCAAAACGTGTTGGTCAAACCATGCAAGTGCTTATCGACGAAGTTGACGAAGAAGGCGCAATTGGCCGAACTTATGCAGATGCACCTGAAATTGATGGCTTAGTTTACTTAAATGAAGAATTTAATGTAAAACCAGGTGATATTGTGAATGTTGAAATTAAGCATTCAGATGAATATGACCTTTGGGGCGAAGTGGTTCGCTAGCCAGCAGTAAAATTAAGATATAAAAAAGGCCGCAATTGCGGCCTTTTGTTTGTCTTCAGAGAGGGATCTAATTAAGGTTTGTACTGCGCGTCTAACGTTACGCCAGAGAATGTGCTGTAAGCATAAGCACCTAAGTGCCATTTTCCTGCTGCTGGGTTAGTGATAGTACATGTTTCAGTATTACCATTGTTCCAAGAACGGCAGTCATAAGCTGATGTTGTAGGTTGGCTACCGTTACGAATGTAAAGATCAGCATCGCCTGAGCCGCCAGCAAGTGTTACTGTAAAACTAGACATGCCTGCAGGCACATCGATAGTGTAACGAGCCCATGTACCACGGCTAGCAGATACATTATCTACAGAGCCGCCACCACCCGTGTTGCCACCTGATGTTGTGATGTTACCTGTGAGTGAAGCACTTGAGTATGCGCTGTAGGCATTTAGCATAATGTGGTACGTGCCTGCTGTTGGGTTATCAATAGAGCAGGTTTCGCCATTGCCTGAGTTCCAAGAGCGACAATCAAAGCTAGATGTTGTTGGTTTGCTAGCAGAGCGCACATATAAGTCAGCATCCCCAGTACCACCTGCTAAGTTGAATGTCACATTCGTAGCACCTGATGGAATTTCCATCGTGAAGAATGACTGTGCGTTTTTAGCGCCTGATAGACCTGTTTTTGCAACGCCATTTTCAAGTACATTGTCACCTGTTGGTGGAGTCGTATCACCTGATGCCGCATTTACGGCTGCAAGTGCATCAACAATACCTGTACCGCAGTTTGTACACGTTGCAGGGAATGAACGCGTCGTTGATTTTAAGATTTGCTCAATTTCATCTGGTGTAGCCGTTGGTTTCGCTTGCTTAATTAGCGCAGCAACACCTGCAACATGCGGTGCAGCCATTGATGTACCTTGCGAGTAACCGTAACTGTCGCTACCTGGGCCAGTTGCACCTGAGTTGTAAGTTGATAACACACCTTCAGGGTCGTTAGCGAAACTTTGTGCACCACCTGGCGCTGCAACATCGATGTTTGCACCATAGTTAGAATAGTATGCACGGCCACCGTTACGACCAACAGATGCTACGTTTACAACGCCTGAACAGTTACCTGGGTTGTAATTTGCAGAGTTGTCATTGTCGTTACCCGCTGCAATTACGACTACCGCACCATTTGAGCGTGCTGTATTAATCGCTGCTTGGGTTGTTGCGCTACATGCACCTGAACCACCTAAGCTCATGTTAATTACAGATGCAGGGTTGGCATTTGCAGTTGTACCAGACACTGAACCACCTGATGCCCAAATGATGCCGTCAGCGATATCTGAAGTTAAACCACCACATTTACCAAGTACACGCACAGGCACAACTTTAGCGCCATAAGCAACACCAACAACGCCTTCGCCATTGTTAGCAACTGCAGCGACGGTACCTGCTACGTGAGTACCGTGCCAGCTTGAGTTTTGATCAGCGCTTGGTACTGGTTGACCTGAACTGTCTGTACCACATTCACCTCTGGTTGTTGCATCACCTGGGTCACGTGCATCGCTATCACGACCGCCACCATCGTTAGCCACAAAAGTGTTAGAGATCATATCGTAACCAGGTAGCAGGTTAGCGCTTAAATCAGCATGTGGGCGGTAGCCTGTATCAAGTACGGCAACTGTTACACCAGCACCTGTTGCTTTATCCCAAGCGCCAGGCAGATTCAAACCACCCGTTGACTCATAGTAGTGCCACTGATCTGAGTATTGTGGGTCGCTTGGTGTTGCAAATGGCTTTAACATTTGGTCGATTTCGATGTACTCAATATCGCCAGATGCAATCATGTCTTGCATATATTGCTGAGTTTGCTCAGCAGATAGCTTACCGTCTACTTTTACAACGTGAAGACCTTCCAGTGCCATTGGGCGAACATAGCGTGATTGCTTATTTAATTTTGTTTTGAAGTTAGAAACAAATGACTGTGCAGAAACACGAGGCACGAATGTTTGTTGGTCGGCCTGATGGTCAAATTCAGCTAGTGCTGGGCTTTGATTTTTATATTTAATGATGAACTGTGTTGATAATTGCGTTTGACCAACAAGTTTTGCTTTTACTTCAGCAAGTTGTGTTGGCTCTGCCAGTGTATTTGCATTAGCGCTTATCGCAAGTGGTATTAGCGTTGCTAATAAACTCTTTTTTAATAATTTATTATTATTCATAGTATTCCCTAAGTTATTTTGTTGCTTAATATCTTGTGCCCATAATGGGATCTATTGTTAATTTAATGTGAAAGCAAAACAAATAAATTATTAAAAACGAATAACTTAATAGCAAATAGTTATAAGTGAGAGGAACTCTTGCACAGCGCTGCTTTTTACAGTGTAAATGGATGTTAATGGATATATTTCAATGGTTTATGAATTGTTCGACAGGGCATTTGTCCGGTTTTAGTGTAATTAATACAAAACCATGAGGTGAAATTAAGATAATTCGAAGTGTTATTTTTGCTTTAATAGCAATAATGGTTTTTAGTTACGAAAATAGTTGTAGTTATAGTGGGTGATAGCCAAACCAGGCTGGTTTTATATCTTGGCTTTTGCCTGAGTAGGTTAATTCAATAAAATAACCGTCTACCAAATCAATGGGCAGTAGGTCGTCAACGTCCATTAATCTGTCTTTGTGAGTTTTTTGCAGTTGTGTAGGTGCGCGACTGAGCGCGATTTGTTTTGCTTGCTCTGGTGAATTGGCAACAATTAATTCAAAGCTATGCTGCTCCATAATATGTTCAGGATAATAAGCACCTAAGTTGACGAAGTATAACCTCTGCTTTGACTCTGACTGTTGCCGCGTTAAGGTAATATCAAAGCCATCAACATGCTTGATTTCACAATAACTATCCATGTGAACATTGGCTTTATCGCCGCACCACTGCTGCTTGAGCGTTGTAAATGTGTGCTCAATACTTTCGCCAATCACAAAGCGAATATCATGCATTTCAATATTACAGCCTGTGACCTTACCGCCTAAACACACCATAAATAATCGATTCATAATATTCACTCACGTTGCAGTTTTAGTTAGTCACGCATAAAAGTTACGCGTTTGATTAAACCGTTTTCAATTTGGTAGCTGGCAATCACCACTACATCGTTATCAATGTTTTCTGGATTGCTTGATGCGCTGCAAGCACGCTCTTTATCTACTAAAAAATTGCCATTTACAATGCGGCTTAGGGAAGTGGCATTTAAATAAACCAGCGACGCAAATTTAGCGCCATAGCGTTTAATTAGCTCGTCTTTTCCTTGGTATTGTAATCCGCCAGGAAACGCATGAATTTCAACATCATCATGGTAAGTTGCAGCAAATGCATCTATATCGCGGTTGTTATAAGCATCCAGTTGTTTATCAACAATTGCGATTGTTTGTTTTTCTTGTTCCGTAAGCGTCATTTTCTATTCTGTATTAGCCCAAAGAAGGCGATTGTAGTAAAGTTTTACCTTTCAAAATATGATTTTGCGATGAATTTTCACCTGTCATCCAATATCAATTATTAGTGAGCCGAAATGAATCAAACACAATTGCAGCAAGCCCTTAAACACCATTTTAACTTTGATGAATTTCGTGAAGGGCAAGGGCAAACCATTTCGCAATTGCTGAATGGCTATTCAAGCCTGGCTGTTTTCCCTACCGGCTCAGGTAAGTCATTGTGTTATCAGCTCACAGCACTTCTGTTACCGCATTTAACCTTAGTGGTGTCACCGCTCCTTGCGTTGATGAAAGATCAGGTGGATTTTCTAAATAGCAAAGGCATCAAAGCAGCTAGTTTAGATTCAAGCCTTAATAAAGACAGCTACTTTGATGTGGTTAATCGTGTACGGCAAGGCGAAATAAAAATTCTTATGGTGTCGGTAGAGCGTTTTAAAAACGAGCGCTTTCGACAGTTTATTAACTCGGTTGCCATTTCAATGCTGGTGGTTGATGAGGCCCATTGTATTTCAGAATGGGGCCATAACTTTAGGCCAGATTATTTAAAATTACCTCAGTATCGTGAAGACTTGAAGATTCCTTTGGTATTGCTGCTCACCGCAACAGCAACCAAAAAAGTGAAACTTGATATGGCGAATAAGTTCGCCATAAACGAGTCGCATATTGTGCAAACCGGTTTTTACAGGCAGAACTTAGACTTATCGGTTATTCCTGCGCTTGCAGGGCAAAAAGAGTTGCAATTAATTGAGCTGGTACGCTCGCAAAATGGCTGTGGCATTGTGTATGTAACGCTGCAACAAACGGCCGAAAGTGTTGCGGAAAAATTAAGGCAAGCAGGCGTAAATGCAGTGGCCTATCATGCAGGGCTTGGCAGTGATGTACGCCAGCAACTACAAAACCAGTTTATGCAAAGCAATAACCAAGTGGTAGTTGCGACGATTGCTTTTGGTATGGGGATAGATAAAAGTGATATTCGCTTTGTGGTGCATTACGATTTACCAAAATCAATCGAAAACTATTCACAAGAAATTGGCCGCGCAGGGCGCGATGGCTTGCCATCTAACTGTTTTGTATTGGGTAATTTAGATGATGTCACCACGCTTGAAAACTTTGTTTATGGCGACACACCAGAGCAAGCGAGTTTAGAGCGATTTTTTGCAGATATTCGTGAAAATACCGAGGATAGCCAGTGGCAGTGTCAAATTTATGCATTGTCGCAATTTACCAATATTCGCCAACTCACTCTAAAAACTCTGTTAGTGCAGTGCGAATTACTTGGTGTATTGGTGCCAAAATACAGTTACTTCGCCGAGTATCGTTATTATTTTAAGTTAGACCGCGCAGCAATTTTGACTAAGTTTAATAGCGAACGGCAAACCTTTTTAAATCAGCTTTTTAATGCTACCGACTTTAAGAAAAAATGGGGCAGTATTGATGTAAACGAATTTGCATTGCAATCGGGACTTGAGCGCTCTCGGGTGTTATCGGCACTTGAGTATTTACATGAGCAAGGCGATATCGAACTTGAAAGTAAACAGCTTATCGATGTTTATCAAGTGGATAGTTCGCAGCTTGAAAACCCTGAGTTGGTATCGCAGTTAGCCACGTATTTTTTAAACAATGAAAAAAGTGAAGTTGCGCGAATTAATACCATGCTGCGCTATTTTCAGTTAGACACCTGTTTAAGCTACAACTTAGCACGTTATTTCGATGACCAAGGTGCGCCACAGCAGTGTGGTCATTGCAGTGTGTGCCGTGGACAAATTGCTCAGTTGAATTACATTGATACGCAAAAACAGTTAGTTGAAAGCCAAATTAACGATTATTTAGCACCGTTAGATATTGCACTTAATGGGCAAGGATTTGCACTAAGCGACACCCTTGCAGCGCGATTTTTAACAGGCCTAACACAACCTGTATTCACTAAAGTAAAGGCGTCGAAAATGGCAGGGTATGCGGTGTACGATAGCGTGCCATTTGAAGCCGTTAAAAATGCAGTAGCGCGAAATCGCTAAGCGATTTTTTCGATGTATTCAAGCGCGGTCATTTGGTGATAAGTGACATCGCTATGCATTACATGGGTTGGATTTGGGTCAACAATCTCAATAGGAATTTGATTTTGCCGTGCAATTTCGAGCGCCATTTGGGTAATGTTGACGCTAAAAGATGTACCCATAAACACCATTTTATCGGCGTTAAACATGCGGTTTTGCGCCTCGGTTATTTGATAAAGTTCGGTATAAAACTCATCAAACAGTAAAACATAAGGTTTTAATGACACATTAAGCTCAGGCCCGTGTTTTGAAATCTTAAAAATATCGAGTAACGACGTTTTAAGATTTTGCTCGTCTACTTCATGCCATGGCGCTTTAAAACGCTCAACCACAGGCCCTTGTTCATGAAAGTAAGTTACTTCATCAATACGCCCGTGAATTGAAATGTAATTTTCATTGCCCGCTTTGCCATCAAGGCCATCAATGTTTTGTGTGATCAGGTCTTTATCGGCAAGCCAATAGTGCGCGCCGTTAGGACCATGGTTTCGGTAAGTCACAAATCGTTTGTAATACCACGCTAAAAACTCAGCAGGATTATGTTGATACATGGCGCGGGTAGCCATTTCCTGCGGTGTGTAATTATTACTGCCAATGGTCCAGTAACCATCTTCACCGCGAAATGTTGGAATGCCACTGGCGCTACTTACGCCCGCGCCCGTGATGTATAAAATGTTATTCATAGCCTAAAGCACTTCTTTTTTTGGTTTTAAGTAGTTTATCGCCAAATTGAAATAAACCAAGGCTGACTAAAATAATGATTGCACCTACTACTAACGACACTGACAACGATTCATTATTGAGTAATGTACCAAGCGCAATAGCAAACCCCGGAGTTATTAACGTGATAAGCGCAACCGTGCTGGCATCTAACTTTTGCAGTACGTGAAAATACGCCAAAAAGCCAAGCAATGACCCAAAGACGCCAAGGTAAATAATCGAGCCAATAGCGCGCTCACTCCATAAACTCGGATTAAAAGTGCCATCTACTAACAACCAAGTGACAAAAAAGAGTGGTGTTACAATCACCAGCGCGCCAAAGGTGGTTGCCATTGGGTGAATTGCCAATTTGACGGTTTTTACCATGACACCGCTTAAACTAAAACAGCATACCGCAGCAAGTACGTACAACAGGCCAACATTAAATACCGATTTACCTACCAGTTGATCTTTACATACCAGTGCTAAACCAAGCACCGACATTACCAGTGCGACCACTTTTATTTTGCTGAACTTGGCTTCATTTAAAATACGCTGTGCCAGTAATCCTGACAAAATAGGCGCAAGACCAAATACCAGAGAAATAACACCTGAAGGCACTGATTGTGCGGCAAAATAACTCAGCATCATACCGCCATAAATCCCAAGTGCAGAATACGTATATAATTTTATCGCCCTGCCATGCCAAGGTAGACGGATATTCGCAATTGCCATTACAAATGCGCCAAGCACAAGCGCGATTAACATGCGTAAAAATACCGACATGGTTGGCGGAATAGAATCGCTGCTCCAAACAATACCAAGTGGTGTGGTTGACCAAATTAGCACGACAAAAAAATACGATACCTTAACAGGCATGATAGCGTTCCTAAGTTTGGCAGATAAAAGAAGTGAGGGGGAGAGACTAACCGCTTTTACCTGCGGTTAATACATTTAACCGCGTTAAGTACGACGAAGTAGGGCATTGACCATATTGGCCTGCCATGTGTTCCATACTTGTAGCGAGTTAATTGAGTTCATTGCTATAAAATAAATTTTAATTAAAGAAACTATAGAGTCGTTTGGAATGGGTATGAAGTCAAGCAGAAAAAAGGGTAATTAAATTACCCTTTAAGATTTAAATGTAAGTAAAGATTTCTAATTAATTGGCGCTAATAACTTTGGGTTAGTTACTAACTGGCGTACGCCATGCGCATGGTCTTCTTCAAATACGTTTGCTTCACACCATTTACCAATAGTATTAATGTTTAGCTTTGCACACTGTGGACGTACATTCCATGTAACTTGAAGTGGAGAACATGATTTTTCAGTAAAGCTTGGACCTGTAGTTGAACCTAAAAACTCAACCGGTGCACCTGTGTTATTTGGGATGTGCTTTGCTTGATGATAACCATTTACTACATTGCCGTTGTAGCTTAAGTCGTTAAAATCTAACGCATCGTTATCATTTACTAAAGTAAATACTTGAGTCTCTACGCGCAAATCTGGGTTTGCACATTTTTCACTTAAGCATGAGCCTAACCCTTTACCTGGTTTAACATCACATGATGTATGTACCCAGTGTACTTCAATGGTGTCACCTGGTTTTAAACCTTTACAGATAGGCCCTTTTGGTGCTTTTAATTCAGCCGCACTTAATGACTCAGAGATATTACATTGGTAACCGCCATATTTACCATCACCTGCGAACATTGAAAAATCCTTCGCTTTGTGTTCGGCATTTTTGTGGAAGTGGATATTACATAAATTAAGTTGTTCTTTTGTTGGCGCTTTGCTGAATACAACTTTGTTCTCACCAAGCAGGTTATCAATGTCACGAGGCGTTTGTGGACCAAAGCCTTCACATGTGTCTGCGATTGCAGCTGCGCTAAAACCAAGTGCTAATGCAGGAAGAAGTGCTTTTTTAATCATATTTAGTTTCCCTTAAAAATGTAGAAGCACGCAAAATTAGCCAAACGCACAACAGCTCATGTTTTATAAGCTGTGCGTAATATTGACGTCTTTACGTATTGTCTTTTCAGGGGAGCGCGAGTGTACCATGGCTGAAATGGCTTATTGTGAATTTAATGATTTTTTTAATTGTTTTTTATTTAACATTATCGCAACAATAAAAGCTTGATAAGAGGTTGCTTATTGCCTTATAGGGGCTTATAATCCTCTGCATATTTTTGGTCGCGCTCAGCGCGTCTCACAAGTAAATGTGACGATTCACAGATTGTTTGAATTACAAACTTTCTTTATCAATGTCACTGTCGAAGGTAAACGACATTAAACTTTACTTGATTGGCGCGGGATGGAGCAGCCTGGTAGCTCGTCGGGCTCATAACCCGAAGGTCGTCGGTTCAAATCCGGCTCCCGCAACCAACACCCTGTTACTTTTGTAACTTGCGCGCATTACTTAATGCGCGTTTTGCGTTTAGGCAAAGTGTATTTGCCTAATTTGGTTTTCGACCCGCACCAAGCTTGGCCGACGGCCACACAGATTAGTTTTTGATGTGACGCCCCGCTTGGTTCGGGGCGTTGTTGTATCTGAAACGCTAGAAGTTGGGGCATATGCCCTTTTTTTGTTTGTATGGAGAGATGTTGTGACTAAACTCGAACAAGATTTAATAGCGATGTTTGAGCCTACCATTGAGGATATGGGCTTTGAATTATTGGGCTTAGAGTTAGCGCAAGCGGGCCGCAATTCGACGCTGCGCGTGTATATCGATCATGAAAACGGCGTTAATGTAGATAACTGTGCCGATGTCAGCAGACAAATTAGCGCTATCTTAGACGTTGAAGATCCGATAACGAATGAATATAACTTGGAAGTTTCTTCTCCGGGCATTGACAGACCATTATTTAAACCAGAACACTTTGTTAAAGCCACAGGTGAAGAAGTACGCTTACGTACCAAACTTCCACAAGATGGTCGCCGTAATTTCAAAGGCGACTTAACTCAGGTTAATGGCGATATGATTACGCTTAACATCGATGGTGCAGAATTTATGATCATGCTTTCGAATGTTGAAAAAGCGAACATCATCGCTAAGTTTTAATCGTGCGAAAGGAATAGGGCAAGCGAGGCAAGAAGATGGCAAAAGAAATACTTTTGGTGGCAGAAGCTGTTTCGAATGAAAAAGCAGTACCACGAGATAAAATTTTTGAAGCACTAGAGTTCGCACTAGCGACAGCGACAAAGAAAAAGCACGAAGGTGATATTGATGTACGTGTAAGTATCGACCAAAAAACAGGTGAGTACGACACGTTCCGTCGTTGGATGGTAGTTGAACCTCAAGAAGACGGTAGCTTAGAGCACCCATTCCGTGAAATCACACTTGAAGCTGCGCAGGTAGATGAACCTGAAATCCAGCTTGGTGATTTTGTTGAAGAACAAATTGAGTCAGTTAAATTTGACCGTATTACAACACAAACTGCGAAGCAAGTAATTGTACAAAAGGTACGTGAAGCTGAGCGCGCACTTGTAGTTGAAGCATATAAAGATCAAGAAGGTGAGATGATCACAGGTGTTGTTAAAAAAGCAACACGTGATGCAATCGTACTTGATTTAGGTAATAACGCTGAAGCGGTTATTTATCGTGATGATATGCTACCACGTGAAAATCACCGTCCGGGTGACCGTGTACGTGGTTTATTATATTCAGTTAAGCCAGAAGCACGTGGCGCACAATTATTTGTGACACGTTCTAAGCCTGACATGCTTATTGAACTTTTCCGCATCGAAGTGCCAGAGATTGGCGAAGAGATGATTGAAATCAAATCAGCTGCGCGTGATCCAGGTTCGCGTGCAAAGATTGCGGTTAAGTCAAATGACAAGCGTATTGATCCAGTAGGTGCGTGTGTGGGTATGCGTGGTGCACGAGTACAAGCCGTATCAACTGAGCTTTCAAACGAACGTATTGATATCGTGCTTTATGATGATAACCCAGCGCAATATGTAATTAACGCAATGGCACCTGCAGAAGTAGCGTCAATTGTTGTTGATGAAGATTCGCGTTCAATGGATATCGCAGTAGAAGCGGATAACCTAGCGCAAGCGATTGGTCGAAATGGTCAAAACGTACGTTTAGCAAGCCAACTAACTGGTTGGGAACTAAACGTGATGACTGTTGAAGATATGCAGAAGAAAAGTGAAGAAGAGTCAGACAAGCTGATCTCATTATTCACTGAAGGTCTGGATATTGATGATGACTTCGCTCAGTTCTTAATTCAAGAGGGCTTCTCTTCACTTGAAGAAGTTGCTTACGTACCTGTAGCTGAATTCCTTGAAATCCAAGGTCTAGATGAAGCGACAGTGGAAGAACTACGCGAACGTGCTAAAGCGGCATTAACTACGCAAGCACTTAAAACAGAAGAGTCTTTAGAAGGTGCAGAACCTGCAGAAGACTTACTAGGCCTAGAGGGCTTAGATCGTCACCTCGCATTTGTAATGGCGAGCAAAGGTGTAGTTACCCTTGAAGATCTTGCAGAGCAAGGTGTGGACGAACTTGTAGACATTACTGAACTAAGCGAAGAACAAGCGGGTGAGCTAATCATGGCTGCACGTAACATTTGCTGGTTTGGCGACGAATAATTATTGACGGAGGTAAGGTAAATAATGGCAGAAGTAAGTATTGATAAACTCGCCAGCGACATAGGTACAACTGTTGATAAGCTAGTACAACAGTTTAAAGACGCTGGAATTGAGAAATCTCCGTCAGATCAAGTAACTGAAGATGAAAAAGCACAGTTATTAGATCATTTAAGCCGTGCACATGGTGGCGAAGGTACAAGCGCACCAACGCGCATGACGCTACAACGTAAAAGCAAAAGCACATTAAGTGTGCCAAGTGGTTCGGGTAAAGCGAAATCTGTACAAGTTGAAGTACGTAAAAAGCGCACTTACGTGAAGAAGAGTGCACTTGAAGAGCAAGCGGCTGAGCAAGCAGCAGAGCAGGCACGTATTGAAGCCGAGCAAAAAGCACAGCAAGAAGCAGAGTTAAAAGCGAAGCAAGAAGCTGAACTTAAAGCAAAGCAAGAAGCTGAGCAAAAAGCAAAAGAAGCGGCGAAACAAAAAGCGGCAACTGAAGCGAAAGCGAAACCAGCTGAAGCACCAGCACCAAAACTAACTGCTGAAGCACCAGCACCAAAACTAACTGCTGAAGAAAAAGCAGAAGAAGAGCGTCTTAAGCGTGAAGCGGAAGAAGCAGCGAAGCGTAAAGTGGAAGAAGAAGCAAAGCGTGCTGAAGAAGAAGCTAAGCGCTTAGCGGAAGAAAACGAAGCACGTTGGAAAGCGGAAGAAGAAGAGCGTAAACGTCGTGAAGAAACGGCTGATTACCACAGCACTTCTTCAGAAGCTGCACGTCTTGCTGAAGACGAGTCTGATATGAAAGAAGAGCAGACTGCACGTCGTCAAGGCAAGAAGAAAAAGAAAAAAGAGGAAGTACCTGCACCTCGTGGTAAAGGTAAAGCTGCTAAGAAAGGCAAGCTAAAAGCACCTCAGTCATTGCAGCACGGTTTCCAAAAACCAACACAAGAAGTAACGCGTGACGTTCGCATCAGCGAAACAATCACGGTAGCTGAACTTGCTTCTCGTATGGCGGTTAAAGGTACTGAAGTTATCAAGACCATGATGAAAATGGGCGAAATGGTAACAATTAACCAAGTACTAGACCAAGAAACAGCATCACTTGTTGCTGAAGAAATGGGTCATAAAGTTGTATTGGTTAAAGAAAACGAGCTGGAAGAGAAAGTACTTTCAGATCGTGGTGCAGAAGGTGAGCAAGCGCCACGTGCACCAGTTGTTACTGTTATGGGTCACGTTGACCATGGTAAAACATCAACACTTGACTACATCCGTTCTAAGAACGTAGTAGACGGTGAAGCCGGTGGTATTACACAGCACATTGGTGCATATCATGTTGAAACAGACAACGGTATGATCACTTTCCTAGATACTCCGGGTCACGCAGCGTTTACTTCAATGCGTGCACGTGGTGCGAAAGCAACGGATATCGTAGTACTTGTAGTTGCAGCAGACGACGGTGTAATGCCACAGACAATCGAAGCGGTACAGCACGCGAAAGCAGCTGAAGTACCACTGATTGTTGCAGTGAACAAAATCGATAAAGAAGGCGCAGATCCAGATCGCGTTAAGAATGAGCTTTCTCAGCACGACGTAATCCCAGAAGACTGGGGTGGTGATGTACAGTTTGTTCATATCTCTGCGAAAGTAGGTACTGGTGTTGACGAACTATTAGAAGCAATTCTAATGCAAGCTGAACTTCTTGAGTTAACAGCTGTTCATGAAGGCATGGCATCTGGTGTGGTGATTGAATCACGTCTAGATAAAGGTCGCGGTCCTGTTGCTTCTGTACTTGTTCAATCAGGTACGCTTAAGCAAGGCGATATCGTACTGTGTGGTTTAGAGTACGGCCGTGTTCGTGCGATGCGCGATGAAGATGGTAAAGAAATTAAAGAAGCGGGTCCGTCAATCCCTGTTGAGATTTTAGGTCTATCAGGTGTGCCTGCGGCTGGTGACGAAGCAACAGTTGTTAAAGACGAGCGTAAAGCACGTGAAGTTGCACTTTACCGTCAAGGTAAGTTCCGTGATGTGAAACTTGCACGTCAACAAAAAGCGAAGCTTGAAAACATGTTCTCTAACATGACCGAAGGTGATGTGTCTGAAGTGAACGTAGTACTTAAAGCAGACGTACAAGGTTCAGTAGAAGCAATCTCTGATGCACTTGTTAAGCTTTCTACAGATGAAGTTAAAGTTAAGATTGTTGGTACTGGTGTTGGTGGTATCACTGAAACTGATGCAACACTAGCTGCAGCTTCAAACGCAATCGTTGTTGGCTTTAACGTACGTGCCGATGTATCAGCACGTAAAGTAATCGATAGCGAAAACCTAGATTTACGTTACTACAGCGTAATCTATGACCTTATCGATGAAGTTAAGCAAGCAATGTCAGGTATGCTTGCGCCAGAATTCAAGCAAGAGATCATTGGTCTTGCTGAAGTACGAGACGTGTTTAAGTCTCCTAAAATTGGTGCAATCGCTGGTTGTATGGTTACTGAAGGTCTTGTTAAGCGCAATAACCCAATTCGTGTTCTACGTGATAACGTTGTTATCTACGAAGGTGAACTTGAATCACTACGCCGCTTTAAAGATGACGTTCAAGAAGTTCGTAACGGTATGGAATGTGGTATCGGTGTTAAGAACTACAACGACGTTAAAGTTGGTGACCAAATCGAAGTATTTGAAGTTGTTGAAGTTCAGCGTAGCCTGTAACTTTCACTTCAATAATTAGATAATTCTTTGGGGGCTTTATGCCCCCTTTATGCTATTTTCTCAAATAGTATTTAAGAGGAATAAGAAAAGTTTATGAGAGAATTTTCTCGTACAGATAGAGTGGGTCAACAGATCCAAAAAGAAGTGGCACTTATTTTACAACGTGAAATAAAAGATCCACGTCTTGGTATGATCACTGTGAGCGCAGTAGAAGTATCACGTGATTTATCGTACGCCAAAGTGTTTGTTACAACGCTTAATGATCACGATGAAGAAAAGTCAAAACTGATCATGAAAATTTTAGGCGAAGCACAAGGCTTTGTTCGTTCATTACTTGGCAAACGCATTCGCGCACGTATCGTGCCTGAAATTAAGTTTGTAATGGATACCTCATTATTAGAAGGTATGCGCATTTCGAATTTAGTTGACCAAGTAATTCGCGACGACAACGAAAAGCGTGGCGATGAACCACAAGAAGGTCAAGAAGACTAATGGGGCGTAGGCAAAAAGGTCGTGCAATTGACGGCATTTTACTGTTAAACAAACCAACCGGTATTTCATCAAGTAAAGCTCTGCAAATTGCCAAAGGCATTTATTTTGCGCAAAAAGCAGGGCATACCGGTGCACTTGATCCACTGGCAACAGGCATGTTGCCAATTTGTTTTGGTGAAGCGACTAAGTTTTCACAGTTTTTGTTAGACACTGACAAAACCTATGTGGTGCGTGCTAAGTTAGGTGAACGCACTGACACGTCAGATTCAGATGGCGAAATTGTTGAAACTAAGCCAGTTAATATCACTGAGCAGCAGTTAGTTGATGCGGTGAAATCATTTGAAGGCGAATCGGACCAATACCCATCGATGTACTCGGCGCTGAAATATGAAGGCAAACCTTTATATTACTACGCAAGACAAGGCATCGAAGTGCCACGTAAATGCCGTAAAATTAACGTGTTTAGTTTAACCTTAGACGAAGTTGATTTTGACAATAACGAAATTCAAATGACCGCTCATGTAAGTAAAGGCACTTACATTCGCACTATTGTTGACGATTTAGGTGAACAGCTAGGCTGTGGCGCACATGTGATTATGCTTCATCGCAGTGCTGTGGGTCATTATCCGGCTGAACAAATGATGACGCTTGACGAATTACAAGCGATTCTCGATGACGCCAAAGCAAATGACATCACGCCAAGCGAAAAACTTGATCCATTATTATTACCAATGGATACCGCATTACATGGCATGACAGAAGTGTTGGTAACCGATGGTCAGGCGAAAGCGTTTAGACATGGTCAAGCGGCAACCATGCCAAACCTACCTGATGGTGAGTTTAAAGTCATCCGTCAAAGCGACAACCGCTTTATGGGCATTGGCGAACGCAATAGCGATGGACAACTTAAATCGAAACGGGGTTTATCCAACGTTGACGAGTAAACAATTACTTGTAGTAATTTCAAATGCTGGTAGAATACGCCAGCTTAATCGCTTTGGCTGAATTAGTGATCGGCTAAAGTTTATTTAATTAACTCACTAAATTATTGGAGTCTAACAATGCTAAGCATTCAAGAAAAAGCTGAAATCGTTGCTAAATTTGCACGCGCTGAAGGCGATACAGGTTCACCAGAAGTACAAGTTGCACTTTTAACTTTTGATATCAACAAGCTTCAAGGTCACTTCAAAGATCACAAGCATGATTTCCACTCACGTCGTGGTCTTCTTCGCAAAGTAAGTCAGCGTCGTAACCTTCTTGACTACCTAAAGCGTAAAGACGTTGAGCGTTATTCAGCGCTAATCAAAGAGCTTGGCCTACGTCGCTAATCACTTTGATTCTAAAGAAGGAGCCTCGGCTCCTTTTTTTGTGCCTAAAACTCATTAATACACATCAAAACTTTTTACTAAGAGTGTTAAAAAGCAAGCGATAGGCTGCTTTTTTGTTACACGAGACTACCATCTTTCTCGCTATGCAGTATACTAGCGCACGAGTTATAAAAGACATTGAATTTATTGTGCCTTTTTTAACTAAATAAACTGATGCCAATTGTAGTAGTTAATCGATTTTGTATTTGAAACTGCAAATACGATTACCTACTGTAATTGGTGTTATTCAAATAGTTATACATTTTAAAGGATTTTTTAATGCAACCAATTATTAAAAAATTTCAGTTTGGTCAACACGAAGTGACTTTAGAGACGGGTGCAGTTGCTCGTCAAGCAGATGCTGCAGTTATCGCGAGCATCGGTGATACAGCAGTACTTGTATCAGTAGTAGGTAAGCGTGATGCGGCACCTGGTCAAGATTTCTTCCCACTAACAGTTAACTACCAAGAGCGTATGTATGCTGCTGGTCGTATCCCTGGTGGTTTCCTTAAGCGTGAAGGTCGTCCAAGCGATGGCGAAACACTAACGGCACGTCTAATTGACCGTCCAATCCGCCCACTTTTCCCAGACGGTTTCGTAAACGAAGTACAAGTAATTGCAACGGTTGTTTCAATTGACCCAGAAATCAAGCCAGATATCGTAACATTAATCGGTACATCTGCAGCGCTTGCTATTTCAGGTATTCCATTTAATGGTCCGCTTGGTGCAGCGCGCGTTGGTTATATCAATGACCAGTACGTACTTAACCCATCAGCAACTGAGCTAGAAACAAGTAAACTTGACCTAGTTGTTGCAGGTACTGAAAACGCAGTACTGATGGTTGAGTCAGAAGCTGAAGTGCTTTCAGAAGACGTGATGCTTGGCGCGGTTGTATACGGCCACGAGCAATCACAAGCGGCGATTCAAGCTATCAAAGAATTCCAAGCTGAAGCGGGTAAGCCAGCATGGGATTGGACAGCACCAGAGAAGAACGTAACACTTGCTGATAAGATTGCAGCAATTGCAGAAGAAAAAGTAGGCGCGGCTTACTTAATCACTGACAAAGTAGCGCGTAAAGAAGCGATTTCAGCTGCTAAAGCTGAAGTAGTTGAAAAATTAACTGCAGAATTAGCTGAAGACGAATCACTAGACGAGCAAGAAGTTGGTAAACTATTCGGTTCTCTAGAGAAGAAAATAGTACGTGGCCGCATCATTGCTGGCGAAAAGCGTATCGATGGTCGTGAACCAGACATGGTTCGTGCACTAGACGTAATGACGGGTGTACTTCCACGTACTCACGGTTCAGCTATCTTCACTCGTGGTGAAACGCAAGCACTTGTAACAGCAACACTTGGTACAGAGCGTGACGCACAAATGATCGACGACCTAACAGGTACTAAGACTGATCGTTTCATGCTTCACTACAACTTCCCTCCATACTGTGTTGGTGAAACTGGTTTTGTAGGTTCACCTAAGCGTCGTGAAATCGGTCACGGTAACCTAGCTAAGCGTGGTATTGCAGCAGTAATGCCAAGCCTTGAAGAATTCCCGTACTCAGTTCGTGTGGTTTCTGAAATCACTGAATCAAATGGTTCTTCTTCAATGGCGTCAGTTTGTGGTACATCACTTGCGCTTATGAATGCAGGTGTACCAACTAAAGCATCTGTTGCTGGTATCGCAATGGGTCTAGTAAAAGAAGGCGACGACTTTGTTGTTCTTTCTGACATCTTAGGTGATGAAGATCACTTAGGTGATATGGACTTTAAAGTAGCTGGTTCATCAGAAGGTGTAACTGCACTACAAATGGATATCAAGATTGAAGGTATCAACAAAGAAATCATGCAAATCGCGCTTAACCAAGCAAAAGCGGCTCGTATGCACATTCTTTCTGTAATGGATCAAGCAATCGACAAGCCAAGCGAAGAGCTTTCTGAGTTTGCACCGCGTATCTACGTTGTAAACATTCCACCTAAGAAAATTGCTGATGTTATCGGTAAAGGTGGTGCAACAATCCGTGCACTTACTGAAGAAACTGGTACAACTATCGAAATCGAAGATGACGGTACAGTTAAAATTGCTGCAACGAACGGTGAAAGCGCACGCGCTGCAATCGCACGTGTTGAGCAACTAACAGCAGAACTTGAAGTAGGTACTATCTACTCAGGTAAAGTTGTTCGTATCGTTGATTTTGGTGCGTTTGTAAATGTATTACCAGGTAAAGATGGCCTAGTACACATTTCACAAATCAGTGAAGAGCGTGTAAACAACGTTGCTGATCACCTGAAAGTAGGTGATGAAGTACAAGTTAAAGTACTTGAAGTTGACCGCCAAGGCCGTGTACGTCTAAGCATCAAAGAAGCGATGAAGAAAGACGACGCACCAACTGAAGCAAATGCTGAAGAAAAAGCATCAGAAGAATAAGTCGATTAAATAGACTTAGCGATAAAAAAGGGGCTGTATAGCCCCTTTTTTTATGCTCTAATAGCAAAGAGGTAAATTTTAAGGATAGATTTTAGTGAATAAATTGAAACGGTTTTTTGCAACGTTAGCGATAGGCGCAAGCCTTGTTGGTTGTCAGGCAACAAATGAGACTGAAACGGGAGATCACCCGGTTGTAAACGTTCCATTTGCAGGCCCATTGCAACATGACTTTCGTAAAGAGTTGGAAATTGCCCGTATCAATCAAGCACTAAATAATGTTGATATCACCACTGAGCAACGAGCTGGTTTGCATCATAAACGTGGCGCCTTATATGATAGTGTTGGTTTATCAACGCTAGCTCGCCTTGATTTTAACTACGCCTTAAAACTAAAACCTGATTTTGCTGAAGTGTATAACTTTACAGGTATTTATTACACGTTAAGCATGCAATATAACCAAGCATATGAAAGTTTTGATGCGGTAATCGAATTGCTGCCCGACCATCAATATGCCTATCTTAACCGTGGTATTGCACTTTATTACGGTTCGCGTCCCGATCTCGCTGAACATGATTTAAAGAAATTCCTCGCAGCAGATAAAACCGACTCTTACCGTGCAGTATGGGTTTATTTAGCAACGCGTAAAGTAGATGCAGAGCGTGCATATAATGAATTAAAGCAACATGCAGTTGAACTTGATCAAACGCGTTGGTCTTATCAATTGGTGCAGTACTTTTTAGGCGAGCTTTCTGAGCGTGATTTATTGCTTAATCTGCAAAAAGATTTAACCAGTCATCGTGAATACCTTGAGCGTCTTTGCGAAGCTTATTTCTACCTTGCTAAAGATGCGGTATCTGAAAATAAGCCTTTAAAAGCTGAAGACTATTTTAATTTAGCAATGGCTACTAACGTTTATGAGTTTGTTGAATATAAATATGCACGATTAGAATTACGTTTACTTTATAGCGATGATCAAACACCTGACGAAGTCCAGTGAAGTGGTTAATTGTTGTTGTTTTAAGTAGCTTACTTTCATCAAGTTACTGTTTTAATGAAAAACGCCTATTACAGGCGTTTTCTGCTTATCCAAGCCAGCTTTATGCTACCTTAGCTCACTTTGCAATTTTGCCCGATGTTGTTAACTTTCGTGACTCAACTGATCACCTTCGAGTGTATGCTAATTTTAACAACCCAGATGCAGAGGCTTTATTAGCACAAGCCTTTATTGAAAATGCAAGCCTCTACCAAAGCACCTTATTAGCTGCGGGTAAAAATAGCTCGACGCTTGCAAAACGAAAGCTTGAAGATTACTTAAAATCAACAGGCCAATGGCCAGAAATTCAGAAGCTTCCTTGGTCACTACCCGAACAATTACACACTGAAGCAGCAATGTCGTTAAGACAGGCGATTGGAGACACAGCGCGTGAAGCATCCTTAATTTACACATCAAAAAACTGTGCTGAAAAAGTAATGCTAGTGGTTAGCGATTTAAGCAGTTTTAATCACGTTAAAGCGCTTAAAAAACGCTTTGAGATAACGTTTGATTTACCAATATGTTTAAGTGAACCAGTTTATTTTGATGCGACAAAGATTAAATGCTCAAATAACCCTAAAACACGTATTCGCTGCGTGTTAACCAACAATATGGTATTAGAGCGTTTTTCTTACGATAAATTAGCCTTCTTTAGTAAACAGGGGATTGCTAATGCCTTTGCAAATCAGCTGCATATGAGTTACTTGCAATCAGAGCGTGTATTACTGCATGAATTAATGCACTTATATGGCTTTATAGACGAATACCCGCTAAAAAAAGCGCTGGCTCAGCGTGTGTGTAATGTTGAGAAGAAAACGCGAATTGCCAAAAACATTGTGGTATTGCCAAATCCAGATAATGCAGCAGAGCGAATTTCTTTTGATGGGCAAGATTGGTATAAAACAAATACCTGCGATAATGCAAAAGGGCAGGCATATAAACCCGTTTCAATAACGTCAAATTTAGAGTTGTTAGACTTACCATTACCGAATTTGTATAAAACCTGGTTAACACAAGCAATGCTAAACGGTAACAACTTGTAGTTAATAGATTTACACGGTTTTTCAATAGTCTTTATTCACTATTTACACTATATTTATTAAAACCATGAAATGGCTCGTTTTGTGTTCAATTACATACGCTTAATCTAGACATGATAGTCGTTTCTAAAGTATAAATAGAAGAATGTATGCATAGCGCAATCATGCGCGGCTACGCAACTTACTTGCTAGCATAACTCATGCTTTAACCTTGTTGTAAAAATAGGGAAAAGCCAAAGGATAAAACTATGTCATTAATGTGGATACCTGTGTTATCCCTGTTAGGCAGCTTATTTGCAGCGACGACGAATAAACTTTCTCGTACAAATGCTGCATTAGCGATTGCGATATTTCCAGTTGTAGCGCTCGCCATCGTTCTCTATCACACTGCGAGTGTTTTGGATGGCAATGTCATCCGCGAAAGTGTGCAATGGATCCCACTGCTTGGGATTAATATTAGTTTTAGGCTTGATGGCCTCGCATTATTATTCTGCTTAATGATTTTAGGCATTGGCCTTTTAATTATTCTGTATGCCCGTTATTACTTAAGCAGTAATGATAATATGGCGCGCTTTTATACTTTCTTAATGTTGTTTATGACTGCAATGCTTGGCATTGTGCTGTCTAACAACGTTATTCAAATGTGGGTGTTCTGGGAACTTACCAGCATTAGCTCATTTTTGTTAATTAGCTATTGGTGGCATACATCAGAAGCGCGTCAAGGTGCGCGCATGGCGCTGACTATTACCGGTGGTGGTGGCCTTGCGCTGCTAGGTGGTTTAATTTTACTTGGCAACATAGTTGGCAGTTATAATCTTGATGATATTTTAAATAATGGCCACATTATTAAAGAGCATGCACTTTATCCGGTAACGCTTATTTTGATTTTGTTAGGCGCATTTACCAAATCAGCTCAGTTCCCATTCCACTTTTGGTTACCGCATGCAATGGCTGCACCTACACCGGTAAGTGCGTATTTACACTCAGCTACTATGGTTAAAGCGGGTATCTTCTTACTGGCGCGTTTTTATCCTGCATTATCGGGTACTGAACTGTGGTTTGCGATAGTGACGTTAACGGGTTTAACAACCTTAATTGTAGGCGCTTACGTAGCGCTATTTAAGCATGACTTAAAAGGCTTGCTGGCTTATTCAACAATTTCGCACTTAGGTTTAATAACCTTGTTATTTGGTCTAGATACTGAATTGGCCGCAGTGGCAGCGATTTTCCATATTATTAACCACGCGACATTTAAAGCTTCGTTATTTATGGCAACCGGTATTATTGACCATGAAACAGGTTCGCGCGATATGCGAAAGCTAAATGGTTTATGGAAGTATTTACCTTATACAGCAACGCTCGCTATGGTGGCAGCTGCGTCAATGGCTGGTGTACCGCTGTTAAATGGTTTCTTATCAAAAGAGATGTTCTTTGCTGAGACACTGCATCAACATGTTCTTGGTTCAATGTCTTGGTTAATCCCTGTGCTTGCAACGTTAGCAGGTGCTTTCTCGGTGGCATATTCAATGCGTTTTATTCATGACGTTTTCTTTAATGGTGAACCGATAGGCATTAAAAAGGATATTCATGAACCGCCACGATATATGCGCGTTCCAGTAGAGGTGCTGGTTGCCCTTTGTATCATTGTGGGTATGTTCCCGAATTTCGCAGTGGACTCAATTTTGGCAAGTGCATCGTTAGCGGTAGTCGGCGATGGCAGCTTGCCTCAATACAGCCTTGCGATTTGGCATGGTTTGAATTTACCCCTATTAATGAGTTTCTTAGCGGTTACAATAGGTTTGCTAATTTATTGGCAACGAAAGTATTTATTCCAGTTTAATGCATCATTGCCTGAGATAGATCCTAAAAAAGCATTTTTAAACGGTCTTGACCAAATTGCAGCACTATCTGAAAAAATTATGTTTCGCATGGAAACAGGTTCATTACAGCGCTATATAGCATGGCTATTAGTTACTGTGCTTATATTTGCAGGTATTCCACTATTTGACATGCTTGAATTAGCTGGTGACCAACCTTTACAACCACTAGATCCGCATAATGTGATTGGTGCAGGTCTATTGATTGTAGGGGCAGTTGCAACCGTGATTTGTCATCGCTCACGAATGACATCATTGCTGATGATATCAATTGTAGGTTTGATGGTATCAGTGGCGTTTACTCGTTTTTCTGCACCTGATTTAGCACTAACGCAGTTAACAGTTGAAGTTGTTACGATTGTACTACTGATGCTTGCACTGTTTTTCTTACCTCATCGTACACCGAAAGAGTCTACCTCGTTGCGCCTTGTTCGCGATGTGGGTATTGCGTCAGCGGTGGGGGTAATTATTGGCTCTATTTGTTATGCAATTATGACCCGTCCACTTAATTCAATTTCACAGTTCTTTGTTGAAAACGCGAAAATTGGTGGTGGTGGTACTAACGTAGTTAACGTTATTTTGGTTGATTTCCGTGGTTTTGATACTTTAGGTGAAATTACCGTGTTAGGTATTGCTGCACTAGGTATTTATAAACTACTTCTCAATTTGCCACTCTTTATGCCAGCCAGTGATGGTGAAGGTCGCCCTTGGGCTATCGAGCGCTATCCAATGTTGCTTGCAAGTATTTCACAAGCACTATTACCACTTGCGCTTATGGTGAGTGTGTATATTTTCCTTCGTGGTCATAATTTGCCAGGTGGTGGTTTTATTGCGGGCCTTGTCACCGCGATAGCGATGATTTTGCAATATATCGCTCGAGGCTCAGACTGGATTTATGCTCGTTTAGATATCAATTACCGAAAAATCATTGCCTCTGGTATTGCCATTGCCTTTGTTACAGGTATCGGTAGTTGGTTCTTTGATAGACCATTCTTAACATCATGGTTTGATTATTTCGATATTCCATTTATCGGCAAAATTGAATTAGCAAGTGCCATAGCATTTGATTTAGGTGTTTATTTAACGGTAGTAGGTGCAACCTTAATGATTTTAGCAAGTTTAGGTAAACTAACATTAGCAAGCCAACATAAGGAGCCAAAATAATGGAAGTACTTTATGCAACTTGTGTTGGGGTGTTATTTGCCTGTGGCGTGTTTTTGATTTTACGTGCTAGAACGTTTCCTGTGGTACTTGGTTTGACCATGATGTCGTATGGTGTGAATTTGTTTTTATTTGCATCGGGTCGTATTCATAGCAACAAAGCCGCGGTGTTAGGCGAATCAGCACAATATGCTGATCCATTACCACAGGCTTTGGTGCTTACAGCGATTGTAATTGGCTTTGCAATGACTGCATTTGTGGTGATTTTAGCTATCCGTGCTCGTGCGGACTTGGGGCATGACCATGTTCATGCACGTTTTCCTAAGATTAAAGGCAAGGAGTAGTAAGCGTGCCACATTTTGTATCTTTGCCGGTATTAATGCCGATGTTGTCAGGCATTTTATTATTATTGCCACCATCGGGGAAAAACCTTAAAGCGCGCCGAATTGTATCGAGCATAATGGCAGTTTTAACGTTTGCAGTTAGTGCTTACATGTTAAAAAATGCATTGAGCGGCGAAATCTTTGTTTACGCCATTGGTAACTGGCAAGCGCCGTTTGGTATTGTGCTAGTTGCGGATGTAATGTCATCAATGTTAGTGGCATTAACCTCGTTTCTTGCAATGGTCTGCGTGTTTTATTCGTTGTGTGGTGATGATGAGGCGGGGAGTTTTTTCCACCCACTATTACACTTTTTACTGCTAGGGGTGAATGGTGCCTTTTTGACAGGAGATCTATTCAATCTCTTTGTATTCTTCGAAGTATTGTTGATTTCATCTTATGCACTATTAATGCATAGCTCAGATAAACACAAAACCCAATCTGCATTGCACTACGTTGTTTTAAACTTGGTGGGTTCAAGTGTTTTCCTAGTTGCGCTAGGTATTTTATACGGAGTGCTTGGTACCTTAAATATTGCTGATATGGCGCTTAAAGCTGCCGAGTTATCAGGTGATGATCGTGCACTGTTAAATATTGGTGGCATGCTACTGCTTATTGTATTTGCACTAAAAGCAGCGGTGATCCCACTGCAATTTTGGTTACCAGCCACATATTCTTCGGCATTGCCAGTTGTTGCAGCGCTTTTTGCGATTATGACGAAAGTCGGCATTTACGCCATTATTCGTGTTTACCCAACGATTTTTGTTGAACCAAACAGTGCATCTACACATATCGCACAAGATTGGTTGTGGCCTGGTGCAATCATTACGTTGATAATGGGTATTCTTGGTGTTCTTGCTAGTAAAGATCTACGTATGATCGTGGCAAACTTGGTGATTATTTCAATTGGAGCACTTATCGCTGCGATTGCATTTAACACGCCAGGTGCAATTGCTGCTGCACTGTATTACTTAATTCATTCAACCTTAGTGACTGCAGGGTTGTTCTTACTAGCCGATGTGATTGGTAAGCAGCGCGGTAAAGTAGCGGTGCGTTTAGTGCCGGCAAAACCTATTGGTCAGCCGATTTTACTGGGTACTAGTTTTATCGTGTTCGTACTAGCTGTGGTTGGTATGCCTCCATTCTCAGGTTTTATTGGAAAAGTGTGGTTATTACAAGAAGCGTTAAACGTTGATAAAGCGGCTTGGTTTTGGTCTGTTTATTTAGTGGTATCGCTACTTGTATTAGTGACCCTAACGCGAGCAGGTTCACAGCTTTTCTGGCGCCACAATGGTCAAGAACCTTCAGAAACTAAAGCGACACCTTGCCAACTTATTGGTGTTTTAAGTTTATTACTCTGCTCTCCATTACTGAGCATCTTTGCTGGCCCAATTAGTGAAATTACTACACTGGCAGCAAGTCAGGTTTTTGATATTACAGGCTTACAACAAGCTGTGTTAGGAGGTAAGTAAGATGCGTACTGAAGCACGTTTTAGTTTATTCCCAACACCATTTCGAAGCATTTTATTGTTCTTTGTATGGTTGTTATTAAACAACAGCTACTCGCTAGGTCATATTGTATTAGGTGCAATTTTAGCAACTGTGATCCCGTTAATTACTTTGCGCTTTAGAGAGCCTCAGCCTTTAATAATGCGTAAGTGGCTGGCACTTAAACACTTCTTACTGGTGCTTTACGATATTGTTACTGCCAATGTACAAGTGGCATTTTTGATTTTAGGTCCAATTAAAAAATTACGCCCAGCATTTGTAAAGGTACCGCTAGATTTAACCCATGAAATGCCAATCACTTTACTTGCAAGTACTGTGTCACTTACACCAGGAACGGTTAGCGCTGAAGTGTATCCTTTCCCAGAGTCTTTAGTTGAAGGTGAAGAGGTCAAAGAACGTTATTTACTTATTCATGTACTTGATTTAGATGATGAAGCAGAGCTGATTGCAACCATTAAACGTCGTTACGAAGCACCGCTTAAGGAGATTTTTCAATGTTAAGCACTGTTATATTAATTGTATCGGCAATGATCGGTGTTTCGCTGTTACTTAATTTGTGGCGCTTATTACGCGGACCATCGGTACCCGATCGCATACTAGCGCTTGATACCATGTACATAAACAGCATTGCGCTGATTGTGCTGTATGGCATTAAGGTTGCTTCAGAACTTTATTTTGAAGCGGCACTACTGATTGCAATGCTAGGGTTTGTGAGCACCGTTGCGGTGTGTAAGTTTTTATTACGTGGCGATATTATTGAGTAAATACCATGGCAGAGATTATTGTTTCATTACTATTGTTGTTAGGTGGCGTATTTATTCTAATTGGCTCAATTGGAATGAATCGTATGCCAGATTTTTTTATGCGTCTTCATGGTCCAACTAAAGCGACAACGCTGGGTATGGCAGGTGTGTTGATAGCGTCAATTGTCTATTTTAGTGCGATTGTAAATGAGCCAAGTGCGAAAGAGATTTTGATTTCTATTTTCTTGCTGATCACCGCACCAATTAGTGGTTATATGCTGATTAAAACAGCAATACATCACAAACTGAAAGCGCATAAAGGCACAAAGGGTATCGAAAACATCGAAGAAGATTAGGGCCAGTTGATCATTGCTGTTCTATTTTTGTTCTTTTTCAGCGTGCTTTTTTCGCGGCGCTCGATGTGTGGCCTAGTAATCTAAGCGAATATCGTGCAAAGCTACCGCGTCCTGCTCTCGCCCCTTACCTATATCCATGTAGGTAACAATGAGAAAAGTGTACTCCAAAGAACCATTCGGCAGCGCTTGATTGGGTTTTCTACTGTGATATCGGCTGACTCACATAGAATAACTATGCCACACAGCCTCTGCCTTGTATAAAACCTAATCAAA
>NZ_JAPEHW010000159.1 GCF_028875915.1 Pseudoalteromonas sp. G4
ACCAGCCGATACTAAAACAACTGCAACTAAAAGCGCTGCAATAGGAAAAGGGCGTTTGTTTTGATTCGGTTTTTTTGGGGTACGTTTTTTATTTACGTAATCTCTTTGGGCCATTTTTGCTGTTTTCTTATGCCATGGATACAGGATCGATATCAATACTCCAGCGTACCTTTACTGCCAGCTTACTTTGGCTGATATAGCTAACCAATTGATTGAGGTAACGATGCAATTCTTTGCGTTCATTACCTTGTATATGGAGCTGATAACGGTACTTACCTGCAATACGTTCAAGCGCTGCAGGAACAGGTCCGAGCAATTGTATACCAGAAGGTAACTGTTCTGGAATAAGGTCATATAAAAAATTATTGATGTCAGTTAGTTTGTGCGATTCACAACGAATAATCGCTAAACAACTAAAAGGTGGCAGCTGTGTTTCTTCTCGTTCGCTTAAAGCATAGCGAGAGAAATCTTGATAACCGTTATTAATTAAATCTTGTAATAACGGATGCTCAGGAAAATGTGTTTGTAATAACACGGTACCCGCTTCACCACTGCGACCCGCACGGCCTGATACCTGAGTAATTAGTTGCGCTAAATGCTCTGTTGCACGGAAGTCATACGAATAAAGCCCACTGTCCACATCCATTATCACTACTAATGATACTTCGCTAAAGTGATGCCCTTTGGCAAGCATTTGTGTGCCAATTAAAATGCGCGGTTCACCTTTATTAATCTCATTTAATGCCGCTTCTAAACTGCCTTTTTTACGTGTTGAGTCGCGGTCAACCCGTGTTATTGGAGTGTCTGGGAAAGCTTCGGAAAGAAACTCGGCGATTTGCTCTGTTCCTTGCCCTGCTGGAATAATTTGTGTGCTGCCACAGCAGGGGCACTGGGTTGGTACGTGCTCTTGCGCACCGCAATGGTGGCAAATTAAATTACGAATATGCTTATGATAGGTAGCATTGGCGCTGCAGCGTTGGCATTGGCTTAACCAGCCACATTCGTGGCAAATAAGACTTGGTGAAAACCCTCTACGATTTAAAAACACCATTACTTGTTTGGCGCGGTTAAGTTCTTTTTTAATGTACTCGAGAGTCGCTTGTGCTAAACCA
>NZ_JAPEHW010000160.1 GCF_028875915.1 Pseudoalteromonas sp. G4
TGTACCCGTATTGACCGAGGTGAAAGAAAAAGACGGTGATAATGGCGTGCGTTTATTTGTAGCACAAGCCGCAGGTACGCTTGGTACGGTTTTATTAATTGTCACTATTTTAGGTGTTATTGGTTCAGGTGTTGTGGCGGCGATTTTTGCACCAGGTTGGTACAATGAATACCTAACAGGCGGAGATGAAGGGTTTAAGTATGAACTTTTTAGCCAAATGCTTAAACTGACTTTTCCGTATTTATTTTTTGTCAGCCTAGTTGCGCTTTCTGGCGCGGTGCTAAATGTTTATAACCAGTTTTCAGTCGCTGCATTTACACCTGTGTTATTAAACGTTTCTATTATTTTCTGTGCGTATTATTTTCACGATAAATTTGAATTTGGCGCATTCGCGATGGCGCTTGGCGTATTTGTTGGCGGCGCAGTGCAACTGTTGTTTCAATTGCCATTTTTACGAAAAAACAAGGTGCTGGTAAAACCCAAGTTTGCTTGGCGCGATAAAAACGTAAAAAAAGTGCGTACGTTAATGTTGCCCGCGATGTTTGGTGTATCAGTAAGCCAAATAAATTTATTGCTCGATACTGTAATAGCATCGTTTTTAGTTACCGGCTCTGTCGCTTGGCTTTATTACTCTGACCGTTTAATCGAATTTCCACTTGGTTTGTTTGGCATTGGTATCGCAACGGTTATTTTGCCAACCTTGTCTAAATTACATGTAAATGATGACCCGCGACAATTTCAGGCGACTGTGGATTGGGGGGTAAGATTTGTTATGTGGCTCGGAATTCCTGCCTGTTTTGGTTTAATTGCGTTAGCTCCTATCATTATCAATGTGTTATTTGGCCATGGCGAATTTATGGCAAGTGGTAATCATGTAGATAAAGTGGCAATGGGCGTAACAGCTTATGCTACTGGCCTTTTAAGTTTTATGTTAATTAAAGTGCTAGCACCTGCTTTTTACGCAAAACAAAATACCAAAACACCTGCCAAAATTGGTGTGGCGG
>NZ_JAPEHW010000161.1 GCF_028875915.1 Pseudoalteromonas sp. G4
TTTTATTTGTATCCTAACTGCTCAATAATATACGCGGACTCAATATAATTCTGAGCTTCATTAAATTTACTGATGGCAAAAGTACGATAATCTTCACTTAACATCACCTGCTCAAAATCATCAATAAACTGTTTACCTACATTAGAATCCGAACATGCTAAAAACCCTTTTACAGCTTGCTGGGCTTCTTTAAGCGCATAAACATAATAATCCTTGTTAATAACAGCCTCTGGCTGGCGACTTTTAAATACGGAAGAGTATTCAATGATGCCGTCTAACTTTCCTTGTTTTAACATGACTTCAAGACGTTCGGCTTTGTAACTGCCCGCACCAACATATAAATGCTCACTATGCTTTGCGATTAATAAATCCAATTGTTCACCATAATTTCGCCCTTTAACCACGCCAATATTTAAGCCAAGCGAGATTATTTCAGTTAGCGAAAGTGGCTGTGGCAAGTCTAAATTGCGATTTAATATCAATCGATTTGGTGCATAAACTATTAAAGGTAAGGATGAAAAAACGGCAATTTTTTCACGCTCAGGTGTGCGCGTTTTATTATAAAGACAAACATTATTCTGCTTTGTAACTAAGCGCCACTCACGCTCCCTACTCGCTTGTTGAAAACTAATTTGATACTCGTTCTGTAAGGTATCAGTAACGTAATAAACCAGACTAGAGACGAGATCAACTTTACGATTTCCCTGTTCGGGCATAAGATCCGTGGCAAAAGTAATCTCTTGCTTCGCGACAGTTGCAAAGCTTAGTAATAATAGTGATGTGATTAGAAAGGATATACGACGCAAGTTAAATTCACTACAGTAACACTCTTATTTAACTGTAGTGAATCTTTGCTCTAAAACCAATATTAGCGACGATTTTTACGCGCGCGAGCACGGCGT
>NZ_JAPEHW010000162.1 GCF_028875915.1 Pseudoalteromonas sp. G4
TTAAAATTAAATGCAAAGCTTGGCTATTTGCAAAGTTAGAGGTTAAATAAGACTTACTTTCTTGCAGTGCTTGTCTTTTTGCTTTTGCCAATTGATAACGTTTATAAGCTAAAAAACCTGTAACAAACAACAGCAAAAAAATGCCTATAATTATTGCAAATGCAGGCAGTGATAGCGGCCACCAAGCTACTGTGGCTGGCGCAATAACATCATGTAAGTTGTCGAGCGGAGATGTTGGGTTTGCCATTTAACCATTATCCCTTTAATTGTTGAGCAATCGGCTGCGCAGCACTAAATGGCATCAACGCTAAGCCTGATTTTTGTAATAACTGAAATAACGACGTTTGTTGGGCATTTGCTTTTGTAGCATAGCTTTCACGAAACTTTGCATTGGCAAGTGGAAGGTTAGCCTGACGGTTACCTGATTTGAGCGTAAGTTGCTCACCCACATTCGGTAACGATAGCTCCATCGGGTCAAAAATAGGGCAGGCGATAAGTTCGCAATGGCGTGTAAGCAGCATTAGTTGCTTTGCCATATCCTCGCTTAAATGATGAAAATCAGAAATTAAGTACACTAACGAGCCTGGCTTTGCTAAGTGCACTAAACGATTTAGTTGATCATTCAGTGTTTGCGATTCGCCATCAAGCTTACTTTCAAGCGCCGCTTGATGCGCAAGTTGTAAGTTATGAAACAGTTTAAGTACAGCACTTTGTCTTGATGCCGGTTTGAGTTCCCAATGGGCATTATGGTTAAACACTAAACCACCAACACGGTCACCACGTTGAATCGCGCTCCAAGCAATCAGTGCACTTAAATGTGCAGCTTGCACAGATTTTAAAAGCAGCTGAGAGCCAAAGATCATACTGTCGCTAAAGTCCGTTAAGATAAAAACAGGGCGT
>NZ_JAPEHW010000163.1 GCF_028875915.1 Pseudoalteromonas sp. G4
ACGCCGGTAAAGAAACCGTAACCGCAGCTACAGGCGCAGCTATTTTTAGCTCGGCAGAAAGTTTTGCAATGATCCGCGGCGGTCACGTTGATTTAACCGTTTTAGGTGCTTTCGAAGTGGATCAACATGGCAATATTGCCAGCTGGATGATCCCAAAAAAATTGGTGAAGGGCATGGGCGGCGCGATGGATTTAGTGGCAGGCGCTAAAAACATTATTTGTGTAATGACCCACGCTAATAAACATGGTGAGTCCAAATTACTCAGCCATTGCAGCCTTCCGCTAACAGGGGTGAACTGCATTAATAAGATTGTTACCGATTTAGCTGTGCTAGAGGTAAAAGATGGTGCATTTCATTTATTAGAGCGTGCACCAGGCATTAGTGTGGAAGAAATTGTCAGTAAAACCCAAGGCAAGTTAGTGGTGCCAGAGTGTGTGCCAGAAATGGTGTTTAGTTAATTTAATTTCCAGTTGTAGCGCAAAATAAAAGGGGAACGTAATAGTTCCCCTTTTTATCGAAACATGCAATCAATCTACTCTGATGTTTCAGTATCGGTTTGTTGGCCCATATCCTGACTCAATTGCTGCGAATTCTCGTCATCATCTGGGGTAATGAAAAAGTCATTGGCATTGATTTTAGCTAGGTTGTCAAACTGCGCTTTGCCAAGGCTAAACCAATGTGCAAAGTCACTGCGTTTTACATAATAGCTGTCTTCATGTTGAGCAAATTCAAAGTCGAACTGCTTGCCGTCGGCATCTTTCACGCTGAGCTTTTCAATCTCTGCAAAAGCAATTTCTTGCTCGGCGATTGCAGTGACCGTTAAGCTCGAAAATTGCGCAATCAGCTCATCAATACGCTCGGTATCGAGTGTTTGACCTTCAGGCAATTTTGCAGGCGC
>NZ_JAPEHW010000164.1 GCF_028875915.1 Pseudoalteromonas sp. G4
TTTTGTTTTTACGCAGATTGAAGAATAATTTACGTTGCGCTTTGGTTGTTGCAACTTTAACGATGCGCCAATTTTTTAGCACATACTCATGAATTTCTGCTTTAATCCAGTGAACAGCAAATGATACTAAGCGTACACCTACAGTTGGGTCAAAACGTTTTACTGCCTTCATCAGGCCAACGTTTCCTTCCTGAATAAGATCTGCCTGCGGTAAACCATAACCCGAATAGCTCTTCGCGATATGTGCAACAAATCTAAGGTGTGACATGATTAACGCTCTTGCTGCATTAAGGTCGCCACTGTCCTGTAGCTTCTCTGCCAATGCCTTTTCCTCATCCGCACTTAGCATAGGAATAGTGCTTACAGCTTGTAGATAGCTTTCGATGCTACCTGCATTTTGCGGCATACTAAGTGTTAGGGCATTCATCTCTTTTGTCATATTTCACCTCAGGTGGAGTAACAAACTTTCTCAATTTTAGCACTCTCTTAACTAGAGTGCTAATCTGAATTTACAGGTTTTGAGCAGGAATTCAAGTTAAAGTTCCATGAAACTCGTAAGAAAAAACTAATCTCATGAAATATAAACAATTTTAAATAGAAAGATTCTTTGCGACAGACCAAACAAAGCTAAACTTCGTTTGGTTCTATAGCATCAATGTAGCGTTTAACCGATAAAAACGAGCCAAACAAACCTAGGCTAACTGCTAATCCTAGCAGCACTAAGAACTCGCTAAAGTTAAGCCCTTGCAAATTAAAGCTGGCGTTATAAACCCCCACAACATGGGTTACTGCGTTATCAAGCCAAAGCAACATCATTAATACCGCAAGAAAGGCAATAAA
>NZ_JAPEHW010000165.1 GCF_028875915.1 Pseudoalteromonas sp. G4
TTTGTTTTGAATTATCAGCGCATAGCAATGGCTTAGTGTACGAGCACTTTACCCCTGAACTTTTGCCTGATTTTGATTACAACAAAGACGATGCAAAAAACCTCTATCGCCCCTGGGGATTTCAACCAGGTCACCAAACAGAATGGGCAAAATTATTACTACAAATTAACTATTTTGAAGAAAAGCCAAAGTTTGTTGAAAAAGCGCAGCATTTATTTGATGTTGCCTTTGCCAACGCATGGGATAACACCCATGGCGGTTTAGTATATGGCTTTGATACGCACTATACCACCTGCGATAGCGACAAATATTTTTGGGTGCAAGCCGAAAGCTTTGCTGCCGCTGCATTACTTTTTGATGCGACACAAAATGACGTTTATTTAAACCATTACAACGCACTTTGGCAGTATTGCTGGCAGTATTTTGTCGACCATGACCATGGTGCGTGGTATCGCGTATTAAAAGAAAACAATCAAAAATACTGTGATAAAAAAAGCGAAGCAGGCGCTAAGTGCGACTATCACACTCTAGGCGCATGTTTTGATGTATTAGAATTTACCAAAAATCCGTTTCCAACCAATTGACACATTCCCCCATGTGCCTACTTAAAGCCACGTTAAATACGTGGCTTTTTTTTGGCTTAACAGTAAAACTTTTACTTTAGTCTTAGTGTAATAAGGCGTGATACACCCTTTTAATTGACTGCCCTACTATTAGCTTCAAAGTTAGATTGTTATTAGGTTGTTCACTTTGCAATACGCTATGCATTTAAAATCATTGGTAAAACAAAATATTTCTGGTCAATGGCAGTTTTTTGTCAGCTCGCTGTTTGAAAC
>NZ_JAPEHW010000166.1 GCF_028875915.1 Pseudoalteromonas sp. G4
TTTTCTGTTCAAAATAGCGCTTTACATTGGAGCTCTGATCACCGCTTGCATCATGGTAAGGTTGATGATCCAGATAAAGACCCTTACGCAGCAACTCGAGGCTTTTGGTACAGCCATATAGGCTGGATGCTGCGCGAATACCAAGCATATCGCTATACCGATTATTCAAACTGTCGCGATTTACAAAAAAACCGTATTGTGATGTGGCAGCACAAGCACTACCTCGCGCTTACTCTTATCACTAACTTCGGTATTCCATTATTACTTGGTTTGCTATTTGGCAATGTATGGGGAATGTTGTTACTAGCTGGATTACTGCGCTTGGTACTAAGCCAACACTTTACCTTTTTCATAAATTCGCTGGCTCATATTTGGGGTTCTCGCCCATATACAGAGTCTAATACTGCCAGAGATAATGGCTTTTTAGCGCTTTTAACTTACGGTGAGGGTTACCATAATTTCCATCATATTTTTGCTTCTGATTATCGCAATGGTATCCGATGGTGGCATTACGATCCGACAAAATGGCTGATAAAATCGCTTTCATTAGTTGGATTGGCTTCAAAATTACGTAAAACACCGCAAGAGATAATCGAGCGAGCAAAAGCTGCAACGTTAATGGAGCGAACTAAGCAAACATTACTTAAAAAAGAAGCTAGTCATAAGCAACTAGATAAATTGCAAAATGAGTATGAGTTGTTATTAAGTAATTTGCAGCACTATTATAAGGTAAGAAAGCGTCTATTAGAGATGCGTAAAAATAAAGTGATCAAGCAATGCGAGCAATCACAGCTGAAAAAGCAGTATAATGAAATAAAAGCGT
>NZ_JAPEHW010000167.1 GCF_028875915.1 Pseudoalteromonas sp. G4
CCGCCACCCTGTGGTTGAATTTGTTATGCAACAGCCGTTTATCGCCAACCCAACTTACCTTGATGATAAACGTAAAATGCTGATTATTACTGGGCCAAATATGGGTGGTAAATCGACTTATATGCGTCAAACGGCACTCATTGTATTAATGGCACATATCGGTTCATATATTCCGGCAGAATCTGCCACTATTGGTATTACCGATCGTATTTTCACGCGAATTGGTGCGAGCGATGACCTTGCCTCAGGTCGTTCAACCTTTATGGTAGAAATGACCGAAACCGCCAATATTCTCAATAACGCCACCGAAAACTCGCTGGTATTAATGGATGAAATTGGCCGTGGTACCAGTACTTACGATGGTCTATCACTGGCATGGGCCACGGCTGAATATTTGGCAAAGAACATTGCTGCGAAAACCCTGTTTGCCACGCACTATTTTGAATTGACCGAACTGGTAGAGCAGCTCGATATTCTTGCCAACGTGCACCTAGACGCAATTGAATATCAAGATACCATAGCGTTTAAGCACACAGTACTTGATGGTGCGGCTAGTAAAAGCTTTGGTTTACAAGTGGCAAGCCTTGCGGGCGTACCAAAGGCGGTGATTAACCGTGCTAAACAAAAGTTGTCGCTACTAGAGCAGCATCAAAGTGTCAGTGAAATGCCATTAACAAAGACAGCGAGTTCACCGATATCACAACAAGCAAGCTTATTTGAAACACCGAACCCTGTAATTGAAGAACTTGCAGCAATTGACCCTAACGAGTTAACCCCTCGTCAGGCGC
>NZ_JAPEHW010000168.1 GCF_028875915.1 Pseudoalteromonas sp. G4
TTACCCGTGTTGAGTGAAATAACTTAAACTCTTTAAATTCTACTTCGAAAGGCGTTATAGCCTTTTTTATTTCAGGTTGCTGTTTGCAATTTCTTTTAAGCGTTACATGGGGATGAAAATCAAACGGATTTTGATAAATACCCAAACGCTCTCCCTCAGTGCGTAGCGAGGTTGCAAGCGCATTCAGTGGTGTGACTAATTCGCATGGCTTTAAAAAGAAGATCCCCGTATTTGGCCAATAGCCGGTCTCTGCAAAGCGTAATTTAAATGAGGAAAATGTTAGGCTTTTTGCATACTTAATAAGTAGCAATTCATTTGCAGGCGACACATTTGGTAAAAATGCTAAGGTTAAATGTAAGTTGCTTTGCAAGACAGGCTTACGCTTATCATCAACTTGGTGTGATAACCAATTGAATATGAGCGCTTTGTTTTCTTGGCTAAAATCTAAGCCAAAAAATAACCGTTTATTTTCTTGATTTTTATCTATCATCTTTTAATATTTGCTTATGCGTATATATGGTTAAGCGAATTTATGGCTGTTGCACAATTTCACAAAGCGCTCAGTGAGCAAACTCGACTGAGGATTATGGCGTTAATTTTAGAACATAACGAAGTGTGTGTCTGTGATCTCGTTACCGTACTTGAAATGCCACAAGGATCGGTAAGTCGTCATTTAAGTTATCTAAAAAAATCAGGGTTAGTTGAGTCAGTTACTCGCGGTACGTGGCGTTTTTATCAACTTAATCAAGCGATGACCGAGCCATTATTAACGATATTAAAACTTAC
>NZ_JAPEHW010000016.1 GCF_028875915.1 Pseudoalteromonas sp. G4
TCTTCGTCATTAAGAAGTTTCACCGGTCCTAAGGCAGTATTGTATTGGTAACGTTCGGCGATTTGGGCTAGTTTTTCGCATTGTTCATCAGCGAGAAATTCACCGCCAATATTCACAATGGCTAAAAAACTTCTGTCGCGTGCAAGCATTTGCAGTTGTTCTTGATACGCTTGCTCACTTAGTTGATTACGTAAATAAGCAATTTCTATTTCTTTTTCAATAACATCAAAACGGGTATTAATTAAACCAATACGATCGTAAACAGTTTCGAGCTTTGTGGCCTTATCCATAATGTATTCGGGTGTGGCAATTTTGCCGCAATCGTGAAGCCACCCAGCAACATTGAGCGCGTATTTTTCTTGCTCTGTCATCTCAAAATCTGCAAATGGCCCATATGAAACATCGTTAACTGCATGCGCCAACATCATTGTAAGTTCGGGTACTCTTCGGCAATGCGCGCCGGTATAAGGTGATTTTTCATCAATTGCTTGCGCGATAAGTTCAGCAAATGATCGAAACAGCTGCTCCATGTTATCTATCAAAGCCTGATTAGTCATGGCAACCGCTGCAAGCGATGCAAGAGCTTCGACCAAATCAATTTTAACAACATCAAACTGGCTAATTTCACCGTTTTCCATTGGGTTAATTAACTGCATCACACCATTTACATCACCCTCATGATTTAACATCGGCACCGTGAGCACAGTAGTAGTATGATATCCCGTTTGCGCGTCTACTTTTTTTGCTTGGGTCAAAGGGTAGCGTGTGCAGCTATACACATCGGGTATATGAATGGTTTCTTTGGTGAGCGATGCCAATGTTACCAACGCATTTTCATTTTCAGTACCATCATCGTTATAAAGTGGGATAGGCGAAAATGTGATTTCATTTTTAGAGCTACCGCCAAGATATAATTCCAAGGAATCATTAATAACGGTTTCAAAGTGTAGGTCATTTTCTTTTAGCGAATAGATTGTGCCGGCATCAGCATGACACAGTGATTTGGCTGACAATAAGATGTCTTCAAGTAACTTTGTGGTATCGCGTTCAATTGAAAGGCGGTAGCTTAACTCGAGTAATTGTTTAAGAGCGCTTGCTCTATCTAAACTAGGCATACTCACAGTTCCTTCAAAAGTGAAAGATCAAACTGCAACCCTTCTTTGGCAAAATCAAAATTAGTCGTTGGCATTAACTTACTTAGTCGCTCGTAACATGCATCTATTTCATCATCCGTACGTTCAGGTGCATGACTGTAAATAAACGTCTTTTTAGCTTTGCACTGCTCTGCCAACAATAACGCTTGTTCCACACTGGAGTGACCCCAGTCATGCTTTTCATAGAGTTCAAAATCGAGATACTGACCATCGTGAATTAATACATCAATATCGTTTAAAACAGTAAGTAACTGCTCATAATCGGTGGTTTGATGGATTTCTGGAAATAGCTCATTATCGGTTACGTAAGCTATTTGTTTTTGGTCGCGTGAGACAATATACGCCAGCCCATTATTTGGGTGGTTAATTGGAAAACACTTAATCGAAAACCCAGCAACATCAAATTTCGCTTGGTTAATTTTTTTTAACGTAATATTTGAAGGCAATTGGCGGTAATTTACAGGGAAATAGCTCTCATCCATTTGCGATAAAATGGCGTTATCATGGCGAGGAGAAGTCTCAGGAATGTATATATTAATTTCCCGACCCTTTTGATAAATGGGAGCAAAAAATGGGAAGCCTTGAATATGATCCCAGTGGTGATGGGTCAGCAGAATATTGATAGGACGCTGGTCCTTAATTAACTCATCACCAAAAACGCGAATGCCGGTGCCCGAGTCTAAGATCACAAACTCATCACCTTGGCTAATAACAGCACATGCTGTATTACCACCATACTTGACTGTTTTAGGCCCTGGCGTTGGAATTGAGCCGCGCGTACCGTAAAAAGATAATATCATTAACTTACATGAGTTACTTTTCGCTTATTTAGGTATAGTGATAAAGCCCTGACTTGTCCATTCAATCAACCCGTTTGAAGTAACCACTAATTGAATGAAAAGAAGAAAAAACAACCGAGAGACATATTTGGTGAATTGAGAGTGAAGTTAAGAAAAGAACTTTATAAAAGGAAGCTTTTAGTGAATAACTTTTTATTATCTTGCCTCACTTGCTACATTGGCAGTTTTTTTATTTACAATAAACACCTAAATTATTGCGTTTTGCAGTATACATAGCTTGATCAGCAGCGTTAATCAGTTGATTGAGAGTTTGTTGTTGATTATTTAACATCGCCACCCCAATGCTCACGCCGAAATCTAATGCCAGTATTTCATCAGAGATAGATTCAAGAATAGATTTTTGAATACGTTTGGCAACCGTTTTGCCATCGCGGTCATTAGAATTTTCCATGATAATTATAAATTCATCGCCACCAAAACGCGCCGCGATATCACTAGAGCGAGTTTGCTTTTGAATAATCTTGGCAATTTGACTCAGTAGCGAATCTCCTTTTTTGTGGCCAAACATATCGTTTACACGTTTAAATTTATTTAAATCAATAAATAATATTGAGCAATTTAAATTGTTTCTTAAACACAACGAAATAAACGAATCTCCCACACTATTAAGATAAGTACGATTAAACAGCTCTGTTAATTCGTCGTGCGTTGCACTAAACCTCAGTTTTTCTTCAAGCTCGCGCTTTTCCATTGCGACAGAAGTGATTAACGACGCTACATTTACAATCTCTCTTTCAATCTCAGTTGGGGATTTTGGTTGATGATGATAAATAGCAAATGTGCCCATCACATTACTGTGAGAGTCACAAAACGGTACAGACCAGCAGGCATGTAAATTGGCTTTTTTAGTAAGTTCCAAAAATGGCTGCCAATTAGGGTGGGTATTAATGTCTTCAACAATAATGGCTTTATTTAAATAGGCTGCTGCACCACAACTGCCAATGTTTTCGCCAATTTCAACCCCTTCTATTGCGTCATTGTAGAAATCGGGCAGATTATTATTCGCACCACTGTGTAAGGTGTTTGTTTCGCGATTTAAAGTCAAAATAGACACTTTACAACCAGGCAAAAACTCTTCCACAGAGGAAATCACTGTGGCTAAAAAAGGCTGAATGTCGGCACTCAATGCTAATACGCTTAATAAGTGATTAAATCGGCGATGAGCAGATAACAGAAGTTGGTGTTTTGTCAAAGATAACCCCTACTGATTCACTAATTTAAGTCTATAACAATATGCAAAATGTACCGCATTGATTACATCACTTTCTTGATATTTGGCAATTTTAGTATTCATTTTTTAAATTTAAGCGACTCCACTATTAATTGGTTTTAACATAAATTAAAAAAGGAACTACACTTTAAAAATAATAATAACGTTTTGAAAATTAACTTATTGACGCTTTATGAAACGAAGTTTATTGTCCTTAATCAGCTTTAGTTTTGCACCTTTGCTCGTGGCATCTGAGTATGAGGATGTATTTGATTTAAGCTTAAATGATTTATTCCAAGTTGAAATTACAACAGCGTCTAATCGTGGCGAGCGCATTAATGATGCACCAGCCACTGTAATTGTTGTTTCCAAAGATGACATAAAACAGCGTGGCTACGAGAGCCTTGATGAGATTTTCCTCGATTTACCTGGCATGGAAATGATTTACACCTACGGTGATTCATTTTTTTCAAACTATATGCGTGGCTACCGTTACACTATTGGTACGCCCTTTTTAATGATGGTGGATGGCGTCACAATCAACAGCTTGTACTTTAATCAAGTGACACAAATCGCTTCTTTTCCCCTCACTAGTATTGAACGTATTGAAGTTGTTTACGGCCCAGCCTCTGTTATTTATGGTGCGAATGCCTTTATGGGTGTTGTAAACGTGATTACACAAAAACCCGAACAATCTGGCAGCACATTCATTGCCAATTCAAGAGGCAGTGATGGTGGCGATATCAACCTTGATATGAGTTTTGGCTACCAAAATGAATCGCTTGCGACCCGTTTTAGTGTGCACTATGAAGAATTTGATGTCGCCGACCGCATCAATAACAACGATAACTATTGGCTACAAGATAAACACTATAACTCGGCCCTTTGGGGCGGATTTATTGAAAATACCAGCTTTATAACGGATCACTTTAGCTCTAAAACCAAGCGTTTGGGTTTAGAAGCATTGATTGCATTTGAGAACCTTGAATTTTCCACTTTTTACCTGCTTGAACAAAATGGCTACGGTGCTACTTACCCTTCCGACAGGCTTCCTGCCTCTGGAAAATGGCCAATTTATCAATACGGTGGCACCATAAAGTACACCACACAATTGTCCGACAAACTTGAATCACGCTCGCGCTTTCATGTTCAAAGTGATGGCGTGAAAGGTGATGGCTATGATGTAGAAGCTTGGAATGTGACAAATACCAGTGAGACTGAGCAACTTGTTGGAGGCACTTTGCTTTCGCCAAATGAATCTGCACGGATGACTTACTTTCAATATTGGCTAACAAAAAATCATGCACTTTCATTTAATCAAGATTTTGATTATCAGTTTGATGAATCCATTAAGTTTTTAACGGGTGTTAAATACGATTATCAAGATTTACAACGCTCTTACGTATTATCGGCTGAAGGTCCTATTTCACCTTTAGCACAATTGCCAACGCTCCCAAGTGCAGCATCAGGCGCTTATAGCGATGACTCAAATCGTGAGATTTGGCGAGACTTTGGTTTTTATTTGCAAGGTGAATACAAGTTTAATCCATCGCATATGCTAAGTGGTGGTTTACGCTATGACGATAACAATATTTATGGTGGTGAAACGACGTTCCGTGGTGCGTATATTTACAATCATCAACAGTGGAATATTAAGTTTATGTACGGTGAAGCTTATCATGAGCCAACACCACGCAACCTTTATGGTGCATGGAGTGGCTTAGGTGCTGACCCTAATCTCAGCCCTGAGCGCTCACGTACCCTTGAATCAAGTGTCGCTTATCAAGGTGAAGATTATCGCCATTTAATTTCGCTTTACCACATCAAAAATACCGATAGCATTGTAACAACGCTAGGTGGTGCTGAAAATATTGGCGCGCGAAATGTAACAGGTGTTGACTATCATTTTGTGAAATCTTTAGATAACACTCGCTTTGGCAAATGGCAGTTTAATATGTATGCCACTCATTATTTGCAAATAGATGAAGACGCTATAGATCTTACACACCAAGTACGAACAGGTACCGCACCCATTGGTGACTTAGCTACCACCAAACTTTGGCTTATTTTAAACTGGCAAGCTAATGATTTTATAAATGTAAATTTAAAATCGCGGTTAATTGATAAGCGTGAAACGATAGACTCTAACCCTCTTGAAGAAATTCCAGGCTATGGTGTAACTGATTTAGCAATGCAGTTTTCACACCCTAGCTTTGAAAATATTGCATTAAGTTTGCGAGTAACTAATTTATTCGATAAAAAGTACTACCACCCAGGCATACGCGATGCCGATGCAAACGACCCATTAGTCAACCTATATTTATTGAATGATATTGGCTTTGACGAGGCTAATCCAAAGGCTTGGAATGGCAGCCAAGGCTGGTATAACTCACGTTTACCGCAAGCTGAAAGACGCATTGTGCTTGGGTTAACTGTTTCATTTTAACCTTCACAAAAGGAATTTTTACCTTTGTATTTATGAACTGTTCTGAAATACAGAAAATACACCCCTTGCCTGATTAATTTCGCAGTTTTCATCTATAGTTAAAGAAAAGTCTCAGGTGCTAGTTATGAATTTTCAGTCGATTCGAATTAGATATACCAGCTTATTTTGTAGTGTTGCTCTAATATTTGTCATTTTTATTATTTTAAACTCTTTACTTATCTCAAAAACCAAAAATGCACTTATGATGCTCGGCAATACATTCAACCCTGCGATTTCAGCCGTAATAAATGCCGACAGAGACTTATATCAAGCTCGGGTAGCAAACCTTTTAGCACTCGATATCAACAGCCGAGTTAATTACTCAGAACAAAAAGCAACCTTCGATGAGAATGCGCAACAAGCGCTTGATAGAATGAACAATTATCAACAGCTCATGAGTAGCTATCCAGATATTATTTCTTCAATCAATGGATTCCAAGCTACCTATAACAAATGGTTGACTACATCGAATAAGATCTTTGCACTGATAAAAGAAAATAAATACGATGAAGCAAAAGAATTAAGTGAAACTCAGGCGCTCAATTTATTTGAAAGCTTGAGAGAATTTTATGACAAAGCTGGAGAAGCTGCCGATAACAAAAGCTCGCTCGTTAGTAAACAAACAATTGACCATGTAGAAAGTCAACAAACTGTGCTTATGGTGATTAGTGCACTGATTATAATTATCACCTTAGTAGTAGGTTTTATGGGCCCAAAAGCATTAGCCAATGCTTTAATCGAACTATCAAAGCAAATTAAAATGCTAAATAGTGGTGATGGTGACTTGACCCGAAGAATAAATTCAAAAAGAGCAGATGAAGTAGGACAAGTTGCCAACGATTTTGATCAACTAGTCTCGGATCTTGGTGGGTTAATCGGCACCATATTAAATCAATCTAGCAAAGTTATTGAAGGCGTAGAGTCCCTAAACCAAGGAGTTGAAAAAGTAACGATAAATAATCAACAACAATCTGAAAGTGTTGAAATTATTGTTACTGCAGTAAATGAAATGTCATATGCCATCAAGGATGTTGCGCATAATGCACAGCTAACCACAACAGAATTAGAACAAGTGAATACCCTAACAAGAGAAGGTATTGAGATTACCAATAATAGTGTGAAAGAAATTGAAAATTTGTCTGTCACCATTGAAGATGCAGCCAATGTCATCGCAAAACTTTCTGAAAAGTCTGACGAGATTGCTTCAGTAGTTGATGTTATTCGAGGCATTGCCGAACAAACTAATTTACTAGCACTTAATGCAGCTATAGAAGCTGCTCGAGCTGGTGAGCAAGGTAGAGGGTTTGCTGTTGTCGCTGATGAGGTTAGAACATTAGCAAGTAGAACCCAAGAATCAACCCAAAATATTCAACAGATCATTGAATCTCTTCATTCTGGAGTTAAACAAGCCGTTTCTTCAATCAATGTTGGAAGCGATGCAAGTAAAACCACGGTTGAGCTTGCATCTGGCACACTTAAGGCGTTAGATGAAATTGCAGCTGCCTGTCAGAAAGTTTCAGATGTTGCAATACAAACTGCAACAGCGACCGAAGAGCAATCTCAAGTTGCCAACGATATTAGTGAAAACTTAACTAAATTGTCCGAGAACACATTAGTAAGCTTTACTGTGTCAAAACAAAATGAAGAAGTATCAAGTCAGACATATAACGATGCTAACGATTTATCTAAATTAGTTACACGCTTCAAACTGATTTAAAAATTTATTAATCTTTTAAAAAATATGGCTTTAATAAAAACTATACTTGTGGAATTACAGGTATGTACTTATTTTCAATTGGAATAATAAGATTATTAGAAGCCTAAATTGCTGAATGTTTCCTCTTTGAATTGGTTAAAATAAGCGATGTCGCCACTGTATAAACCAAAACATCAAACACCAAAACCAGTAAAAAATAACTAGCCAAAATAAATTTAACAGTTATATATTATTACCTAGAGTAATAACTCTAATTAGAATTTATAATTTCACTGAAAGTAATAATTAGATTAAATTTCCTCCTCCTTAACCCCTTAAGATATTTTTTTACACATCAGATTAATACAAACTAATTTTTAGGAGATTTGAAAAACAATGTTTAACAGCAACCTTTTACAATCAAATTCGTTAGATAGCATTTTAGAAGTTGCCAAATCCTTGTTTTATTTCAGCTTTGATGGCGTTGTAATCACGTCTCCTGATGTATCTAACCCCAAAATTCTTTTTACAAACCCTGCAATGACGCGTTTAACTGGTTACAGTGAGCAAGAACTTATTGATAATACTCCACGTATTTTACAAGGGCCTAAAACGAGTAGTTTAATAAAACAACGCCTTAAAGAGACTTTATCAAAAGGTTCTCCCTTTCATGGCTCTACAGTTAATTATTGCAAAAAAGGATTAGAATATTTTGTTGAATGGAAAATATCACCTGTTTATGACAGCGCAGGTCAATTGTTATGCTTTATTTCAATTCAGCGTGATTTAAGTTCTATAAAACACTTTTTTGAAAAACTAGCAAAAAGTGAATCAATCAATTTTAAGCATGCATTAAATAAAATTCTTGAATCAAAAAGCGGGCCTTTAACGAAAGATAAACTTGAGTTAAATATTCAAGAAAATCAGCCATTAAAACAAACCTCTTTGAAGCGAAACATTGATTTTACTGAGTTATCAAGCATTCTGACTGATTGCGATACAAACCTAGAACTTGCATTACATTCAAATAGTGCCTGCTCGCTGGTAAATTTAACAACAGAGTTAAAAGACTTAGCTTATGGCATTTTCCATTTAGAACAATTTCAAGCAATTTCAGATGCTCTGTTAAGGCTTGCAGATTCATTATCGCAAAACAACTTTGCACTGAATGAACGATTTATCCTTGAATCCTTAAGTGCCCTCATTCACGATTTATCACAGTGGTTAAACGTCATATTTATCAATAAGACTTCCACTAATATTCATCAATTTGATGACAGTATTATTTCTACAGCCAAACAGCTAATTTTCTTTATTGAGTCGAGTACTCAAGACTAATTTTTAAATGAAATTTATTTAGTCAAAGTCAAAAACATGCATTTAAATTATCTCACTGAAACTTGTTTATTAGAGAAGCTTGGTTTTCTAACACTCGTAATTGATGAACAGCAAAACATTATTTCGTTTTCCAGTAATTGGCATTCGCTACTTGTTAATAACAATTTATCGAAGAGAAATGTTAGAGACCTAGTAGATAAAGCATATATTGATAAGCTGACCGCTTTAATCACAAATATTAATAAAGCGCAAGCACCATTGTTACTAAAGCTTACTCATAAAGAAGAAGTGTGGGTGGAATGTCGTATACAACAACTTGACGATAACGGTAAAAAAACTTTTTTACTGGTATGTAATGATGTTACACACAAACAAATTCGCTCCAGAAAACGCTCTAATATTATTAAACTATTTAAGCAAGCAAGCGCAGAGCTTAGCATAGGTTACTGGCAATATAATGTGTTATCGGGCAACCTTTTCTGGTCTGATGAAGTTTATAAAATACATCATGTTACTAAAGATGATTATCGTCCAACACTTCAAACAGCAATCGACTTTTATCATCATGAAGATGCCACAGTAATCAAAGAACAAATTATTAAAGCGATCTCATTAAGTAAAGGGTGGCAACAACTACAGTTACGAATACTGACTCCTGAAAATGAGTTAAAAACAATTGTTTCAAGTGCTGAGGTAAGTATCAATGAATACGGCGAAGTCAGCGAAATAATTGGCTTTGTACATGATGTATCAAAGCAAGAAAAAAGTCGTCTCGAACTCGATTTTATGGCTACAGCAATGATTGAAACATCTGTAGGTATGGCTATTGCAGACCCAAAAAGAACAATCTTATGGGTTAATCACGCTTTTGAAAAAATGACAGGTTATGCTTTAGATGAGATTAAGCACAAAGCGCTTGGTCCAATATTACAAGGCCCAGAAACGTGCTCAAACACAATCAATTCGTTGCGTGACCATCTTAATGCAGGTAAATCAGTTAAAACGCGGATTTTAAATTACCATGCCAATGGCACACCATATTGGAATGAATTAACTATTTCGCCAATATATCGAGATGACCAGCTTGCCTATTTTTTTGCCGTACAAAATGACGTAACAGCTGAAGTACTAGCCAACCAAAAATTAGCTAAGTTAAATAACTCTCTTGAGAAAGAAGTAGCAGAGCGCACCATTGAGCTTACTCGCTTAAATAAACACTTAGCTTTGGCTGCAAGTAGAGATCCGCTAACAGGCTGTATGAATAGACGTAATCTTAAAGAAGAGTACATAAATGCCCTTGCAGAATTAAAACATAAGCAAAACATTTGTTTAATTTTAATCGACATTGATTTCTTTAAAAAAATTAATGACCAATTTGGCCATTTAGCTGGAGACAAGGTACTCGAAACCGTAGCCAGCCAGTTGTCAAAAACCATTAGCTTACCAAATCGTCTATTTCGCTTTGGTGGTGAAGAGTTTCTTATTATTGTTTCAAACAAGTGTTACAGCCAATTATGTGATCTTCTTACTAAACTAAAATATCAAATAAGCCAGTTGAAAATAGAATATGATGGTAAATTAATCCCTGTCACTATTAGCCTCGGAGCGACTTATCATGATGGCAGAAAATCACTCGATACCACTATAAAGATTGCAGACAAAAATCTCTATCAGGCAAAAGAAAATGGACGAAACCAATTCGTCATAAGTCAATTAAAAGAAAACGATGTGTGTAGTTAGTATGTTTCTGCCAATACGGTTTCAATTTGACTTAAAATATACTGAACACGTTGGGATAATTTATCTGACTTATAAGATACTAAGTAAACTTTCTCATTAACTTCATGCGTAAGTGAATGCCTAGTAATTTGAGCTTGATTAGGAAAGCTATTTACTGCATTTTCAGGCAATACGGTAAAACCTAAACCTCTTGCAACAGGCTCAAGGATCAAACCTATTTGGTTACAAAAGCCTTTTTGCTTAAATTGGTGTACTGAACTGAATTCTTTAAAATTTTTGGAAAGTAGCAAGTGTGCATGGTGCTGCCCATCAGGGTGATTGATAAAACCTAAATCAAGCAAGTTTTGCCAATCAATACCCTGATACTTTTTACTCGTTACCAGTGCTAATTTCTCTTCTGCAACCAGTGTGGACTGCATTGCATTATTTTTTGGTTTAACCGTTAGCAAACCAATATCACTCTCTTGTGCTTCAACCGATTTCAGGATCAAATCGTTTGGAGCAAAGCGATAATTTATATAAAGTTCAACATGCTCTTGTTGTATTTCAAGCAACTTTAAATATAAAGCAAGTCCAATACTTCCTGGGGACATAACTTTCACCTCCCCAGAGTATTTTGAATCTGACCTCACTTTCTCTTTAAAGCTAGAAAGTGAAGAAACAATTCCTTTCGCTTCATCATATGTACGCTGACCTAAAGCAGTTAAAATAAACCCTTTTTCGTCACGTACAATCAATTTTGCACCTAGCAGGTCTTCTAATTTTCTTAAATGCTGACTAACGCCTGATTGCGTAATGCACAATATTTGCGCTGTTCGCGTAAAATGTTTCTGTTCTACAAGGGTACAAAACGTTCTTAGCAAATTAGGGTTTATCATTACAAAACCTACTAGAAAATATTACCAATCATAATTTCATTTAATAATAGCCCAATTGATAAAATGCACTAAAAATTCACTAGGCAAGAATTTTTATTCTTAGTGAGCATTACACTTAACAACGCAATGTCCCAACCATTGTAATGCTTTTAAACTGATTGATATCTGAGCGTTAAAACTGAACAGGCAAGTATGGAAAATCTTAAATTAGTTTTTAAATCATGGTTTTTAACAACATGTTTTTTAACGTTTTTGTTATTCCAAAAAAATGCAAATGCAAGATTATCAATTGCGAGTATTGATGGTCTTGCAGAACAAAAAATTGCCACACAAGTAGCGCTACCGATATTCAAACAAGCAGGCATAGATGTGATAATTTCACCAATGCCTGCAGCAAGAGCAAACAGAGAGCTTTTAATGGGAAGGCAAGATGGTAATTTATTAAGAATAGCTTCATTTGGTAACGGTAAACCAAACCTGATCAAAGTCCCTACTGCCTATGCAAAGGTAAACACATATGCATATGCGAAAGCAGAGAAAAACATCATTATTAATTCGGTGGAGGATTTCAAAAAATATCATATTGCAGTGGTGCGTGGTGTTCAAACGTCTATGAATTTCACTACCAATATGCCACATGTCCACCTGCTTACTTCATTGGAACAAGCTATTGATTTTGTCCTTAAAGACCGTGCTGACATTGTTATTACCAGTAATGTTTCAGCTTTATTAGCATTTCAAAAAAAGCAGCTAGTTGATATGGAACCTATCTTTTTTGTGGGTCAAGAGCCGTTGTATATCTTCCTTCATAAGAAACATAAACCCACTGTGAAAAAATTAGATCGAGCTATTAAAAACTTACAACAATTGGGTGTAATGGACTATCTAGTAACAACACATTCAGAACTCTATCTTAATTCACAAGCATTATGACGTTGTGGAATTTAAAAACGATTCCATAACATTGCATAATAACACTTGCCATCAAGCAATTCTGCCTCTAGTGTGGAATACATAATTATTCAATAAAAACGGTATTATGCTCAGCAACATCATTAACCCAATCAACAATTTACTTTGGGGCCAAGGGCAACTGCTTATTGTCATTTTGCTGGCTGCTGGTTTTTGGTTTTCTTATAAATTGCGTGCTATTCAGCTTAGGCATTTCAAACATATGCTGATGGTGATGAAAACCAGTATGCAGAGCAATCAATCAGGTATTAGCTCGTTTCAAGCGCTTTGCACGGGACTTTCAGCGAGGGTTGGCACGGGTAATTTAGCGGGGGTTGCTGTTGCTATTTCACTTGGTGGTAGTGGCGCCGTTTTTTGGATGTGGGTTATTGCATTACTTGGCATGGCAACAGGCTTTGCAGAAAGTGTATTAGGCCAACTTTATAAAGTTCGCGATGAAAACGGCGAATTCCGTGGCGGGCCAGCTTATTACATAAAACTGGGTTTAAACAAACCTTGGCTTGCAGTGTTATTCGCGCTGTGTTTGTTTTTAGGCTATGGCATTTCATTCAGTGCTATGCAGGCCAATACCATTGCTGAGGCACTAAATAATACATTTGAAATACCCAATCATTATTCTGGGTTAGTCATCGCCGTGCTTGCTGGCATCATTGTTGTTGGTGGGCTGCGCAGCATTGCTAAGTTTGCTGAGAGAATTGTGCCATTTATGGGAATTGCATTTATCCTCACGGCATTAATTGTCACTGCAATGAATATTTCCTTACTGCCCGCCATGCTGTGGGATATTATCACCAGTGCATTTGGCTTAAATGAAGCTGGGGCTGGGGCCTTTGGCGCTGCTATCAAAAACGGTATTCAGCGGGGGTTATACTCAAATGAAGCGGGCGCTGGCAGTGTACCTCATGCAGCAGCTGGCGCTGCACCTAACCCTAATCACCCAGTAGCTCAAGGGTATGTGCAAATGCTGGGCGTTTTTATTGATACCATAGTGCTCTGTACTTGTACTGCACTGATTATTTTGCTCTCTGATGTATACATAAGTGGCGATATGGAAGGTATCAGCCTGACGCAAAATGCGATGACCAGTCATATGGGTGATATGGGCGAGGTATTTATTGCCGCAGCCATAACGTTATTTGCGTTTACTTCTGTGGTGGCTAATTATGCCTATGCTGAGAGTAATCTGCATTTATTTAAGCTTGATAATAAAATTGGTCGCACGCTTTATACCCTTGCTTATTTATTAATGGTATTTTGGGGCGCCAGCGCATCATTAAAGTTGGTGTGGAGTATGGCTGATGTGGCTTTAGGTTTAATGACCTTAGTCAATGTCTATGCCATTTATTTATTAACGCCAACCATCGTCAATTTAACCAAAGACTATCAAACACAATTAAAAGAAAAGCTGTCAATTAGCTTTGATGAGTCAAATATCGAATTCCAAGGTAAAACCGAAAAAGGTATTTGGACAAAACAAAAAGGGGATTAACCTCCCCCCTTTTCTAGCCCTTTTTATATTGTTGTAGTTTGGCTACTTTTAAATTTTGAAAGCCAACTTAGTGTGTGTTCACCAATGCGAGGATCAAATAACTCCTTCGGATCCGTTGGGTTATATTGACGTGACTGACGTGCATCTAAATACGCCTCTTTACTATCAAAACGCATAAATGCATGCTCTGCCTTATCAATCAGTAATCCTTTACTTTGTTCCTTACCACTTAACTTAGCAATATCAAATGCCCAATTAGGTTCAATGGCTTGAATATCTAAACTTCCATGCATCATAAGCACTGGAGTATCTATTTCTTGCCACAATTTGTTAAAGTCGTAACGATTTAAATCTCTAAAGAAGCTGTAATGACGGTTAACTGATAACTCGCCGTTAATCTCTAGTAGGTTTGCTGCCATTGCCTTTTTAACACGCTCGTCATTAACTATTTTTTGCCAAGGAGTTTCGGTATTAAGCCACAAATTTAAAAAAGGTGTAGCAAGTTCGGTATTTTTCCGTGCTCGTCGCTCACTTAAGTTAAAATGCGTAACTGACTGCTTTAAATAGATATCGACCATATAGTCATACCAGCGTTTTAACACACCACCATAACCAATAATGCCTTTCACTGGAGACTGTTTAGCTATCACTGGGGCATGTAATACTCCAAGAGAATGCCCAAATAAGAACACATTTTCTGGGTCAACTTGCTTGTGTGTTTTTAAAGCATTTAAGCCCTGCAAAAATGCCTTTGACTCTGTTGTAAAATCAATATCCCGGCAAGGCTTTTCTGAAATACTGTCACCCAGACCTGGCTTTTCAATACGGTATACCACATAGCCTGCTTGAGTGTACTGATCGATCATTTGTCGTGTGGTGATGTTTGGCAGCATGCCATAGTCAATGGAGTCACAGGTGTAGCCCTGAATAAAGAAAATAGCAGGCGCTTTTTGTGATGGATTTAACTGTTTTGGCACATGCACAATACTGCGAAGTGAATTGCCTTCATAACTTACAGCGCTGTATTCAACGTGTGCATAATCGCTTGTTTCATATGGCCTTGGCTGCATTTTATTCGATACCGTTAGCGCTTTTTTATCGCGTAAAAACGAAATGCGAATATCATCTCCTGATTTAAGCGGTCTTACAGCTGAGAGAAGCGCTTGAAAGTCATTAATTCTTATTCCATTCACTTTAGTTATTACATCACCCACCTTTAATCCAAGTAGTGATGCTGTACTATTGGCTACAACATGTTCGAGTGTAACCCCCGGGTTGTCAGCACTTTGGTTATGCATAACACCTAATAATGAGGACCTTGGTAACTCATTTAAAACTGTAGTTGTCGTTTCCGCAGCGTAGCTTTTTGTATCAGTTGCAAAAACACTAAGGGTACTTAAAAGTAATATAATTGGTTTGTTTATTTTCATAGTCGTCTCTTAATTATTCTTCTGATTTGTTGGCATAAATTCATCTAAATGCGTAAGTGCTAACGGCATTTGATTACTTAGCCTAAGCACACGATTTAACGCAATAGTGCGATTATTAGCGTGGGGTTCAATGGCCTTTTCTATTAAGTATTTACCGTACACATAGGTAATCACTTGAGTTGGCCAATTTTTAATTCGCTTAATTTCTCGTTCCATGATTTCTGGCTGATCTGGCAAATATTTTTGCCAAAGCATTTGAGCTTTTTCATCTGACCAATTTTCGTAGTGGATACCAATATCAATCAATACCCGAAGTGCACGTAGCACTCGCCAGCTTAACGCATAAGCCTCAGAGGATTTCATTTGATACAAGCCGATTTCTTTGCCCAAAGTTTCGACATAAGCCGCCCACCCTTCACTCGTTACAAACGTAATCGGAGCAAACGCATTTGTTGGACAAAGACTTTGCTTTTGAGCAACATTGAATTGTAAATGATGCCCAGGGATCCCCTCGTGTAAATAAAGCCAATCAAAATGCGAAGGCGTCATTACACCACCATGAGGATGGTACAAAAACGTTTGCCTTTGATTGTCATAAATTCCGGGGGCTGGAAACTCCTCAGGCAACCCTGATGCGGCAATGGTTAAAGGTGAATCAAAGTCACTGAATGCAAATAAACGCTGTAAGCTTGCTTTTGCAACTTCCTCTCGTTTTCGAAATGCATCTACAATACGGGTATGCTCTGTTGCTGGGATTGCATAAGTATCACCGCCTGCTCCCTCTGCTTTTAACTTTTGATATTCTGCAAACGCATTCTCAAGTTCAGCACTGGCAATGTTTTTAAGTTGTGAGGGAGTGATATCGTCCATAAGCCACGTATCTAGCCAATGTAAATACCACTTCCTGCCATTTGGTAAGCTACTAAAACTGCCTTGATAACGACTGCTTTGACTGAGTCCTGCTTTTAATTTTTCTCGCTTTTCTATCAGCTTGAGCTGTTTTGCCAAGCTGTTATAAGCAATTTTTTCGCAGTGCGTTTGCGGCTTAAGGTTTGTAAGCTTCTTATGCCAATCTTTAAGGGCATGCTCAGATATTTTCGGCTGATTTTTAAGCACTGTTATCGCATTAGCAAAATCAAGTTGCGGCGACAAATACGGCTGAGTCGTTACATCATTAACTAAGGTGTTAAAACGATCACCGAAATGAGAGCTACTTGCCTTAGCATAACCAGATGTTAGCAATACAACACTGCTTAGAAGTAAGAGCCTTATTAACATTATTCACCTGTTTTCATTTTTTGCGCTTTAAATTCACTTAAATCGCTATTAAACAAAGTAGGGCTTCGGCTACCATCGTCTAGGTATTCATATTTCAGAGCAGCGGCGCCTCCTAGCATGGGGCTTGCTGTTAATTGGTTATTTTCATCAAGCGATTTTAACCAAGATATATGTGATTGCGCTTGATTATATTCCAGTAGTAAGTGGCGACTTAATTGCCCCTTTTCATCAAAAATTTTATGACTTTTTTGGTTGCCATTCGGGTAGTAAGTGCTTTCATGTTCAAACGCGCCCCAACTAAAGGTTTTACGATTATCAAACTTATCAAAGCCTCTCAACCCTACTTTGTTACCAAATGTATCGTAAAGGTGCTCACCAATGTGCACCATCGGGCGGTTACCCTCAACCGGATTGCCATCTTTGCTATATACTTGCCAGCGAGTGAAGTTGCCATTTTGGTCGTAAATAATGCGATCTATGCCAGCACCACTTTCATTGTTGGTAGGTGTGCCATTCAAACCTAAGTTTTTAACAAAAGTGAGTTTATTGTCTTCATCATAGGTCAGTTCGACTTCATAAAACTTAAATTCAGGTCGCAGTGGTTGTTGTTCATTTTTTAAATTGAAACGTTTTTCATATACTTTGCCACCTTCGTGACGCCATTCATAACGGTGAATATGCCATGCGCTTTCAACTGGGCTTGCTGTTTCATCAAAAAAGCTAAGTGCGATACGTTTACCATTTTTATCTAGTGCATAAACCGCTTTAAACACATTGCCATGTGCTGCAATCTGCTGATTTTGCGCATTGTAATAGGTATGAATTTCTTTATCTTTGTGATAGCTAATGCTTACTTTTGGGGCAAACCAAATAAATGAATCCCAAACTTCATTATCTCTAATGAGTTGCTCCCCCATCTGATAACGTATTTCGTTAACGCGTCCTTTGTCATCATAGCTAAATTGATAATGCGCATTTGTTTCGGAAACTTTATCTGAAATAGGGTGAATACCTCGATAAGATGCATAAGGCGTTTCGCGGAACATAATATGGCGGTAGTGTTTTTGCTGTGAAAACGTTTTTGAGTCATTTTTGGCAACAGCTGCTAGAGGAAAGCTACTCAGTAAAACAACAAAAACGCACAGTAAAAAGCGGTCAATCTTAAACAAAGTAAACATTATTTATCCTTAAAAATTAATTCGATAAATAAGCTTACTTATTATATTTCTTAGTATGTAAAGCTAATTTGAGATTAACAAATTTAAAAATAAACAATTGATTTTAAAGAGTTTAAAAGTAGACTCTTTTCAAGAGCCGTTTTCAATACACACAGTGAAAACAGCCCCTTTATGCTATTAATTTGGGCTATCTTTTTATGCTGAAACATATAATGATAAATAAAAAACTGTAAAAATAGCTTGAACCTTACACATGCTTTTTATGTGCATTTAAACTAAGTAACCAATCATTACGCTGTCGGAAAAATTATGTCGCAAACGGTATTAGGAATAATTTATTTTGTTGCATTTAGTCATGCACTCATGCTTGCCATAAGCTTATGGAAAAAAGCGAGTGACTCTAATACCGACACAGCAAAATGGCTTTCAATCGTCTGCTTTATCGTTAGCTATAAGTTATTTGAAGGTGGCGCACTCTATTTAGGTTTATATACCCACTTAGCACATTTAATGGATTTACTTCCAGGAGAGGTGCTACTGATTGGGCCTTTGGTATTTGTTTATATCAGTATGATGGTAGGTGAAGAAAAACCTAAACCACTGCAACTGGCGCTTCATTTTATACCGGCAATTTCGTTATGGTGTTACAACGCACCCTCTGTTTTTCAATCACTCGATGCCAAAATAAACATGTGGCAGTTTGTACTTTCGCAAACTGAAGCACGTGCTTTGCCGCTGAAATTTGTGTTTTTATTTTTAGCAATCAAAACACATTTAAGTATTTACCTGTATTTAAGTTGGCAGCATATTCAAAAGTTTGAAAACGTGTGTGACACGTTACGAGCAGACAACAGTGCGGCGGTGTTAAAACAACTTAAATTTCTTGTGGTGTCGCTATTTGCTCTCGAATTAGTGTGGGTAGGTCTATTTGTCGCACAGCAGTTTTTTGCTGTAGGCACCCTTGCCTTAGTAAGTGATGTTTGGCTGCTATTTGTTGCCCTAATTGTGCTAGCAATTGGTTATGTCGCGCTACAAAAAATGGATTTATTAATGAGTAAAGAAGAGCATGCTTTAGTACAGCAAAATCCGCCTTCAGAGAGCGATGAATCCAGCAATATAAAATACTTTCACTCTGCCTTAAATGAGCAGCAAAGTAATCAGCTTGCTAAGCACTTAGAACAACAAATTAAAGTTAAACAGCTTTATTTAAACGACAAACTCACCCTAACTATGCTTGCTGACGAAACCGAGATTAAAGCCCACACCCTTTCGCAAGTAATAAACCAAAGTATGAATACCAATTTTTATAAGCTTATTAATGGCTATCGCATTCAACATGCGATTTCATTGATTGAAGATAACAGTATTCATTGGCCGCTAGAGCGCATTGCATTTGAATCAGGCTTTGCCAATCGCGTTACCTTTAGTAAAGCTTTTAAAGAAATTATGGGGCAAACAGCTTCTGAGTTTAAAAAACAACGCCAACATGCGAGTTGATTCTCGCCTGATTTAGCATAAGTATTAGCTAAAAATCAGTGGGATTTGTATTTTAATAAATTTCGTTAATACTGTAGTTAACGCAGTTTATACATCAATTCAAATGCTTAAAACTATAATAATATTGGCAATTTGCTTTTCAACTTTTAGCATTCGCTCAAAAGAATTATCCGCTGGTTGGGAGCTTTGGTACCCCTATCAATATCATAATAAAAACAGCGAATTAGTTGGCCTTGATATCGACGCATTTAAAGCCATTATGAAACAGGCTAACCTCCCTTTCACAATTGCTGAAATACCTTGGAAAACCCACCTTCATTTTATTAAAACAGGTAAAGTCGACTTAGCAATGGGCGCATCAAAAACTGCTGAACGTGCAGAATACGCTTACTTTAGTGAGCCTTATCGCGAAGAAACAGTAAAACTTTTTGTTAAAAAAGGCAGTAGTGGCTCAATCAAATTAAATAAACTGGCAGATCTTATCGATAGTGATTACATCATAGGTGTTGAAAGTGGCTACTACTATGGCAAAGAATATGAGCAATTAATTAAGCAATATGACTTTAAAGAAAATATTATCGAAGCTATCGATCTTGAACAAAATGTTTCGCTGTTTCTAAAAGGCCACCTCGATGGATTGCTAGTAGACCCTTACACCATGTATGCCTTTATTAAAAAGTATCAACTTTGGGACAAATTTGAAGCCCACCCCTTACCCATTTACAGTGCTGATATAGTGATTATGGTAAGCAAAAAATCATCTGATGAAAGTGTGGTCTCTAAGCTTAATAGCGCAATCAATCAGTTAAAAAAGAGTGGCTATTTTGCTTCATTACAAAGCCAATGGATTACACCTAATTAGAAAAAGCATCTACACTCTCTATTTAATAAACATAATTTTTAAGTTTAAAAGCGATGCGCCAACTAACGGCAATCTTTTTATTTATTGTGATTGCTTTTTGCAACACATCAACAGCGCAAGAAATTATTATTAACGACCCAGATTGGCCGCCTTATTTTTTTAAAGGTGAACGTTATCAGCCAATTGGCTTTGCCAAAGAAGTGCTTAAGCTTTGCCTGCCCAAAACAGGTTACCAAGCGCGCTTTGCTTATCATCCTATTAAACGTATGCGAAATTACATCGAATCAGGCAAAATTGATGTGCATATCTACTCTTACAAACCAACTCGAGAATCGTTTTTAAACTTTGGTAAAGAGCCCATTTTTAAAACAAGCTACAAGCCATTTATTAATAAAAAGTCCCCTTTTGAAATACACTCTATTGAAGATTTCAAAGGACTTCGCATTGGTCATTTACAAGGGCTTAAATATTCCACTGACTATTTACGTTACTTAGAGAGTAAATTGGATTCTGGCTATGTAAGAAGTGTCACAACCAATGTCAGTTTAATCACACTATTACATGACCAAAAAATTGATACGTTTGTTAATACTGTGGACACTGTTTACTGGCTTTCGACAACATTAGGTATGCGTGAAGACATCCTTGCTGTGGATTTTGATATACAAACCAAAGACTACTTTGTAGCAGTGTCTAAAAAAAGTTCTCGTATAAAGGATAAAAATGCATTTTTAAATACACTCGATAAGTGCATTAAAGCATCAAAGGCATCGGGGCTATATGACAAAATTAAAGCTGGCTATGGTATTTAACCAGCTATGATTTGAGCTGTTAATTTGCCTGTTTTGATAACCCATAATAAAGCGTTAAATTGGCAATAAACCACACGTCTTTAATTAAAAACTGGCCACCAGATGTAAATACCGACTCGCTTGAAAGTGCGCCCTGCCAAGTAAATAGAAATGTTTGGGTTGTGACCATTACTGCGCCAGCCATTACTAGCCCTGGCAAAAGTAATTCTCTATAGCGAAGTGACAATATTAATAAAATAAGCGCAACTAAATCATACACACCGATAATATTTGATGTCGTTTGCAGCGACCAAATTTGATACATCCAGCCCATTAATGGAGACGATGCCACTAAATCTTCAATGCCCTTCGCTTCTATCTCGGTAAACTTCATACCACCAATCCAAAGGAGCACTAATACTACAGGAAATAGCTGCACTGCCTTTTGCTGAGATAGGGTTAAAACGTCTTTTGCTAATAAATGAATTGCTATGGCGAGCAGTGCAAAATACTTGATAATTCCCTGCCCTGAGCCAATTGCAGGAAAGCCACCAAGTGATTCAATCCATCGGTTACTGGCAAAGAGTGTAATAAGCGGTACAACGCTTGTCAGCAATAAAATATAAGCTAGAAAACGCTCATATTTATCATCACGAAGACTAAAAAATGCCAAGGCCGCTACCACAAGAAAAGCACATGCAGCCAATACACTGCCGTTATTGGCATTTGAAACATTGTCAAAAAAGTAAAAACCAATAACCCGCTCAATACTTAGATCTTTACCAAGTAACAGCGTACTAATTGCCATTAGTAAACTTGATAAAGCCAGCAAACTAAAACTTAGCTGCTTTTCAGATATAAACTTCATAAAACTACACAATCACATTAAATAAATCTTGTGTGTGAAGACCTGATTAAACATAAAAGTCATTCAATAAAATGTAAGTATGTTTTTCTTTAAAACCCTTTTCAGCTTTAAAAACAGATGTTTTCTAATTTGCAACCATCTGTTTTTAGGACATTAAAACAAAGCAACAACCCTAATATTAAGATCATAATTAAACTTGAAAAAAAGCGATTAAACCCAGATTATGCTAGCTAACTGAGTTTAATTTTTAATGTGTATGTCTTTCGTTAAATCACTTGTTTCACCATTGAAAACGCTAGTTGAAGCAAAATATTTCAATAATTTTATCGTTGCGGTCATTTTGTTTAACGCCTTTACATTGGGGCTTGAAACAACCCAACTTGGCAAAAGCAACGCTGCCACCTTACATATCATCGACTTTGTTATTCTGTTGGTTTTCACCATTGAGCTGGTACTTAAATTAGTCGTGTATCGCGGTCAATTTTTTAAATCGGGCTGGAACTGGTTTGATTTTATTATTGTTGCGATTTCGTGGGCACCAACCAGCGGTGCACTATCAGTGCTTCGTGCATTTAGGATCTTACGGGTATTGCGACTTTTCTCTGTAGTGCCACAAATGCGCCGTGTTATTGGTGCACTGGGTCACTCGCTGCCAGGAATGGCATCGGTGATTGGTGTGCTTGGCATTATCTTTTATGTTTCAGCAGTGCTTGCCACTAAACTATTTGGCCAGCACCCAGATGCTAATATGCAAGAATGGTTTGGCAGTATTGGCGCATCGGCCTATACACTATTCCAAATTATGACCCTTGAGAGCTGGTCAATGGGTATTGTCCGCCCCACCATGGAGCTTTTCCCTGAATCATGGCTGTTCTTTGTGCCATTTATCATTATTACCAGCTTTGCTGTGCTTAACCTATTTATTGGTATTATTGTTGATGCCATGCAAGTAATGCATGAAGAAGAAGGTAAACCGGAGCAAACCTTTGCAACAAAAGAAGATATTTTACGCTTAGAAGCTAAGCTTGATGCGCTTTTGAAAAAATAATCTGTTAAGTTTAGAGAGCAGTTATATTTAACTGCTCTCAACGCTTATTTACGTAGTTTTATCACCGATGAGAGTGTTTCTTGTGCTCCAGCTTTGGCAGCGCCACCAATGATATACATCTGCTCATTGAAAGTTACACTGCCATGACCATGGCGAGGTGTTGGCAATGTGCCAATATTTTGCCATTGATCAGAGTTTGGATCATATTGCCAAACAATATCGAACGTCTCGCCAACAAGTTCACCTTTTTGTTTAGTAAATGCTTCACCCCCTGAGACAATTAACTTGCCGTTGTAAACTGTAGCAGCCAGCCCGGCTGCTGAAATCGGCAATGGTGCAATTGGGGACCAACTATCCGTGTTTACATCATATACTTCTGCGTAACTTAAATTTTTTAATTCTGGTGAGTAACTACGACCGCCTATGACATAAATTTGATTACCAATAACTGCGCTCGCTGCTGAGCTTCTTAAAATGCTGGCAGGCCTTGCTTTTCGCCAATAGGCGTTATTCACTAAAATATAATGTGCATTGGTATCGATGTTACCGCCCGATTCATTTGATACCGTTCGGCCACCTATAATATGAACATTTTTACCTATACTCGCATAACTTGATTCAGCTAATGGGATCGGTAATTTGGGGCCATTGCGCCATCGTTGCAAATTACCATCAATGCGAAAAACCGAGTTTTGAATTTGCCATGCCGAGTCTTTGTTACCAGTAAATCCGCCAATACCATATAAATAATGCTGGTTACTTATCATTCCAAGGTGATGCCTTGCCTCTGGCAGTTCTGGTAGCTGACGCCATCGTTGTCTAGCGGGATTTAACAGAAAAACGGCGGTAGATGGCGCAACATTTTTAAAACTAGGCGAATCTGAAGGAACAAATCCGCCGCCAACCACTATGCGTTGGTTAAAGGTTACAGGGTAAATTTCTTGCATCGCAATCGGCAAATCAACTTCGTTGTACCAGTTCAGCTCTTTATCACCAGCCATCAGCTGGGATGTATTAACTAGCAACAAGCTAACAAAACCAAAAGAAAATATTTTATTTGAAAACAAGCCCATGCTTACCCCTTAAAATACATTCTTTGTTTATACTGCAAGACTTTAAAGGACGCTCATTAATGCGACGAAGTAAAAGTATAGATTACTGATGATGCACTTCCTAATTAAGCAGAAAAAGCGTGAAAGTATTGACTACTGGCTGAAAATGCATATTAAAGGAGCGTAATTAGCATTTAAAACACACAACCTAACCAACTAAAATTAAAAGAATTATTAAATTTAAAAATATAGGGCATTCATAAAACTTGTAGATTTGTTCAAAAAATGAGTTGACTTAAAAATCACTTACTACTACATTTGTAGAAAATAAAAACTACAAACGTAGTAGTAAGGAATAGAATGAAACTAAGTGACTTTGAACTCGATGTAATGCAATTAATGTGGCAACACGAGCCATGTACTGCAACCGAAATTCATCAACTTCTATCTCAAGACAAAGACGTGGCTTATACCACTATCAAAACAATTATTGACCGCCTAGAAAAAAAAGGTGCAGTAGAGCGGGCCGACAAACAAGGTCGTGCCATTGTTTATCGCTCTAAAGTGCAACAAAGTACGCTCTCTAGTCAAGAAACACCAAGCTTTATGCAACGTTTCTTTAGCGGTAATTCACGTAGTTTAATTGCTCACTTTATAAAAGAAGAGGAGCTCAATGAAGATGATATTAATTACCTGCAAGATTTATTAAATAAAAAGAAATCGAATAAATAAGGTTAAGCGATATGACGGATTATATTCTTACAAATATCATCATCAGCGTGTTGGCGTTATTGCTTATAAAAACATTAAAAAATGCCCCTGCAAGACTTGGGGTTTTCATTGCAATCACTGCTTTAGCTGCTTGGTTTATGCCTTGGCATCTTTTACCTGAAGTTTCGATATCAGAGCAACCTTCAAGCAGCACCTTATTTTTAGCTGAATTGAGTTTAACTGACCCAATTTTTAATTTAGATGACTTACCAAGTGCTTTGCCAACAGCACAAACTAATACTCCTTGGTATCAAACATTTACTTGGTGGCATTTGGGCTTGGTTGCTGCAGCTATTGGTATTTACCTCTTTGCCCGCAAAGTGCATCACTATATTCAGCTTGTAAAACAATTAAATAAAGAGGCGACAAGATACAACGCCCATAATCTAGGCAACAACTATCAAGTAAATACTGTAAATCTAGGTACACCTGGCATTACTACAGGTCTCTTTAAGCCTGTGATTTGGCTGGATGAAACGCTGATAACACGCTCTGAACTTGATTCTGTGTTACTTCACGAAGCGACTCATATCAATCAATTAGATATATTTTGGATTTGGTTTATTTGCCTGACCGAAAACCTATTTTGGTGGAACCCAATCTGTATGTTGCTTGGCGCTAAAGCCAGACAACAACTAGAACTGAGTTGTGATGAACGTTGTTTTAATCAACTAAATCAACGTTATCAACATGACCTGGCAAGTTTAACGCTTGAAACTTTTACCGGAGCTCCAAAAGGTTCAAGTTATTGCTCGCCAGTTTTAAATATGGCCCATACCAAGCACTTTAACGTGCTCCGGGTAAAAATGTTAAACAAGGAAAAAGTGATGAAAAAAAGACATATAGCGATGATGGTAGCGGCAGTTTCATTTACAACAATTGCAGCAGCACAAATTGTTGAAAAAAACCCGACAACGCAAAGTACACAACAAACCCTAAATCAAAGTGAAAGTGCTTCATACAGTGAGCAAATGACGGAACTTCTTAAAATAGCTGCCAATGCAAAATCAGAAGATAAAGTTGAGCTACAAAAAACCGCCGACGCTATCATTGCTTGGTACGTAGAGCGACCATTTTTATCAAATGCAGAAGAAGGCAAAATGCGCATTCTTAGCTTAACTTTAGTAAACCACTTATTACACAAAGTGGGTAATCATGAGGCAGCGCTTTCTAGCTACGAACTTTGGTATAAAGATAGTGAAAATGCGCCTCATTTTACCCGTAATATTAAAGCTGACACCTTACTTAAATTGGGGCAACCAGAGCTCGCAGCACAAGAGATGGAAACATTAAAAAGTGAGTTAGGCGAACAGATTACAGAAGGCAGTCTAATAACAGGCGCTTGCAACCTTATCGCATCCAAATGTTGGCGATAACTTAGTGAGCAATGTATATAAGCGACATGTATATTTATTACAAAATGATATGGCCAATGCTGATAAAGTAAAATCTAAATTACCTACGCAATTTGCCTCGAATCAGCCATGGATTTTTGATTATGCGTTACCGCAATCGCCATTGCTCAAGCAAATTTAAGTTTAAGTACTCTTTAAACGCATAAAATTGCTCCCGCTACCAAGTTATCTTGGTAGCGATTTTGTCGTTTAAACGCGCTGTTTTCCTTGTTTAATTAAGCGCGAACAAAAAAGGCGTACAGTAGTACTGTACGCCTTCGGTCTTTGGATCTTTATATATTAACCTGCGCTTTCAAGCTCAGCTCGCACAATAGCAGCGCCAGTTGCAAGTGCGCTCAGTTTATCCCTTGCTACTTCACGCGATAAAGGCGCTAAGCCACAATTGGTTGATGGATAAAGTTTATCAGCATCGACATATTTCAGTGCTTCTCGAAGAGTATTGGCAACCTCTTCGGGTGTTTCAATCTCATTGGTAGCCACATCAATCGCACCAACCATCACTTTTTTACCTCGGATCAAGGCAAGTAATTCAATCGGTACTCGCGAGTTATGACATTCAAGCGAGATAATATCGATATTTGATTGCTGTAACTTGGGGAAAACTTCTTCGTATTGGCGCCATTTATTGCCTAATGTTTTTTTCCAATCGGTGTTGGCTTTAATGCCATAGCCATAACAAATATGCACAGCGGTTTCACAGTTTAGGCCCTCAATTGCTCGCTCTAAGCATGCAATGCCCCAGTCATTTACTTCGTCAAAAAACACATTAAATGCGGGTTCATCAAACTGAATAATATTGACCCCTGCCGCTTCTAATTCTTTTGCTTCTTGATTAAGAATTTTGGCAAATTCCCATGCTAATTTTTCGCGGCTTTTATAGTGGTCGTCATACAGTGTATCAATCATTGTCATCGGGCCTGGTAGCGCCCATTTTATTGGCTTGTCTGTTTGCGCACGCAAAAATTTCGCGTCATCAACAAACACTGGCGCTTTTCTTGAAACAGGACCAATCACAGTGGGTACGCTGGCATCATAACGATTACGAATACGCACCGTTTTGCGATTTTCAAAATCAACACCTGCAAGGTGTTCAATAAAGGTGGTTACAAAGTGTTGGCGAGTTTGCTCACCGTCACTGACAATATCCACCCCTGCCAATTGCTGCTCATGTAATGTAACGCGCAGCGCATCTTGCTTACCATCAACTAACGCATCGCCTGTTAATGTCCACGGTGACCAAAGTTGTTCAGGCTCTGCAAGCCAACGCGGTTTAGGTAAGCTGCCCGCAGTAGACGTCGGTAGTAATACTTTCATGCTAAATAATGTCCTAACCTTTTCTTAAGCGAAATTCGCCGACCACTTTTCAAGAACAGTTTTGTAAGGCTTAATAAAATGCGCTTCGGCAAACTTACCTTGCTCTATTGCTAAACGACTGCGCTCTTCACGGTCGTAAACAATTTGCGTTAAAGAATGATCTTGGTTTTTTAAATTTGGCTGATAGCGATTTCCAGCAGCCGCATTTGCATTATAAATTTCAGGGCGATAAATCTTTTGGAAGGTTGCCATTGTGCTAATCGTGCTGATTAATTCCAAGTTTGTGTAATCATTTAATAAATCACCAAAGAAATAAAAGGCAAATGGCGCAACACTGTTTGCTGGCATAAAATAGCGCACCTGCAAGCCCATTTTTTGGAAATATTGCTCGGTTAGTGATGCTTCATTTGGTACATATTCATAGCCTAACACCGGGTGCTGGTTGTCTGTACGTTGATACACTTTATTATCTGAAACGGACAAACAAATCACTGGTGGCTTTTTAAAATGCGCTTTATAGGTATCTGATTTAACAAACGTTTGAAATAACTTACCGTGTAAATCACCAAACTTTTCTGGAATGCTAAAACCGTTGCGCCCTTTATTATGTTCAAGCAACAGCACACTAAAATCATAATCGCGTACATATGACGAGAAGTTGTTACCAACAATACCTTCAATACGCTCATTAGTAACGTTGTCAACCACTGTCGTTTTTAATACTTCAATTGATGGAAACGCTGTTTCACTGCCAGCGATAGCCATATCCACAGAGATAATTTCAAGCTCAACAGCATAGCGGTTCGCCTCTGGGTTATCCCAATGTGCTAATGCATTAAAATTGCTGTTAATCATTTTGAGTGCATTACGTAAATTCTGCTGACGACTTTCACCACGCGCTAAGTTGGCAAAATTTGTAGTGATACGCGTGCTATTCGATGGTAAATAATTTTCATCAAGCGCTTGGCTTTTAATGGTAAAGGTAAAATCGTTATTCATGACAGTGTGTGTCCATTTTTCGAGTATAAGTCCTGAGTGTGTGTCGCTTTCAATATTCAACCAAGTAGTTGTGTTAAGTGCCAAAGGGCATATAAATAACAAGCTCACATCTTTGTTGAAGAAGCGCTTGAGTGATTTATACGCGGATCACAACATGAAAAAAAACGGTTTTATTTCACTTAAAACATGAACAACCTTCACTTTTTTAAAGCGTCTAAGGGTAAATTTATGACTTTTATTAGATGAATTAAATTCAACAACCCAACCAAATATAAACATCCAGCCATCTAGAAATCCAATTTGAGTTTATTTCATTTTCAACATGATTAATATTCAGCTATTTCAATACGTTTGTGTATCAAGTGGCTATAAAGAAATTGCTATACTGCGCGGCACATCACAGCAATAAGTCATTTGCAGAACTAGCTAAAACGCTATTTAGATTGCTAAAGCAGTATTCAAACCTAAGCTTTTATTCTATTGAATTAACAGCTTTTTTAATCTACTTCAGGCATTTTGCTATGACATTTTGCTTTCTAAAACAGGGATAAATGGAATGAACGAGTTACTAATAATAGTTATATCCTGCGCATTACTCGGTAGTGTCGTTGGCTTTCTAGCAGGCCTTCTTGGTATTGGCGGAGGGTTAGTGATAGTGCCAATATTAAGTATGATCTTGCTTTACTTTAATGTTTTACCTAGCGAACAAGTTGTATTGTGCGCGATTGCGACTTCCCTTGCTTCGATTTTATTCACGTCGACATCATCAGCATTAGCGCATCATAAAAATGGCAACGTTCCTTGGCAGATAGCCCCTTGGATTATGATTGGTGTGGCATTTGGAGCGCTGATAAGCGGTTTTTTAGCTTCCCTTCTGCCCGATAAAACTGTGCGAATTGTTTTTACCGTTTGTGTAGTACTTATCGCAGCTAAAATGATTTTTTCGAGTAAAAATGAGACGCCAAGCCAACGTCAACTACCAAGCAAGGGGATTTTAACTTTTTTGACCACAATCACGGGTGGTTTATCAGCCATGATAGGTATTGGTGGTGGCGCATTGTTAGTGCCTTTGTTAACGTTTTTTTCGCTAGATATGAAAAAAGCCATTGGCTGCGCATCTGCATGTGGCATTGTGATTGCGCTTTTTGGCTCATTGGGTTACATCACCTCAGGCAGTAGCCAATTATCAATGAGTCATGGATTTGTAGGCTTTGTATATTTACCTGCACTTTTTGGCATTGTGTGTACTTCTTGGTTTACCGCACCACTTGGTGCAAAAGCAACACATCATTTACCCGTTACCACAATTAAAAAAGTGTTTGCAGGGCTTTTAGTAGCTATGGCAATCAATATGCTACTTAAATAATTTAAAAACGCTTTTAGGCGTAACATCAGTTTTCGTTGGGTTTAATTTTTGAAGCATTAAACCCCTCAAGCTTCAACCAATCAACAGCATGATTAACATCATCAAACACCGCACGTTTAAAATTACCATGTTCTTCAACTACAATTTTACCTACAAACATTTCTTTTAAACCGGATTTTGAGTAGATCTGAGCTGCACGACGTAAATCATTTTCAATACACCAATCAACTAACTGCTTTATTACTGTAATACCATCATCAGTACAGAGCCCCCAACCTTCTAGATAAACAAGATGCCCCCAAGGGCCATCAAATTCACTGGCAAGTTGTTTAAAGTCTCTGGCAAAATTTAATGCTGCCACCTTGTTCCACGAGCCAAGCAGCTCAGCATAAATAATTTTGTCTTCGCACCATAAATGGTAAATACCATGTTGATCAATTGCCATAAAAACTAACTGTTAACCCCATTTACTTATATAAATATTAGCCATATTGCGTAAAAAATAAAAACCACTTTTTCAGTTGCTGGGTTATCACAAAAAATTTTGAGAAAATATGATCTCTTTGTTTTAGCTATCCGTTAAACATTATGAAGGGTCGAAAAGTGCTTTACACCTTGCACTAGCCCAACTTACTACCCCTTCGCCATGTGAATAAAAAGCGCACCTAGCCTGTGCGCTTTTTCATTTTTAGCAGTTAACATTTTATTTAGCTAATTGGCAAATGGCCCGTTTTTACCAAGATGATGGTTTCTTCTTCAACGTAAGGATGATGCTGGCTCATATGTGGGCTTCTAAGCCAAGTACCCTTGGGGTATCTGCCAAATTCATCAATAAATTCACCTGACAACACAAAAATTTCTTCTCCGCCAAAATGGATATGCGGTTTAAACACTTCCCCTTTTGGCCACTTAACTAAGGCCACATGTTCATGTTCAAAGTCATGAAGTGGCATCACTTCTAACCCGCCATAGCCTGGCAACCAAGTTTCTTTATTAGTATTAATTCTTACAAGCTCAGAATCACCCGGTGAAAATTGATTGAGTTTTACCAAAATAACGCAACCTTGTTTACTAAATGGTGCGTGCGAACTACCAGGCGGATTGCGCAAATAAGTGCCTGCAGGGTAATCACCATGCTCATCTGAAAATACACCTTCTAGAACAAAAATCTCTTCTCCTTTGGGATGTTGATGTGTTGCAAATGCCGTATTTGGCCCGTATTGCACCACACTGGTTGTGTGGCCTGACTCTTTTGCTTCTCGCTCTAACGGTTTTCGTAATACCCCTTTAGCAGGGCTTGTAACCCACGCTTGTTCGGACGTATTTATTACAATCCGCTGTGCAAAATTCATATTTATCATTAAATTACCCCAGTTGCGCCTATAAATAGGCGCTTACTCACTTTAATTTCGACCCGCCATAACACCGCCATCAACATCCCAAATCGCGCCAGTCACCCAATTTGCTTGTTCTGATAATAAAAAGGTGATGCTATTAGCAACATCTGATGGCGTACCAACGCGACCAATTGGATGAAAATCATCAAAACTTTTAAGCACCGAATCAACCTCATCTTTTGCGATGAAATGCTGATAAATGGGTGTTTTTACAACTGCTGGTGCAACTGCGTTAACCCGAATATTATGCGTTGCTAACTCCATCGCTAGATGTTGCGTTAACGCATGAAGCCCCGCCTTTGCCATTGAGTATGCCGATGAAGGCGTTGCTGCAATTGCTTGTTTTGCCCACATAGAGCCAATGTTGACAATGCTACCACCACCTAATGAAATCATGCCCTTAGCAACCGCTTGTGTCAGCATAAATGTCGCTTTATTTAGCGCATTATACTTTTCATAATCAGCTATTGAATGCTCTAAAAAAGGCTTAGGGCTAAAATATCCTGCCGCATTGACTAAATACCCATAATCACTATTTAGCGTTTGAGCTAATTGCGTTACGGCCGACTCATCATAAAGGTTCAATTGAATGCCATCCACTTCACCATAGTGTGAAAGCTGTTCAACCGCATCATCTAACTTTTGTTCATTATTGCCAATAATCGAAACCGATACACCCGCTTCAAGCAACTGTTTTGCAACTGCAAAACCAATACCACTAGAGCCACCAATAACCAAAGCGCGCTTATAATTAAAATTTGTCATATTCTTCTTCCAATAATTAAACTCGTGGTAATATTAAAAGCATCTGTAGGTAGCTGAATAGTAAGTACAATTTGGTTAGGTAGGTACTTTTTGGTACATCTTTATGAAATCACAAGAAAAGTTTTTTACACGAAAAATTGCGCCACAAGAAAGCGCTCGCATGGTCGAAACCATATTTGGCTGCAAATGGTCCTTAACGGTTTATCACTTACTGGAAAATGGCATAAATCGCCCCGGTGAAATGGTGCGAAGTGTTGATGGGCTTTCAACCAAAGTGCTTAACCAATGTCTTAAACGCAATGTTGATTTTGGTATTTTAGATAAAATCGAATATAACGAAATTCCGCCGCGGGTGGAGTATTGCATTACAGAATTTGGTGAAAAATTTGTCGGCGTATTAGCGCAAATCTCCGCGCTACAAGATGACATTGATGCCCAACAAAATCCACATGATCATTAATAAAATTGATCTTTATATTTTGTAACTAACAACAACGTCATAAAAAACACATCCACACATAAATGTATGGATGTGTTATCTTTTTAAACGTTACAGCGCTTTACTCGCGCGTGCTTTAGTAGCCGAATCCATTATGTTAGTGCGTGTATGTGCAAATACTTTGGCAGCTAACATATCCCAATATTCACTTGGATAAACAGCAACTAAATCATTGTTTAGTAATTGCTTATCTTGAATACCTATCTCTGTAAAATAAGGCGCTTTCACCACAATAAATTGATGCTTATAAGGCACCAAATAGCTATATTGTGTTAATGCGCTTTTGGCCTCAGCATAGGTTGCGAACCATTTATTTAAAAATCGGTCACAACCACTGGTATGGAACACACTGCCAAAATTGATTTTTTCACCTTCTCGCCTTTGTTGCGCGCTTAACAGCTCATGTAACTGCTGCCAATCAGCTAACCCTGTATCTTTTGCAACAAGATGTTGGCACATTTTCAGCTTTACGTTTGCCTTGGTATCAACATCGATTCGGTAATATTTTTTAAGCCGTTTTAAAATATCCGCATTACCGCTTTTCGCCTCTTTTAACAATAATTTGGCCAGTGATTTTGCTTGCTTTAATGCATGTTCCATTACATCGCCTCCTTAATAAGCCAATCATTGTGACAAACAAAACAAATGCCAAGTAGCACGCTTAATAACGCTAAAATAATGAGTGATAGTTCAGATAACCACAAAAGTGACAAAGCCACTAACTGATTCGAAAAGTTCGCTAAACCAAAATAGTTAAAGGTATAAATTAAGAAAAGGGATAAAACTAACGGCAGAGCTGCGCGAAAAGATTCATAGAATGTGGCAACAAAGCCGAGATTAAATGTAGATGATTTAAGATTCATAACAAATCAAAACTCCTAAGTTCTTTTGGTGTTCCGCGCTTACCAAACTTATCTGTTTCGAATTGTATAAATGTAATTCTGAGAGAGTGACATTGTCTTTAGCGGAAAAGGCGTCTCTTAAACCTTAAGCGCATGCTAAGGCCTGTTTTACACAATGTCAACTTACTCCAGCTTTTGTTCTTCCTTACTTTGTAACAAGCTTTTAATTTGTAACTTATCTAATCTTCATTTGTTTTCTGATGGTAAAAGTGTTTTAAGGCCATTGTACCAAGCCAGCAAAGCCACTGTGCCATGGGTTTCGTTTTCAAAATACTGCTGCTTAGCAATACCATTTGAATGCTTAATTATTGAAGTGGCAAAAGCTGAACCCCATGCATAATTTGTTAACCCTATTTCATCAAGGTGGCTATTATTTGCAAAAGCAAAAAACACGTTAATATCAAGGTTTTTACTTTTAAGATTAGCTAAATAAGCTCTATTTAAATAGTCGTTATCCCAAAGTGCGGTAGGGTCAATAATTAAATAATCGCTAAACATAGTTGGCGTAAATACAATCACATTAGATGCAAATAAACCACCAAATGACTCCCCCACTAACACACGTTTTTCAGACGCGCGATATGTTTTTTCAATATGCGGAATAAGCTCTGCTTTAAGAAAAGTAGCAAAGTTAAGCGCATTACCCGTTCGGTCAAACGTATCTAAAACGCGGCCTCTAAACGTCCATTCTTTTAAAGTAGAAGGTGTAAGATCTCGTGAGCGATTTGTATTAGGTATAGCAATTACAATGGCTTCTTTAACTTGATTTTCCAGCGTTTGGCTACTGAGTGATTCAAGTACACCAACAAAGCCTTTAAACCTATGAATATCACCATCTAAAAGATAAATAACCGGATAAGTATTGCTACTTTTTTCATACGAAGGCGGTAAATAAACCATGTACGGTCTATTTTCTTTCATCACCTCAGATTTTATAGCTGTTGCAATGCCAAACTCGATTATTTCCGAAGCATATACTGATGTTTGAAATAAAAGCATTAAGATAATCGAAATTACGCTTTTCATTTTCTCTTCCCTGTTTTGAGTTTATCCGCCAAATATTTATGGAGTTTTTACAGCAACGTTGTAGCGCCAAGAATTAAGAAAATAACGAGATTCAATTGATACCCCTAGGTATATAACGGACATAATTTTTAGAAACGCAATCAGCCCGCCTAATTGTCACTGTTAAATTACTTAATACCAGCCTTTTGTTCTCTCTCTTGTTTTAGAATTCTTAGCAATAATTCTATTCTACGGTTTACCTTTTTACTTTCTCTTGTAACCGTTCCCTGAACAATGCTATACGCGGTAAAAAGTACAAACATCACGCTATAAGTATCTCGGTCAATATCAATAAACAGCCCCATTATTAAGAGCAATACAAGAGGAGCAATAATCAGCAAAATATCTTTTATACCAATTTCGGTAGAGCCAAGTTTATTGAATTCGTCAATATCCTTTTGGTGACTTAGCATAAGATCAAATTCAATCTTTCCTTTAGTTTTTAATTGTTCGCCATTATCCATAATTTAACTCCTTTATAGCTCAAAATGCGGTACGCCCCATTTCAAAGTGACAAAATTCAGTGCACCATAATTTGGCCTTAATACGTTCGGTGTTTTATCGTAAGCGCCATCAAATACGCGCTGCTCCCAAAGCCAACGGTATCCAACAGCATGGCACCGTAAGCCATTATTACTGGTGCTCATTTCAAATTGCGATTGTAAGCAACAACGGCACGTTTTATAAGTAAAGCGAAACCAAGCCAACGTAATCTTGTCCACTTTAAGCAGTCTGTTATACGAATTTATAGCATTACTTTTTTGCTTGGTATGCAATTGTATTTTCTAACATTATTTTTAATGACTTTACTGTTCTCTGGCGAATCCAATAGGCAATCATTGGGCCCATAACAAGCCAAATCCATAATAGATTGAGAACGCCAGAATCTGATGAATTAAAATAGCTTAAAGATAAGATAAGCAAAGGAGGAAAAAGGCATACAAATAATGACATGAATAATACGCCACCAAGGTTTGCATTTAAATGTAACAGACCTGACTTTGCCATTAAGGAAATTTTAGTTGCACCACGAATTGGATCTTCCTTAGTGCTATTCATTCCGCGACCAGTAAATTCTATAGAAGTATCATCTTTTTTTATAACTCTAAAACCATTCGGTAATAAAGTTGTCTCAACGGACGAAAAGTCAATATCAGCTTCTGATTGACAATCCATTTGTGCAGAATACTTCATACTAGCTCCATTCGTATTACAATTTAATATCGACCCATTGGGTCGTTTTTCTACCGAGCCAAGGGGCATTTTTATCATTGTACCAGTTCTACCACACTAACTAACTTGTTGCTACAGATTAACTTTTAATCATTATAGAAATTATCAAAAGGATAAAAACGACCAAATAAGTCGTTTTCCTGAATATAGAAGAAACACATAACAAGTGGACATAAAATCAGTGTTGAAAAATAATTATTTAATGACCGAAGTTCATTTAGAAACGCCGTTGGAAGATTTTCTATATTTAATTTTTGCTAAAAGCAAAACTTGGTTTGGCTTTGGTTATCACATCAATATTGTAAAGAGGTTTTATTTGGAATAAATTTATTTACTTATCAGTTAATTAAAACTGTTAGTTGAAATGGATTTCAAATGAAAAAAATAATAATAATTTTAAGCTTAGCGTGTCTTTATATTGCTTATTTGCATATAAAAATTGCTGAATTAGAAGCTAATAATCTGAAATTAGAAAACCAGTTAGCAGCGTTTTTGAATAGCGCATCTGCCGCTTTAGAAAGCAAACAAACAACAACCCCCTTGCCTACAAAAACGCAACAGCGTTTAGCATTTAAGCCAAGTGATAATGCCTCAAGCGTTAAAGAACCAAGAGCAGATATGATTCAGCAAGTCGATCTGTTCACAAACACCAAGCAAAGCTTTACAGAGAAAGATATAGACGAGCAATGGTCGCTAGATTTTTCTGATAATTTATTCTTTTTTCTTAGCTACCATAAAGAGCTTTCGCATTTAGATGTTAAGCATATAGATTGCCGCGAAACAATGTGCAAAGTAGATATTTTTGCTAATGAAAGCGACCCAATTGATGCGGCAAGGGACATTGCACAAAAATTAAAAGATGATGAAAAGTTTAAAGAGCATCCCTTTTATTTTGATTCAAGCCCTGATGAAGGTGTTATTCGCATTGAAATAAATAGATATAAACAAACACAATAACCTATAAAAAATGGTGCTGGGCGCTAAAAGGGTTATTTAGGTTTACATGTTTAAGGGCTGATATGGTTTTGCCCTTCAACTTTAAAAACCTCTTTCACATATTTAACAGCAGCTCGCTAAGTTTGCCTGAGTTAAAGCTTTTTTTCTTAAAACGCTATCAATTTCACTTTGGGCTTATTTTAACTTTGCCTTTGATCTTTTTAATCTGATTACCGCATTAATCCAAATTTATTTTTGTCACGTACAAAATTTGTAATGAATTTAAAAGGATTGAAAAATGAAACTAAGCAAATTAGAAAAATATTTTGAAGTAGAAAAGCTGGTATTTCATAGCCTTGATTTAGCCCTTTATAACGTAAGCGCTATGGTTGAGGGACAAGAGTACATAATCACCGATGAACAAGGTGAACGGATAAAACACCACAATTTATTGGAACTTCAACAGCGCTTTAAAAAAGTAAAAGCCAAAAAACAGGTGATACGCCAAAGCAGTGCTTACGATGAAATGATTGGCGGCCCAATAAAAAGCAATAATGAAATGGAAGTGTCACTGGGTGACAATAAATTGTATTAAGCAGCAGAATGTGAATGGGTAAATATAAGATGCAAATTTACCCATGTGCTCTTTTAACTAGACGCGAATTTAGTTTTTAGCGTTGCAAATACAAAACCACCTGCGGCACCTGTAAGCAGCTGCGCATAGAATCCCCAGCCGCGAGCCCCAGCAATGATATTAATGTTCATTATTGATTCAATTGCAATTAACACAATTGTCATCGCCCCTGTTCCAGCAAGTGCGAAAATCCACTGGGTTGGTTGTTTTACTTTATTGTTTAAATAGCTGGCACACCAAAATGCTAAGGCAAACGCAATGGCAATAATTGCGCCATAAGTAGGTAGTAAACCAAGCCAGTCGTCCGTTATTAAACGTGCGCTGTCATCAAAGCTCACTTCAATGCCCACATTGACTAACTGATTGACAACATACAGGCTATGGCACAAGCTAGCTAAGGTAAAACTAAGCAGCCAAGCAATCAAAAATAAAGGTACTAAGCGTGTTAAAACTAACAAAGTTAATGCAACTCAAAAAAGGGTTATGCCTTCACACTAGCAAAGACTTTTCATGCAAACAATGGTTGCTTTATTTTGCTGTAAGCGTGTTTTGTTGCAATGCGGCAGCAAACGATGCCACATTGCCATTAGAGCGCTACACCATTCACACCTTAGCGACCAAACTAAATTCCCCTTGGAGCATGGTCGAATTACCAAATGGCACTTGGCTTATCACCGAACGTGATGGTCATGTAGTGATTGTTAATGGCGAGAATCATTCCCGAGTTAAACTTGATTTAGCGGGGTTATATGTTGCTGGGCAAGGTGGTTTATTAGATGTTGTATTAGCACCCGATTTTGAGCAATCGAAAACCGTTTTTTTCACTTACGCCCAAGGCGAATTAAAAGCCAATAGGTTGGTGGTGGCTAAAGCTGAGTTTAATGGCACAGAATTTTCAAAACCCAAAATTATTTATAGTGTGGCAACAGATAAAGGCACACCGCAACATTATGCAGGCCGCGCACTTATTTTGCCTGATGAAACAATGTTAATTTCAAGTGGCGATGGCTTTGATTATCGCGAGCAAGCACAAGTGGTTACAAACCAGTTAGGTAAAATATTGCGTATTAATTTAGATGGAACAATACCTAGCGACAACCTGTTTATAAGTCATGTTGATGCCAAAGCCCATGCTGTCTTTACTTTAGGACACCGCAATCCACAAGGGCTTGTATACGATTATGATGCCAAACGCATTGTGAGCCATGAGCATGGCCCTGCAGGTGGCGACGAACTTAACTTTTTAAGCAAAGGTGAAAATTATGGCTGGCCGGTGATCACCTTTGGTAAAGACTATTCACAAGCACGTATTTCACCCTTTACTGAATATAAAGGCATGAACCAACCAAGTGTCAATTGGACGCCGTCCATTGCTCCTTCGGGTATGGCGTATTATGGCACACGTCACACTCAATTTTCCTCGTTACAAAAGCAGGTGCTAATTACCACATTAGTGGATAGAAAGCTCTATGCCGTTAACATCGCAAATAACCAATTTGAGCAAACGGCTGTTTTCCCTGAAATATCAGGGCGGCTTAGGGATGTGTTTATTTCAAATGCTGGCAATATCGCGGTGTTAACTGATGGCAAAGATGCGGGGCTTCATTTAATAACAGCACAGTAACCACTGCTACATTGTTAAAACCCATTTCTTTTCAGTACTTCCTTTACCAAAGTCAAATAAAGGGCTGCAGTTTTACATATTTGTGCCACTATTAAATAAGCTGAGTTACAAAAGGTGAATAGCTATTTTGTTGTTACTTAGAGAAGTTACTCGCATTATTTCAAAAGTAAAAATACCCCCCATCCTATTTATGGTGAGTTACTTTTTGTTATCTTCAACTGCCTTAGCTGCGTCCTCAATTCCAAATATAAAATGGTACACCGAAGACTACCCGCCCTTTAACTACCAACAAACAGGCGAAATAAAAGGCATTGCAGTAGATATTTTAAAAAAAGCATACAGCGAACTTAATTGGTCACTTAACACAGATGATATTTCGATAATGCCTTGGACTCGTGCTTATTACACATTAAAAAGTGATGCCAATGCCTGTTTGTTTTCTATGACTTTCACCAAAGAGAGAGCTAAAAACTTTAATTTTATCGGCACGGTTATGCCAAACACAGTTGCCATTATTGGGCATCAAGATTCAAGCATTAATGAAATACAATTAAGAACAGATTTTAATTTGCGTTTTGGTGTTGTTAAAAACGATATTGGCCACCAAACCTTGATGGAATACGGTATACCGGGTAATCAATTTGTTTTCTTAAAAACGGGGTTCGAGCTTGTAAAAATGCTAGAGCATAAACGCGTCGACCTAATTGCCTATGGCGATGTGATTGCCCGCTACCAATTTGAGCGCGCAAAAATTAGCCCGAATAAGTTTAAGGTAGTAAAACCCTTGCTAAAATCCCTCTTAGGCTATGCCTGCAATAAAAGCGTTCCAAGCGATGTCCTTCAAACACTCAATACATCCATAGAGCAAATTGTAAGAAAACACCCAACGATTATTGAATATTAAACTCATTTTAACGTGTATGATTTCTTGATCTTAAAAGCTGAAATTAAATGTTATAAATACTTTTTTACTCAAAACACGCTACCCTTAAATAAATTCCAATACGGTTACCTATTGTTTCGACAACATGTTTAATGCTCAAAATACCACTCGCGTTACAAACATAGCCACAGTGTTTGTGTTGGTACTTTTTGCTGCTTTTAGTGCAAACTCTTTCGCTTCACATAAAATTACGTTTGCTTTTTCAAACGACCCTGAAATTAGCCCACAATTTAAATTTTTCGAGATGCTTTATCGCGAGGCTTTTACTCGGCTTGATTATGAGTTTTCATACCAAGTGTTACCAATGAAACGCTGCTCAGTGATGGTAAATAGCGGAAAACTAGACGGTGAACCTCAGCGTTATCATGATTATGCAAATACCTACACTAATTTAATCCGAGTTGAAGAGCCTGTTTTTGTCACGAATGTGTATGCCTTCGCTACAAATAAAAATATAGCAATCAATACGTGGGATGATTTTAAAGGCACTTCTTTATATGTTGATTATGTTATTGGCGCGCTGCAAACAGAGCAGTCGCTCGTCACTCGTGTTGAAGGTAAATATCTAACAGGTTTAAAGTCGGTTACTCAAGGGTTAGAACGTTTACATGTTGGCCGAAGTGATGTATTTGTTGATTTAGAAATTCGCACTAAACCCCATTTACAAACGATTCAATTTACCAATAGTCAGATCAGCATTGTCGGCACTTTGTCTTCACACAATTCTTATGCCTATCTTCATAAACGTCATCGTGAACTTGCGCCAAAGCTTGCAAAGGTAATTAAAGAAATCAAAGCCGAAGGGCTTTACGATAAACTCATCGCTAAAAATTTGCCTTTTATGCTTATCGCGCACTAACCACTCTTTTAAGCAACTAGCGAACCATTTTTACCAATAGAAATATTGGCTAAATAGCATATACTTATCACTGTTCATTAGCGCAGAAGTACTATGCATTTAAACATCTTTTTGCTCATTATACTTGTTGTTAGTTTTAGCAGTTCAGCTAAGACATGGCGCCTATGTCATGAAGATAAGCAATACCCTCCGTATATTACTAGTGAAGCTCAGAGTTCTGCTTCATCTGGGTTGTTAGTTGATATTTTAGAGCGTGCTGCAAGTGAGTCTAATATTGAGCTCTACTTCACTGCTCTTCCTTGGAAACGGTGCAAACAAGCAGTCAGAGATGGCACCTATGATGGCCTTTTTGCCATGATAAAAACCCCTAAACGCACTAAACAGTATGCTTTCCCAACCAATCAAAAAGATTATCTAAACACCGCCGATTATGTGATTTTATATAAACGCGATTCAATACTGCACAAAGCAGAATTCGCGGGAAAGTTATTTACTGACAAAGGCGAGTTTAATGTCGCCTATTATAAGAAAATTAAACAATTTGGCTTACAAGCTCCTGCGGGTTATGTGCTGGAGCAATATATAAAACAGCATAACATCGCTGCAAATACCGATTACGACCTTAATTTAGGCATTCACCAAGTAGCCATAGGTCGTCTTGATGGCTACTTAGTTGAAAAACGCATTGGCCTTGCACAAGTCAAGGCATTAAAACAGCAAGACTTTGTGATAAGCAGCCAAGGCGTGATAAGAAAAACCCATTGGTACCTACCGTTTAACCTTGATTTTTATTTGCAAAATAAAACTGAGGTAACGCGCTTTTGGCAGCAAATTCAAAAAGCCCGTGAATACGTTTTAAAGAACGATTAATTAAACATCGCGACCAAACCACACAACTTTACCCACAATTCGCGTGTTTTCGCTTGTGTTTGCGGTAATTTCAAAGCTCGGATAATCTGGATTATCACTAATTACTTTAACCCCACCACTAAATGGTTTTAAACGCTTTGTCAGCAAACCATCTTCTGTATGCACTAAATAAATATCTTCTTTATGCGCTTGCTTTTGCGACATATCCACTAAAATCATATCGCCTTGTTCTAATGTTGGCTGCATGCTGTCACCACGCACTGAAACAAATGCTAACTGCTCTGAATGCACACCTAATTGCGATGATAACCATTGCTTAGAAAAACCAAAATGCTCTGATATTTCTTCACTTGCACCTACTTGGCCAAAGCCCGCGCTCGCTTCTACATCAAATTTCGGCGCCAGAACCATCTCAGTTTTTGTATTATTGGCAACGTCATCGGTTGCGCGCTGACCTGTAATAAGCCAGTTTAAGTCAATGCTAAACTGCTCACTTAATTGTTCTAAATACGCCAATGATGGGCGACTACCACCTCGACATAATCGATAAATCGTAGACGCTGAACGCCCGGTCACTTCAGCAAAACGCTTTTTGTTACCTTCTGTGATTTGCTCAATTAGTGACAGAAAACGACGAGAAAAGGCAGTGCTCATAATAAGTTCAGCTCCAAAATTAAAATGGGGGCTGACCTTACTAGGTCTCACTGCCAATTTAAAGCAAGTTTTAACAATCTGTATTTGCTTGGTTTATTATTCGACATATTGCATATTGTCTAAACAGTAAATGCTGTTAATAGCTTAAACTTCGTTACACATTGCAAAAGACAGGGCTTGCACTACCCGATATTTGTAGCGCATGCTTGTTGACTATTTTTTCGCTCGTAATGTGTCAATAATGCTTGCATCAACCCAATAAATATCAATGTTGCCTTTACTAATACCACGGTTAAACATGAGATATTATGAAAAGATGGCTCTATGCTTTCTAGTTAACGCATCCTCATACCCAGATCAATTGCCAAATATCGCCTTATCCACCCTCGATTTTCTCCGTACAAAGAAAAACTTGTATTTAGTAGAGGCAGACAGCTTTATAAGCTTTTATATAATGGCATCGTTGCCAAAATTACTATTCCTTTTGCTAAACCTATGGATTTTAAATCATTTAACTTAATGGTGATCGTATATTAATGATTTAAGGTTATTGCTACAGCGACATTGTAGTGCAAAGCTTACAAGCAAAAATAACACTCTGAATGGTGTAAACGATAATCTAGAGCTCTGGGCATACTCGCTGGCGGATGAATCATTTCAAGTTTTGGATAAACTTCCTTCAAACCTCGATAGTATTGATGATATACACGCAGGGAAATTGTTGATGACACTTCGTAAATTCTCGAAAAAAGAAGTAACGGAACTCATCTTAGCAAAAAACTGATTTCGTAATATTGTTATAAAATCGTTAAATTTATCATAAAATGAACGTATAATAACCAATCGTCCGTTTTGTCGAAAAATGATTTATGGCTTCTTAAGTGACACTTTTAGGTGCAATAAATCACTCAGGAATAGGCAATTATTGAAATAATGTGCATTATCTTTTTCAACAAATAAATGATGTGTTGTATGAATTAGATGAAAGTTATGAGTGTTAACAGTTACATAATTAAATATGCGTTTCTCTTATGTGCATTGGGTTTATCAGTGACAGCCAATGCAAAAAGCAAAGATATTACAGCGTGTATTGATGATCATCCTCCCTATCAAATACTTGGTGACACGCCTTCAGGTATTCATATTGCAGCGCTACATAAACTAGCTTCACTGTTAGAACTTAATCTTAAATTTGTTCAATCCCCAAATTTTGCTAGGTGTGTAGCGCTTTTAGAAAATGGCGATGTTGACGTTATTGCTGCACTAACACCTTTACCTGAAAGAAAAAACTTCGCTTTTTTCACGCCATTTAAAGCTGCAGATTCATTACGAGTTATCTCTAAAGATGGAATACAAATATCGTCATATTATGATTTTAAAAACAAAGTCATTGGCGTTTCGAGAGGCGTACGTTATTTCACAAGATTTGATCATGATGAATGGCTACAAAAAATTGAGATTCAAAATGTAAGAATTGGCTTCACCTTATTAAAAAAGAATCGCATCGACCTCATAATGGTAAGCCCCGCGATGATAGAAACCTTCTCAAAGGAAATTCAAGAAGCCAATCTCAAAGTCTCTCCTATCGCTTTAGAAGAAATGAGAAACAAAGAAACGTTTTTTGGCTTTAGTAAAGTAAATAAGCTCGGAATTACAGAAGCTGAAATTCAACAAAAGGTACTTCAAGCATACCAAACAGGTTATTTTGAATAAGTTTCCGCCTATTACTTACATCATCGAAGTCTATTAGATAAATAAAAAAACCAAGTTGCTATCATCATGTATCAGCCTGTTTTGTTGGTAATTAATTTAAGTTTGTTCGAAAAGCCCCACAAGAAACCACATTTAAGCACCTGATAATTAATGAATTAATTTACCCATTAAAACTATTTCTTGGTATGACAAAAATTTTAAATTGACGCAGATCCTAATCCTGTTTATTTTCGCCGAGATGTTTCAAGAAGGGCCATACTAAGCACTGGTCAACCCAATATTAAGCAGATACCCGCACACCTTAGTTGCGATCTTCGCCTTGAAAAAGGTAACCATAATATTGGGACTATTTGAGTTAACGAGCCTAGTGTTATTAGTTTAATTCCACCGATTGTTGTTTTAACCCTTGCTGTTATTCTTCGCCGCCCTATTCTTGCACTTGTAATAGGTGCGCTTGTGGGTTTGGCGTTAGTTGACTACACCACCATTTTAGGTAATTTCGCCGAGGCTTCATTAAAAGTGATGGCCGACGAAACCATAGGTTGGCTTATTTTAGTGTGCGGTAGCTTTGGCGCATTAATTGCCCTGCTTGTTCGCACCGGAGGCGCCCTTGCCTTTGGTCGCAGTGCTCTAAAACTCGCAAAAGGGCCTAAATCATCGCTGCTTATGACCTACTTCCTTGGGGTTATGATTTTTATTGATGACTACCTCAATGCCCTAACCGTTGGCGAAACCATGCGCCGCGTTACCGACAAGTTTAAAATCTCTAGAGAAATGCTGGCCTACGTGGTTGATTCAACTGCCGCACCTATTTGTGTTTTAGTGCCTCTGTCTACTTGGGCGGTATTTTTTGGTGGCTTGTTGGTCGATAACGGTGTTGCCGGTGAAGGGCAAGGTATTAGCGTATACATTGAAGCCATTCCATACATGCTTTATGCCTGGGTTGCCGTTTTAATGGTGCCGCTAGTCATATTTGGTGTGATCCCACTGTTTGGCCCAATGAAAAAAGCAGAGCTGGCTGCAAAAGCGGGTAAGCCTGCTCTTGAGCAAGTAGATTTAAGCGAAGTACAAACACCTGATGAATATGCATCAAAAGCAATCGAGCAAGAATTTGAAAACGCAGATAACAGTGGCAAGCTCTATAATTTTTTAGTGCCCATTGCCCTACTCGTTGGCTTTACCGTGTATTTTGATATTGATGTGTGGAAAGGATTACTTGCCACCTTAGCGGTAACTATTCCATTTTATATGGTGCAGCGTTTAATGCCGTTGGCCGAAATGTTAGAGCAAATGATAGATGGCTTTAAATGCATGTTACCTGCCATTGGTACGGTTATCGCTGCATTTATTTTTAAAGATGTGTGCGATAAGTTATTACTACCGCAATATGTCATTAATACATTAAGCCCTTATATGACAGCACAGTTGCTGCCTGCGATGGTGTTTTTATCAATGGCTATTTTAGCGTTTGCTACAGGATCAAGCTGGGGCATTTTTGCAGTAACAATTCCAATTGTAATGCCACTTGCGGTTGCAGTTGATGCAAATATTCCGCTGGTGATTGGTGCGCTATTGTCAGCGTCATCTTTTGGTAGCCAAGCCTGCTTTTATTCAGATTCCACAGTGCTTGCAGCACAAGGCTCAGACTGTAACTTAGTCAGCCATGCTGTAACCCAATTACCTTATGCACTGCTTGCAGCGGCAATCGCATTTGTTGGCTTTTTATTTATGGGGTAATGCACTTTGCCATGGATTAAACAGTTTAAGAGTTGAAAATGAATGCCAAAAAAAGGGTTAGTTTTAAACTAACCCTTTTTTAATTATGCTTTTTTAGAAATTGCCAACAGCATTTTCAAAAATGCTTCAACTGACGCTAACGAGCCTGACTCTTCCATTGTGTGATAGCCCGTTGTAGGCACTTGAATTGTCGTACCATCAACTAGCCCGTTTGAACTTGCGATAATGCGGCCAAGCTCGGTACTACCGATTGAGCGAGGGGCTTCACCGCGCTCAACTAACGCTTGGTTAATTTTTTCCATGTATTCGTCTTTGTAGCTGTAGCTAAATTTTTGTTCCTTACAAATTGCTTCAACTAATTGTGTTGCCTCTTCATTAAATGCTGCGTTGGCGTCTTTTTTTCGTAATACTAATAGCTGCTCGTTTGCAGCGTCTTCATCAGGAAATGGGCTGGTATCCACTACAAACAATCGGTTAGTTGAGCCACCAAAACGGCGAAACCATTCGAGTAAATAACGCCAACTTTTACCCGCTTCTTCTTGTGCGGTAAAAAATACAGTGCCTTCAAAACCTAAACTAAATAAATGCACTAGTGCCGCGGCTGAAAGTACATTATCAAGCTGACCAATTAAGCGTTCATTTTCAATACGTAATTTATCTTTAAAAGCAACGGGCGTACCTGCTACAGCGCTTTCTAAGCCATCAATTTCAAAGATTAAATTATTACGGTATTCGCAAACATAAGAACTTTTGATCAGACCCTGTCCACGATACGCCCCCGACCATGGCTCATACGCATACACAGGTGTCGCTTTAAAGCGCTCAGTGATTTTGGTCATTAACTCTTCCGACACCGAGTTATTCAGTAAGTCTGTACGGTTGGCAGAAATAAACGCTGCATACTGAAATTCATTTGGGCCTGTACACACTAAACCGTGACGATCAATGTGTGCCGAAAACATGCTACTAAACGGTTTTTTACCTTGTGCAACCAACAAACCTTCATACCAAGTTACCGTGGCGCCGCGCTCTTCAAGCTCACGTTGTAGTACGCGAAAAAAGGAATGCTCGGCTCCCACCACACTTGGGTGGCGAATAATTTCTTTTAATAAATCGATAAACTCATTGGTCAATGTGTTCATTAATGTTCACTCTAAAATGACACGTATAAAATAGCGCATTAGCAATAAATTAAGTTATTGAAAAAGCACCGTTATTTAAATTTAAAAAAACACAAACGGGCAAATAATACCAAAGTGTATTTAGCGCAAGTATCTGCCGCTTTTACAATTCTAGCAAGTAAATAATGATGCATTTTGGCGATTATTTTTGACCTTTTACAACAAATAATTCAGGGCGTTAAACTCACCTACCAGATACAAAACAAATCCTTTGCTTTCAATTTATTATGAGTTAACAGAAAAGGTTTTTACAACTGTTAAACACGCCTAAACAATATGCATTTTTTACATATCTTTTTGGTGACGGATAAAAGCCTTAAAGCCCATTTTAAAACCGACTTTAAAACAGCATGATTTAGCTAACTTTCTTGTTTGCAAACTGATAGCAAAGGTATAATTAGTGCTTTATATGTTTTAGCTCCTTTTTGGAACACACCATGAAAAAACTTTCCAAGGTTCAACAAAAACAACAAGCCTTAGTACTCGAAATTGCCGATAAGTTAGAAGAGCAAGCACGCGCTGAAATTCCTGGCATGGTGCAATGTTGGTTTGATGTTGAATATCACTTATTCCCTGGCTCTCTATTACTTTGCTTCCAATTTGAAGATGAAAACACGCTTAAGTGCAGCGCTAGTGAAAAAAGGGGTGGTACTTAAAGATATGCGTAAGCATCTTCAATTTACCTTGAAAGGCCCTGAAGATTAATTTGTGTAAGCTTTCATAAAATATGCCTGAGTTATTTCAGGCATATCATGCTAGACGGCTGGAAAATCTTTCACAATTTAGGCAATGTTAACGGTATGTTGTTTTAGCGTGTACGCTTTATGAAAAACGTTATATTTATTTGCCTTATCATTTTATCTCTTCTCTTTGCAGGTCATGCAAAGGCGGCAAATACTCTGCGTTTTACAGCTGAAGATCTATACCCTCTTCATTTTATTAATCAAAAAGGTCAATCTGACGGATTTTTAGTTGATGTAGTTAATGCCATCTTAAATGAATGCAGTTGTGATGGCACCATTGAGATTATGCCGCAAGCACGCGCATTTAGAGAGCTACAAACCGATGCAAATACCTTAATGATGTCATTATTGAAAACGCCTAGCCGTGCAAAAAATTATGACTTTTTAGGGGAGGTTTACACCGCACATGCGTATTTAGTGGGCAAAAACGAACGACCATTTCAACTAACGAGTTTACAAAGTGCCCGTGGCTTAAGAGTTAGCACGGTAAGGGGTTACTTTAGCCAAGGTTACTTAGAAAAAGCAGGGTTTACCCTTGAAAAAGACTTGGTATTAGCCCCTGAACCTGCCAGTTTAATGAAAATGCTCTACAAAGACCGGACAGATTTGGTGCTCACCAATACATTACATCTTGAAGAAGAGTTAAAAAGTATTGGCCTTGATCCAACTAAAATCGAAAAAAAATTACGTTTAGCTGACTTTCCAAGCGAACTTCATATTGTTGCAAATAAAGCGCTGCCTAAAGAGACCAAAAATACGATTAGCTCCGCAATTCAAACCATTAAGCAATCTGGCCACTACAATGCACTGCTCGCAAAATGGCACCTCTCAAATAGTTAAACTGGCATTACCGATACTCAAGTACACAAAAAAGCCAGTTTATTAACTGGCTTATTAAATAAAGATTGGCTTTTTAAACTTAAAGCACCTCATACACTATCACTTTCGCTGCTAATGCTCGTCATAGCGTGTTTCACATTTTTTATTAAATTTGCTTTATAAGGGCTTTGCTTAAAGCCATAAACAAGCACTTTAGCTAGTTCATAATCAGAACCAATTTCTGCCCCTGCAATTTCTAGCGCAAGCGCTGTTTGCGCTTCATTCATTTTATTGTATGGCAGCGATAAGAATGCACGTTGCATCTCGTAATCAGAGACAATCGTCAAAATAAAATATAAATTATTGATATTTTAAGCTTTTAAAATATTTAGCTAATACCTAAATTACCAATAGAGCTAACTATTAGCTTTTCTAACCACGTTATTCGGTTAGTTAACCTAACTGTTTATGACATACAATTTTTGCAAAAACCTCATACTGCGACTTGTGTCACAGTTGTACAAATGATAGATTGCGACACTTGTCACACAAAAATGTATTTGTTCAAGGAAATTGTTTTGCAACTCACCGCACCAGAACTTGAAATTTTAAAGTGCCTTTGGCAGCAACAACCTCTCAAAGGCAAAGAGATCCATCAACGTATGGAAACACTCTACGGTTGGAGTTATTCCTCTACACGCAAAACGCTAGAACGCATGGCACAAAAAGCTTATTTAAGCGTTGAAACACAGGGCAACAAAAAAATCTATACCGCATTACTAGATAAAGTACCGACAATGGCTGCCTTTGTTAAAGATTTTTCAGAACGCGTCTTAGAAATAGATGGAGCTTTACCTGTTGCAATGTTCTCAAGCAGTCAGTTATTTGAACATAACGAATTGAACGAGCTTGAAGCTCACCTAAATAACTTACAAAAAAATCAAAAATGATGTTGTTAATTACTTTACTTGGGTGGGTAGTAGTCACCTATCTTGTTGCCTATGCACTAAGACATATCTCGATTAAAGAGCGAATTTCACCCAATATTTGCTTGGCAGCTTTTGTACTTTCTCTTGGCATTTTTCTGCCAAACATCGAATGGATAGAAGTAGGTAAAGCCAATTTCATGTGGATAAATGACAAAGCGCAACAGCAGCTAACACTTGTTCACGATGTAGTAAAACAAACACATGAACACAGCACTTTACCACTTGAAACATTCTTACTGACTATCTTGGCTGTAACCTCAGTGTTTCGTTTGTATCGGGTTTTCAAACGTTATTTTCAAGCAAAACAACTTATTGCTAACGCGGTGCCCTTCACACAGACAAAAATACCTTGCGTTGTTATGCCAATAAACCAATCGCCATTTGTTATGGGTTTCATCAAACCAACTCTTGTTTTACCACAATATTTTTTACATCTTAGTAAAGCACAGCAAGATATTATTCTCGCCCATGAATTAACCCATATTGCTAACCGTGATCACCTTCGAGCTTGGCTATGGCTAGTAGTTATTGAAGTATGCTGGTTTAATCCAGCGCTAAAACTGCTCAACCACCTGTATATTAACGCCATGGAGCAGCGCTGCGATTTGCAAACGATAACGCAACATCATATTTCAAAAGAAGACTATGCAAGCACGCTTTTATTAAGCATAAAGCTATCTCATCAAACAATATCAAACCCGTTCGCAACGCCATTTAATGGGCAAGCTCTAAACTTAAATGATTATAAACAGCGCTTTGATATTATTATAAAAGAACCACCTATATTAGTTGGCAAAGCTGTTTTAGCCTTTGTATTTATTGCAAGCATTATGCTCTTTACCAAAACAGTATTTGCACAGTTACAGTACACTCAAGAAGAATGGCGCTTTCCTGTGGGCAACATAGATATCAGCTCACATTACGGCCACATTGCTAAAGTGCGTAATTTGCGTCCGCATCGCGGAATCGATTTAGTTGACGCTAAAGGCAGTGAAATTTTAGCAGCCAAAACAGGTAAAGTGATTGTTGCCGATGCCGTCTCAATGGCGAATGCTTATGGCAATGTGATTGTGATCCAGCACGTCAATGGTTGGCAAACACTCTATGCTCACTTAGATGAAATTAATGTCATTAAAGGGCAATGGGTCAATCAAGGTGACATTATTGGTAAAATGGGAGACACAGGCAAAGTAACTGGCACACATCTTCATTTTGAGCTTGCGCATTTAGGACAAGCACTCGACCCGCTTAACTACTTAAAAGAGAAATAATATGCCGTATATATATATTTTCCTGATTATTTTGATGTTAAGTGGCTGCGCCAGTGACGAGCAAAGCACTAATGCGCCATTGGTAAAACAGGCGGATAGCACTGAAATTCAAAGTAAGCAGGTACTGCAAGATGTGAGCGAAAAAGAGTCAATATCCACAGAACCATTACGCCACACTTACACATTAAATCAAGGCGAAACCCTAACCTCAGTTTTAACGTCAGCGGGTTTTAGCATGGCTAATATTGTTAATTTAGCAAAATCAGTTAAGCCTCAATTTGCTTTCACAAAAATTAGAATCAATACACAATTTGACGTTATTGAGACAAAAGAAAGCAAAACAATTCGCTTTGCGAGCGATTATGCCAAAATCATCGAAGCAAGATTAGAGAATAATAAATGGCAAATTGCTGAAATGGAAACGCCTCTTTCTAGCCAAGAAGTCAGCCGTTCGTTTTCCATAAATCAAAGTCTTTATCAAGCAGCAACTAACGCTGATGTTCCGCATAATGTGATCAATAGTGCCATTCTAGCGATGTCACACTTTATTGATTTTCAAAGGGAGATAAGACAAGGTGATGAGATCACGCTTAATTTTACTGTATCCGAAGTTAAACACGATATGCATTTATTTAAGCAGTTTTCATCACCTCAAACGCTTGTCGCCATCGGCTTTAAAAATCAAGGCAAGCAATACAACTTATATCAATACCAAAACGACGCCGTTAAATGGTGCCCGATTATCCTCGTATTTTGGTAAACGTAAGCACCCCGTTTTAGGCTATACACGCCAACATAAAGGTATCGATTTTAGTGCACCTATTGGCACTCCCATTATGGCTGCAGGTAAAGGAAAGGTAATAAAAGCAAGCTATAGCAAAAGTTTTGGTAACCGTGTTGTGATTGATCATGGTAATGGCTATCGCACCTTGTATGCGCACTTAAAAGGATTTGCCAAAGGCATAAAGCAAGGAAGTCGAGTAAGCCAAGGTCAAACAATTGGTTATTTAGGTAATACCGGATTATCCACAGCACGTCATTTACATTACGAAGTACATAAAAATGGCCGTGTGATTAACCCTCTAAAGATGAAGCAGCCTAGTAATATTCAACTTATCGGTGACGATTTGTTCGCATTTAAAGCGCACATTACTGCTGTAAATAAACGCTATGCCGCAACAATAGTCTCGCCGAGTGACTCAACTTCATCCATAGTAACTGTTATCGCAGAATAATCTTCTTGTACTAAAAACAAGGTTAAACAAGGCTTCTCCTTGTTTTTAGTACAATAAAGCAGACTTTTCTTTCGCTCCCCCCTCGCAATATGCACTTGCGTGTAATCAAACATTCAAAGCTCAAAGCGAACTAAAAAATTACGTTATCAAATGTTACTTTTGTAACCAAAACAACAACAACTTGATAACAAAAGGCACGCTGCATTAAAATTTAATAAAAAACCACAAAAAGTGAATATTAATTCTTTATTTTTGAATGAATATGAGTAGAATCACCGCCCTCAAAATGCTGTTTATTTAAATTAAGAGGTTTACGTGTTTTCGCTTTATCGTCCATCACTGATCGCCATTGCGGTATCATCAGCTGTTTTACCAAGTACATATGTTCAGGCACAAGCGCAGTTAAGCGCTGAGATTGAAACCATTCAAGTGACTGCAACTAGGCGTCAAGGTACTGTTCAAGAAGCACCTTTGAATATTACTGCGGTTGATAATGATGTGATGAAGCAACAGAACATTACGGATCTTGAATCTGTAGCGCGCTGGGTACCAGGCTTAACAATTACTGATCAAGGTGGCCGTGAAGGTTCGCCAATCATTGTTCGCGGCTTGAATACAAATTCATCTGAACGCGCATCAGACTCAGGCACTGTAGCCACCTATTTAGGTGAAATTCCGCTTAGTGTAAATTTACGTTTAACAGATATTGAACGTGTTGAGGTTTTGATTGGTCCACAAGGCACACTTTACGGTGCAGGTACATTAGGCGGCGCAATTCGCTACATGTTAAAAAAGCCAGAGCTTGATTACACCGAAGTACAGCTAAGCGGCGATGTATTTGCATTATCACAAAGCGAAAATCAAGGCAGTGAATTTGGAGCAATTGTAAACCTGCCGCTAATTGACGATACCTTAGCACTCAGAACCAGCATCAACTACTTCAAACAGCCAGGCTTTATCGACTATAACTATGTGGTAAAAAATCCGGGCGTGAGTAAACCCGATCCAAATTGGGAAGATGCCGAAGACGTTGCTAATAACCTCACGCAATATCAAGATGCAAACGACGAAACAATTACCACAGCAAGAGTGTCATTACGTTTTGAGCCAACAGACACCTTTGCTGCAACCCTAAATTACTTTTATCAGAAGCAAGAAAATGGCGCTAATAGCATTAGCCAGTATCAGTCATTAGCAACAACAAACCCTTTGGCAGATAAGGTTGGCGAATATGAGTCAGCTTACCGTGTTCTTGAACCTAACATGCAAGAAGATGAGCTGTTAAGTTTAGAGCTAGAGGTCGATTTAGAGTTTGCCGATTTAGTCTCAGCAACTGGTTTTACTCAGTATGATCAAGTAGGTCAACGCGACCAAACTGATCTCCTTTACGATATTTGGCCTGGTTATGCTGATTTTCCAAGTTTCGTGGCAATCACAGACGACACCAGTAAAGCGCAAACATTTACGCAAGAAGTACGCTTAGTGTCAAAAAGCGACACAGCTCTTAATTGGATTGCAGGTGTTTATTTTAGCAAAACTGACGGCAGCTCAGATGATCGCGAATACACTCCAGGGCTAACTGATTTTTGGGGCGGCGACATTACTAATATTGAAAAAGACCTCGAATATTTAGCTCTTGGCGAGTACACCAACCAAGAACACGCTATTTTTGGTGAAATCGGTTACGCCTTTAGCGATAAGCTAAATGCAACCATTGGCGCCCGTTTTTATGAGTATGATATTGAATCGCGTTCAGGTGCTGTTACCCCACTTTATTCAGGTGATATTAGTGATATCAGCCAAGTACCCATGGAACTTGTGACAGCCAGTGACAATGGTTCACTTTTCAAATTCAATATTGATTACAAATGGCAGCGTAATGTCATGACCTACTTCACAATTAGTGAAGGCTTTAGATTAGGTGGTGGTAATGGGGTGATGTCTTGCCCAGAGCAACTACCAGAGCAACAAATTATTTGTGCGCTCCCGCACGAAGTTGATTATCAACCAGATACCACAACCAACTATGAACTTGGTTTAAAATCAACCTGGTTTAGCAACAAACTGCATTTAAATATCGCGGCATTTAATGTGCTTTGGAATGATGCGCAAATTCAATCAACCACTGTAAATGGTAAGGCGATTATCACCTCAAACGCAGGTGAGGCGCAAAGTAAGGGCATTGAATTAGCAACACGTGCAATGCTGAGCGATGATATTACCACATACGTAACTTATTCATATGCAAATGCAGAGCTTACCCAAGATGCACCTGAGTTATTTGCGGTTTTCTCAGAGCAAGATTACAGCCCTGAAGAGATAGCGAAATATCAACCATACTACAGTGGTGCAAAAGGCGATCGTCTGCCAGGTGCACCTAAGCATCAGGTGTCGTTTGGTATTACCTACAATACAGAAGTACTTGACGATAAGTTACTCACTTTTAACTATGGTTTAACTGCCCAAAGTGATGTGATTACTAAAGTCGGCTTAAAAGCAGATGGTGAAACCCTTGCTGGCTTTGCAATGAGTAACTTGAGTTTACGTTTAGCGGGGGAAGCATGGTCAACTACATTCTATGTAAATAACCTATTTGATAAATATGCGCAAACCTCAGTACGACGTGATAAATCATGGGTTGGTGAAGGCAAATTCCCTGAACTGTCTAAACAATTGCCTGAATTACAACGCGTGTATGGACACTATGTCACCACACCTCGTACCATAGGCATTAAATTTAACTATGCATTTGAACTTTAAATGACGGATTTCAGCCAAGTAAAACAACTACTTGCAACTGGTGGGCTCAATAAAGCGCACGCATTATTAGTCGCGGCTTTAAAAAAGGACGCGGCTCATTGTGAAGCTTGGAGCTACTTGGCTGAATTGAATCTGTTAGCGGGTGACAAAGTAAAAGCACTTAACATTATCAAAAAAGCGCTTTCACTTTCCCCGCCACTGTCAATTGCCCTGCACCTTGCTAAAACGGCATTACACGCCAGCGATTTCCTCTTGTGTCAAAATATCTTAGAGTCCATAAATAGCGCCTGTGATAACGCATCACAACTCGATTTGTCAGCCAACTTATGGCTTCGATTAAATCAGCCTTACCGCGCATTAGCTCAATTTGAAAAAGCGCATCAGTTAGCACCAGATAGCGCAGCAATAACGCTAAATTACGCAATTTGCTTAAAAATGGCTGGCGATACAACAACAGCAAAAGCATTGCTCGAAAAGGTTATCGATTTACAGCCAATGCTGTCACTCGCGCATTTATCGTTAGCTGAGCTGTCACCAAAATCAAATAACACCCTGCCATCGCAATTAACAAATGCACTAAGCCATGGGCCAAAGGATCAATACCTAAACCACGCAAAAGCGCTTTATCATGAAGCAAATGCCGATTATGAAAAGGCATGGACGTGTTTTAATCACAGTAAACAACGCAATAAAAACCAGGTGCACTTTGATACGTTGGCACATCAAGCCTACTGCGACAGTATTATCGCAGCATCGCATTTACCTAGTGATTTGTCACAATTAACGATAAATAACAGCATTTCACCTATTTTTATTGTGGGTATGCCACGCTCAGGCACAAGTCTGCTAGAACAATTATTGGCGACACAAAAAACCATAAAGGCACTCGGTGAGCTTAGCTTTATTCCACAGCTTATGGCTGTAAAGCCCGGCTTTTATAAGCAACCGAAACAGCTTTTCACCAAAGCAGCCGAGCTAATCTTAAACCAATACAGCCAATGTTTTGCAAAGGAGTTAACAAGCTCACCAGCAGCGCATGCCATTGATAAGCAACCGTTTAATATTTACTTTGTTGACATTATTTTAGCGCTTTTCCCAAACGCTAAAATTGTGTGGTTGGTAAGGGATAAATTCGACACGTGTATTGGTAATTTTCGTCAAGCATATCAAGTAAGTAGCCCTTTTCATCACTACAGTTATGACTGGCAGCATATTAATCATTTTTATGATGATATTGTGCGCCTTGGTGAAAATTGGTGCAGCAAATATCCAAACCAGTTTTTACGTGTAAATTATGAATCGTTAGTACAGCAGCCCAAGGCGCAATTAACTGCGGTTTTTCAGTTTTTAAACCTCACACAAACCGCTGAACCACTGGATTTTTACAAGAAAGATTATTTTTCAGCAACGGCCAGCAAAGTGCAACTAAGGCAACCGCTTAATACGCATTCGATAGGAAAATATAAAAGCGTTTACCCAATAAAAGAAAAATAACGGTTATTTAAACATTTTCTCAGATGCTTTAAATTGTGAATGTATAAAATAACATGTGGTGATCATGCCGATTACCACAACACAAAATAAAGACACACCTGCAAAAAATGGAGAGGCAAATTCAACCCCTCTTGATTTTAGTAATGCAATACTGATTACATTATTTTCAGCTAAGTAAACAGCGATGCTTGCCAATGTAATTGATGCGCATAGGTACAAGGTTGTAATTAACCACTTCATTTTAAATGTCAGTAACTCTTTTGCAGAAAATACAGCAACAATGGTTGCAAATGTAATGGTTAACCATGTTTGAAATTGTGTCACAATTGCTGCTTCATTAATTCTGATTAGTTCGAGTATTTGAACAACGGTAAGCGTATTCATATCTTTTCACCATACTAAATCGATATAAATAAATTACATCATCAGGTGTGAAAAAAATGTGAAGCACCTTATTAGACAAGGTATAAAAAGTAGTAATAGTATTTAGTCTGCATAACTAGAAAGCATAACCAATAAAAAAGCCGGAGATTACTCCGGCTTTTTGCAATTTAAAAACGTTAATTAGTTATTTAAATAAGTGTTTAAAAACTTAAGGTAAGCATTTGATGCTTCAATGCGGTTTTCTTTTTTAGTAAAACCATGGCCTTCATCATCGAATAATACATACTCTACCGGTACGCCATTGGCTTTTACCGCTGCCACCAGCTCATCACTTTCCACTTGCAGTACACGAGGGTCATTCGCGCCTTGAATTACCATTAATGGTTTGGTGATATTTTTAGCGTGGAATAATGGCGAAATAGCGCGGTGACGTTCACCATCTGTTGCTGGGTCGCCCATTTCATCGTAAAGCGCTTTTTTAAAGCTCTCCCACCAGGGTGGAATAGAATTAAGTGTTCTTACCCAATTAGTTACACCAAAAATATTAATGCCCACTTTAAACTCTTCAGGCTCAAATGCAAGCGCTGCTGCGGTCATAAAGCCGCCATAACTGCCGCCCATAATGCCAATTTTATCGCCATCTACCCAATCTAAACTTTGCAGATGCTTTTTACCGTACACGATATCTTGTAAGTCATCGGTGCCGTGTTTTTTATCATCCAGATGGAAGAAGGTTTTGCCATAACCCGAGCTACCGCGGTTATTCACCGCAAAAATGGCATAGCCATGGTTTACCAAATGCTGCTGCATTGCGCTATAACCAGTGCGGCTTTGTCCGCCAGGTCCACCATGCACCCACACAAGTGCAGGTACTTTGTTATTGCTATTTGCTTGTTTTGGTTTGTATAACACGCCAGGAATTTCTAGCCCATCAAAGCTTTTAAAACGCACTATGGTACTTTCAACCAGATCATTTTGATCAATTGCAGCGCTTAAGCTGTTTGTAAGTTGTGATGCCTTTGATGACCCTACCTGCCAAACAAATAAATTATTCGGTGACGTATCGGAATTTAAGTAAAACGCCATGGTTTTTTCATCTGCCGAGAAATTTACGCCACGTAAATTACCCGCAGGTAAACTTGGCATCGCAATCGATTGCCCAGTTTTTGTATCCATCACAGTAACTTTAGTGCTGGCATCGGCATTTACACCACTCACTTGGTAACGCCCTGATTTAGAAAAATAAATAAAGTTAACATCCCACTCATCTTTGAGTGCAAGGCGATGTTCACCCGAGGTTAAATCGTAACGCCAAATCTGTGCAAATTCACCTTTTGCATTGGTTGAGTAATAAAGTGCCTTGCTGTCTCGAGAGAAGGTTTCTGGTCCAAATGTGGCTTCAACATCTTTTCCTGCAATTAACTCTGGTTTAAGTGTTTTTTTCATCGTATCGAGAATAAACACGTCGCTATCTTTGTTTGAGTTATTTTTAGAAAGCGCAATAAAACGGCCGTCAGGGCTAATTGCGCCCACATCTAACCCCATTTTATTTTGATAAACAGAGCTTACCTCATAGCTTTTAGCATCAACACGGTATAAGTCCATAAACTTAGCATCGCGCTGGTTACTGGTAATGTAAAAATGAGAACCATCTTCTGTGAAACCAGCAAAGCGCGCACGGGTTTCTTCACCCGGTGTTAAGTCTTTAACGCTGCCGTCAACTTCGCGTACATAAACATGAAAACGCTCATTACCGCCTGAATCTTTGGTAAAGATCACGCGTTCGTCATTTGGAAAATAACGCACCGCGTAGGTACTGTCTTGAAAATCTGTTAAGCGTGTTTTTTCACCAGTGTTAACATCAACAGCATAAAGGCTATAAATGCCACTTTCATCACTGCTTACCAGTATTTTGTCACCATTTGGTGAAAAACTGCTGCCCATAATAGAAGTTGTATCAAAGAAAGTTTCAGCATCATATTGTTTTAGTGTTTGTGCTTGTTGTACTGCCTCTACCGCTTGAGATGTACTGTTTGTTTGTGAACAGCCAACTAACGCAAGTCCTAGCGCACAGGCTACTGCGGCTAATTGAAAGTGCTTTTTCATTATAATTATTCCTTGTAAATTATCCGCTTTCGATTGTTACCTGAACAAAATTTAGACTCAAGAGTCATCTTAAAATAATTGTTTCAAAATATTCTGAATATGGGAACAATGTAGTTTAAGTATCTGAAAAATAAAAAAGAGGTGTTTATATAACGTTTAACTATGACTGCCCGTTTTGATCCCGCAGCCAATCACTACTGTATTGGTTACTGTAAATGCACAAAGAATCAAATACTTCACCTAATTTCAATGTGCTTATAAATTAAGCATTTATTTATTAAGTGTCTAATATTAAAGTAATTAGGGTCTATTAGTTTTTGATTATTTAAACGCTTAAATTTAAGGTGCTCTATGGCAAGTATGAGCTTTGACTACAACGAAAACACCAGGCAACTGGCTTTAGTGATCCGAGAAATCGACAAAGCCCCGAAACCTGATCTCAAAAAAGCAAAGCGATTATTTGAACAATCTGATTACCGAAATATGCTGCTCGATGAAAATGAGTTGGCAACCTTAATTGATTCACTTGAGCAGAAAAAACAGAAAGAAAGCCCCAATGAAGTAAATGCTGTTATCGCCAGCACAAAAGATGCCTCTATGGCATTAACAGTATCACCTGATGAAATGTCAGCGTCCATTGAAATTACAACGGCATTTGGCGGAAAACATATTAGTGCAAATGACATTGTTGCTCTACTCAATGACAATGGCATCAAAAAAACAGCTATAAAAGAGTCAATTATCGAACTTGTTAACGAGGCAAAAGCTGCAAAGCCGGGTGAACAAGTAAGCAAGATGGTTGCCAATGGCAGAGTTGCTGTAAATGGTAAAAATGGTTTTATTAATTATTTAGTACCCGATCCATCAGAGAGACAACTCTGCCCAAAACTGCTAGAAAACGGCAACGTGGATATGCGAGAGTTAGGTGAGCTTTGTTATGTACAAAAAGGCAAAAAATTAGCTGAACTAGTACCGCCAACACTTGGGGAAATGGGATTTACCGTGCTTGGAAAACCCCTTGAACCTGAAGCCGGTCAAGCCGCAACTTTATCTGAAAGTGAAGGTTCAGTGTTTGCTGATGAACTCGAATCAACCTTGATTGCCGATTTTGATGGCATGCCTAAACACGAGCCTAATGGTGTTTCGGTAGTAAAAGTATTTAGTATCAATAATATTGATGTGAGTACTGGCAATATTCGCTTTGACGGCACCATTATGGTTCATGGTGATATTTGCGAAGGATATAAAGCTCGGGCCAGTGGCGATATTATTGTTGCTGGCAGTGTTGAGTCTGCCTACGTAGAAGCAGGCGGCAGCGTTAGCATTGGCAAAGGCGTAATTGGCCACGCCATAGAAAATACCGATGAAGAAGACAAAAGCTGCACTATTATCGCTGGCGGTAATATTAATGTGCATCATGTGCAATACGTTAACCTCTTTGCGAACGGTGATATTCACGTAAGCCAATTTGCTTCGCACTGTAAGTTTTGTTTGAGTGGGCACTTATGGGTCGGCAAAGAAGACCGCGCTGATGGAAAAGTAGTTGGCTGTGATATTTTGGTAGGAAAATCGGTTTCTGCTGGCAGCCTAGGATCGCGTGCTGGAACCCATATGACCATAAATTTTAATTACTCTTTTGAAGGGCTAGAAGAAACATATAAAGCACTTACTGAACGAAAACACCTTTATCTTGCGAAAGTGCGAAAAATAAAATACCTGATTTCAGAACTTGCTTCCCGCGATGAAGACTACTCTGATAAATTAGCTCGCCTAAAAAAAGCGCTGGCCCGTTATTTAGACGCAGTCGAAAAACTGGTTAAAGTAATAGAAGCGAAGAATAATAAACTTTCTCTACACAGAAGTGATATTGCTGTCAGCGCAACACAAGCCATTTTGTCGGGCGTAGAGATATGCATTGAACAAAAGCACTTTGTTTGTAATAGGGACTATGGCCCATCAAAAATTACTTACCTTGATAATGAAATCAAGTTAGATCCGCTAACCTAAGCACACTATCTTATTTTTAAGACGCTGATCAGTGTTTGCTTTTCCACTAATTGACTTTAACAACGATTAATTGTGTGAAGACTGGCGGTTTATGTGGTTAATAGTGGTAGAATTGCCAAAATCAGCCAAATACAGTTTAAAATTAGTATTCTCCCTTTAGCTATAATACCAATTGCATTAATTAGCTGGTCATTTATTGCGACAGAGAAATGGC
>NZ_JAPEHW010000169.1 GCF_028875915.1 Pseudoalteromonas sp. G4
TTTTTTCAATACACCAAGTATAGACTGTGTAAAAAAAAGACAAAAAAGAAGTTCTTGTCATTTACTTTAAGTACGACCGTGCTATTATCTCAAAAAATAGAACGAGCGTACTTTTATGGGTAAAGGCCAAGAAACCAAACAGCAAATTCTTGCAACGGCATTAAAAATCGCAACACAGTCAAGTTTAGATAACCTTACTATTGGCGGTCTTGCGGTTGCTACTGGCATGTCAAAATCAGGTTTATTTTCACACTTTAAATCTAAAGAGACATTGCAACTAAACGTGCTTGAATTTGCGAACGATCTATTTCAAAGCATTGTTATAAAACCAATAGATCGCGAATTAGATCCTTTAAACCAACTACTTTCATTATGTAAAAACTGGTTAGGTTGGTACGAAGAGCAAGCAAAAACCTGCATTTTCATTTCAGCTGCTGTTGAGTTTGATGATCAGCCTGGCGCAATTCACGACCAAGTAAAACAAGACCTTGCTAACTGGTTAAGCTATTTAACTCACAAAGTGGAATTGGTCATTAAAAGTGGTCAATTCAAAGCAGATGTAAACGCAGAGCAATTTGTATTTGAACTATACGCCCTTTATTTAGGCAGCCAAAGTATGTCGTGGCTAGGTGTTGAAGATGAATATCACAGCCGCTTTAACCACGCATTTAATCAACTTATTGAACGTCATCGAGCTTAAACTATTATGAGCAGTAAAATTTATTTTTCTTCTTCGGCAAATAAAAAACCTTTTGCCTATTATTTAATTAA
>NZ_JAPEHW010000170.1 GCF_028875915.1 Pseudoalteromonas sp. G4
AATGGAGGCGGAACCCGGAGTCGAACCGAGGTAGACGGATTTGCAATCCGCTGCATGGCCACTCTGCCATTCCGCCAACTTCATAAAGAAGTTGGAGCGAGTAACGAGGTTCGAACTCGTGACCTCAACCTTGGCAAGGTTGCGCTCTACCAGCTGAGCTATACTCGCATCCTAAAACGTTTTATTGAGTCGTAATCTCAAAATAAGTGGTGCCCGGGGCCGGACTTGAACCGGCACGCTGTTACCAGCGAGGGATTTTAAATCCCTTGTGTCTACCAATTCCACCACCCGGGCATCAGGTTTCTACGTTGCAGCAAAAACCAATTTGGAGCGAGTAACGAGGTTCGAACTCGTGACCTCAACCTTGGCAAGGTTGCGCTCTACCAGCTGAGCTATACTCGCATCAAATTGATTCTAAAAATCAATGGTGCCCGGGGCCGGACTTGAACCGGCACGCTGTTACCAGCGAGGGATTTTAAATCCCTTGTGTCTACCAATTCCACCACCCGGGCATCGGGCTGCTTTCGCATGTGGAGTGTTGAAATGGAGGCGGAACCCGGAGTCGAACCGAGGTAGACGGATTTGCAATCCGCTGCATGGCCACTCTGCCATTCCGCCAAACTCTTAAAGAGTTGGAGCGAGTAACGAGGTTCGAACTCGTGACCTCGACCTTGGCAAGGTCGCGCTCTACCAGCTGAGCTATACTCGCGTTTCCAAT
>NZ_JAPEHW010000171.1 GCF_028875915.1 Pseudoalteromonas sp. G4
TTTACCCTTAATTACACCCAAGCAATGCTTATCCAGTTTTGCTTTTTTAGTGCCTATTTTATTGTCTCACTGCCTGCGGGTAAGTTAGTTGGCAAAATCGGTTATCAAAAAGGCATTGTTACCGGGTTAGGCATTGCCTGTGTGGGCTGCTTGTTGTTTTACCCTGTGGCTACCAGTGGGGTATACGCCCTTTTCTTAATGGCACTATTTGTCTTAGCAAGCGGTATTACTATTTTACAAGTATCAGCTAACCCTTATGTCAGCGCACTCGGCGACCCTAAAACAGCACCGTCTCGTTTAACATTAACACAGGCGTTTAATTCATTAGGTACTACTGTAGCGCCACTCTTTGGTGCCGCACTTTTCTTCTCTGCTGATAGCGCAAACCAAAGTCATGATGGTACTGCTGTACAGTTACCGTATTTAATTTTAGCTGCCTCATTATTGGTTTTAGCACTTATCTTTTTAGTATTAAAGTTACCTAAAATTACCAATCAAGAAACGCAGCAAGTTACTCAAGGTTCTGCGTGGCAGCACAAACATTTAGTGCTCGGTGCCATTGGTATTTTTGTCTATGTCGGTGCTGAAGTGGCGATTGGCAGTACGTTAATCAATTACATTTCAAGTGCCAGTGCAACGCAGATGACAGAGGCTACTGCTGCTAAATACATCGCTTATTATTGGGGCGGTGCCATGGTCGG
>NZ_JAPEHW010000172.1 GCF_028875915.1 Pseudoalteromonas sp. G4
TTTACCCTTAATTACACCCAAGCAATGCTTATTCAGTTTTGCTTTTTTAGTGCTTACTTTATTGTCTCGCTGCCTGCCGGTAAATTGGTCGGTAAAATCGGTTATCAAAAAGGCATTGTTACCGGCTTAGCCATTGCCTGTGTAGGCTGTTTGTTGTTTTACCCTGTGGCAACCTCTGGCATGTATGCGCTTTTCTTAATGGCGTTATTTGTATTAGCCAGTGGCATTACGATTTTACAGGTATCAGCAAACCCCTATGTCAGTGCGTTAGGTGACCCTAAAACAGCGCCATCTCGTTTAACCTTAACTCAGGCATTTAACTCATTAGGTACCACTGTTGCGCCATTATTTGGGGCGGCACTTTTCTTCTCTTCTGATAGCGCAAACCAAAGTCATGATGGTACCGCTGTACAGTTACCTTATTTAATTTTAGCGGCGTCGTTATTGATATTAGCGCTTATATTTTTAGTATTAAAGTTACCTAAAATTACCAATCAAGAAACGCAACAAGTTAGCCAAGGCTCGGCGTGGCAACACAAGCATTTAGTGCTCGGTGCTATTGGTATTTTTGTCTATGTGGGTGCTGAAGTGGCTATTGGCAGTACCTTAATTAATTACATTTCAAGTGCTAATGCAACACAAATGACAGAAGCAACTGCTGCTAAATACATCGCTTATTATTGGGGCGGTGCCATGGTCGG
>NZ_JAPEHW010000173.1 GCF_028875915.1 Pseudoalteromonas sp. G4
GCTTTGGATTTGAACAGAATTTAGACCACAAAGATCAACATGCTCTGGAAACTAGCTCGCATAATTGTTGCAATTACAGCGTTTACTCATATTATGACTATTATTGCAGTTTTATTTGGTTTTATGTTTTGACTAGTGCATTTCCGGTACTTGTGTGCGATGACTCGCTTATAGCGCGAAAACAAGTAGTCCGTTTTTTTAAAAGTCACGATGACTTTGTCGTCAGCCAAGCCCAAAATGGACAAGAGGCATTAGATTTATTGCGCCAGCAAGAATTTGGTTTGTTGTGCCTCGACCTCACTATGCCTGTAATGGACGGCCTTGGGGTGTTAGCTAATTTAAAAGCTGAGAATATCCATCTACATACGGTGATTATATCGGCCGATATCCAACCTGAAATGAAGCAGCGAGTTGCTGACTATGGAGTGCTAGGGTTTATTGAAAAACCATTTAAAGATGACGCGTTTTCATCTCTTTTGCATAAATTTGGCATTCGTTGATTTATTATAGAGCTAAATGGAATAAATTATCTTTTTTAATGGTTGACATTACTTTTGTGATTCGGCAGTCTAGTCCACATGAAACAGATTAATTTAGTACTTACCACGATTATTACAACCATTATCCTAACTGGATAGTGGCATAGGTCTGTACGCAAAATTTAAAGGC
>NZ_JAPEHW010000174.1 GCF_028875915.1 Pseudoalteromonas sp. G4
TCTGAAGCACATCAGCAAGAGTTGGAAACGCCATAGTTAATGCGACTATCGCAGCTGTCAGCTTTTTGACCATAACTAGCTTCCTTGAGCTGTTTTTTATTATTATTTACTTAAACCTGTAAAAGGTGAAGACAAATGGCTAAAATAAAAACATATCATAAATTGATGATTTTCGCATAGTTTAAATTAAGGTAAATATGGCTATTTTAGAAGTTTTACGCTTTCCAGATGAGAGATTACGTACTGTTGCACAAGAAGTAACGCAAATTAATGAAGATACTAAGAAAATTGTATCAGATATGCTTGAGACCATGTATGACGAAAACGGTATTGGTCTTGCGGCTACTCAAGTAAATATCCACCAGCGTATTGTTGTTATTGATGTATCAGAAGAAGGTAACGAACCTCTGGTGCTAATTAATCCAGAAATCATCAAAAAAGATGGCAGCAAAATTAGCGAAGAAGGCTGTTTATCAGTACCAGGTTCATATGCCAAAGTTGACCGTGCCGAAACGGTTACCATTAAAGCATTTGATGAAAATGGAATTGAGTTTGAAAAAGACGCTGATGGTCTACTCGCAGTATGTATTCAGCACGAGTTAGATCATTTAAAGGGCGTACTATTTATTGATTACCTTTCTCCATTAA
>NZ_JAPEHW010000175.1 GCF_028875915.1 Pseudoalteromonas sp. G4
CCGCCATATTTATGGGCTGTTGCTGATACTTTAATACGTTTCGTCATCTTAAAGTTAAATCCAGAAGGTAAAATAGGCAAAACCCATTAAAATTGCCCAAATTAGCATTGCTCTAATTTGCCTGCAATAGGGACAATTTTTACTTTTCTTTTTCATAATTTCTACTTAACAACTGAAAAAAACACGTTTAATTCACAATATTATACGATACCTCGCACGCACAAGTTCTAAACTGTCTAGTAGAATAGTAAACCCTGAATACTTGCGAGAATTGCTATGTACGCGAAACAATCTGGTAAAGCCTTATTTCCTTTAATTTGTATCATTCTATTTGGCTTGTGTATTTACTTGTACCTGCCAGAGTCACAAGGGCAACAAAATCAACGAGAAGCCAAAGCAACACCGATTCAAGCACACACGGTGACGACCAGTCGCCAAGCTAATATTATTGAATCACTGGGTACAGCGCGAGCAAACCAAGCAATAAAATTAGTAAGCGCGCAGTCTGATTATATTAAAAATATCTATTTTGACGACGGTGATAAAGTTCAAAAAGGGCAATTATTGATTGAACTTCAAGATGCGGAAGAAAAAACCCGTGTGGAAGAACTTGAAATTCTCTTAAAAGAAGAAAACCGTAAATTAA
>NZ_JAPEHW010000176.1 GCF_028875915.1 Pseudoalteromonas sp. G4
ATTTCAAACTTTTTTTAGTTTTTTGGATCGTTCGGGCGAAATATGTACAAAACAGTCTATTTTTCTACGTTTTATATAGTTTGAGGGTCTTTTTTAAACTTAACTTAAATAAATTTCACCCTTTATTGCGCTGTTATTATTGCCTTGTGATTAAAGTAAGATAAGATAAGCATGAACATTTGTTAATTTTATGTTTAATTTGTGTAATTCGGAATCTTTAAAATGAGTTCATCGCAACAAAAATCATTAATAATAATTTTTATCGTATCTCTTATTGGCTACGTTGTAGCTCAGTTTGCATTATCATCAGTACTTACAAGTTCATCTTTAGCTATTGCCATTGGTATTTTCATTGGTGGTGTTATTGCAACTTTCTCTGCTAATGTAGCAACAGAAGAAAAAGAAGCAAGTAAATCTCTTTATGTGGGTAATTTACCTTACAAAGCAAATGAAGCTGTAGTTAGGGATTTATTTGAGCAGCACGGGAAGATCTTCTCAGTTCGCTTATTAAAGGACAAGCATACGGGTAAACGCCGTGGCTTTGGCTTTGTCGAGGTAGCTGAGAAAGACGCTGATAAAATTATTTCTGCATTAAACGATAAAGAGTTTCAACAACGCACTTT
>NZ_JAPEHW010000177.1 GCF_028875915.1 Pseudoalteromonas sp. G4
GCAACAGGATCAGCAAGAGCAACAAAGTCAGCAACGTGAAGAAGAAAAGCAACAGCAATTAGAGCAAAAAGAAGCGCAAGCATTAGCGCAGCTTAAAAAGCGTGATCTTGAAGTTAAAGCGCATGAACAAGCGCATGCAGCAGTTGGCGGGCAGTATGCAGGCAGCCCTAGTTACGAATATGAACGCGGCAGTGATGGTAATAACTATGCTGTAGCGGGCGAAGTGCCAATTGATATCAGCGAAGTACCAAACGATCCGCAAGCTACCATTGAAAAAATGCAGCAAGTGAGAGCTGCAGCTTTAGCACCGCAAGAGCCTTCTGGTGCTGATCGTGCAATTGCGGCAGAAGCAAACCAAAAAATGAGTGAAGCGCGCGCGGAACTTAATACTGAATTAAGCGATTTCTTTAAGCGTGATGGTGAAGTTGAAGAGGAAGCTAATGCAGAGTCAAAGTATGATTTTAGTGAGCGTAGAGATTCAGAGATTAATCAGAGAGCTGAGCGCATAGCTAAATTCTATCAAGCGGCAACATCCCCATTTGAAAGACCAAATTTAGCAAACTACGCATAATTGGGATTATTGGTATAAACAAAAAAA
>NZ_JAPEHW010000017.1 GCF_028875915.1 Pseudoalteromonas sp. G4
CCTGTCTCGCATTATCAATTCAAAGTTCATTTTCGGGTTTGATAAAAGCGGGAGGTAATCTCAGCAATATCCTTCAATGTCGCAATTGAGCGAGGAACAGCCGTTCACAATTATGATTTCAAAAGATCATACCTATGTTAACTTTTGATTTCGTTGAATACCTGAAAAGTATGTGTATTTGCACAGGTATAATAGCTAACCAATCAAAAATGTGATTTTACTTCCTATTAAATAAATTTATTAATTCTCGCTTTACCTAGCCCATAAAATTCAACTTATTGATTAATAATTAGATTTTTAAAGCTATTTCGTATTTAATAGGACACAACTGAGGGCTCGTTAAGACAGGTCTCGCTTTCTTTTCGAAAATTAAATATGTCAGCGCCCTTTAAAATTTAATTTATTAATATTAATCAATTGCTTATTATTATTTTTTATCAAATTTTAGGTGATGTCTGAAAATTACATATCCGGCATTCTCGATAATAAGCGTTATAAGGCACTATGAGTTCAGCATTAATCGCAACTGTATTGCTTGCATCAATTAACACTCCAGACTATGAAGTATCAGCTTGTGACAAGTCTAAGTTTTCTGTTAATCATGCTGTTGCCGCCAAGTGGCCATTGATTGAAGATCATCTTCGCTTAGATAGTGGGTATGTAAAAATAGAAGCAATAGTAAACTCTGCAGGCTTTGTAACTTCACAAAAAATAGTAGATACAAAACCTCGGCGCGTATTTGACCGCTCAGCTAAAAAAGCTATGAAGCAGTGGTCATTCTCGGAGAGTAGCAAAGAAGAAAGATGCTTTAATGTTGTTTTTAAATTTAAACTGGTGCGTTAAAGTACCTAATAACAAGCTAATAAGTAAGGACTAAAAACAGTTTGCTGTTTTCGTTCCTCAACATTTTAGCAAACAATTTTTAGCCCATTATTTGGGCGTTAGGTCTCTAGAGTATTTCTCATGCAGTTGATTATAAAAATAATTTCAATTTTACTGTTCCTTCAAGTTTTTAACGTTAATGGAGCTGACGTGGAACCAGAATCAAAATATATAGAATTGTCTACTGATACTTGGGGTTTAACTTTACCAGAATCATGGAAGCCCGAAGTTATTAAAGGTGGAGTCAGAGTTGATTCAGAGGATGAAGTATTTTCAATTTATGTATCCACATATAATGTTGATACTCCTACAGATGGCTGGGCACAAAGGGGTATCGAAATAGTTAAAGATTCTAAACATTCAGATCCTGGGAATAATTTTAAATATATGCAAGAAACGGTAGATTTGGATTCAAATATTCAATCTTTTACTCTTGATGCATATGACAAAAAGAACAGCTTTCGAATCTATACACAGCACTTTCGAATAGGGAATAAACTTGTTACTTTTTCAATCCATGATTATTGGTGCCAGTCTTATAAGAAATCTGTTAACTTTACAGAAGATCTAGTAAAAGGGTTTAAAATCAAGACCTAACAAATTAATTAAACAATGGACGCAAAACAGTAGGCTTGCGCTCCTTCGTCGCTTATCTTAGCCTACTATTTTTTCGCCGTTTATTAAGGCGTTACGAATGACAGTTGTTGGCACAAAGCGGAAGTAACCCTCTGAATTTCATTATGTATCTGACAGTAATGAGCGAAAAACGGTCATTCAAAATTGCATTTCTATTTCGTCAAAGTATATTGCTACCATAGTTAGGAAAACGAGCCAATCGCTCGTTTTTGTCCTGAAACAAAAGCGAGAACTATTGTATTTTAGTAGTAATGGCAATTAGTTAAGAAGTTTGCTACAAATGAGTCATTCAGAAAAACGAGCGACGCTGTGGTAGAAAAACGCGCGATTAACTCGCTATAAACATGTTATGTAACAAAGGAAAACCGTGCCTAAACGAATTATTTTTTTAGCCTTATTAATATTAGCTTTTAATTGCTCAGCTAACCAAGAAGCTGAAAAATGGTGTACAACTAAATTTAATATACTGAAGCAATATGTAGCTATGCCTCTTGATGATTTAAAGAAACTTAAGGACTCTCTTGAAGAAATAAAATCAGTGAAAGGAATGAGTGTATTGCTACAAGGTGACTTTGTTCAGATAATCAAAATGACCCAAGAACATCAAGAAATCTCATACGAAGAGGCAGAGGAAAAAACTCTAAACTTTTTCAAAGCTATGGAATTAAAAAATATTGAACGTGCTATTTATATGTATTCAATGAAATCTGAAGATGACTGGGCTAATGCATTTCAATCATGTGTTAAAGCTAATGGGTAATTGTTACATAACAAATTAATTAAACATTGGACGCAAAACAGTAGGCTTGCGCTCCTTCGTCGCTTATTTTAGCCTACTATTTTTCGCCGTTTATTAAGGCGTTAACTCCTAATCATGAATCTACTTCCAGTCAGCGAAAATATCTTCACACTTGATTCATTTCTTTCTAGTAAAGAATGTGAAGAATTTATCGTGCAGGCGGAAAAAGATGGGTTCCGTTCTGCTGATGTAGACACTGGAAATGGACGATCTCATTTAACTCACATTAGAAATAATGAACGAGTAGATTGGGTTTCTGAAAATCTGGCTGAGGAATGGTGGAATAAACTACCCCATCATCTTCTTCCAGAAATCGAGGGTAGAAAGGCTATTGGTCTATCCCCACGGTTTCGCTTCTACCGCTACACACCTGGCCAGAAGTTCAATATGCACAAAGATGGGAGGCAGGATGTTTCCGGAAATACTACGATGATGACCCTTTTAGTCTACTTGAACGAAGGCTATGAAGGTGGCAGCACCAAGTTCCGGCAAGATGATGTGGAGATCCATGCTGTTACGGGTCAAGCACTCATCTTTGAACACCACCTTTGGCATCAGGGCTCTAAGATAGAGTCCGGTAGTAAGTATGTGCTTCGTACTGATATAGTCTTCCAGAGTTAACAAGGCTATTCACCGGAACAGCAGTCCTTCGTTGCAATTTATGCACTTCGCTGCCGCTCCATTAACATAAATTACAACTACAGCTCGCTGTCCACTGATAGCGGCGTTAAATATAATCTTTAAGTTAGTGAGTATGTCAAACCAAATAAGAACACAAACTTATCCTGAATCTTGTATTTTTGAAAAAATCTTATTAAAAATACAAGAAGATCACTCTAGTGCTTATTTATTTATTTCAAATGAAATTAATAACTTATATCAAGATCACTTTTACTATTGGAAGATAGTGAGCTCGATTAGAATCGCTATTGACTGCGAGTTACTTCCAAATGAATTTAGTGGAAACCTAATGAAACTTGAATCCGCATTCAAGAGTATTGCTCTTAGAGAGGTGGTCGGTAATTGGACTGGTCAGGAAGAAAGCGGAATCAATCTAAAGTTAGGGGTTAACGCAGATAAAAGTGCTGTACTGGTCCGCTATTGGAATGAGGTGGTTGATGACGAAAATGAATTAATCTATCAAGAATATGATTCATTTGGTGAAGGCTATCAAGAAACTAACGATTTAATTATTTATAATTTTTTCAATGAACAAAAAGTAACTCATATTAAACTTGTACTGCATCTAAACATAGCATACAAAAAAAATGCATCGGGTTGCTTGTACTTTTTTCAGGAAAAAAGTTTAGTTCTTTGTCGTAGAGTGTCATTTGAACGTTGTAATGATAATACTTAGCAAGTGGTTAAATATAGAGAGTGAATGAGATGACGCTTTTTGCAAATAACCATAATAAACTCGCCTTTGTAATTTTCTATTTGCAAAGCGTTACGAATGACAGTTGTTGGCACAAAGCGGAAGTAACCCTCTGAATTTAATTATGTATCCGGCAGTAATGAGTGGTCAACGGTCATTCAGGTTTTTAAAATTAATTGATATCTTGTAAGCTACTTTAGGTTCTTTACGCTGCGCTTAATATCGTTATGACAGGTGTAGAATGTCTCTGGGTTATTACACATATGGATATATAACATTCTGATTTTAAATACTAATAATTTACAGAGAAATAATAACTATAAGTATGATGCCTTTGGCAATGCGCTGGGGAATAGTATTGTGCAGGGGCTGGCGAGTCAGCCTAAGTCCAAAAAGCCGAGAATAGACCCTGATACAGGTAAATCATCTCCTTTATTGGATCCGAATGCTTGGTCACTTGAAAAGGCATTTGAGGAATATAAAAGTCAGCCAGACGCGCTTCAAAATGAAGAACCAAGCGGTTGGGTAAATAAAGAGTTAATAAGAAAAGAGTTGGGCTTATTTTTTGCCGATATTACTGACTTAAACTTCAACCTCGACGATTCAATTGTAAATAAGGCCTTACCATTCTCGGATAATCCTAGTAGTAATTTGTTAGGAGGGTTCTTGCCTTCAACAGCTGATAACCCTCAGGGGTTGCCTGAGAATACTAGGAATATGATAGACTTTTATGCTTCCAACCCATTACTTAGCATTGAAGATGGGTTTGATGTCAACTCACTTAGTCATTATGAAAAGCTTCATTATGAGTTTGCTAAAGAAAGATTTATGGCATCTTCTTCCGAGCCTCAGCTGGTTGGGGCTAATTTAGAGTATGAAGCACGGTTAGCAAAAACTAAGGAATACTTTTCTGGCACAAATAATAGCCCTTGGCACCTGCCTGTATCACGCGGGTTAAATGATGGCTTGATGGGAGTTGCACTTTGGAATCGTCCTCTGCAATTAACAAGAGCTTATGCGGGTTACCAAGCTGCGGATATCGCGGGGGCGGCATATCAAAATAGAGAGCAGATAGCTCAAATATACTCTGAAGCGAAGCAAAATGGCGGTATGACACTGGCTGTTGGTGTAACGCCGAGTTTTGATCTGAAGTATATACAAGGTGCTGGGGCGCTAGGAGTGTGGGGTTCTTTGAATTTTAACACTTTAGAGTTTAATAGTAACTTCTATTATAGCCATGAGTCAGGAGGAGCTGTAAAAATGCCTCTTCCCAGTGTAGATCTTTTGTCTATGGAGGCGACGGTGTACACATCTTTTGATCATGATACAGCCTTGAATGGTTATTTTGATGTATATGGAGCTGGTTATAACAACTGGGATACCACAATAGTAAAACCTCGTGGTGCAACTTTTAATGGATATCAAGTAACAAAAAGCCTTTGGTCTAAATCCCCAGTAAATGTAAAACATGATCCCAGCATCTATATGAGAAGTGGATGGGGCACAACATTTGGTTTATTAGGTAATTAGGCTATGAGAAAAAGAAAGTTACAAATCAGCATCGTTTCATGTTTTAGTGTAGTTTTAGTCATGAGTGCTTTAGTATCTCTTTTTTTCGGAGAGGACAATAGCCATAAAATCAATGCACTATTAGACTTAAAACCTAATAGTTCATATAAGCTTGCTCCAGAAAAATTAGGAGAGCACTTTTCGATAACGCCAATTGGTGATCTAGGAAGTTTTCAACAGTGCCTCAAAAGTTACAAGCCAGTAACTTGGCGAAACTCAGATGGAGAAGAAGGGAGTAATATTGAGCTTTTGATTGACAATAAATATTTATTAAAGGCTGCTCTCAGTGGTAGAGAAGTATACGCTTTCACACTTTTTATTCTGCAAGGTGACTCGTCTAGTAACCGAGAAAGAGTTGGATACTACTCATTAAATTGTAATATTGATCTGCTTAATACTTGGTCCGAACGGTCCGAACTTAGTGAGATAGAAGCGCTAAATGATAGCTCTTACTTTAAAGAAATCTATATCAGCAATGATAATTTGACGCTACCAGTCACAAACGGAAAGCTAGGTCGCTTCTATTCATGTATGAAAAGCTATGAACCGTTTGGATATGAAGAGACTGTTGCTGAAGAGGGGTTGATTAAACTGAACCTCGATGGGGGCTCAGAACTTCAAGGCGGCCATATTTTAAATCTAGGTATTAAAGGTGATAAAGCTGTTAGTGTACTGATTGAGAAGTATGGTTACAGAGATAGAACTGAGTCAGTGAGTAAAAGCTACAAGATCGACTGTGACTTAGACTTGCTTGATAGTTAACTAACTCAAATCGGCTAGTTATCTAGACTAGCCGATGCCTTTGGCAATGCAATAGGTTTAGAGTTAGCACGAATGACAGTTGTTGGCACTTAACGGCTATTGAATACCCTACTTTACTCACTTTTAAATCACACCCAGTAGTGATTAAAGTGAAGTAAATTAATAAAGGGTCAGTAATACTGACCCTTTTTTTAGCCGATTCCGCCCTTCGTTAATTTAAACGGATTTAGTAACACTAATAATTCTTCACGTGTTAAATCAGTTTCTTCTAAAGCAACGTCAATCACAGGTCGATTTTCTTTATACGCTTTCTTTGCAATTTCAGCGGCTTTTAAATAGCCAATTACTGGGTTTAAAGCGGTGACTAGAATGGGATTTTTATCGAGCGATAAATTGATCCTATCTTCATTCACTTTAAAGGTAGCAATTGCTTTATCCGCTAAGTGATAACAGGTGTTAGTTAATAGATCAATGCTTTGCAAGATGTTGTGTGCAATAACAGGCAACATTACATTTAGCTCAAAATTACCAGATTGCCCTGCAACGGTAATCGTAGTGTCATTGCCTATCACTTGTGCACCCACCATTGCCGCTGCTTCAGGAATAACTGGGTTTACTTTGCCCGGCATAATTGATGAGCCAGGTTGCAGTGCTTCTAATTCTATTTCTGATAAACCAGATAATGGCCCTGAATTCATCCAACGTAAATCATTTGAAATCTTTATTATTGCAACAGCCAATGTTTTAAGTTGCCCTGAGAGTGCAACAATCGCATCTTGCGAGCCAATGTTATAGAAAAAATTAGTACTTGGACTAAAACTAATACCAACAGCAGTGCTTAAGTTAACAGCAAATTTAGTAGCAAATTTTGGATCTGCATTAATGCCTGTGCCTACTGCGGTTCCCCCTTGCGCAAGTGGTTTAACACGCTCTAAGGCATTATTAATACCGCTAATTGCAAATTCAATTTGGCTTTTCCAACTGTCTAATGTTTGGGCAAATGTAATTGGCATTGCATCCATTAAGTGGGTACGCCCTGTTTTGCAAATATGCCCTACTTCTTCACTTTTTTGATTTATAACATTGATCAGATGGTTTGCAGCAGGTAACAAATGATAATAAACACCAATACAACTGCTCACCTGAATAGCTGTTGGTATCACATCATTGGAACTTTGCCCCATATTGACATGATCATTTGGGTTTACGGTCTCTTTAAGTGCGTTTGAAGCTAATGTGGCAACAACTTCATTCATATTCATATTTGAACTGGTGCCAGAACCTGTTTGAAACACGTCTATTGGGAATTGGTCATCAATGCCACCAGCGAGCACTGTTTCACACGCATCAACAATCGCTTCACAAATATGCGGCTGCAAATGTCCGATCTCTTGATTTGTTTTGGCAGCACTTGCTTTAATATAAGCAAGTGCTTGAATAAACCAAGCTGGCATTGTTAAGCCGCTAATATCAAAGTTATTTACAGCACGCTGTGTTTGCGCTTGATAAAGGGCTTTTGCTGGTACTTGTAACTCGCCCATGCTGTCTTTTTCAATTCTAATATCTGTCATTTTTTATCTCTGATAGCTTAAAAATTCAAAGCTGATCACTCGTAACTCATTCTCTAATTTATAATAGTGCCCCAGATCACCTTCGTTCTTTTTATAAAAACGTTTGAGTGCAAACAAAGGTTTATATACAAAATCTAAACTCATACGTCTTATTAAAAGATGTAATAAAGGATCACTCATAATATTAAGTAAATCGAAAAATAGTCGTCTTAAAAATAGCTCTTGCAGCAAAGGGTTATTCTCTTTTTGATAAACCTTTGCAAGTAGCAGCCCGTGTTCAACAACATTAGATAAAACGTCAAACGCTTTAGCACTTGAACAACGCGACAACCTAGTTAAATTAAAAGAATACTGAGTATGAAGATCACAAACATTCATTATTAGCAAATGATAATTATTATCAATAACTGGAGATTAGTATAATTAACTCTTAGATTCAAATGGTTATTAGTTAGATTTGTTTTTTTTGGTTTTATACATTTTTTGGTCAGCTAAATGCAATACATCATCAAGCTGTATCTCTTGCCCATTAAAAAGTGCATACCCTATGCTTGCCGAGATTTGAAAGCACTTTGAATCCACTTTAATAACCTTTGTTAAATGGGCTTGAATTCGTGATATTACATCTTGAGCATATTGTTCTGCGGCTAAATCGTCTTCACTTAAATGCTCTAACAGAGCAACAAATTCATCACCACCTAAACGCGCTACATAATCTACTTGGCGTAAATCTGACTGCAATCTGCGCGCAATAATTTTGAGTGTTTTGTCTCCAACGTCGTGACCATGGTTATCATTAATCGGTTTAAAATCATCTAAATCTATAAACAACAACGCTGAGTACTTAGTATTATTTTCATGTGTTTTAAGGCGATTAAAATGTTCGGTTAGGTGCCGCCGATTAGGTAATGACGTAAGTGCATCGGTCATAGAAAGGTAAGTCACCTTTTTTTCCAACTCTTTTTGGTGCGTAATATCAGTCGAAATACCTAATAACCCAACGATTTTGTTATTTTCATAAATCGGGGTTTTGACCTCAATGTAGTACTTAGTGTTGTTAAATTTATCTAGTGTAACGATTTCTTCTTTACTGCTGTTACCAGCCAACACCGAATTATCAATCTGCCTTAATTTTTTTACAGTGCTCTCATCAAAAAAATTGTGGTCAGTTTTACCTTCGATTTCATCTTCAGTTAAACCAAATAATTCAAGTGTTACTTTATTCGCGTAAATATAATGAAAGTTCACATCTTTGATATAGACGTAAGAGGGTACTGCATCCAATGCGAGTTTAAGCTGTTCTATCGTTTTGTCTTTACTTTGATTCGACATTTCTATGCTCAATTGTCTATGTACTTAAACTGCGAAGCAAATTAAGTATAGTCATTTTTTAAATTCCATTTGCTTACATTTTAAAATTTTTACGTTAAAAAAATAAATAGTTTTATCCGCGTTTACTAATAATTCATAAACATGACATTTGTCATATGAATTTCCTGACAAAGATCTCTTATAAACAATTCCTTTTTACATAACACTATAACTGTACCGAATAGTTCGGTCAGTCATTCAAATAAAAGGATAAACTATGTACACAATTACTAAAAAACTCAGCGTATTAATCATCTCGGCTACAGCGTTAACTGCAAACTATGTGCTAGCTGACCAAAGTGTTGTAGATAATATTGAGATTGCTTCACAACACAATAATGTTGAAAAATTAACTGAACTTACTGAATCGTCTCAAGGGTTTGACAAAGCACTTGCTAGTTACCGTTTAGCGATTGCTAAAAACATCACTGGTAACATTAACGAAGCACTGTTGTTATTGGATAATGCTGAATCTATTTTATCAAGCGAAGCTCAAAGCCTAGATAAAAGTGAAGTCAATGCATTATTAGCGCAAATATACGGCTATCGTATTGCGATTAAGCCAATTTCGGGATTTCACTACGGCATAAAATCAAGTAACGCACTTAAAACAGCTTTCGAAATTAATCAAAGCAATCCTCGTGCGCACCTTATTAAAGGCATTTCAGCATACAATACACCAGCTCTATTTGGAGGCAGCAAACAACAAGCACTCAATGCACTTAATACCTCAATTAAATACTTTCAAATGGACAATAATTCTGGTTATCAATGGGGACAAGCAGAAGCATATGTTTGGCGAGGGCTTACCCATTTAGCATTAAATGATACGCAAAACGCTTTGAAAGATTGGCATAAATCTCTCGAACTTGAACCCAATTATGCATGGGCTCAAATGCTTATTAATAGTAACCAGGGTTAATAATTAAATAAATAAGTTAATTGTGTGATTAATTCATTTTGGGGCAGCTTGCTGCCCAATAGAACCAAAGGATTTGAAATGAAGACTTTAGAACAATACCGACTCGAGTTTAAGCAAAAGAAGATGCTTGCTATGCCTATTTCAGGCTGTTTAGTGTGGTTTTTATTAGGCTTTCTCGGCATGGTTGTTGAAACACAGTATCTGGGACTCATTACATTTATCGCTACGGGAATGATATTTTATATCGGGATTGGCATATCAAAATTAACACATGAAAATTTATTAATTAAAAAGGCTGAACGAAACCCGTTCGATAATTTATTTTTGAGTACCGTAGTTATGGCTATGATGGGTTATGGGCTGGTGATTCCAATGGCACAGTTAGATCAGTCAACTATCCCATTGAGTGTTGGCATTATTTCGGGCTTAATGTGGCTCCCACTTTCTTGGACCTTGCAACACCCTGTTGGTTATATTCACACAATTACACGAACTTTTTCGCTCGTTATTTTGTGGTATTTATTTCCTGGTGATAGATTTGTAATACTGCCTTTTGCTATTGTAGTCATTTATTTAATTAGTATTTATCAATTATATACTCGTTGGCAAAAGCAACATCAACTACCTAAGACTATGGCACAAAACGTAGGTGAAAATGGATAATTTTAAACAAAGCCTCGCGGTAGAAGGAAAGTCTTATTGGGTGTGGGGCCCACTCGCCTTTTCTAGCTTTTATTTTTTACCTTTAATATTTAGTTTTCAACATTTCACACTATTCAAATTATTTGCCATGAGCCTGATATATATAGCATTTGTTTTTTGCTACATAAAGGCGGTTAATGCTCGTGGTGAAAAAGCGCTGTTACCAGTATTTAGCATTGTTGTGTTAGCCACGTTTGGCGCATCAATTACACCCGGAAGCCAAGCTTTATTTGGTTTTGCATGTTATTTTTGTGGTTTTAATTTTAAGAGAAATAAAGGGTTACAAGGACTAACCGGGGTATTACTTGGTATTGCACTGTCGGCCTATTTATTTAACTTAATTAATCTTTATTACATAGCCCCCGCCTTAATTACCAGTATTGGACTTTATTTTATGGGGCGCGCAGAACGCCGAGAACGTCAGCATCAATTATCAGAAGCAAAAAGCCAACAGCAAATCGAACAACTCGCAATGATCGCAGAAAGAGAACGTATAGCTAGGGATATACATGATCTTGCTGGTCACAGTTTGTCATCCATTGCGTTAAAAGCAGAACTTGCTGAAAAATTGATTATAAATGACCAAATTCAAAATGCGCAAAACGAGATTCAACAAGTTGCTAATTTAAGCCGTGAGCTATTAAGTGATATTCGTCAAGCTGTTACCAATATGAAGCAGTTTCACTTAGATGACCAATTAAACGTGTTGAAAAATGATTTATTACAAAATGGTTTTCAAGTAAGCGTCAATAACCATTTAAATAGCGCGTCATCTAGCATTCAAAACACCATTTCAATGATCTTAACTGAAGCCACAACCAATATTATGCGCCACAGTAAAGGTAATAAAGTGACTATAAATATTACTGAAAAAGAAATATCAATTAGCGATAATGGCAAAGTAAACACCTTTGTTAAAGGCAATGGCCTTAATGGTATAAAACAACGAATTGAGGCTCTTGGTGGTGAATTAGTTGTGGATCACGAAAATGGCTTTAAATTAGCCATGACTTTTAAAACGGAATTAATATGATAAATGTACTTGTTGTTGAAGATCAGCAAATGGTAAGAGAAGCGATTAGTGCACTGATTGGTTTAGACCCTTTTATTAATGTTGTGGCACAAGCCGAAGATGGCAAAGCAGCGCTTGCGATATTGCAAAATCAACACGTTGATATTGTGCTTTCAGATGTCGAAATGCCCAACATGACAGGTATTGAGCTTGCTGAGTCATTACAAAACAGTCAGCCAAATTTGAAAATAATGATAATGACTACATTTTCCAAAGCAGGTTACATCAAACGGGCTATGAACGCAGGTGTGTATGCATTTATCTTAAAAGAAGCCCCATCAGAGCAACTTATTAATGCAATTAAATCGGTGCAACAAGGCAAAAAGGTGATTGACCCTGAACTTGCCCTACTCGCACTTTCCGACACAGATCCTCTTAATGACAAAGAGCGAAAAGCGTTAAAACTTGCTGGTGACGGTCTTAAAACACATGATATTGCAGCCAAATTGTTTTTATCAGAAGGCACAGTGCGTAATTACCTTTCAGAAGCAATAAGTAAACTAAATGCAGTAAATAGAGTCGATGCAGCGCGTATTGCACAGCAAAAAGGCTGGTTATAAACCAGCCTTTTTAACATTTTATTCTTCGTCTGGATCAAATCCAGATTCACCACTAATTTTTTCTGGGTAACCACATATCGCACGCGAAGTTGCCATACCTGACATGGTAGCGGCTTCCACGCAACCAGCATTTACACCCGTTTTTATCCAATCACCTGTAATATAAAAATTATCAAATACAGTACCGTCCGTTGGCAGACGATATTGACTTGAATTCACCACCGACATCACATAGCGCTCACTCGGGTCAACATTTGCACGCCAATACTGACTATTAAAACGCGCCTCACCTTCTACATTTGTTGTATCCATAAGTGCTTGCCAATCAAACTCCCCTTGTGTGGCTATATTTGGCCAAAGCGGATGCATCTGGTGTTTTAATTTAAAGATACTATTGTTTTTTACTCTATTATTACACTCTTGCTGAAAGTGTGTGTGGCTTTCATCAGGATAAATCTCTTGGGTAAATGCACTGCAAAAATAAGCTACATTTTTTGGCTCTATACCTTGTTGCCAATCTTCTTTATTTATCAATTGATCCATTGATGCCCATGTATCAAATGGTTCACTAAATCCACTTAAAATGGGTTGTTCGCCACTTGCTGGTGTAAATGCCCAGCCAGTTTCATCAAGTGTTTTATCAAGCCATAACTGAAATGCTTGGGTAGCAACTGCTTGTACTTTTTCGGCGGTTAATTTAAGAGCCGTGTCTTTTCTTAGTAATTTATTACATAGGTGTGGCAGGCTAGCAACTGAAATACCATAAATGACTTTATCAAAATCAACACCTTGTTCTAATGTTATCTCTGGTAACGCTTCACCAAAATGGTTTTGATAAACATTTGGCCAATCGCTATAAAAGCTCTCTAAATTAATATTATGTAGTTTTAAAAGTGCTGCTTGTTCATCGTCGATTTGGTCATAAAGTGGAAACGATGGCCAACAAGGTAAGCCCTTTACATCTACTAACGGTTTGTAATCACCCGTTTTTAGATTAACTTGTTGGGTTAACCTAATACTTTCAACATAATGGCTATCTTCATCCTTATTTGGTGTTAGCTCTGACACTTGATGAAAATAGTTAAATTTAACACCTCGTTTTATTAGCAGCTCATATATAGGGCTAAATATGGTATCCCCCATACCTGCTTGCATCTTCCACATCACACCGCCGTGATAACACAGTGATAACCTGAGCATGGCTAATGCTGCAACGCCAGCTTCAATATTAGGTTTATTAAAATCACCATTTTCATATGCGAACACAAGGTCGTAAAATCCACGAACCGGCGCAGAATTAACTGAAAACTTTGCATTTGCTCCGTGCTTTAATAACCATGCCCTAAAATCTAAGTTATTGATAGCACCAAAACCACGTTCAAACACCTTGTCTTCAATTAGGCCTTCCATCATGGCAAGCGCTAAGTCAGCACAAATATATAAACGGCGAATATCACTATTATCTTCAAGTAAATCTTCAAACTCTTCGTTTATCCAGCGTTTGAAGCGCCTTACAAGCCATTGTATTGCGGTTGGATGTTTGTGGTTTGATAAGTTTTTATCACTGACACGTTTATCAAAAAAGTAACTTAATTCACTGAGTGTTACCTGAATATGTTTAGAGAAATGTTCAAGTGAATGCTCAGCATCTTCTTTAAATTCTTGCCACTCTTCTTTGATATCGTCGACTTTCTCTTTAACTTCATCAATAAAATGTGCAAATACACTTTGCTCTTCATCACTTTCCGGTGCATGAATATCACGCTTTTTATTAAGTGAATCGGCTTTATGTTCTAAATCACTAATGAATTTTTTTAGCCAAAAATACAATAGACGGGCGATTTCCCAAAAATGAAGATCTAATGTCCCATCGGCAGGATTGCCAGGAATTTCAGGAAAATCTACAGGCCAAGTTTGCCATTCATTATCAATAAGTTCTTGTAATACCACGTAACTGTGAGGCTTAAAGGCTTCTTGCCAAGTTGCAAGCGGCATACTGTCTGGACGGCCTAATTTTTCATAAACTGCTTGAATGGTTTTAAATGAGTTTACATAAGCGCCAAACCATACATGTAAGCCATGCTCTTCTATGCGCTGACCAAGGTAAGGGTTGCGGCCGCTTGCACCTTTACCACCAATGCGCCACCCTTGTTGGTAAACAGTAATATCATATTTATCTTGCCAATTTTCATCGTCGGTTAAATACACCGCAGCAGTCATGGCCGATACACCACCACCGAGGATCACAATTTTTTCTTTTGCCATGTTAAAGTCCTTTTCTAATCCCTAGCTATAATTTCAAATGCTTTTTCTTGGTCAAAATCCATCACGACATTAAATGGTAACAAGGCACGATGGGTGCCTGGGTAAATGCCAAACATCTCACCAAGCGGAAAAGTATCAAGTTGAAACACTGTCACATCAAATTCATGCTTATAGATTTTGGCACTGTGTACCTTTTTAATAATCGAAGGTGAATGTACAACACCTTGATAAACTGCTTTAGTACCGTCTCCGTTAGGAAGTTGTTTAAATAATATTTGGTCCATTTGTGGATTAACAAAACCATCGAGTAACTGTTTAATTGCATTTAAATCGAGGTCAAAAAAATCAGTATCGGACTTTAGGATTTCAAACGCTTCTTTAACTAGTTCAACAAAATCACTAACAGGGTGTTCCCTACCTTGCTCAACTAAATTCACTTCGAGCAGTTTATGTTTTGCCATTTTAGTATTAGGTGAAAATGGCTGAAACGCATCAAGGCTTAATTCAAAATACTCAGGTATCTCACCAATACTTGGCATTTTGTAGTCACACAGGTACTTGTTGTAACCCCAGGTTTCACGCCCATTAATTAATGCATAGATATTGTTAACTGTGATAAATGCTGGATACCAATAAATATGATCCACTTTTTCTTTACCACGCTTGTTAACCATTTTGGCTACTGGTAACCAAAATATAATATCGGTTTCTTGCATCCACCCTTGCTGACTAAACGGAGACACTTTCGATGCAATATTTTCAATATCAGTGAAGGTTAACAATGTGTAGGCACTTAACGCTTTAAAACGAAAATCGTCTGACTTAACCGCGTTAAGGGTTGTATCAATATAGTTTTGAATTTTGTCGATATTGCCTTTAACAAAAAAGCCATATTGATTGGCATTAAGCATTCTGCAAGGCGGCTCGGCAATTACATTGCCAGGAAATTGAATAAAATTTGGTAGGTCTTTATCGTGTGCCATTATCTTCCCTCTCGAAAGCACCTAAAGCGAGGTTAATTAAATAACTTATTGATAGCAGTATAAATAAGTTAAAGCGAGAAGCACTAATGAAGAATTATGAATTTATAAATTAGGTATGATTTATTCAATGATGGTGATGTGTTCTGCAAGCTTTGTTGCAAGCGCCTTATATCCCTTCTCGTTTAAATGCACACGATCTGATTTCATTGATGAATTTGACAGTAAGTCACCAAGCGTATCTTCGATTAAAACTACATCGTGTGCACTTGCTAATTGACGATATAAATTCATGGGAGATAAACGCAGACCAAAATCAGGCACAGCAACCAAAATTACCTCGATGCCTTTTTGTTTAGCGGCTAGGATCATTTGCCGTAAGTTATTTGTGAGCTCTGATTTACTTTTTCTTTGCAGAACATCATTTCCGCCATAACAAATAATGACCACATCAGGCATGCTTTCATTCAGTACCGTGTTAATACGAGCCAAGCCCTGCTGGCTCGTTTGCCCAGAAATACCACTATTAACCACTTTTACACCGAGTAATATTTCTAGTTGAGATGGGTAACTTTCAGAAATAGAAACACCAACGCCTTGTGTTAGGCTATCTCCAAAAGCAACAATTACAGAATCGCGCCCGATGGTTACGGTTTCCTTGCTGCCACAGCCAAACAAACTTAAACATATTAAAAACAAGAAAATGATATGCTTTAGTTTATTTAACAACTTCATACTAATAGTCTCAGAGATCTGCGCTTATTGTGAGTCACAATAAGCGCAATGTTTTACAAAAGCGCGTTTAATAATTGAATAGGATGCTTTGGCTTTTTGCCGTTATTAAAGCGCTTTACTTGCGAACGACATGAAAAACCAGTGGCAACAAGCTGTTCAATTGGCGTGTTATCGACTGTTTCTTGCCAACTCATTTCATAAAGCGCACGCGATTTTTCAAGGTTTTGCGTTTCATGGCCATAAGTACCTGCCATACCACAACACCCTGTTGCTTTAGCCTTGAGTGTTAAACCAAAACTAGCAAACACGTTTTGCCATACTTTACTGGCATTTGGCATAGCGGTTGTTTCAGTACAGTGGTTGAGTAAAACAAACGCATTTTTTTCGCCTAAGTTTGATGGCGAAAACTCTTGCGTTTCAAACCATTCGTGTGCGAGTAACACATGGAAATCACCTCGATTTTCACCAAGCACTTGTTTATATTCATCGCGGTAACACATTACGAGAGAGGCATCTAAACCAACCATTGGAATATCAAGTTCTGCAACTTGATTTAAAAATGCAGCGCTATTTTTAGCTGTTTTTGCAAACTCAGTTAAAAAGCCTTTTACATGTTGTGGTTTACCGTTTGGTTTAAACGGCAGTAACACTGGGGTTTTACCAAGCTTAACAAGTAACTGACAAAAATCATCTACAAGCTCAGCTTCATAAAAGCTGGTAAACGGGTCTTGTACAATCAATACCGTTTGTTGCTTTTGCGTTTCATCTAACGCTTTCAAATAGTTAAAATTAAATGCATATTGTTTTGAAACACGGTTAATAATTGCATTGTCGCTCAATAGTGGTGAATCAACATAGCCCACTTGATTTTTCAATAGCCGCTCAACAAAACCCAATTTAAGAATAGGGTTAACTATAAAGTGAATTTTACTTAGCAATGGCGCTTGTGACTCGATATTTGCAACTAAATAATCTTTGAGTGGACGTTTATAGCGTGCGTGATAAAGGTTTAAAAAATGCGCTCTAAAGTTCGGTACATCAACTTTTATTGGGCAAGCTGTAGTACACGCTTTACATGCCAAACACTCATCCATCGATTCTTTTACTTCATGAGAAAAGTCATAAGCACCCTTTGCTTTTTGTTTAGCGAAAATTCGTTTTTCCCACCACGATTTAGTTTCACCTTTTGCAATCGCTTTTTCACTTTCTAGTAAATCAACGTTTTTCTCGCTTTGTAGGCGGAGCCATTCACGCATTAAACTGGCGCGACCTTTTGGCGAGTAACGTCTGTCTTTTGTTACTTTATACGAAGGGCACATAGATGAATGGCTGTCATAGTTATAGCAAAGACCATTGCCATTACAACCCATTGCATTATCGAAACTTTCTTTTACTGCAATAGGAATTTGTTTGTCAAAATAGGCACGCTTTGTGTCATCAACACTTACAAGCTGCTCGTTAGATTCAAGCGGTGTACAAATTTTTCCTGGGTTTAAACGGTTGAGTGGATCAAATACCGATTTAATCTTTCTAAGTTCAGTAAAAAGTGTTTCACCAAAAAATTCCGGACCATATTCACTACGATAGCCCTTGCCGTGTTCACCCCACATTAAACCACCGTATTTAGCAGTGAGTTTTACCACTTCATCTGAAATGTGACGAAGTAATTTTTCTTGTGCGGGGTCACACATATCAAGTGCAGGCCTTACATGAAGCACCCCTGCATCAACATGGCCAAACATGCCGTAATTAAGATTATGACTATCAAGTAATTCTCTGAATTCAGATATAAAATCGGCTAACGCTTCAGGAGGCACTGCAGTATCTTCGGCGAATGCGAGTGGTTTTTCACGCCCTTTTACATTTCCTAAAAGTCCAACCGCTTTTTTACGCATGGCATATATTTTAAGAATATCTGCTTTTGAATGTGTTACCTGATAACCAATAATACCGGCTTCATTATTGGCCATTAACGCATCAAGTTTAGCAAGCAGACCATTAACCTTGTCGTCAATATCCGCTTGTGCTGTTGCGTTGAACTCAACCATGTTGAGGCCTTGCATATCTTTACCAGGAACGTCTTCAATCAAACTCGATACTGAATGCCAAATAATATCTTCACGAGCAAGATTAAGTACTCTGCTATCCACAGTTTCAACTGAGGTAGCATTGGCAGCCACTAAAAACGGTGAGTTGCGAAGTGCTGAATCAAAACTATCGTATTTAATGTTAATTAACGTTTTAAATTCAGCAATTGGCGTAATATTTAGTTTTGCTTCACAAACAACGCCTAGCGATCCTTCCGAACCTGTGATTATTCGGCTGGCATCAAGCGTAGTTAAATCATCATCAAGAATATTTTCAAGGTCATAACCGGTTAAAAAACGATTAAGGCGCGGGAATTTTGCTTTAATTTCATCACGTAATTCTACACCCGTTGCAAGTAATTGTTTATAGATTGCACCTATCGATGTGGCTTGTGCCGCATAGCTTTTAGCTGTTTCTAAGCTTACAGGTACTGTATCGAGCTCTGTACCATCTACAAGCATGGTTTTTAAACCAAGTACGTGATCTGATGTTTTGCCATAAACAAGCGAGCCTTGACCTGATGCGTCTGTGTTAATCATGCCGCCAACGGTAGCTCGGTTACTGGTAGATAAATCTGGCGCAAAAAAGAAGCCATAGGGGCGTAAAAAATCGTTAAGTTGATCTTTAATTACGCCGGTTTGAACACGCACCCACTTTTCATCGACATTTATCTCTAGAATGTCACGCATATGGCGAGATAAATCAATCACCATACTATGGGTTAATGATTGGCCATTTGTTCCTGTGCCACCGCCCCTTGGGGTGAATTTGATGTGCTTAAATTCTGGCTTATTTGCCACCGTAAATATCAGCTGAATGTCATTGTTATTTTTTGGAAATAAAATGCCTTGTGGCAGCGCTTGATAAATGCTGTTATCTGTAGCTGTGACAATGCGGGTTGCGTAGCTTACATCAATTTCACCTGCGTAAGCTGTTGTTTTTAATTCTGTTAAAAACGCTTGGGCAACAGGCGATAAGGTATCTTTGTGATCTATTACTTCAATCATTACTTGCTCGTGACGGGAACAGGGGTTAACGCCATTATATCAAAGAAATAAGGCGAGTATTGTTTCATATTAACAGTTTGTAACATCATTTATTCGCATGCTAAACCGAATTTTTTATACTATGAATAAATATCGTGTTGGTGCAACAAAACACTCGGGAATATTCAATATGAAAAAAATGATAAATCACACATTTGCTGTTTTATTTTTAGCATTAGGTTTACTATTTATGGTTGTGCCTGGACCATCGCTTATCTTCTTTATTGCCGGCTTATTTTTACTCGCTTTTTACTACCCTTGGGCACGACGCTATTTAGCCCATTGCCAAACAGCGTTAAAAAAATCGTGCGAATTTTTAGACAAAAAACTGGCAAAACGTTAGCTATGGGCCTCTTTAAATAAATTTAGTAATTCAAAATAACAGGTGAAAACATAATCTGCTTGATGCGCGTAATCTGGAATTTCGTTCTCACAAAACAGCGCACTCAAAGCCCCCGCATTTTTCGCAATATTAATATCGTGTAAGTAATCCCCAATATACAAAATATTGTCTGGCGCAATCTGCCATTCTTTAGACAGGTTTAAAAGTGCCGTAGGATCGGGTTTAGCTGGAGCGTCATCGCGAGTAATAATGGTTTTGATAGCAATATTATTGTTATTAATTTTGATGTCGCTAGGCTCTTTACTATTGCGTGTAACAATTGCTAATGGAAGCTGACTTCTATTTAAATAAGCAACAAACTCTTTTGCCCCTTTAATCCAATTAGCACTGTGTGCATCTTTTAACTCTAAATCACGAATTGTTTGGTTAGCGACTATTTGTTGTTCGTCAGATAATGAGTCTACAAACGCCAGAATATCTTCATCAAGCGGACACCCTATTGCTTCACGCATGGTTTTAAAACACAGATCACAGCTAACTAATGTCCCATCTAAATCAAAAATAATGCCTTTAATATGTTTCATAGAAAAATCGATAGTTTCTTGTTTTATACATACTAACAGTAATTTCGGTTCACTCATTAAGACAATCTCAATTTTATGAGAATAATTCTCATCAACGATTGATTGTTACAATATAACAATATATTATTGTTATATTATCACGTAACAGTTGGAGTTATTATGAAACCTGGTATTCACCCTGATTATGAAAAAGTGGTTTTCCACGATACCGCTGCAGATGCTTACTTTTTAGTTGGGTCAACAATCAAAACTGACCGTACCATTGATTATCAAGGTAAGACCTATCCTTATGTTGCCATTGATGTTTCAAGTGCATCACACCCTTTTTATACTGGTAAGCAACGCGTTGCTCAATCTGATGGTCGCATCGCAAAATTCAATAAACGTTTTGGTAAGTTAGGAAGCAAATAATGCAGGTGCTAAGCTCATTAAAAAGCGCTAAAAAGCGTCACCCAGATTGCCAAATAGTTAAACGTCGCGGTCGCTTATTTGTAATTTGTAAATCAAACCCGCGCTTTAAAGCCGTTCAGGGTAAAGGTATAAAGAAGAAATAAGTAAAAGATCCACCTTCTAAAGAAGGTGGCTTTGCATTAGGCCCCTTGAAGGGGGCGTTGTTTACTGCAGTGTTAACTATGCCTGTTCTTGCATCTCTTCCTTTTCTTGATGCATTACATACCGCCTTATAATTTCTTCATTTATCCCTACTGTATCCATGAAATAGCCTCTCTGCCAAAAGTGGTTTCCCCATAGCTTATTTTACCTTAAGTATGGATATTTGCTAAATAGCTTTAATGTTATCTTCCCTTTCAAAGCCCCTATTAGTTTCGAGACCGAAAGCTTCGGTGGTATTTTCACTACCAAATGAACATGATCGACTTGCACATTCAGCTCTACAACTTTGCACCCTAACTATTTACAATAAATATGTATGCACCTGTACACATCTCTGCCTGCTTTATTCTTCAATATTCTGAACCTGTACTTCGGTGTCCAAACTATGTGATATTGACATCTCCAATACACATGCGATGCTTTCTCGTATCAACTCTTGTTTTTTCCTTATATGACTTCGCTAAAAATCAAGTAAGAAATTAACATGAGTATTTTTTCAGGCAAGACCTAGATGATGATAACCACCTACTGAAGTAGGTGGTTTAGGGCCAAAAATGAAAAAAGGCGCATTAAGCGCCATTTTAAGTACAATTCACACTATCAACCAAATCATTTAATCTTAAATTGACATAAAGTTTGCCTATAACCAAAAATAGTGTTTAAAACTATTGTAAATTAGCTTTATCATTATTGTTAATAAATGATAATTTGATCAACTTTAAGTAGAGCACTAATGAAAATTATCCAATCTGGTTTCACATTAATCGAGGTAATGATTGCCATTGCTATCATTGGTATATTGGCAAGCCTAGCAATACCATCTTACAGTGATTATCTTGCTAGAGCTAAATTTAGTTCTGCTCTTGCGGAAGTATCTCCAGGAAAAACTCAAACAAACATACTAACCAATGACGGAACACAATCTATTACACAACCAGCAGAAATCGGCTTAGCAAGTCTAAGTAATCATTGCGCAACTACTGTAACAATTACAGCTGGAATTGGAACGCTATCTTGTACGATTCAAGGTGGTCCATCTGATATAACAGGCAAAATTATTTATCTTAATCGGCAAGCAGACAACACTTGGGAGTGTGTAACTGACGCACCAAAAAAATATATAACCGGAAGTTGCTCTCAACCTTAATGAAAAAAAGGCGCATTAAGCGCCTTTTGTTTTGTCAGCTTTATACTGATGACATATCAGTTAAAGGAACTGTTTCTAAGTAATTTATGCATGTTTTTCGCCAAGGTATAACCAAGTTTCAAGCACGGTATCAGGGTTAAGTGATACTGAGTCGATACCTTGTTCAACCAACCAAGCTGCAAAATCTTCGTGATCTGATGGTCCTTGACCACAAATGCCCACATACTTACCTTTTGCTTTAGCGGTTTGAATCGCCATTTCTAGTAGCTTCTTGATTGCTGGGTTTCGCTCATCAAATAAATGGGCAATCAAACCAGAGTCACGGTCAAGACCTAACGTTAACTGTGTTAAGTCGTTTGAGCCAATAGAGAAACCGTCGAAATATTCTAAGAATTCATCGGCAAGCAATGCATTAGATGGTAGTTCACACATCATAATTACTTTAAGGCCATTCTCACCACGCTTTAAGCCATGCTCTTCAAGTAATTCAATCACACGAGCTGCTTCTTCAAGTGTACGAACAAATGGGATCATAATTTCAACATTGGTTAAGCCCATTTCGTTACGAACGCGCTTAATTGCTTCACACTCTAAGGCAAAACAATCGCGGAAATCTTCAGAGATATAACGTGAAGCACCGCGGAAACCAATCATTGGGTTCTCTTCTTCAGGTTCGTACTGCTCACCGCCAACAAGGTTAGCGTATTCGTTAGATTTAAAATCAGACATACGAACAATCACGCGCTCTGGTGCAAAAGCAGCGCCTAGGGTTGAAATACCTTCAACAAGTTTGCTGATATAGAATTCAACCGGCGTTTTATAACCCGCCATCATAAAATCAATTTCAGATTTAACGTCATCTGATTGTGCTTCATAGTTAATTAATGCTTTCGGGTGAACACCAATCATGCGGTTAATAATAAATTCAAGACGTGCTAAACCAATACCTGCATGCGGTAAACGGGCAAAGTCAAATGCTCTGTCTGGGTTACCTACATTCATCATAATTTTCATTGGTAATTCAGGCATTTCATCTACACGAGATGTTAATACTTCATAATCAAGAAGGCCTTGATAAATGTAACCCGTGTCACCTTCAGCACACGATACCGTTACTTCTGCGTTGTTTTCGATTGTGTCTGTAGCATTGCCACAACCAACAACTGCCGGAATTCCTAATTCACGTGCAATAATTGCAGCATGACAAGTACGACCACCACGGTTGGTTACGATTGCCGCTGCACGTTTCATGATTGGTTCCCAATCTGGGTCTGTCATATCAGTTACCAGCACATCGCCTTGCTGTACTTTGTCCATCTCATCAATCGAGTTAAGGACGCGTACAACACCTTTACCGATTTTATGACCTATAGCACGGCCTTCACATAATACGCTTGATGAACCATTAAGCTGGAAACGCTCCATTACATTTGCATCTTCATTAGAACGAACCGTCTCTGGACGTGCTTGTACTATGTATAATTTACCGTCATTACCGTCTTTAGCCCATTCAATATCCATTGGACGACCGTAATGTTTTTCAATAATTACAGCTTGTTTCGCAAGTTCCATCACTTCTTCGTCAGTAATTGAAAACTTGTTTGAACGCGCCTCTTCAATATCAACAACTTCAACTTGCTTGCCATGTGATTCATCGCTTGAGTAAATCATCTCAACTGCTTTTGAACCAAGGGTACGGCGAACAACCGCTGGACGATTCGCCGCAAGTGTTGGCTTATGAACATAGAATTCATCAGGATTAACCGCACCTTGCACGACCATTTCGCCAAGACCATAGCTTGAAGTAATGAAAACCACATCTTCAAAGCCTGATTCGGTATCAATACTAAACATTACACCTGATGAGGCTTTATCAGAACGCACCATGCGTTGAATACCTGCAGAAAGCGCTACGCCACGGTGATCATAGCCTTGGTGAACACGGTAAGAGATAGCACGGTCATTAAATAATGACGCAAATACATGCTTAATCGCTACCATCACTGCGTCTATGCCACGTACATTTAAGAATGTTTCCTGTTGACCTGCAAACGACGCATCCGGCATATCTTCTGCGGTTGCTGAAGAACGTACAGCAAATGAAACGTCTTGATTTGCATCACCATGAAGCTGTGAATACGCTTCACGAATTGCTGTGTCTAGATTACTTTGGAATGGTGTATCAATGATCCATTGACGAATTTCAGCACCTACGCGAGCTAATTCGTTTACATCATCTACATCGAGCTTATCAAGCACATCGTGGATTTTGTTGTTAAGACCAGACTGGTCAAGAAATTCATTAAACGCTTCAGACGTCGTTGCAAAGCCACCAGGAACGGTAACACCTGCGCTTGCAAGATTAGAAATCATTTCACCAAGAGATGCGTTTTTACCACCAACTCGTGGTACATCGCTCATACCAAGTTCTTGATACCAAAGTATATATTGCACGGAAATTCTCCATAAGCAAAGGTTGTGAGAGAGTGTTATCTAATCCTAGTTTAGATAACAACAAGTTGCTAAATGTGAACGCCAATTACACCTGCGATAAACTTGAACGGGTAGCAGAAATTAACAGTTCTATTCAACAAGCGAGCATAAGTTTACATAGATGACTTACAGAGGTAAAGCAGCTAACCCTTGCAAAATCAAGGACAAATAGCCTAATTTTAAAATGTATTGTGCGTAAATTCGGATTTAGTGAATTTTTATGCTAGTGACACCGGTGCCATTTAGAAAATAAGCATAAAGCAATTCATTTTAACTTTTTTGTATAAGATAGAAGTTTTTTAATATGGCTTACCTATCTAATTTGCCGTTTCTAAATTCGAAACTTGTAACAAAATATTTAATAAATTATGATTTTATATGAAATGGATTTTAAGGCTAAGGAATAGCCTTGTGGTTTACCTCCCCTGTAGTTGAAATCTCATTCGCAAAAGTTAACTAAAACAAGGAATGCAAATGAAACGCTCCCCTGGTCAAAAGCGCAAATTGATTGTGCAGGGCATCAGCCTATTTATATTTTTAATCATCACATATTTTGCTAGTCAATATTATGGCAAAATTCACAATGGCTTATTAGCTTGGACAAATAACAGTTACCCAGTTGTAGGCACAGTAGTAAGTTTAAATAGCGAAGAAGAGGAATATCGTACTCGAAAAGGTAGAAAACGCAGTGAAACTCTTTATTACGTTCAATACCGTGTTGATATTGACGGTGAATCATATGAAGAAATCAGTGAAATTAAGTACTCTTTATATAATTCGTTAGCAGTTGATGATCCCATAGATGTCATCGTATCGCAAAGTGGTGAACACTTTGACCTTAAAGCGAATGTTGATGAAGCTAAGGCCAGTAACAATTTTTTAGGTTACGCAGTGAAAGTAGGTATTTTCACAACTCCTGCATGCCTTTTCTTATACTATATTTTGTCTGTTATTTTTGTTAGAGAAGCCGCAAATGCATTACCTGAGGGTTTTTACAACAGTAACTCTTGGTTAGATATTGATGACTTTTATCTAATTTGGCTTGCGGACAATCAACTAATTTCTGTCAAATTTGATAAAAACGAAGTGAGTAAAGTGCAAAATGCGTATCAAAAACAAAGTACGTTTGATGAATTAGTGTCTTTAATCAAAAAGCCTAAGGTAGTTACAATACCCCTCGCTGAAATCACAGAAGTCACAAGCAAACATAACAGCGATCTGCTTTCAATTAGTGTCGGTGAGTCTGCTCACAGTATTGAGTTTTTAAACCAAGCGGTTAAACATCATGCTTTAGACCAAATAAAGGCTTTGTTACCGCAGCACCTTATTCATACCACAAACAAAAAATCACGTTTTATGGCGGTATTACCTTGGTTAGTCTTAGCAGGTATTTGCGCGGGTGTTATGTTCTTTCTTGGTAAATCAATTTTAAGTACGCTACTTGCTTTATTTGTGATTGTGAAAGTACTGCCAAAGCTTATTGCGCGTCTAATTTCGCCAACCGTTGTACAAACATGGCAAGTGCCTGAAGTGAGCTCTTAACCCTTTTCAAATTAGCTAAAAGCCAACTGGGCTTTTAGCTAAATCAAATAAAACATAAATTACAGCGCTTTTTATTGAGCTACTGAGTGATATTTGTTTTGATAGCTTATCTCTCACAAATAGGTGCTATTTATGCGCAGCGCATTTTATATATCTGACGGTACAGCAATTACCAGCGAAGTATTTGGTCATGCTACCTTGTCGTTATTTCCTGTAGAATTTAAACACATCACAATTCCGTTTGTTGAAACAGAGCAAAAAGCATATGAAGTCAAACTCGAAATTGATAAAGCATTTAAACTTAGTGGTGAAAAGCCGTTAGTGTTTTTTACCTTTGTTGATCCACAGTTAAGCGATATTATTTTATCGTCACAAGGCCAGTGTTTTGATTTTTTAACTGCTTACAGCGGACAAGTAAAAGACACCATTGGTGTTAACCCTGTACCCCGTACACATCGAACCCACTCAATACATGAAAAAAGCTACGATTTCAGAATCGATGCGGTTAACTATGCACTAGCCAACGACGATGGCAGCAACTTAAAAGACTACGATGAAGCAGATATTATCCTAGTTGGTGTTAGCCGAAGTGGTAAAACACCCACCAGCTTATATTTAGCGCTTCAATATGGCATAAAAGCCGCAAATTACCCGCTTACAGAAGACGATTTAGATATGATGCGTTTGCCAAGTGCTCTGCAAAATCATAAAAGTAAGTTATTTGGTTTAACTATTAACCCAGAACGCTTAGCTGCAATTCGCAACGAGCGGATGGCCAATAGTAAATATGCCTCTTTAAGACAATGTCGACTAGAAGTACGTGAAGCCGAAATGCTGTATAAAAAGAATAAAATTCCACATTTAAGCTCAACGCATTTTTCGGTGGAAGAAATCTCAGCAAAGATTTTGGCAGAAACAGGCCTTGAGCGCCGTAAGTATTAATCCCACTACTTATTGAAAATGCCTAAATGGTTAAGATCAATTTAGGCAATTCATCATTTGTGCTGAAGTACACTAAACTTAATGTGACTACATTCGTATAAGTTAGATAGTTTTGAATTATCTATTTATATCAAATTGTGTCATATTTAATCTAGGACTCAGATATATAAGGATTTTATTAAGGTTAATAGTGAGATATCATGCGCTGTTTTGTGGTTTTTTTTATTTTCAATTTATTTAGTTGTTTCTCGTTGCAGGCCAACGTAATTGATATCTATATTCGTGATGACGTTTATAAAGATTACACCACTTTTGTTAACAATCGCGATGTCACAAGTATTGATGATTTTTCTGGTAAAGCCATTCGCCGTGATGTAGTCGATATGATAATCGCCCAACAAGCCTTAAAGTTAGGTGGATTTAACTATCAATTTAATTATATCCCCGGCAAAGTAAATTTTCGTAATACCCGCATGCTCGAAACCGGCAAACTACTCATTAGTTTTGACTCCTATTGGTTAACGGATGCACATGCCAAAGCGAATTTCTTATTTATTTCTAAACCGCTTATTCGTCGTGGAGAATATATTGCTGGGATTTACACCCAATCTGGCCGTGAAAATAAGCTTAAATTAAATAAGCTTGCTGATTTTAAAAGGTTAAGTGCAGTCTCTACCCCTAAATGGCGAACCGATTGGAATACCCTTTCAGCATTGCCTTTAAAGGAATTAGTAATAGAACATGAGTGGATCAGCATGGCGCGAATGGTAAATTCTGGTTGGGTCGACTTTATGCTAATGCCTTTTCACTCTACGCCAGATAAGCGCTTTACACTTGATAAAATTAACCTAGTACCTTTACCCAATGTCGCTGTTGAATTAAAAGACAGCCGTCATTTTGTGATTAGCCGCAACCATCCGCTGGGCAAAGAAGCATATATCGCAATTGAAAAAGGGCTTACGCAGTTACGTAAAAGTAATGCAATTACTCGCGCATATACGCAAGCCGGCTTTTTTATTGATAAGAGCAAATACACCATCATTAATGCAGATAACCAGATGCCTCTTAATGAAGGCTAATAAGTTCAATTGTTAAAATCTTATATCCACTCAAGTAGGTTATTAGGTTCTGCTTAGGTAACTTGAATGCACTTTTAGAAAACACTTTAACAAGCTAGTTTTTTGTACTTCGATGTTTAAAACTAAAAGATGTTTCTTTAATCGGCTCGCCGCTTTTATTTGTCGGTGTTGAGTAGAAATTAACGTGTAATTGATCAGTTTTATTATCAATTTCAATATGTGCAAAACCCCAAGTAAAGGCTTTATGCCAAAGTAAGTCATATTCATCATATTGTTTTTCTTGATAATCTGCTAACCCACGATGGATACCACGCATTTTTGAAGCTGCACCGCTAATAATCAGTGGTAAGGGTAGTTTTTTCACTGTGCTTACGCGTGAGCAATCATCTGTTAAAAGCTCTAAATCATGTTCATGACCTGCAATATAAGCATCAGCATACTCACACAGCTCAGGTAAGATTAAGCGTCTTAAAACATGTGCTTCATCGTATTTTGTACCGCCAATTGACCACAAAACATGGTGGCCATAGACAATCTTCCATTTGGCTGTTGATTGTTTTAAACCATTTGCAAGCCAAGCCAATTGCTTATGATCTTCACCATTTAAAGGTACTTCATGGTTTTCGATTTCTTCAATTTTTGCCTCGCCAGATGCCAGAGCTGTTGCAAGCCCCTGTTCGCTTCCATCTTTGGCTAAAGGTATTTCATAGTAATGTTGGCCAGAGAGCAGCATATTAGTATCGAGAACAAAAAACTCGACATCGTTCCCAGGTGTACCTTGCTTGTAGCTATAATAACCTTTTTTATCCATATGAAAATTAGGTTGTTCTGCCATCCATGCAGTTTGTAAGGCAACGCCTTTACGTGAGGTTTTCCAGTCATGATTACCGAGTGCTGAGTAAACAACCATATTGGGAACTTGTTTAAATAAAGGTTGTAACGGTGCAAGAATTAAATCATTCATTCGTTTTTGATCATCCTTGCCATCGTTCGCGTCAGCACCATCAGGATAAATGTTATCTCCTAGCTGGATACCAAAATCACAATTAACCGATTTGCATAATGTCGCCATAGCCAAGCCGACACTTGTTGCGCCTGTATCTTCTGTTGCAATGCTAGTGCCTGGATAAATATAAATAGGTGCATGACCAAAGTCAGACATTGGACGATGTTCTGCTTGCCAATCAGCTTTTTCTGCAGCAATAAATTCAGCCTTTGTTTTCGGCTTATCAATATGCTTTTGCTTTGGATAATTTGGGTGATAACCACCGTCTCCAAATGCTAAAAAAGAAATTTTATCGGCGGCAAAACAAGGTGTAAGTACAACAGATAAAACCAAATTTAAAAGAATATGCTTTGTTTTCATATAAAAAAGCCGCTGAGGTTACTCAGCGGCACCTCTTCTTAAAATGATGTAAATGTAAAACCGAGTTCAAATGAACGACCATACGTTTCATACTGTAAGCTGTACTTTTCGCTACCGTGATATAAGTAAAAAGGTTCATCGGTTATATTGATTGCATTAAAGTACACTTGGCTTTGTTCATTTATGTAATATTTGGCACTAAAATCAAATTGGTTATGTGCGTCTTCAAAAACGGCAGCATCAGCTAACTCATATTGATATGATTCACTTTTATAGCTTGCACTGATACGCGCGCTGAATTTTGCAGATTCATAGCCAAACATCATATTTGCAACAGTATCTGACTGATTAGGCAATTTGTCGTCGGCATTTATAAATGTACCATTGGTAGAAAACATCAATCCGTTTTTGAAGTTTTTGGTCCAAGCGAGTTCTATCCCTGTTAATTGTGCTGAACCACCATTAATTGGCTGGATCACTTCATCAAAGCCTTGCCATGCAGGTGTATCTTGCACTTCAGCCATAACGATAAAGTTTTTAATGTCTTTAAAAAAGATCCCTGCTGACATCACACCGATATTGCCTGGGTAATATTCAATAGACGCATCCAAATTCATCGACTCATAAGGTTTCAAATCTGGATTTCCCACTTCAGCTTTTCGCTCTGTAGTTATTTCACCATCATCACTTACAATCTCAGTTTCGATTAATTGATATGCTGCGCTGTCGCCAAATGTCGGCCTTGCAATGGTATTTGTGTAGGCAAAACGGGTAATTAATTTTTCAGAGAAATCATATTTAATATTTAAGCTTGGCAAAAAGTGGTTGTAGTCTTGTTCTACCGTCCAAGGCGCTATAGAAACAGTTTCATCATCGTTTATTTCATCAACAGTCAATTCAACACGGTTGCCTGCCGTTGCAAATGACGTGTCTTCGTATCTTACACCCGCAACAATATGCCACTGATTAATATCCATCGTTACCATCGCAAACGCCGCTAAGATATCTTCTTCACTTTGGTAAGTTTGACCAAAACTGTTAATCTCAGTATCTATTCGGTTGATTTCGAATTGCTGTTTATTGGTTTTTACAAACTGCGCCAATGCATGTTTTGAAAGCCCCGGTCCAAATGCGCCTAAGCTGTAATCTGGTTCAGCACTTTCAAATTGAGACGCCAAAACATCACCAAATCCACCGTCATACACAATGGAGTTAACGTTATTTGTTTTCTCACGTGTTTGATATTTAGTACCAAATTTCAGTTCGCCATTGTGATTTTGCCAAACAAAATCTTTACTAACGTCAACTTTGAAGCTGGTAGCACTGTCTTCCGATAGGTTATTCTCATTAACAATCTCATCTAATTCAAAATTTGTGAGATCATGCGCAGCTTCAGAGTGAGCCAAATCAGGTGCATTTGCTGTACTGTTATAACCAAGCGCAAACCCTTCACCTTTAAAGTCAGCATCGATACGGTTAGGCTCTTTTTCATTCGATTTGGAATAGCCTAAATCGTACTCTAATAACCAATCATTAAGTTGATTTTTACCGCCTAACACTACCGATAAGATTTGTTGTTGCTCAAATCTGTCTTTGGTGTCTCGGTCCATATCCGCATTTATAAAAGTTGCTGATGAACTTGTAATACTGTCTTCAAGCACTTGGCCTTTAGCAAACTTGTATTCATTGCGCAGTCTAAATTCATCATCTGAAAATTCACTCCAAAGTGTGCGTAGGTAATATTCAGAATGTGCATTTGTTCTAAAGTCTAAATTTAAGGCCGCACCGAGTCTTTCACGCGTAATTAAATAATGGCGTTGTTCAATTTCTTCCGCACCGAAAAAGTCAACATCATCTCCCGAGTTTTGCCCTTCTACCGAGATTTCTCCAAAGCCGCCATCTACTTCCGAATTATGAGAGCCGAACTTTCTTTCAAACCAACTAAATGCCGTTGCTAAGCCAAGTTCACTGCCATTTTCAAATTCATAAACATCAGTAAAACTTGCCGATAACTTAGGACTCGCTTCACTTACTTGCTCATTGTATGAACCTTGAAATGTTGCACTATAGCTTCGCCCTTCTCTATCAAATGCACTTAAACTTTTAACATCAATCGAACCACCCACAGCACTTGCGTCCATATCTGGCGTTACACTTTTACTTACTTCTAAACTTTGCACCAGTTCACTTGGAATAACATCCATAGCCACGCTGCGCACGCCCGCCTCAGGAGACGGTACATTTGCGCCATTAATCGTCACATTATTTAAGTTAGGGTCGATGCCTCGAATACCTACAAAACGTCCTTCACCCTGATCCCGCTGAATAAACATACCGGGTAAACGCTGTAATGCCTCTGCTGCATTTTGGTCAGGTAATTGCCCAATTGAATCACTGCTAACAATTGACTTAATACTGAGTGCATTTTTCTGACGGTTAATCGCGCCTGCTTGTCCTGCGCGTGTACCAACCACTATCATGTCTTCAATTAAATTATTTGCAGACGCAAGCTTAATATTCTGCTCTAAATCAGCATCTATTTTGACCATTAGAGCTTGTGGTTGAGCACCCACATAAGAAACAACTAACGTATATTCGCCTGCTGGGACATTATTAAATGAATAACTGCCATCGCGTGATGACACAACACCTTTATTTAGTTCTTTTAATTCAACTTTAGCACCTTCAAAGTAAACTTTTTGGTTTACGTCACTGATGAGACCAGAGAGGGTGTTTGCCATCACTTGATTCGATAAACAAGCGGCAATGACTGCAAACGCAAGTTGACTGCGTTTAAATACTGACGGTTTATTGCTTTCCATTTTAATTCTCTTTCAGGGGTTAAGATTTAAAGCCAGTTTTTAGTGGCGCGATCTCTACCCGGCACTAAATTGACTGCGTCACCCTACAAGCCTTATATGAAAAAAATATTTCAATGGTTCTAGTAACTTAGCTTAAACATTGAGTTATATGAGATATAAGGACCGAGATGAGCTGTTTTAACCCCGAATGGTAGTATTAAAAACCCAAACAAATGCCTATTGAAGTTTAATTGTCATAAAAATGATGAGTTTGATGAGCTATTTTAACCCTGTGAAGAACAGAAAAATTCATCAACAATAAATAGAAAAACCTTATTAGTAACTATGAAATCCAACATTATCAAACTCCATCGCACCCTTTTTGCCTTATTTATTACAAGCTTTACGGTGATTATTTTGACGGTTGCTTTATTGAGCAATCTTAAGCCATTTGATGATATAAAGTGGTTAGATGTTATCGGTGAAGGTGGTATTGCGTTAATTACGCTTTGTTGGTTACTTGTGACACTGCATACCCGTCCGAAAGGCAAACTTACCTTGCTGTTATTTATCGGCATTATGATGGTGCACTTTTCAATGTTACTGGATGTACTTGATGAATTTTATCGCTATAAATCCGATTTCCAATGGATGTCACGGATAGAAGCAATACCTGCTGTACTTGGTTTGATTATTATGAGTTTTGCATTAGTTTATTGGCACCGTGAACAACACATCATTAATAATCGACTTATTAAAAGTGAAAGATTCTATCGTGAACACAGCTTTTATGATTTTGTAACTGGTCTCTACTCAGCTAGTTATATGAAAAAACAAATTCAATCTGAGCTTTATCATTTCAACAATGACAACACTCCTTTTTGCCTTAGTTTAATCGATATAAAAGCGTTTGATGTTTACCTTAGAGAGCATGGTGTAGAAGCTGCTAACTCGCTTCTCAGTGATATTGGGAGCTTGATACAAGTTAACATTCGTAAATCGGACTTAGTTTGTCGCTACGCTGGCGACTTATTTATTGTGTTAATGCCAAATACACAACTATGCCAAAGTCATCTTATCAATCAACATATCGCCAATATGATTAGGCAACACGTTTTATACTTAAACTCTTCGTCAACTTACAGTGATATCAATCACACAACAATACAAGTTGAACAAGGGGATAATGTCGACAACTTACTACAGCGCCTAAATCGTTGTTTAGAAGTACAAAAGAAGGCGGCCTAATGGAGCGCAATAAGGCTTTTTTTGAGTGTAATAACGCTGTTATTCCCTGTACTGGCGTGCTACTTCCATTAGTATCTATGGCACAATTACAAGGTGTTTTGCCGAGTAAAATATTAAAAGGAACAGGGTTAAGCTACGAGGACCTTTTAAATAACCATTTAACCGTGAGCTTTGATCAGATAGATACAACCGTTGAAAATGTGTTTTCACTACTGCCTTACAATGAGTTTAGTTTTCAAATTGGCAAAAATTTCTTTTATCAAAATCACACTCCGATCAAAACAGCGCTTATCAATGCCAGTAGTTTAAATCAGGCTATTCGTATTATATCGCTCTACGCTGTGTCTTTTTTCCCTTACTGTAAGTTTGATAAGTTTGTTGTTGGCGATAAAACCCATTTTGTTATTAGTCATGGTGTAAAACACAGCTCTGAGTTTAGCGAACGATTTTTCATAGAAATATTGATCAGTAAATTAAGTAGTTACCTTAATTGGCGCTTTCCGGATTGTGAAATCACCATAGAATTACCGTTTACCAAACCCGCGCATTATGAGCAATATTTTGCCTACATAAAATGCCCAGTAGCTTTTTCAAAGCCGTTGTTTTTAATCACTTTAAAATCAGATTCATTAAATGCAAATCAGCAAAGTAGTTGCAAACTAATGCGCCAACAAGCGTTGCAAAATTTAAAAAAGACTTGTAAGGCGCAAAGCTTATTGAGCCAACTTGCAAAGCTTATTACAGAGCAGCCAACCACTACTTTGGAATCGGCTTCGGACTATTTTTCGTTAAGTACAGCAACATTCAAAAGAAAATTAAAACAACATAATACTAACTTTAAATATGAAAAAGATTTAGCTCAAAAGCATGCAACGTTATTTCACCTAATGCACACATCTGCATCTAATCAAACGCTTTCGGATAAGCTTGCAATAAGTGATTTAACTAATTTTCGTAGAATGTTTAAACGATGGACGGGAAAGACGCCAAACGAACTTCGTTTGGCGAAATAACTTAAGGTGCTTAACTTAGCGGAAACTAGGCATAATTGCTGGGAGCCCAGGTAATAAACCTACCAGCGCCATTACACCGGTTAAAACAACAAACATGATCATTGGAATAATCCAGCGATTCATTGATGTTAGTTCCTTGCTACGTTCTTTACAGCCGATTAATCCTAAGTTGTCTAATAGCATGGTCAGTGACCAACCAAACGCTGGATTCACAAGCGCTGAGGAAAATACCACGATAGCTGCTGACTGTGTTGTTTTACCTTCACGGGTCATTTCCATACCAGCTTCAAGCAATGGAATAAATACACCAACAATTAGTGCAACACACAATACTGGCTGCCAGATTGCTAAATCCATAGGGTAACCCCAAAGGCCTGCAATAATACAAAATACCGCTGTTAAAATGGCGCCTGCCGGAATAGGCCTTTTTGCAATCGCAGCAGGCACAATGTATGTACCCCACGATGATGTAAAATTAGCACCGCCCATTAGTGAGCCAAAGGTCTGTCTAACAGAGGCACTTAACATAGTATCGTCAATATTCATTTGTACTTTTTCAGTGCGCTCTGGGTAACTAATTTTTTGAAACACTTGGTGACCTAAGAAATCCGGCGACCACATCGCAACGGCGAGCACAGCAAATGGCAATACCACAATAAAACTTTCTAATGTGGGTAAACCAAGCATCCACCCCGTATTTTCTCCCCACCAATACATCGGATCCATATTTGGTAAACCAGGGCCAGTTTTGAATTCAAATGGTGCACCTAATGCAAATGCCAAACCACCACCAAGTAAGCAACTTAAGGGTACTGCAAGCCAACGCTTTTTAAAATGCTCTAATAACGCATAAAGTAAAATAGTGGTAAAAATGATAATAAAGGCAATATGCTCCATATTTATGCCTTCTGCCCAAGCAAACAGTTTTTTGACCTGTGAGGTGGTGCCTATAAAACCTAAGTAAAGTAATAAACCACCACATACACCACGACTGGTTAATCCTGCTAAGACACTGCCGCCTTTACTTATTGCCAGCAATAAACCAAACGCACCAATTAATAAACCAAAAGCCATTGGGTGACCACCCGCAGCAACAACGATGGGGATTAATGGGATCAGAGGGCCATGTGTGCCCGCTAAATTTGCTGTTGGTAAGAAAAAGCCTGAAAACAATAAAATGAAAATGGAAACTAAAAGTAATTCATAGCGCACATTCTCCAAGATAAAGCTATCGCTTAGCCCAAGAGGCCCTGCAAATGTTGCTGCAATTGCACCAACCATAACCACTTTACCAATCGTTCCTGCCATGGCTGGAATAGTATCTTCTAATTCGAAGCGATAATCCCGAAACGGTAAATTAGGTCGCCAGCGTTTAGGCTGCATAATTTGTAACTCATGTTCGAGGTACTCATCGCGGCTGTTAAATTCACTACTTGGTTTATGGAGGGATTCATAACTTTGAGCTGTTACATCATCTTTGTTGGATTTTGCTGTTGTCATTACATCTCCTACTACGGATGTTAAATTACGGATGTTAAATTGGTAATGAAAACAGGGTAACGTAGTCAGTTCAGCTTGAGACTAAGCAATAAGTCGAGTAGTAATTTATAAATCAGCTAATATCGATTGGTTTATAGACAATATTATAACCAATAATGAGATAGCCCTTTATTTTAAAGGGTTAGATATGATGCTCACTATTTAAACTGGTTGTTTTTAACTCTTTATCTTTTAGTCTAATAGCGCACAAAAAAGGCCAATAAGTGTTCAGCGTATTGGCCTTATTGTAAAAGAAAACGTTAAAAATCTTTTGCAATGAGCTTAATGCAACTGAGCGCTTCATCAATTTGCTCGTCAGTTACATAAGGTGCAGGCCCAAGCCTTAGCTGATCACCGCGACTGTCTGTTTGAATGCCATGCTCTGCGAGCATTTTCACCCACTTCGCAGCTTGTTTAGTTGTAAGTGATAAGAACCCAGCATTATCGTTTATTGAATGACTTGGAACAGATAAAACGTTATCTGGTAAATCCATGTATTCAATGCCATGCCATAAACGCGCAATTTGCCCTTTGTTCACGTTAGACAAAACTTCGGCCGTTAAATTATGTTCTTTAAAAAACGTAAAAACCGATGCTGCACGATAGTGGCTTACAGGATCGTATGTTGAACCGGAAAATGCTGCTTGCCCTTTACCATAACCAACTTTACCTGGTGCTTGATCTAAACTTTCAAATTCAGCAAACCAACCTGTAATAATCGGGCTGCCATTATACCCTGTTGGAATACGCATAAAACAATTTCCCTCACCTGCTTGGCAATATTTATAGCCTCCACCGACGATAAATGCGCTGTCTAAACGCCAATCATAAAGATTAAATGGGATTACATTAAGTGCATGATAAGCATCAACTAAACACGGAATTGCTAAGCTTTTAGCCGCAATTGCCACATCGCCTACTCCATGAAAAATACGACTAGACGCAAAAAAAACGGCTGATACCATTACTGCATCGGTAGTTTCGTCTAGTTCATGTATCAGTCGTTCTGCTAAGGTCTCTGCAGGGTGAGTATCAACAACATTGATTTGAATATTGAGATCTTTCAACCTGTCTAACTGTCTTCGCATTGAATGAAATTCACCATTGGTCGTAACAATTTTAATCGGTGAATTCTTTTTGCTTTTAAAACACGCTAAATCTGATAAAAAACGCAGGATAAGCTCATGCGTTGATTGTCCTAAAGCAATCTGAGCATTTGTCTCACCCACCAAATCACGATAAAAATCTCGAACGATCTCAGCTTTTTCAAACGCTGCGCCCCATTTATCATCAATGTGTTTTGCAGCATCGCTAAAACACGCTAAAAGGCCATCTTTTGCAACATTAGGCCATGCTTGATGGGAATGCCCAGATAATAAAATTCGGTTGCTTACATCAAATTCTGAGTAATAAGGTTGTAGTTGTTCTGCTTTCATTTTTATTTCTCTTAAAGCTTGGTTCTAAGTTCAAAAAGCTCAGGGAAGAAACTAATATCAAGCGCTTTTTTCAAAAAGGCAACGCCAGATGAGCCGCCCGTGCCAACCTTATTGCCAATAATGCGCTGCACTGTATACATATGTTTGAAGCGCCATTGTTGGAAACTGTCTTCTATATCTACCAGTTTTTCGGCAAGTTCATATAACTCAAAATATTTATCAGCATCTTTATATACTTCAAGCCATGCGTTAAGCACCGAATTATTGCTTTGGTAAGGTAAACTGACATCGCGACTTAAATGGCTAGCGTCAATATTAAGGCCATGTTTTTGTAAAATACTGATGGTCACATCATATAAACTTGGCGCATTTAAAATGGTTGATAATTCACTGTGCACTACTTCATCATTTTCATGCACTTTTAATAAACTGTGATTTTTGTTGCCTAGCAAAAACTCTAACTTTCGATAGCCGTATGATTGAAATCCTGAAGAGTGACCTAATGCGTCTCTAAACTTAAGATAATCAACAGGCGTTAACGTAGAAAGAATATTCCAAGATTGTGTGAGTTGATTAAAAATTTGCTTAACACGCGAAATTACTTTAAATGCATGACCAAAATCGCCATTATTTAAATTAGTAATTGCGGCACTAAGTTCGTGCCCTGCCAGTTTTAACCACAGCTCACTTGATTGGTGAATAACAATAAACAACATCTCATCATGCTGATCAGAAAGTGGTTTTTGTGCGGATAACACCTGCGATAATTGCAAATAATCACCGTATGACATATCGTCTTTAAAATCTGTGTGAATGTCTTTTTCTAACTCACGAAAGTTATGATGTGGGCAAGTCATTAGAAGCTCCAAAATTTATTATTAGTGTAGCGTGTTGTTATGCTCACGCCACTTTATATAACCCAAGAGAATAACTTAGATAACTCAGCTATTAGAGCATTATTTTTGCTTGCTGTCAGTGAAGCTTACATTCTTTAGCTAATGAACTTGTAAGATTTCAATGACACTTGTGTAAAGTGTATACTTTTATTTGTCATTTCAACTAATCAGACCTTTTATCCCGTGAATTTACTAGACAAAACCCAGCTAAAGCGCTAATATTCAAAACGCTTAAAACATAGATCAATCCCTATTACTGCGTTATTCCTGTTTACTCCTTTTTGAAAGTTGTACATAGAAGCTAGATGCGATATTAGCTGAAATATAAATTAAGCTCGGCGGTGATATTCACCACAATAAACACTTTTATAAAAGGTAAAAATTATGTCTAACAAAGTAAATGGCGTAGTAAAATGGTTTGACGAGTCAAAAGGTTTTGGCTTTATTTCACAAAACGATGGCGGCAAAGACGTATTCGTACATTTCCGTGCAATCCAATCAGAAGGCTTCAAAACGCTTACTGAAGGTCAAGCGGTAGCTTTCGAAGTTGAAGACGGCCAAAAAGGTCTTCAAGCTGCGAACGTTGTAGTACTTTAATTAGTCACTACAAAGAAAAAGCGAGTTTATAAACTCGCTTTTTTTGTGCCTGTTATTTATAAAAAACGGCTAGCCACACCGTTTCACTGTTATGATCTGTTTCAACTACTTTGTGTTTGCACCCAGCAGGGATCAAAAGGTTGTCACCCACATCTAGCTTTACTATGCTACCATTTTCAAATTCCAGCACCCCGTAACCACTTAGCACACAAACCCACTCATCTTCGTCTTGATCATACCAACCACTTTGTGGTGAAGATTGTCCGAAACTGACAATGCGTTCAATGCGAGTAGAAGAAGAATTTACGAGATCACTAAAGTGCTCTTGCGTTTTGTCCTTGGGTAAATTAGTAAAGAGGTTATTTTTATCAAGCATAATTACACCGAAATATCGTGTATCACTTGTTTTGCCAAAGCACGTAAATCCTCAGCCTCAGGGTGAGTGTAGCCATAAGTTCGCAAACCATAGATGCTCATGACTAAAAATCGAGCTCGACATTTTGCATCGCGAGAGCCACTAATTTCACCACGCTCTTGAGCCGCTTTAATAATGTTTTCTAGTCCTAATTGCCACCGTCTTAGCTGCGCTGTGACTAAAGTTTGTACATCTCTATCTTGCTCTGCAAGTTCATTCAATGCTTTTTGCAGTAAGCAAGAGGATTCCGGATCACAACTAATACACTGGTCAACAATATAATCTAAGTAGTGTGTTAACCCAGCTAATGGCGAATCAACACTGTCAAAAAAAGTATTAAAACAGGCACTAATATCGAGGTTATATTGCTCAATTGCTGCAAGCAGTAACCCTTTTTTGTTGTCAAACGCACAGTAAATAGAACCAGGATGGAGGCCTGTTGCGGCTTTTAAATCTTGCATACTAGTTTTATTAAAGCCTTTATGCATAAAAGCTTTCATTGCAGCTCTTAAAACAAATTCACGGTCAAATTCAGCGCTTCTCATTTATGGCCTCATAAAATATTACGCCTCAATATAACTTAATTTGAACATTTGTTCAAAAAAGTACTTGAACGAACGTTCAATAAAAGTTAATTTGAATAAGCATTCAAATTAACCACATGAGAACATTATGACAAAATCACTTTTTGACAAAGTGCAGCTTAATGCCGAAATAACCTTAGAAAATCGTATTTTAATGGCACCTTTAACCCGTTGTATGGCAGATGAAAACTTGGTGCCAACACAGCAAATGGCAGATTATTATGCCAAAAGAGCCGAAGCGGGACTGATTATTTCAGAAGCAACAATTATTCGTGCTGATGGTCAAGGCTACCCTAATACTCCTGGTATTTTTACAGCTGAACAAATTCAGGGCTGGCAACGTGTTACACAAGCCGTACATAACAATGGCGGAAAAATTTTTGTACAGCTTTGGCATACAGGCCGCGTAGCACACCCGCATTTTTTCAATGGTGATACTGTTGTTGCACCAAGTGCGTTAAAAGTTGATGGCACGGTGCCGCGCATGCGTGAATTAGAATATATCACCCCAACCCCATTAAGTGAGTGCCAAATTGAGCAATTAGTAAATGACTATGCACAAGCAGCCAGCAATGCAATTGATGCTGGGTTTGATGGTGTAGAAATTCATGGTGCAAATGGCTATTTAATTGACCAGTTTTTACACTTTGATAGTAACCAACGCGATGACCAATTTGGTGGTAATCCTCAAAATATGTCTCGATTTGCACTACTTGTTGTTGATGCCATAAGCAACCGTATTGGTGCTAAGCGCACAGCCCTTCGTGTTTCTCCAGGTGCCTATTTTAATATTTCTCCGGACCCACGTGATCGGTCAGTATTTGATTATCTTTTAAATGAACTGGCAGATCGTGAACTTGCTTATTTGCATATCGGTATCTTTGATGATGCGCTTGAGTTTGATTATTTAGATGGCCGAGTATCAGACTATGTACGTAAAAACTACCCGCATACATTAGTTGGTGTTGGCGGCTTTACTGCAGAAACCGGCCTAGAGGCAATAAATCAAGGACGATTTGATTTACTGGCCATTGGTCGTCCATTTATTGCGAATCCTGATTATGTTGCAAAAGTTAAATCAGGTAACGAGGTCGTTGCATATAACGATGAAATGCTAAAAGAATTGATTTAATCGTTTACAAAAAGGCATGTTTTACATGCCTTTTTAGTTATTAAACGTAATTTCGAAATTTAATGCGCCCTAGATAGGTCTTGTTTGTAACCTTAACAATAGGACTTACTAAATGCGAAATTTCCTTATCTTTCTTTTTGTACTTATACCTAACCTTGTTTTTGCCAAATCAATTGCCGAATCAAGTGATACAGTCTCGCCATTATTGAATGGACAACTCATACCAAATATTAACGTTACAACGCTAGATGGCAGTAGCCAAACGCTCTCAGCTTACTTGGATAATCAAATGACTATTTTATTTTTTTACCGCGGTGGCTGGTGCCCATTTTGTAATACACAAATGGGACAGCTCAAAAAAATAGAACCTAAGTTAAAAGCAATGGGTTATAAATTAGTTGGTGTATCTACAGATGCCCCGCAGGATTTACAAAAAAGCATTTCGAAAATGGCTTTACAGTATGATTTATTATCTGATTTTAACAGTGAGCTGAGCCAAGCGTTTGGTCTTGCATTTTTTACCGATGAAGCAACGACAAAACGCTATGTTAAACGCCTAGATTTAACCAACCCGCTTAAGAAAAATGGATCGGGTGATGCTCGTTTAGTTTTACCTGTCCCTGCAATATACTTAATCGATGAAAATGGTCTAGTTCAATTCAATTATGTTAATCCAAACTTTAAAGTAAGGCTGCACGAAGAAGTTTTGCTTAAAGCTGCTGAAATTTATCAATAAACAGCAATTTTAATACTACAAATTAAAGCTTAACTATACTTATTGGCAAATTGATATGTTTTTATCCAATGGAATTGTAAATGGCACACAGCCAAACAAGCTCACAAAATCAAGCATGCGATTTGCCAATTTTACCAACAATACTTGTCGAATTGATGAGTATTCCACAAGATGATGCTGACTATTTTTCAAAAATTGAAAAACTTGCTGAGCGTGATCCGCCTCTCGCACTCAAAATTATTCAACTCAGTAACACTGCCAAACACGCAAGTGTAAAACCCATTCGCAGTATCAAAGAGGCAATAGTGAGAATGGGCAGTAAAGAAGTATTTAACTTAATTAACCTAGTGGCATTAACAAAAGTCTTTGTACCTACCAGTAACTTTGAAAAAGAGCTATGGCGCCAATCACTTATTTCTGCAGAACTATTAAAAACAACTTATGAGATTTTGCTTCGTAACGTGATTACGGCAGACATGGCTTATTTAGTTGGTTTATTACACGACATTGAAATTACACTAAATCATAAGCATTATGTAAAAGATTTTGAGCATTTAAGCGACTTAAGCTGGTATTTACCAAAGCCCTATCAAAAGCATCGGATAGCATATTTGCTACGTCAACATGCTTTTAACGGCGCAAAAGTATGTAAACATTGGCACATTCCAAGCCCTATTCCTGAAATTATTTATTTCCATCATCATGATGTTTTGCCCGAAAAGTTTAAACAGTTTACGCCATTGCTTGAAACCATTCGCAGAGTACAGTTTTGTGATCTAGTGACCCAAACTTATTGCCAATGTAATGAATTGAATATTCAAGAAATCCAATCTCTTATTGATAAAAGCAAGATTCTTACTGACTGGCAATCTCACTACAACAACTTTAATTTGTTGTATGACGCTATACCAAGCGCACTAAATACTGCAAACCAAAAATACGCAATGTTAGCAATTTAAATAAAATTGTATGTGCTATGACTGTTTTATTAGTACTTATATGAAGGCTTAAATGCGTTTGTTTACAGCAGGATAAATTGTCCTACACTTTAATAAAACACTCACTCTCGTAGCTTATGAAATTAAAAACAGCTTTTATTAGCTCACAAATCGCCCTTTTGATTAGCTTCTTTGTTGTTTTAATCTCCGGTGCCATTATCTATCACAACGTTACAAATCACTATCAAGTTACCCAAACTCTTAATGATTATAAGCAAATTCTATCGGATACCATTAACCTTCAACACGAGTTTACCCTTGACCGTGACGAACAAATGCAAGATTGGTCAACGGAACAGTTTGCCGATTTTTCTCAAATACATTTTGAGTTATTACAACTAGTTAAGCACAACGAAATAGCAGAACGTTTGCTTATGCAAATACAAGAAGCGGTAAGAAATTTTGAACAAAACTTACGCTTGCAGCTATCTATTCAAAAAAAATTAGGGTTTGACGAAGACCAAGGGATCAGGGGGAATTTCCGTAATTCTATTCATGCTATACAAAACGTTAGCCAGCAAATAAACGACCAAAAACTTGAGCTATTAATTTTAGAATTAAGAAGACGTGAAAAAGATTACTTATTACGCTGGAAACCAAAATATTTAGAATTGCACAAAGAAATTTTGGTTGAGTTAAAAGTGTATTTGCAAACTCACGATAATCCTTCAAAAGAAGAACTGCTTACTTATTTAAAAGAATATGATGTTAACTTTACCCAATATACAGCTTTTTTAGAGCAAATAGGTCAAGCATCCGCAAAAGGCCTTGCTGGTAAAAACAAGTTGCTATCGCAAGTTATTAACGAGCGCTACACCAATCTTTCGCTTTACTTGAACAAACAATCTATTGATAGCAGCAAAGAAACACTTATTCTAACCTTTTCCATCACTTTTATCTTTTTAGCATTAAGTTTAGCGGGCTCGTTCTTTATCAATAAACGGATTGGCTATGGCTTATTTAAACTAAACAGTTTTATTACGGCAATTTGCCAGTCTGATAGCTTTTCGATGCGTACCAATTTACGTGGTGACGATGAAGTCACTGACCTTGCAAAAAATATAGATAAATTACTTACCCATATTGAAGAATTAATAAATCGTCTCAACCTTGCACAAAAACGTTTGATTGAAGATGCCAAAATGGCGAGTTTAGGTTCGATGGTGAAAGGTTTTGCCCACGAACTAAATACCCCACTTGGTATTGCAATTACAAGCGAATCACACTTGCGCGAACAAGTGGAACATTTAAAACAAGCATTTGACCAAGGCACATTACAAAAAAACACCCTTCAACAAATGATTTCGGATGCGGATAATTGCCTAAGCTTAATGGAATCAAACCTTAACCGCTCGGCCAGTTTAATTAATAGCTTTAAGCAAGTTGCTTCGCATCAAGAATACGATGAACTGGTTGAATTTAATGTAGAAACATTTTTAACAAATTTATTCTCAAGTCTAAAACATGAACTTGAAAAGTACGATGTTGCTTATTCAATTGATGTTACAAACGGCTTAGTGGTGCGCAGTTATTTAGGGGCTTTCAATCAGATATTTACTATTTTGATCATTAATAGCCTTCGCCATGGTGCTCGTGACAATGAAAAACTAAATATTGAAATTGTTGCCAAGATGGTTGGCGCTAGTTTGCATTTTAGGTATATCGATGATGGTGTTGGCGTTAAAGAAGATTTACTGGACAAAATTTTTGAGCCATTTGTTACAACCAAACGCGCAAAGGGAGGTACAGGACTTGGCCTTAGCATTGTTTATAATTTGGTAACACAAAGGCTTAATGGTGAAATCGAGTTTCAAAGTATTGAAGGCGATGGTGTGTGTATTTATCTGCATTTTGATGAGGTTGATTATAGTCTTAAATTTGAAGAATAAATGTCAGCAAAAGAAATCTAACTGAGTAAGCGTCATTTTTATGTTAGGCTGAGCTTGTTTGAAAACAACATAATTAAGCTATGGATAAATCAGTAACTCAGTTTGTTAATTTACTTAAGCAAAGTGATTTAGCAGCGCTGAAAATATTTTACCAACAACAGCCTGAAGCGACTCAAACAAAGCTACAACTTTTTTTAGCTTTACAAGCAAGTAAAAGCACAGATACTTTTGATTACTTTCAATTACTCAGCGTTAAACTATCTGATGGTAAAAGAGTACCATTAGAGTTGATTTCACAAATAAAAAATATTAACAGCCTTTCTTTCTTTACCCCGTTATTACAAACAATGGCTAATTTTGCAGTGCAAGATAATAAAAAGCGCAATGTACTTCATTACCTGTTTGTAGCTAGAGGTTCATCTGAGTGTGTGCCATTTACTTATTTAAGATCGTTATTATTATTTGAAAGTAACTTATTTTTACCAAAAGCATTAATACAAACTGAGTCGAATAACTTAACGCCACTTGAGTGTTATTTACATTTAAATATTCAGGGAAACGTTTTGCCTGATCACGAACTAACGGCATTTATGGCCCTAATTGAAATAGAGCAATCACAACGGCCTGTTACTTCTGAAAACTTAACGTTAGCACGCACACGCTTTCAAAAACAATTAAATGATTTTGAATTAAGTGAAGGGTATATAGAGCAAAAAGCGCTTTTATTGGCGAGTTATTACGGTGTTTCAATCAACGATATTAAATTAAACATTAAATTCTAAAAGAGTTATTTGGTTAGCGTAATCTCGTTATGATAAAACAACCATAACGAGATTAAGTTGCTATTTAAATAGTGCTAGCTAATACCAGCCTACTTTAGTTTATGTTCTACAAGGTATTATTTACCCAACGACCTTTATACACTACTGCATTCACTTTAATGTCTTTTAGTTTAATAGGCTCGATGTTAAAAGGGTCTTCTTCTAAAATTGTGAAGTTGGCTGTTTTTCCCACTTTTATTGAGCCAATAAATTTTTCTTGATTAAGCGTTCTTGCTGCATCTAATGTGATTGCTTTCATAGCCGTAAATACATCAATGCGTTGTTCTTGCGATAATGCATTTCCTTCAGCAACAACTCGATTTACCGCCGTCCATGCTAATGTTAGTGGCTCAGCAGGTGCCATAGCAAAATCAGAGTGAAATGAAACTGGTATATTGCGTTTTGATAGTTCTTTAATTTGTACCAGGTTCTCAGCACGCTCTTTACCAAGACCGACTTCAGAATATTTAGTTGCAAGAGCCCATAAATAATAAGGGTTAACTGACGTTTCAATATTTAGTTTTTTAATTTGCTCTGCTAAATCTGCGTCAAAATAGCCCATATGATGAAGCGTAAAACGGTGGTCTTCTCTAGGTAACGCCTGCTGATCTTTAATATTGAAATCTAATACCTGTTGAATACCTTTATCGCCATTTGCATGCACATGAATTTGATAGCCTTTATTCCAATAGAAAGATAACTGCTCTTGAAATAAATCAAGCGGAGTCATCCATTCGCCTTTGAACTTGTTGCTCAAATACGGTGCTTTCATCTGCATTGCTAAAGAATAAATGGCGCCATCTGAAAACAACTTAACTTGCTTTGGTGCAAAAGTAATATTGTGGGTATTGTATTTTTCAGGCAGCTTGCTCATGGCAACTTCAGCCTTTTCATTACTGCCACCCGCCATAGTGTAGAGTTGCGTACCATTTGGAATAAGCAAAACATCATAAGGTGGATTAGTATCCATTTCTTTTTTAAGTAAGCTATATTCCATATTAAAATCAGAACTTGGGAAACCTGGTTCGCTTACCGTTGTGATGCCATTTTTAAGCATCAACTGTGACATCAAGTTTAAGCCTTCACTATAACTTTCTGGGTTAAGTAAGTAAGGCGCAATTTTAGGCACTAACGCAAGCCAACCACCTTCATAAAAGTGCCCTTTTTGCCAATTAACCTGTTTATTACCAGTAAAATCATCTTCCTTAATTTTGAACAGTTTTATTGCTGCATCGTTAATAAAAATTTCGTGAAAAGAGCGGTGGATAATGCCAACAGGTTTATCACTTGCTAATTTATTCAGTACATCTCGATTAAGTTCACCATGCCACAGTTGATGATAACCCCAAATAAAATGCATTTGGCCAGGCGATGCCTTAGCAATTGAGTCTTTTATCCCTTCAATAAATGCTTCTGGGGTTTTTGCCGCTTTTGTAACACCATTTGGTTTATTCCAGGCATGTGGGGCAACAGTGTCATTCGGTAGCATTAATGCAGCAATTGAGGGGTGTAGATGGGGTTCAATAAACCCAGGCATCATGGTCTTGCCTTTTAAATCAACCATAGATACCTTGCCATGAAGATGTTTTTTAACATCATTTAGCTTGCCTACTTGCGTAATCTTGTCATTTTCAACTAAAACAGCATCTACATACTGTGGCTTTTGACCTTCCATAGTGATAATTTTGCCGCCACTATAAAGTACTTGTTCAGTTTGTTTAGTTGCAGGCTCTGCATAAAGAAATGGAATATTGAATACACCCAGCATCAATAACGATGCTTTCGTTAACTTTTTCATAGTCCCTCCATGAGACAGGTTTGTATTGAATTTACCTAATAAAAAACAGTTTCTATTTTAGTAACTAACATAAACAAATAGTATGAAAATTCAACGTTTATTTGATTTCACTCAAGCCATATTAAAAGAACGACTTGATACGTTATTAACAAAAACGATCTTCAGCTTGTAATATTTACGCTATGACTAAGCATTTGATTTGGAAAATGAGAGTTGGTGAGGGTTAACACACCCGTTAAACTAACCGAAAACGTTATAAATCTGCAAATTTCAAAGCTAATAAAAAGCCCTTATCAATTTATACCGAGAATATTTAATAAATAGCGTAGTAGCGATTTATATATCCTATTTATGCCACTTAGTTACGCTAGTTGCACTTAAAGATAATGATTTTTATGATGAAAATTTTGGCTGTAAGTAGGACCATATGGATCATTTAGATAAGTGTGTTAATTCCGATATCTCTGATACCTATTAAAACATCTAAATTATGATAAACAGATTGTAAGGATTGAAGATACTATTCATTGTGTCTTTAATTTATACGAACAATATAACCTCCATTACTGCTTTCTATGCCTTGAATTCATACTCGCAGATTAGCTTCATTGTACTAAACTCAATAATTAAACATAGGAATTAGCAATGTTAGAACGTAGGGTAAAACAGCCAAAATTCAACGAGCATCAAAGCCGCTTAACCCCTTTTCAAAAAGTGGCTGTTATGGACTTATACAGTTACGGATATGATTTGGCTTTTGTGCGAAAAGAACAAGATGAAAGTATTGCGGTATTAACATTAGATGGCAACATAGCGATTGTACATGAAGATGGTGAAGTAGAGTCAGCTAACGACTTGCCTATTCGTTAGCAATGTTGACATTTATGCGCTTCAATCTGAAGTACACTTTCTTTAACTAAGAATTCTTTTAATAAACACTTTTCGACGGCTAATTGGCAAAGTTCGTGGTGCATTTCTTTTGTGCAACTTGGTTTTAAAACAATATGTGCACCAACAATGGTTTTACTGCCCTTTTTGTCAACCGTTACGTTATGCACACTACTAATATGCTCTAAACTAGACAGACGAGATTCAATTTTAGTTGCATCAGGTAATTCTCTATCCGATTCAAGCAAGCCTTCAATGCATTTTTTTATTACACGAAAACCAGTAATTAGTACAAAGCCAGCGATAAAGATACTAGAGAAAATATCGATATCCACCCAACCTGTAAAATAAATTACAATACCTGCGGCAAAAGTAAGTACCGTCGATAACAAGTCTAAGAAACTATGCAAGAACACAGCATAAACGTTTACACTTTCTTTGCGACCTTGATAAAGCACATATGCAGATGCTGCGTGAAATAAAAAACCTAATCCAGATACTGCTGTCATTAAAAAAGTATCTACTTCATGGTTATGATTTTCATGATTTATTAATTTACTGGTACTGGCAAAAATAATCGTAGCGGCTATCGCTAAATAGAATATTCCATTTACTAAACCACCGATTAATTCGGCCTTTTTATAACCGGTGTTATAATTTTTAGCTAAATGAATAGCAATGCTCGATGCAATTAGCGCCACAACAAGCGAGCTGTTATGAACAAATAAATGCCCTGCATCCGCAAGTACAGCCATAGAATTGGCAAAAAATGACGCAATAAATTGGATCACCATAAATGTGCTAGTTATTGCAAGCGCAATTAAAAGACGACGCCTTGCAGTTTTATGGGTGGTGATGTCTGTCATGAAAGGGAAATAAGCTAGAAACTAAAATGTTATATTGTCTCAATTATACCGTTTAGTTCAGACAAAATCACTCTAATCGCTTCTAAAAGCCAAAATAAAATGATAGATTTTGCATATTGCATACAATAAAGAGAATTTTACTATGACAATCGGTGTCGGTGGCAGCACAATCGAACAAGCTTTAGCCAAGCTTGAAAATATGACGCAACATGTTAAACCAATATCAAATGACGAGCTAAACTCACGCATTGCAAAAGCACAAACATTAATGCAGCAACAAGGCATTGCAGCAATGTATATTGATGCTGGTACTAACCTAACCTATTTCACCGGGTTAAAATGGTACAAGAGCGAACGTTTAGTAGGCGCTATTTTACCTGCAAATGGCGACCTTTGTTATATTGCACCTCATTTTGAACAAGGCTCACTCAATGATTATATGAAAATCCAAGGTGATTTTTATGGCTGGCATGAACATCAAAGTCCTTATCAGTTATTAGGTGATGTTTTAAATAAATTAAATATCACTGAAGGTAAAATCGCGGTAGATCCTAGCGCAGGATTTTTCTTAGTAGATGGCATCATTAAAGCCAATCCAGCGTTTAATATCATTAATGCAGATGTAGTCACTGCACCATGTCGTGAGTGTAAATCAGCATCTGAAATCGCCTTAATGCAAACGGCTAAAAATATGACTTTAGAGGTTCATAAAGCAGCTGCAAGCATACTTAAGCCAGGTATTACAACAAAAGAAGTTGAAGCATTTATCAACCAAGCACATAAAAAGGTAGGCGCATCAGGGTCTTCATTTTGTATTGTGCTTTTTGGTTTAGCAACTTCGTTTCCTCACGGTGTAAAAGACCCACAAGTACTACAAGAAAATGATTGGGTTTTAATCGATACAGGCTGTATTGTTGAAGGTTACCATTCAGATATCACACGTACCTACCCGTTTGGCGAAGCAACACAAGAGCAACGTGTTGCTTGGCAAGTTGAAAAAGAAGCGCAAATTGCTGCATTTAACGCGGCTAAAATTGGAGCACCTTGTGAAGTAACCGATGCTGCCGCACGTGTTGTACTTGAAGCCGCGGGTTTTGGTCCTGAATATCAGTTACCAGGCCTACCACATCGTACAGGTCATGGTTGTGGTATGGATATTCACGAATCACCTTATCTTGTTAAAGGTGACACAACGCCACTTGCAAAAGGTATGGTGTTCAGTAATGAACCTATGTTGGTTATTCCAGGCAAATTTGGTGTTCGTTTAGAAGATCATTTTTATATGGATAGTGATGGGCCAAAGTGGTTTACAGAACCATCATATAGCATCGACGACCCATTCGCACTTGCTGCCAAATAACAATAAAAAAGCCGCTTCAATGCGGCTTTTTTAAGATTGTAATCCTTGATATAAATTTTGATGTTCCGAGCGGTGTAAATTAAATAAAAATTTTCGAAGACGATCACGTCCGCGTTGCACTTTAGCAATTTTTGCTGCAACTAAGTCTCGCTCCACGCGCACAGTTTCAAACTCAAGAGAAACAACTTCGTCATTTGGTAAATTAATACTAAGTGACTTTTCATTAAGAATACGTTTTAGGCTTCGTCTGTCGCTTACTCTAAAAGCAATACCGGTACTAGAGAGCGACAACAGATCATGATTTTTGCCCTTTTGATCTTTAAGAGAAACATTATTGAAATCGCCACCACGCCAGCTGCGTTCACCATTTTGAAGGTCAACTATTTCTGGTGTACCTAAAAGCGGTTTAAATTCACCATCTTCAATCGTCATTTCGAGTGGAAACCACAATTGGTAGTGACTAATTTCAGCAAGTAGCGTTAGCTTAGATTGTTCAAATACTTGATATAAACTTGTCGGAATATCAGATTTCACACTGAGTGCATGCCCAGAATGAAGTGTATCGTCAGGTAATTGCCTATCCGAAAACATTCCAGAAAAAAACTCAAGTTCTTCTTTTGATAATTCCATAGCATTTGCCTTATTCAATTTGGTTGAGCCTTTCTTTGTTTATTTTTTTTAGAGGAGTAGTCGGCTCGCCACATCAAATGTCCCCAAAAAGTATAAGAAACTCTACCGAAAAACTTGATTTAACTCAATGTTTGCACAGCGTTTTTGTGCATTTAACATACAAAATAAATTGTTTTTTGTACCATTTATTTGACAGAACAGTGAATTTTTACTACTGCAGATGAATCTTTTTGTTAGTTCGCCTCACTATTTTGTGACTAGTCGTTTATTAATTAACTTTTTAAGTTAATTACTGTAAATAACGTGAAAATTTATCTTGAAGGATCTCACATGAAAAAGTCTTTTCTAGCATTAGCCTTAGCGGCAACTACTGCAATGCCTGTTGCTGCAGAACAGTTTAACTTTAATACGACAACAACATCTGACTCAGATACCTTGGTTGTTTTTAAACATGAAAACCAAATCAATGATGTTTTTTCGAATTACCCATTTGCAGCCCAATTAGCAGAGGCTATTAAAGCAAACGACTTTAGCGGTAAGTTCGCGAGTAAATTAGAAGTAATTGCACCGCAAAACAGCATTTATAAGCGTGTGATTGTGATCGGGTTAGGTGAAGATAATACACTTGAACAAGCAGAACTGACTAAACTTGGCGGCCAACTTTCAGGCATGCTTGAGAAGAAATACATTGAAAACATAGCAGTAGATACAGGCTCATTTGGCTCTAACGATGTTGCACTACTTGCTCATGGTATTAACCTTCGCGCATACCGTTTTGATAAATATCAAAAAGAAAAGCGTGATGAGAAAACATATACCTTTATCACACAGCAAGCAGATGAAGCAAAATCACACTATCAGCATTTAGCGAACATCGAAAAAGGTGTTTTTCTTGCACGCAATTTAACATCTGAAGTTGCAACAGAAATGACACCTGTAGATTTTGCAAATGAAGCTAAGAAGCTGAAGAAAATTGGTGTTAAAGTTTCAGTTTTAACACCTAAAGAGATGAAAAAACTTGGCATGGGCGCACTTGAAGCTGTTGGTCGTGGTAGTAGTGAAGGTTCTCGCTTAGTTATTGCTCATTACAAAGGTAGCGATGACGCTCCAATTGCCCTTGTTGGTAAAGGAATCACCTTTGATTCAGGTGGCTATAGTATTAAGACAGGTTCTTCAATTGCACGAATGAAGTCGGATATGGCAGGCGCAGCTGCTGCTCTTGGTACAGTAAAAGCACTTGCGCTTAACGAAGCAAAAGTGAATGTTGTTGCTGTAATGGGTATGGCTGCTAACATGGTTTCAGAAACGTCAGTTGCACCAGGTGATGTTGTTCGTACTGCTGCTGGTCATTCTGTTGAGATCTTAAATACTGATGCTGAAGGCCGTTTAGTACTATCTGATGCCCTTTGGTATGCACGCACCGAATTTGAACCAAAAGTAATGGTTGATATCGCAACATTAACTGGCTCAAAAGTACGTGCAGTAGGTAACCGTTATGCTGCCATTTTCTCAGATGATGATGCTTTAGTTGAATCACTTACTGTTGCAGGTAAGCAAGTAAACGAAAATTTATGGCGTTTACCGCTTGGCTATAAAGATATGCTTAAGAGCCCTATTGCAGATTTTGCAAATATTGGTTCTGGTGGTCCTGGTGCTACAACAGCAGCAACATTCTTACAACAGTTTGTTGGCGATACTAAGTGGGCACACATTGATATAGCAGGCAATGCACTTGCATCATCAGATAAAAATGAAGTACCAAAAGGTGGTACCGGCTACAGTGTGCGGTTATTAACGCAGTGGATTGAAAACCAATCTAAGTAAGCTTTAATTAACAAAAGTGGGCATTGCCCACTTTTTTATTGAAGTGCCAACTAGAGTTGCCATGCGTAACTAAATTTTGTGAAGAATGTACGCTCGTTTGCTTTTAAATGTTGCTCATCATCTTCGGCATAGCCATTATCTGAATAGCCTAAGTAAAACAGCGTTTGTGGGTTTATCTTGTAAGAATAAATTAGTTGCGTTGCAAAATCGCGCTCTTTACTGATTGGGTTAATTTCATCTAAAGGTGAGTCACCATATCTACCCATTTCATACTGCACCACAAGTTTTAACATACTCTGCATATTAAATTTCATATTGATGCGAAAATCCGTTAAGTTCACTCTAAACGATAATGAGTCATCTAGCTTCATTTCACTGTAGGTATGTTCAAGCTTGAATTGTAAATAATCGTTATAATCCCAAGTCATCCCCGGATTTAAATACAACGAATCGCCAAGCTCTGCATTGCGAAAATCAATTTTATCGCCTACTCGGCCATAAAATGTGAACTTCAAATCACCATATGGTTTAACTGTAAACCATAAGTCGAGCAAGTTTTCATCGTAATAACGTGAAATGTACTTAGATTCTCGAGTTAAAAAAACAAGCTCACTGTTTATATTATAAACCGCTTCGATCCCTAGATAAATTTCAAATTCTTTCTCTAAACGATCGCCATGCTGTTCGTAAGTTATATCAAAATCACCGCTAACCCAATAATCTGTGATTGCATCGCCCTTTGGCATATACCAATGATAACCGCCACCAAACAAACTTTTGTTATACCCTGCTTTAGTAATAAACCCTAGATCACTGCGGAAGTCCTCATCAATTTGCTGGTAAGATGCAACTAGATCATACGCTTTAGTGTCGCGTTCGAATTTTACCGATAACGCATGACCCGATTGGTTTTTAGCTAAATCAAAATCGGATACTAACTCATCTGAGTTTTCGGTATCTGAATACGCCACTTGATAACTGATTTGATCTTGCTCTGACAAATAAGTCGCACCGTCAAAAGACGCTAAATTGTTGAAATAATTTTCACTTTGGCGACTGGTTACTAACAAACCGATATTATCTCGTGCGCCGTAATCAAGTTGATATCTGGCAATACCTGCATGGGCTTTTTCTTTAATAACAGCAAAATCAGAGCCCTGTGAACCAGGTAAAATAACCGCACTTTGTTGATCATCGGCATAGAGCACGCCATATGAATGCACGCCAGATTTACCGGTAATTTTCGCGCCTACATCAGGGTCAGCAATATTGCGTGTGTGTACTAAGTTTAATAATTCAGTTTCGAACGAATCTGCCCCGTCCAAAAAGAATGGACGCTTTTCTTCATAAAATAAGGCAAATGTGGTGTTTACATCTAATTGTCCGGCATCGGCTTCAATCTGCGAGAAGTCTGGATTAATGGTGGCATTTAAAATAGCATCAGAAGTTAAGCCATAACGAATATCAAGGCCAGGTTCAAATTCGGCGTCACCATTTTCCCAAGCATCACCTGTATCTCGTTTATCATTACGCGATGCAGTCAATGTGGGGGTTAATTGTAAATTCTTACTTGGTTTTGCGTTTTCTAAACCCGTAAGTTTATCGAATTGACAGAAACTACATTTAATATCGTAATCAAATTTAATGTTTGAATATTGATTGCGTACTTCCCTTGGCATGTTGCGATAAAGAGATAAACCCCATGTTTGTTTACCTTCAACAAGGGGGAAACGAATAGCTGTAAATGGAATAATCATTTCAACAGTATAACCGTCATCGCTTATCTGTGTTTTAGCGTCCCAAATAGCATCCCAAGATGGGTCTTCCATCCAAGTACCATAATCGGTCATACGAGCATCGGCTTGCGCACCTAACGCATTAACATAGAATTGATAACCTGTGCGTTCATCGTTAAAGGTGTCAATCATTAAAATAACATTGTCATCAGACCAAAGATCATCCCGGTCTCGAATTGAAGCACGTATTTTTTCTGGATTTGGATCAAACGCTTTAAACGCAACATATAGCTGATCCCCATCTTCATAAATCCAAGCATGGGTTTTTACTTTTGCAGCAATACCCTCTACAGGTTCTACTTCCCAGGGTAAGTCGATAAATGTTGCCTGCTGCCAATGTGGTTCATCTAACACACCATCTAACGTAATTGACGAATTAATTCTTTGGAGTTGATAGTTTTGTTTTGCCAACAACGGAGAGCTTACCAACAAGAAAAAAATTGCTAACATCCAAGACAATTTTTTCACACCGTATCCTTACTAAAGTTTAAAATTTTGTTAACTTTTCCAATTAAGCAATTCTAGTGCCAAATACCTATTGATGTAAACTCATAATTTATAATGATTTTTATAACGTTGATGATTTAATGCATCTCATTATTTCGTCGAATTTTCTTGAACTTAAGCATGCTTCTGCTTAAAGTAGCTGGTGGATAAAAAATAGATAGATAAAAGCATGGACCGTACAGTTAAAAAAGGAATTCTTCATTTACTATTGCTAGTTGGTATTTGTTGCTCTTCTGTGGTTTTTGCAATTACTGATAACTCTCTGTCGGCCAAAATAACCAATATCCAAAAACAAGTTGATCTTGGTCAACAAATTGACGCCTTTTATTTACTCACACAAAATAACGCATTAAACGATGAACAACACGCTCGTGTGCTTCATCTTATCGCATCAAATTTAGCTCAATCAGGCAAACTCAATGAGGCCATTACACCGCTTGATCAAGCACTAACCCTCACACAGAATAAAGCAAAAATTGCCGATATTCATAGGCTTCTTGGCTTAATTTATTACTATATCAATATTCCTGAAGCCGCCATTAAGTATTACAACTTAGCGCTTCTTTATCAGCTAGAACAAAACGAACAAGTCAAAGTAGCAAATTTAGAAAATAATATTGCCCTTGCTTATGAAAAACTAAACCAATTTTCAAGAGCCCTAGATTATTACCAACAAGCTGAGCCTAGATATGCCCAATTTGGCACAAAACAAGATGTTTTAGATATCCAGCTTAATCGCGCAGGCTTGCTTTCAAAGCTTGGTCATAATTACGATGCTATATCACTTTATCAATCGCTATTAGAAGAACATTCAAAAGAATTAGACCAAGTCTCCCTTATATTGGCACATAGTAATATTGCCGTTTCACTAACAGCTGTTGGCGAAGCAAAAAAAGCTGTTTACCATTTAGAGCAGGCAAAAACACTACTTGAGTCAAACCAAGACACCTATCAACTTGCATCTGTCGAACTTAATTTAGCAGATAGCCATATTTGGCTTAATAATTTTCAACAAGCAAGAGTCCATATAGTTGATGCGGCTAAATTAAATGAACAACTTAACAACCCAACAATCAGTTTTAGTGTTGCATACCATCGTTCGCGAATTGCTGTGGCATTAAACGAGCCAAATATCGCATTAGAACAAATAAATAAAGCAATTGAGCTTGCGAAAAAATTTAACTATAAACATGAATTACAAAGGGCGTATAGCCACGCATTAATTGTTTATGGAGCAAATGGTCTAATTGAAAAGGCATATGCCATTCGTGAAAATCAACTGCTTTTAAACAATGAGATTAAAGAGCAAAAAATGAAAGAGTTGCTCAGTAAAGAGCAATCAAAGAAAGATCGCGTTGATTTAGCTGACCGTGTTTCTGAGCTTGAAAAGGGTAACCAGGTCCAGAGGCTGGCAATTGAAAAATCCAAACAACAGCGAATTTTTTTCATCGTTGCAGGACTTTTAACTGTTTTACTTATTGTTGCAGCTCAGCGCCGTGCTCATGAGCGTAAAGCAAAAAAACAATTAGAAATAATTGTTGATAAACGTACCGCTGAATTACAGCAAACCAGTGAGCATTTAAGACAAGCCAGTTTAGTTAAATCAAAGTTTCTAGCCAATATGAGCCATGAAATTCGTACGCCGCTAACCGCAATTATTGGCCATTCAGAAGCTATGAGTAATAGCCATTACGATATGCGTAATTTTAATAAAGACCTTCGTATAATCAATAATAATGGCAAACATCTACTTGATTTAATTAATGATATTTTGGATATTAGCCGGATTGAAGAGAACAAGTTAGAACTTGATATCACTACCTTTAACCTCAATTGTTTAATTGAAGAAATCAATGCTATGTTTACAACATTAGCTGAGAAAAAACATATTCAATTTCAAATTATTAATAGCCTAGATGAAGATTTCGCTATTAAAGCAGACCAATTCCGTTTAAAGCAGATCCTTTTAAATTTATGTTCTAACGCAGTTAAATTTACTGATAAAGGCAGTGTTACATTATCAATTCGTGAAACCTTCACCGGCGTTCGCTTTAACGTGATTGATACCGGTATCGGAATGGAAGAAAAGCAGCTAGAAGAAATTTTTGACAGCTTTACCCAAGGTGATAGCAGCATCACACGTCGATTTGGTGGCTCAGGACTTGGTCTTTGCCTATCTGAACAATTAGCTAATTTAATGAGTGGTTCTATTTCAGTAACAAGCGAAGTAAATAAAGGTAGCGAGTTCACTCTTCATCTAAACGTTGAGAAAAGTACACTGGCCAAACCAACCAATCAATTAAAACGTGATGACAAGGCTATTTTTGAAGGTAATGTATTAATTGCTGAAGATCATGAAGATAATCGAGAACTAATCTCAAGGTTATTAACCCATTTAGGTCTCAACGTATTTGCTGTTGCTAATGGTAAAGAAGCCGTTGAAGCCTGCAAAAATGGCCGCTTTGATTTAGTTTTATTAGATATTCAAATGCCTGTACTTGATGGCATTGGTGCCTTAAAACAACTTAAGCTTTCTGGTTTTACGCAGCCTATCGTCGCTATTACTGCCAACACCATGCAACATGAAGTCGCAAGCTACCTTGAACAAGGCTTTTCAGATCACATTAAAAAACCCATAGAGCAAGATAATTTCATTTCAACATTACAGAAATATGTTAGCTACGACAGTAAAACGCGTAGCCACAAAGCGGTAAATTTTGCTAGTCAAATTGATAATAGTGATCTGTCGGAGAATTTTATTGCCAGTTTAGATGAAGAAAAAGCTGCATTAAAAGCGCTTTATCTAGCGCAAAATTGGCCTGAGTTACAGCAAGCATTACACAAATTACGTGGTGCAGCTGCCATGTTCAACTATCACTCCATCGAAGAAGCTGCAGATTACTTTGAGAAAGCACTTAAATACAATGATAAAGATGCATTCCCCGAAGCATTTGAAGGTATTGAGTTTGCCCTATCAACACAAAGTTAAGCTAGCACATAATCTCATCTTGTTTTAATTAGGCATCAGCATAATTTCTATTTTAAAGGGAAGTTAATTCACATGGATAAACTCTTAGTTTTAGGTATCGTATTTCAAATATTCTCGGTATTACTTATTTTATTTGCGGGTAATAAAAAGACGTATTTTAGTCAAAAGATAAAACAAATTGGCCAAGCGCTTACTATGGGTTTATCACTTATTTTGATTACTCACTTTAGTGCTCCAATGAGCACGTTTGCTCAAAATGTTGTTTTTGCACTATGCATGTGTGTAATTGTGATATCACTTGTTAAATTTCTCTTAATCTTAAAAGAGTCAAGTGCGCCAAAATAAAATTAATTTACTGTTAAATATAAAAGCCTTACTCCAACGCCATCAAGTACTAAAAATGACAAGTAGCTTGGCATTAACTCAATTATTAAACTCTCGCATCAAGTAGCATGTGCCTTTACCAATTTACAAAGGCACATGCCTTATACTTTCACTTTAAAGCGTGAAATAAGCGCTGAAAGCTCAGACGCTAAATTGTTTAACTGTTGTAACTGTGCTTTGTCTTCAATTGCAATTGCGTTGAATTGACGTGATAGGTCAGCAATCTCTACCGCCGATTCATTAATATGTTGGACAACGCTATTTTGTTCTTCCGTTGCAGTGGCAATCTGTTGGTTCATATCTTTTACATCGGTAATACACGAATCAATTAATGCCAATGTTTTGCTAGATTCAAGCGAACTATCACTCACAGCTTTCGTTGTTTCGTAGCCATTAGCCATTGCAGCCAAAACGACTTCTGTTGATGTTTGGAACTGTTCAATTTGACTTCTGATCTGTTGCGTAGAGCCTTGTGTTTTACTTGCAAGGGTTCTAACTTCATCTGCAACAACCGCAAAGCCTCTGCCCTGCTCGCCCGCGCGTGCTGCTTCAATAGCTGCATTAAGAGCAAGTAAGTTTGTTTGCTCTGAAATCGCATTAATAACATCAACAATAGAGTTAATTGATTCAGCTTGTTCAGCTAAACGTTGAATATCCTGATGTGCATTTTCAATAACCTTGGTCAAAGCTGCCATCGCACTGGCATTAGCATCAATTTGAACCATACTCTGTTTGGTATTTTCTACCGCTTTTTCACTCGTCCTCGCAGTATCAAGTGCTAAATTTGATACTTCTGAAACTGTTGTGCCCATTTGAGTAATCGCCGAAGCGACTTGCTCACTTAAACCATCTTGTTGATATGATAAATTAGTAACCGTTTCAAAC
>NZ_JAPEHW010000178.1 GCF_028875915.1 Pseudoalteromonas sp. G4
GCCTCTGTCTGAGGCCTTTTGGTTTCATATCTACCGTCACCGATATGAGCAATGTAGCAAGTAATTCGTATAAATTGGCTACTAGCAACCTAACTTCAGGGGCGCGAAGCGCTGTTGCTAGCAGCCGTAGCCTGTTAATTCACTATTAAAAAGCTACTAGGGTCGAGAAACACAAAGAAGAGTGAGTGCGTGTACTGCTTCCTTGTTGAGATTGATTATCAATTAGATCTAAAAAACTGTCAACACCTTTTTGAGAATAATTCTCATTATTTTTAATGTAATCTTTGTGTTTTTGTTTATCTTGTTGATATTAAATGATTTTAATGAAAATGTTTATTTTTATAATGCGTGCTTCTATCGGTTGTTTCTGAGGTGGGTAAAAAAGTATTGTGAAAAAACTGCTTTATATAAATTTTTGCTGGTTACCCTCTTTGTAATAAAAGTGAAACCAAACGCATTTAAAATCACCGATAATAATTCGCTGCTAAACGAACTATTTCCCTTAGGTTATTTA
>NZ_JAPEHW010000179.1 GCF_028875915.1 Pseudoalteromonas sp. G4
AAGGTAAAAAGGCCGGTATTTTAGAAGAAAGCCTAGATAAAGAGCGTACAGTTGGCTCGCGTCAGCGCGCGAGCTTTACCAAAGCCGTTAAAGCAGGTGTAAATATGGTATTTGCATCAGATGCAGGGGTGTATCCGCACGGTGATAACGGTCACCAATTTAGTCGCATGGTAAAGTTTGGCATGACCGAACTGCAAGCATTACAAGCTGCCACCATCAATGCGGCAACCATGCTTAAAAAACAAGATTCATTAGGCTCGCTCGATGTGGGTAAATTTGCAGATGTGATTGCTGTTAAAGGCAATCCTCTCGAAAACATTAGCACGTTAGAGCAAGTCGACTTAGTGATTAAAGATGGCAAGGTCGAAATCGATTTAATTAAATAACGGTAAATTAAAAAAGGGGCAGAAGCCCCTTTTTTACGATTCAAAAAACTCACGATTGCGGCGGTATTCACCCATGCCGATGCCTTTATGCTTGATAAACAGCTTACGAAAAGCTGCATC
>NZ_JAPEHW010000018.1 GCF_028875915.1 Pseudoalteromonas sp. G4
CCGCCACGATTCGCTTTTTTTGATACCAATGAAGACAAAATTGCTGAGTTAATTGGTTTTAAAAATGCTGAGTTAACGCTCTTACCCAGCATTAACGCCAAAAATGCCCAAGTGATTAAGATAAAAGACGACATTATGGTGGATGATTGGTGGCACACCAAAGATGCTGATGGCGAATCACTTGATCAAAGTAATCTTGTTTACAGGAAGTTAGAGCGTATTGAAGATGTAAATCATGATGGTATTTTTGATTTAGTAGTGCGCTATACCAAAAGTTCAGGGGCGCTTGATAGGCAAAATGATTATGAAATTTATACCGGTACGATTGATGCGGGCAAAATTGTTTTTCAGCAAAAAACCAGTTCGCTTATTCAAGATGAAGGCACTTTAACCGACCTTACTTTTGTTGATATTAATGGCGATAAGCAATTAGAGGCGTTAGTTTCTGGTTTTGATATTGGTGTGTCACAAATTATTGGTGCGCTGTTATCCGGTTCAATCTCTCAGGACGTACATTTGTTTTATCAAAACGGGCAGGGCAATTTCAGTCCTAAAAACAAAATCACCCGCGAAGTCGAGCTGAGTTTTAGTATTTCAAAAGGGCGCAGTGGCTCCCCTGTGGTACTGTTTGCCGATGTAAACGGTGATGGCAAAAAAGACTGGGTGTTGTCAGATGAGCAAAAAGCGTTCAACGTTTATTTAGCTAAAAGTAAACATGACTTTGAGCGTAGGGCGACAAAATACAAAACCACTTTACCGATGCAAGGTAGACGAGTTGTCAGCACTGACTTAAATGATGATGGTAAAGATGATTTAGTGATGAGTTATGGCAGGCTCGATGAAGAAAACATGCGAAGCACTATAAAAATATTGTTCGCGCAAAGCTAAATAGTCGTATTAAGAAGTAAAATTCTCAACTACACTTACATATTATTTTCTCAAGGATGTGTTTGTGCTTAAACCTATTTTTGCTGCCAGTTTGCTGGCAGCATGCTTTTCTTCCTATGCTGGAGCGATTAAATTTGGTTTTAATCAACAGCATTATTCACCTCATGTTATTCGTGATGATAACTTTACAGCACAATCGGGTATTGTGCTGGATGTAAGCAAAATCGTCGCTGAGGAAGCTGGCTTTATTGCCAAATTGGTATCCTTGCCACGCAAACGTATTGAAGGGTTTTTAGTTGAAGGCAAAATAGATGCGCAGTGCCATACTAATCCTGCTTGGTATCCCAACCCGAATTTAATTTGGAGTGTGCCACTTTACCGCGATTCTGATGTGGTGGTGAGCAATCGTAAATTAGCCTCACTTGATGCCTTCTACGAGAGCAAAGATTTTAAACTAGGTACTGTGCTTGGCTACAAATACCCTGAAATAGCCCCTTATTTTACTGCAGGCAATATTAAACGTTTTAATAGTACCTCTTCTAAAGGTAGCTTTGCGCGTTTTATTAAGGGTGAGTTAGATGGCTTTGTTTCGTCTTTAAGTGAGGCGAATTACTTGGTGCAACTTAAGCGCTTTAATGTGCTTGCAATAAACGAAAATCAAATCCATTGCACGTTTTCGCCAAAGCTAAGTGAAGAAAAACGAAATCGCTTATTAAAGGCTGCTGAGCAGTTAAAAGAGAAAGGTGAATTTGAGCGTATTCTTGCAAAATACATCAAGCCAGATTGATACGGTTTTACAAAAGCTTAGACAAATAAAAAGGGCCCATAAAGGGCCCTTTGGTTTTCTCTAGTATCGTTCAAATTTTTTGCCAGTCTTAACCCCTTAAGACAAATAGGCAACCCTTTGCAGGGCTCCAGTACCGGAGTGTTAATCAAGTACTTGGATTTGGTAAGTGAAACTGCCGTAGCAATTTCACTAAATAAAGCGGCTATACAAGTAACTATACCCTTGGGTATTAACTCAACCTACATCCCACATGCAAGTAGCTGTTGATTTAGCACATTTATCAACGAATTCGTTTGTATCGTGCCTGCAATAAAAACGAATAACTACTTTGTTCAGTTAGCGTTACTTCTAGCCGAGTAACCTTTATGCAATCGACAGGAAAAAACCTGCAATTGCTGCGCTCATTAAATTAGCCATAGAGCCGGCTAATACTGCGCGTAAACCAAGTTGCGCTATGTCTTTACGGCGACTTGGTGCCATACCGCCAATGCCACCAAGCAAAATAGCGATAGAGCTTAAATTAGCAAATCCACATAACGCAAAGGTAACCACAGCTTTCGTGTGCTCGCTCAGTTGCGCTTGGTAATTCATAAAATCTAAGTAAGCAACAAACTCGTTAACAACCAGCTTTTGTCCGATGAAACTACCAGCAAGTTGCGCTTCACTCCAAGGAATACCTAGTAGCCATGCGATCGGCGCAAAGGCATAACCTAATATTTGTTGAATGGTTAAATCTGGGTTATCAAACCAGCCACCAATCCAGCCAACTAGACCATTTGAAAGAGCAATTAATGCAACAAATGCGAGCAGCATTGCACCTACGTTCATTGCTAGTTGCATGCCGTTTAAGGCACCACCAGCGGCAGCATCAATCACGTTTACCGGCTTTTCATCTGAGCTATCTAACTCATTTAAATCTTGTTTAGGCGTTTCTGTTTCTGGCACCATCATTTTTGCCATTAGGAAACCGCCTGGTGCAGCCATAAAGCTTGCAGCTATAAGGTATTTTAATTCAACACCTAAACTTACATAACCCGCTAATATAGAACCCGCTACCGTTGCCAAACCACCGACCATTACTGCAAATAGTTCAGAGCGAGTCATGGTTGCAATAAACGGTTTTACAACCAATGGCGCTTCTGTTTGACCAACAAAAATGTTGGCAGTAGCGGAGAGCGACTCTGGTTTAGATGTGCCTAATAATTTTTGCAGGCCACCACCTAAAAGTTTAATTATCCAATCCATAATGCGTAGGTGGTATAAAACCGCAACCAACGCGGAGAAGAAGACAATTACAGGCAGAACTTTAATTGCAAAAACAAAACCGATGCCTTCGATTTCGTTACCTGCTAAGCCGCCAAACAAAAAGCGAATGCCATCATTCGCATAGCTAATTACGTTGGCAACACCAACAGAAATGCTGTTAAGCACTTCACGTCCTGCAGGTACGTATAAAACAAACGCACCGATCAGCACTTGTAGTGCAAACGCACCACCTACTGTGCGTAGGTTAATTTTTTTTCGATTAGTTGAGCATATAAATGCAATGGCGAGTAAGCTCGCGATACCAACTAAACTCATTAAAGAGGTCATAAATCTTTCCCAAGTTACCTTTTATTGAAGTAATTGTTTTATTTTGCTTTTTAGTATATCAATGGCAACTCGATTGCGCCCCCCTCGAGTTACAACAACGTCTGCGTTGTGCTTCGATGGGTCAATAAATTGGTAAAACATAGGTCTTACCGTTGCTTGGTATTGCTCAATCACAGATTGCAAGCTTCTACCACGCTCTTCTAAATCACGCTGCATACGACGCATCAAACAAATATCAAGCGGTGTATCAATAAACACCTTAATATTAAATTCATCGCACAATTTTGGATCTGATAGAAGTAAAATACCTTCTACAATCAGAATTTTAGCTGGCTGAATTCGACGTGTTTGATCGCTACGTGTATGTTTCGCGTAGTCGTATACTGGAATATCTACCGGTTCGCCTGCTTTAAGCTGATTTAAATGCGCTAATAATAGCTCATGCTCAAATGCATCTGGGTGATCGTAGTTCGTTTGCGTTCTGTGTTCGAACGGCAAATGGGACTGATCACGGTAATAGGCGTCTTCTTCAATAATGGCAATAGCACCGGGTGCTAATTCATTTACAAGCTCATTGTAAATCGTTTGGCTAAACAACGACTTTCCAGAAGCAGATGCACCTGCAATCGCGATAATTGTGCGTGTCACAAAAACGTTACCTTAAAAATCAATACAACAGTGACTTACCTTAGCAAAAAAGCGCACAATTATCTTTAGTTAGTGGCGCCCAGTGGTCCTTTCCTGAATACCGCGACAAATTTAGCCCCTTTAACTGGTTAAAAACAGGACAAAAGTCCTGTGTTACCTATGGCGCAAAGCCTAGAGTATTTATAACGCTAACGTAAATTGGCTAGGCGAAATATCTGCCAGTAGCTAAACTAAAAGCAAACACCTTTTTGGTCATATTAAACTGAGGTAACGATGGCAAGAGCGCTAATTTTAATGGCAGACAGTTTAGGTATCGGTGCTGCACCCGATGCTGAACGCTTTGGTGATAAAGGTGCAAACACTTTAGCCCATTTATTAGCTGCCTATCATGGTGAAACAGGTCACAAGCTAGCGTTACCAAATTTATCGAAACTGGGTCTTATTGATGCATGCGAAGAGGCGAGCAATACCAATTGCCAAGTTGCTGAACGCAATGCACCAATTGCAGCTTATGGTTATGCAAAAGAAATTTCATCCGGTAAAGACACGCCATCAGGGCATTGGGAAATGTCTGGTGTGCCTGTGCTTTTTGATTGGGGTTATTTTCACGATAAGCAAAACAGTTTTCCAGAAGCGTTTATTGAAGAATTTATCAAACGCGCAAATTTGCCAGGTATTTTAGGCAATTGTCACTCATCAGGCACGGTCATTTTAGAAGCGCTTGGTGAAGAGCATATGAAAACAGGCAAACCAATTTGTTACACCTCAACAGACAGCGTGTTTCAAATTGCGTGTCACGAAGAGACATTTGGTCTTGAGCGGTTATATGAGATTTGCCAGATCGCTCGCGAGTTATTAGACGAATATAATATTGGCCGTGTTATTGCGCGCCCATTTTTAGGTGATGCAGCAGATAACTTTGCTAGAACGGGCAACCGTCGTGATTATTCTGTATTACCACCTGCACCGACGCTTTTAGATAAACTTGCCGAAAATAATGGTGCGGTGATTAGCATTGGCAAAATCTCAGACATTTATGCACACCAAGGCATCACTGAAAAACATAAAGCGCCTGGTCTTGAAAACTTAATGGCAAAGACCGTAGAAGTGTTTGGCAGTGCAAAAGATCACAGTCTAACGTTTGTTAACTTAGTGGACTTTGATGAAAAGTTTGGTCATCGCCGCGATGCTATTGGCTACGCAAAAGCGTTAAAACAATTGGACGACTATTTACCTGAGTTTTTAGCGTTACTTGGTAAAGATGATGTATTGATGATCACAGCTGACCATGGCTGTGACCCAACTTGGCAGGGCACAGATCACACGCGTGAATACGTACCTGTTATTGCGTATACACCAGGTATGAATGCAGTTAATTTAGGTGAACGCGACACTTTTGCCGATATTGGCCAAACCTTAGCCCAATGGTTCTCACTTGCACCATTGGAATATGGAAACAGTTTTAAATCTCAGCTTGGCAGCTAACTTAATAGGAAAGATTATGAGTACTCCACATATTAATGCACAATTAAATGATTTTGCCGAAACGGTATTAATGCCAGGCGATCCGCTTCGTGCGAAACATATTGCTGAAACGTTTTTAGATAATGCACGTGAAGTAACATCAGTTAGAAATATTTTAGGTTACACAGGTACATACAATGGAAAACCTGTGAGCATCATGGCATCAGGCATGGGTATTCCTTCAATGAGCATTTATGCTCGTGAGTTAATCGTTAGTTATGGCGTTAAAAACTTAATACGTATTGGTACTTGTGGCGGTATTGGTAGCGACATTAAAATTCGTGATGTTATTTTTGCACAAGGTGCATCTACTGACTCAAATGTAAACCGTGCCCGTGTTCAAGGTTATGACTTTGCTGCAATTGCAAATTTCGACTTGCTTGTAAATGGTGTTGAAGCGGCAAAACGCTTAGGTATTTCTGCAAAAGTAGGCAATGTTTTCACTACAGACACCTTCTATCAAGCATCAACAGAGCTATATCAAAAGCTTGATAAGTTAGGTGTGTTGGCTGTAGATATGGAAACTGCAGGCCTTTACGGTGTTGCGGCTGAGTATGGCGCAAATGCAATGGCATTATTTACTGTTAGTGACCATGTAATTACAGGCGAAGCAACGCCAAGTGAAGAAAGACAAACTAGTTTTAATGAAATGGTTAAAATTGCACTAGAGTCAATTTAACGGTTTTATTAAATTCCTCCTAAACAGTTGTGAAGTCAAAGCCAGTATTTATTACTGGCTTTTTTTATTCTGAAGGGAATTTTAAATAACTGATAAGTGAACATTTACACATTTTATTACAGATAGATCGTGAAGTTAACACTGTGCTTACCTCTGCAACAGGCGAAATTACTGATGTTTGCTACTTTTAATAGGCGTTCAAAGAGAATGAGGAATGGACTATGAAAGCATTAGCATTAACCGTAGTGAGTGCATCACTATTAGCGTTACCAACAGCGAGTATCGCATTTGATAAATCTACCATTGAATCAGTGCTAGTTCAGGCGTGTAAGGATGTAAAAAGTAACCATGTTTACAAGCTACGTTCCAATTTAAGAGCCAATCACCTAAGCACACGAGTTATTAGCGAAAAGCTAATGTGTAATGGCGAAAGTGTTTACGATTTCGCGATGACACATAATGCAGATAAAACTGCTAAGGTATTAAGAACTGGTTCTGTGTCAATTCGTGATGTTGCCTATAATAACTCAGATAAAATTTGGGTTTGGCTAGACGAATAACCTTTAAATTTAGATAGTTATTAAACAGTCTGCATATATTCGCAGGCTGTTTTGTCAACCCCCTTTACAGAAAATATTGTCATCACATTTCCAAGCTGCTGTAATATAAATGCCATCTAAAGTTCATAACATACCCGAAAAAAAATGAGGTATGGCAATGGAACACGAAAAATTACAACTAATCGATCAAATCGTCTCAACTGCCAAACGAGAGTTTGATATTGATTTAGCAAAAGAAAAACTACTTTCTGAAGAAGAATATCGCACCTTAGTGTTTAATGAACTAGCAAGTTTAGAAAATGCTGAGCTTAATCGCTTAATTAGCTTATTTGACCAAGCGAGCAACAATCAAAAACAATCATCAGTGAGCCATGAGCAATCAACACCGAATCGAAATAAAGGTGTGCTTATTGCTTCATCAATTGCAGTTATCGCACTTTGTGCCGTTGGTGTATGGTTTGGCTTTTCTGGAACAAAGACACAGCAAAATGAAATTGTTGCTGTACCTGCCAAAGTTGTTTCACAAAAATCACCTGAAATGACAAAACCTAAACCATTAGAGCAAACACCAGAAGTCGCTTATCAATCATTGTTTGCAATTCATGGTTCTAACACCATTGGTGAAAAATTAGCGCCCGCGTTACTAAAAGCTTATTTTGAAGAGCTGGGTGCTAAAGAGATAGATTGGCAGCAAGGACGAATAGCTACAGAACGCACCATGAAATTTGAAATGGGTAGTGAAAAACTCGCGATTGGCTTGGCAGCTCATGGTTCTTCAACTGCCTTTAAAGCGCTTAATGCCAATATGGCGCAAATAGGGATGTCATCTCGTAAAATCAAAGAAAGTGAAATAGAGGCACTTAAAGGTCAATCAGGTGACCTTTCCAAACTAGGCAATGAACATATTATTGCGTTAGATGGTTTGGCGATTATCGTTAATCAAAATAACCCGTTAAAAACGATTACGACAGAAACGCTATCACGTATTTTTTCCGGCGAGATTAGTAACTGGGCTGAACTTGGTGGAGAGCAAGCTCCTATTAATGTGCTTGCTCGTGATGATAATTCAGGTACCTTTGATACCTTTAAATCACTGGTGTTAAAGAAATATGGCCGTAAGTTAACGAAAAAAGCAGAGCGTTTCGAGTCGAGCTCTGAACTGTCTGAGCATGTTTCACGTGATGACTTTGCTATTGGCTTTATTGGCTTAAATTATATTCGTTACAGCAAAGCACTTGCAATTGCCGACAGCAGTGATACAAAAGCGATTTACCCAACGCGCTTTACGATTGCTACTGAAGACTACCCACTTGCTCGCAGACTTTACCTTTACACACCAACTAACAGCGCAACCCAAATTAAAGATTTTGCCAATTTTTCAATTTCAGACCGTGGTCAAGAAATCGTGCAAGAGTTGGGGCTAATCTCGCAGTCTATTCGTGTTGAAGATGTGGCATCAAGTGAATTAGCACCAGATAAATACAACCAATATGCCAAATTAGCGAAGCGCTTGTCGTTAAACTTCCGTTTTAACTATGCTACACGCGACTTGGACAACAAAGGTAAGCGAGACTTGCAGCGTTTAGTCTCTTTTGTTGAAGAAAATCCAAGTAAGAAACTGGTACTTATGGGCTTTTCTGACAGTATTGGTGCACGCGACAAAAACACCATGTTATCGTTAAGCCGTGCTAAAAGTGTTGAACAAGAGCTTAATGCACGTGGCATTAACGTCTATGCAGTTGAAGGTTTTGGTGAAGATATGCCTCTGGCCAATAATGATAATGAAGTAGGACGCGAACGTAATCGTCGTGTTGAGGTATGGGTACTTTAGATAACCTGTTTGTTATCGTTTACTAATTTATTAGCGTGATACTTTACCTTTACAGGGTGAAGTATCACGTTTTAGCAGAATCAGCTTGTCTTTGCTAAAATTGTTTTACATCCTTTATTCTTAAACTCCGCTTGTTTAGTCATAAGTCTGTCATTTTTCTCACTTAAACTCTGTGCTTCAACATTTAGGAGGGTTATAAAGTGCACAACTTATTGATGGATAAAGCGAGTTTATCGCAAGTGTTTCTAGCTTTTGCACCAATGGAAGCTTTGAAAGTAAAGAATAATATTGAATTTGCAATTAATGCGTTGTCACTTCCTTCACCTGAACTGCTTGCTGAAATGCAAACTTTGGGTATTGATTTACCAAGTACGCCAAGTGCATCTAAAAAAGTTGATTTAGCAACAATTAATAGCACAGTGCTTACCACTCATTTAACAGAGCTCTTCTTAGATAAGCACAAATTGCTAAAAACCTTTTCAGAGTTTTCACTCAGCGAACAAGTAGCATTAAGAGCGTTTTTAAATAACCTGATGCCAATGCTACATCTTCCTCCAGCATCCTTAATCGAAAAGATGCAGCATGAAGGTGTGCTGGATGCATTAATGGGCGAAGAAGATAAAGCACAAGCGGTTAAAAATAAAATAGCCGCAATAAATGCTGCTAAAGAGGATAATAAACTCGATGCTGTGAAAGCGCGTCTTGCAAAACTTTCTGAAAGCCAAAAGCAATGTCCTGACGAGCTAAAAATAGCGCGTGTAAAGGCAAATTTGAACAAAGCGGTGATTGAGACACAGCCTGCAGAGTTGATAGATATAAAAAATAAGCTTGTTCAGCTAGGTTAATCCTTATTAACAGAGCACCATTTTATTAACTCAATGAGCAACGCTTACTAAAATCACTTTTAACCTCCTTCTGTGGCCTGTACCAGATGCTTACAAAGCAAATTTTTACTAACTTACAGGCCTCGCCCCTCATTTTTAAACACTGCACAGTAAAAAACCTCATAAAAAATGACGAAAATTTACAGCAGAGATCATCATTTTACTAAGTACGCTTAAAAAACGGATTAAAAAGGTAGAATAAGTTAGTAAAAAATTGATCTGTAAACCCCGTTTAGGCAGAAAAATACCAACTCGTTAGTAAAATTATGATCTGTGATGCCAGAAACTTGGTTTAAACGGGACTTAACTTAGTAAAAATGTGATCCAGCTATGTTTTCGATGCTGATTTTTGAATTCACCTAGTAAAATCATGATCTCAGAATCGGAAATGTTAGTAAAAATGTGATCTCAAATTAAGCTTGTTAGTAAAACTCTGATCTTAAATAAACTAGTTTTGTCACTTTTAGCTGCTATAACTTCTATAAAAAGCACAGCAATGCATCAAAATTGAACAACTGTTAACGTTAGTTTTACAAATTATGGGTTTTAGACTTAGCTAGTAAAATAGCGATCTGTTTTTTAAGTAGGTAAATCAATACTTAGTAAAAATATGATCTAAGTCTTAGGTCTGTGTCAGAAATGAAAAAAAGGCCATATGGCCTTTGGATCACAGTTAGGGATACATAAATTTTTTTAAAAAAGCTAGGCGCTTTGCCTAGCTTAACCTTTATGGCGAATAATCTTTGCCCTGTGGGTATTAAGAGAACTGGTTCATAGTGTTGTCTTCACCAGCTGCTTTAAGCGCAGCGTCACCAGAGAAGTACTCTTTGTGGTCATCACCCATGTCAGAACCCGCCATATTTTGGTGTTTAACACAGGCAATACCTTGACGAATTTCTTGACGCTGAACGTTCTTAACATAACCAAGCATACCTTGCTCACCGAAGTACTCTTTTGCAAGGTTATCGGTTGATAACGCTGCAGTGTGGTAAGTAGGCAGTGTAATTAAGTGGTGGAAGATACCCGCTTCACGTGCTGCATCAGCTTGGAAAGTACGGATCTTCTCATCAGCTAATGCTGCAAGTTCAGTGTTATCGTACTCAACACTCATTAGCTGGTCGCGGTTGTATTGTGAAACATCCTTACCTTCTTCAACCATTGCGTCAAATACTTGCTGACGGAAGTTTAGTGTCCAGTTGAACGATGGTGAGTTGTTATAAACTAGTTTTGCATTAGGAATAACTTTACGAATTTCATTTACCATAGCACCAATTTGGCCTACGTGTGGTTTCTCAGTTTCAATCCACAGCAAATCTGCACCATTTTGTAATGAGGTAATACAATCAAGTACACAGCGCTCTTCACCAGTACCTGGGCGGAACTGGAATAGGTTACTTGGCAAACGCTTAGGACGAACAAGTTTGCCGTTACGGTTAAGAATAACGTCACCATTTTTAATATCTGTAGATTCAATTTCTTCTACATCTAGGAAAGCGTTATATTGGTCGCCTAAATCACCCGGTTCATTGCTTACTGCGATTTGTTTGGTAAGGCCTGCACCTAATGAATCGGTACGCGCTACAATAATGCCGTTATCAACACCTAATTCAAGAAATGCATAACGAACAGCATTAATTTTTGCTAGGAAATCTTCATGTGGAACCGTTACTTTACCGTCTTGGTGACCACATTGTTTTTCATCCGATACTTGGTTTTCAATTTGAATACAACATGCACCCGCTTCAATCATTTTCTTCGCAAGTAGGTAAGTTGCTTCTTCGTTACCAAAACCTGCATCAATATCGGCAATAATTGGTACAACGTGGGTTTTATGGTTTTCAATTTTATCAAGCACAGCTTGTTCAGTTGCGCTATCACCAGTTTTACGGGCTGCGTCTAATTCACGGAAATAACCACCTAATTCACGCGCATCTGCTTGACGAAGGAAAGTGTATAGCTCTGCAATCAGTGCTGCTACAGACGTTTTTTCATGCATTGATTGGTCTGGTAGTGGGCCAAATTCAGAGCGAAGTGCTGCTACCATCCAGCCAGAAAGATATAAGTAACGACGGTCAGTGTTATTTTGGAAGTGCTTTTTAATTGAAATCATTTTTTGCTGACCGATAAAACCGTGCCAACAACCTAGAGACTGAGTGTACTTTGATGGGTCTTGGTCGTACGCTTCCATATCTTTACGCATGATATCGGCAGTGTAGCGTGCAATCTCTAAACCATTTTGAAAGCGATTTTGTAGACGCATACGCGCTGCTGACTCAGGGTTAATGTTCTGCCATTTTTTGTCACCAACTTCTTTTAAAGTTGCAATGCGGTCAATCTCTTGTTGGTAAGTAAGTTGTGTAGCCATCGTTATCATTCCTTCATCTTGTTTAATTGGATGGCGCTGGTGTTATTAACTCACTGAGCAACAACATTGAACGGGTAGCGCCTTTACATCTAAGTTAGGCTGAATCGTAATGATTTATGAAATTTATAGTTTTTATCACCAATATTTATCTAATGAATGCCAAAAACAAGCTTTCTTGTGTAAGTTAGATAGAATCAAGTAACCAAAATATTTTAAACGCATACAATTGTGTGCCACTTCAAGGTGAGAAAACTTATGACAACACGAATTCACCACGCAGGGTTAGCAGTAGACCCGAGTTTATATGCCTTTATTAATCATCAGGTTATTCCAGGCACAGGTGTCGATGTAGAGCACTTTTGGCAAGGCTTTTCAAAAATAGTGTCAGAAATGACGCCTATCAATTGTGCGTTGTTGGTGAAACGTGATGACCTTCAAGTACAAATCGACCAGTATCATCAAGCACATTCCAATTTTGACTTTGACCATTACAAACATTTTTTACAGCAAATTGGTTACCTTAAAGCAGCGCCAATCGATGTTACTATTAGCACTGAAAGTGTTGAGCCAGAAATCGCAACCATGGCCGGTCCTCAACTTGTAGTGCCTGTAAGCAATGCACGTTTTGCGCTGAACGCAGCAAATGCACGCTGGGGTTCGCTTTATGATGCGCTTTATGGCACAGACGCAATTTCGTATGAAAACGGTCGAGAAGCAGGTAAAGAGTACAACCCTGTTCGTGGTAATGCCGTGATTGATTTTGGCCGCGAATTTTTAGATCAAGCATTGCCATTAAGCTATGGCTCGCATAAAGATGCCACTGATTATGCAATTGTTGATGGCAAACTGATTGTAACCCTGAAAAATGTTAGCCAAAGTGGCTTACAAACCCCTGAACAGCTCGTGGGCTATAACGGAACAAAACAACAACTGAAAGAATTAATCCTGCAAAATAATGGGTTACATATCATTATTCAGTTTGATGAAAACCATCAAATTGGGAAGCAGGATAATGCCCATATTAAAGATATCGTGCTTGAATCGGCACTTACAACCATCATGGACTGTGAAGATTCTGTGGCGGCTGTGGATGCTGAGGACAAAGTAGGGGTTTACAGCAATTGGCTTGGGCTGAATAAAGGTGATTTGTCGGTAGAGTTTGAAAAAGGTGGTAAAACACTTACACGTGCGCTTAACCCCGACCTTACCTTTACAGATTTAGCGGGGGAGCAACAGCAGCTCAAAGGTCGTAGTTTAATGTTGGTGCGTAATGTTGGTCATTTAATGACAAACCCTGCGATTTTAGATAAAAACGGCGATGAAATCTTTGAAGGGATTATGGATGCAGTGATCACCTCACTGATTGCGCTTCATGACCTAAAAGGGAACGGTAAACTTAAAAATAGCCGAGCTAACAGCATTAATATCGTGAAACCTAAAATGCACGGCCCTGAAGAAGTTGCTTACGCGAACACCTTATTTTGCAAAGTAGAAAACCTCTTAAATCTTCCTGAAAACACCTTAAAAATGGGTATTATGGATGAAGAGCGACGCACATCGGTAAATCTTGCTGCGTGTATTTCTGAAGCGAAAGAGCGCGTTATTTTCATCAATACTGGGTTCTTAGATAGAACAGGTGATGAAATTCATACCAGCATGTTAGCAGGCCCAATGTTGCCAAAAGAGCAAATCAAAGCGCAAAAGTGGATTGGGGCATATGAAAACAATAACGTTGATGTAGGCCTTGCGTGTGGCTTAAGTGGCAAAGCGCAAATTGGTAAAGGCATGTGGCCAATGCCAGATGAGATGGCCAAAATGTTAACGCAAAAAACAGCGCATGTGCAAAGTGGGGCGAACACGGCTTGGGTACCATCACCTACGGCAGCTACATTGCACGCGCTTCATTATCATCAGCAAGATGTATTTAGCTTGCAACAAGACATTAAACAACGAGTAGCGGCAAATGTGGATGATATTTTATGTCCGCCACTGCACCCTGAGCCAAAATCGATGACCCAAGAAGAAATACAAAATGAGCTCAATAATAATGCACAAGGTATTCTTGGTTATATGGTGCGCTGGGTAGAGCAGGGAGTTGGCTGTTCGAAAGTTCCTGATATTAATAATGTTGGGCTAATGGAAGATCGTGCAACACTGCGTATTTCTTCACAGCATATGACTAACTGGTTATGCCATGGTATCTGTACTGAAAAGCAAGTGATTGATACATTAGAAGCAATGGCTAAAGTAGTTGATAAGCAAAATGAAGGGGATGTTAACTACCGAAATATGGCAGATAACTATGCCCAAAGTGTTGCTTTCCAAGCTGCTCTTGAGCTAGTACTTAGCGGTACAAAACAGCCAAATGGTTATACTGAGCCAGTATTACATCGTCGCCGTTTAGAGTTTAAAGCAGCGAACTAATTAACTGAGGTGTAAACCCCATTTACAAAAAAGGCCTGAAAATTCAGGCCTTTTTAGTTAACTAATAATTAGCCTTTTACGATAGCGTTATGGTAGATGTTTTGTACATCATCACTGTCGTTAAGCATATCCATAAACTTTTGGAAAAGCGGGATATCATCGCCTTCAATGTCTACGTTTGTTTGTGGAACGAAGGTAATTTCTTCCACATCTAACTTCACATCAGGAAATGCTTCACCTAACGCTGTTTTAACGTTAAAGAATTCTGTGTGGGGAGCAAAAACAGAGACAACACCATCCTCAACTTCCACGTCAGTTACGTCTACATCTGCCATCATCAGCGCTTCTAGTACTTCTTCGTCGTTATCACCTTCAAAAGCAAATACGGCTTGGTGATCAAAACTGTGGGCCGCAGTGCCAGGACCACCGATTTTTGAATTGGTTTTGGTAAATGCTAAGCGAACATCTTTGATGGTACGGTTAGGGTTATCGGTTAAGCAGTCGATAATAACCATGCAGTTACCCGGGCCGAAACCTTCGTAGCGTGCTGGTTGATAATCTTCGCCAGCACCGCCTTTTGCTTTTTCAATCGCTTTGTCGATTACGTGCGCAGGTACTTGGTCTTTCTTTGCTTTTTCGATAAGGCGTTTTAACGTTAAATTAGTATCTAGTTCTGCACCGCCATTTTTTGCCGCTACATAGATTTCTTTACCGTATTTAGAGTTTACTTTTGTTTTTGCGGCTGCTGTTTTTGCCATCGCGTTCTTGCGAACTTCAAACGCTCTTCCCATCTTAATTCACTCTCTATTTTCGCAGGAAATTTAGTTGCCTGATTCTAACAAGTCATAGCAAAAACGGCTAGTGTTAACATACTGGGTTTTTAATAACTAACCTGAACTCGGGGTAATAAATTACTTTCTAGCAGCTACTTTTACTTATTACTGCGTTAAATTTGTTTGCAATAGACTCGCTATTGACGCACAAATTTGCCTTGTACTAAGAAAAACTATCAAGCTAGAAAGTATGAAACAACATAGCTAATATATTTCAAAGTACTTTAACTTCTTAACCCGTGCTCAGGTTAACTATTATTTACTAAACTAAAATTGCAGGCTATTTAACATAACACTTTAAAATAAAAGTGATATATGAATTATATTTTAAACATTCACAACATGAATGATGATTAAGATGAGTTGTGATTTAAATCGATGAAACTTTTAAAAGTGACAGTTTTGTAATGGGGTGAATTTTAATGTGGAAGAGGTGTTCAGAAACGATATCCAATACGCCAGCTAAAACTTGAATAATCATCTTTAGGTAAAAAGGCGAGGCTAGTATCAAGCTCGATCATCCATTCAGGTGTAATATCGTAAGTGATAAATAAACTTAGTTCGGCGTAATCATCATCGCTGTTGTAGGTGTGGGATTGTCTACCGGCGAAGCTTAGAACACCCTCTGGCCTTTTGGGACCATCATCCTGAAAGAGTTCATTCCAGCGAATTATGCCACCAGCGAGCAAGTACTGATCAGGCGTTATTTGAATTACCCTTGACGCTGAAAGCAATGCACTTAACACTATGGTTTCATCTTCTAGCGAATCGGTAAAAGCAAAGCCCAAATCATTTTCTTTAACCAATTTATTGCGATATCGCCATTCATTGTATTGAAGAGATATCGAAGGCTCTACAACCCACTCATCTAAAAATATTCCGTAGCCAATGGCAAGACCATAACTTGGGGCATAGGTCGTTTGTTCATTGATAGGCAGATTTAAAAAAGACTCATTGTAATCACTTTGCCAATAGGTGTAGTTGGCAGACACGGCAAAACTATCGACAAAATAAGTGAGTGTTGAAGCATATGAAACTGAATCGATAGTCAGTTCGTTTAATTTGCCTGAAATTTTCGTTTTATCCCAATCAATGTAATCAAGACTGATGCGAAAACTTTCATTAATGTCGTGAACTAATGAAATATAAGAGCCACTAGGTGCAACACTAGTCAGTGTGCCTGACTGGTCTAGCGGTAAATCGGAATGGCTTTGGCCAATTTTTACTTCTAATGCATGCGCATTGGCACACATAGCAAACAACATGCTTGGTAAAAAACAACAATGTGCTAAGAAGTTTAAATGGCGCATAGCGAACTCTCTTTGATACTGCGATGCTGATAATAACAACAAATTACGCAGTGACTTAGCAGAAAATGCTAATAAAATGTGAAACTTTGTAATTCAATTAAGCTGGCATTAAGTTGAAATTAGTTAAGGTAAGGAAAACAGTGAAAGAATGAGGTGTTTTATGGAGTATTTTATTCTTGCTAAAAACAGAGAGTTAGCAGCTATTCCAGCGGATAGAAAACTGTTCGAAACTTACCTAAATTTAGGCTACCGCTTCTTAGAAAAAACCAGTTGTTGCAATGAAAAATTAGCATTAGCAGAGGCAAAGCGTAAATATGGTCAAAATCGCAAATATAAAATTGTGGCTGCATTGCTATTCGTTTTTGTGGCCTATTGGCTTTATTTTTATACCTTATTAACTTAATAAAGATGCAAATCACATATCTCTTTCGTTATAGGTAGTCTACTTGTTTGTGCCTACCTATCTCGTTATTTAGTCTATCTTTTTAACGTTTATCTTATTGCGCAATTTTAAATTATCTATCGAAATAGCGATTTAACTTATGATTTTTATTCACTATTGCTAATTGTGTATTGCACTTTGCCGTTACTTAGTATTTAATAGCCGCCACTTTTTTGCCTAGTGCAAAAATACCTAAGTTGGTATTGGTTAGAGAAATAAAAATAACGGTGCGTTATGGATTTTTATATCCTAAAAAAAGGTGATGAGCTAAAAGCGATCCCTGCAGACAAAGCAATTTGCAAAAGCTATGAAAAATCAGGTTATAGCTATATTGATAAAGTGGCTGCATGTACAGAGCAAGCTGCAATAAACAAGCTAAAGGGCAATACCCTTGAAACACTTAAAGGACCTCTTATCCGATTAAGTGTGGTGATTTTTGCATTAGTACTACTGTGGTGGGTTAGTTAACTACCACAGTTTTCTCATCTAGCTTGGTGAGACTTTCCGTTTCTTTTTATTAAGCGCTACACGATAGCGGTTATGTAAAATTCCCACCCTTTCAACATACGCTTTTGTTTCTGCAAAAGGTGGTATGCCTTTATACTTTTTTACCGCATTTGGCCCTGCATTATAAGCTGCGGTTGCTAAGCGAATATTACCATCAAACTTTTCAAGCAAATAAGACAAGTATTTTACACCACCAAAAATATTCTGCTCTGGTTGAGCTGGACGTTTCACACCCATATATTTTGCTGTTGCTGGCATTAATTGCATTAGCCCCACAGCGCCTTTTTTCGAACGCGCATTGGCTTTAAAGGCCGATTCTGCATGGATCATCGCTCTTACTAATGCGGGGTCAACATTATGCTGCTTACTAGCTTTTGATATTTCGAAATGATATTTATCTGGATAGATAGGGATTTTATACCAATTTAGAGATGAGCGTAATCGACAAGCATAGCAACCTGTTCGATAGACACTGTAGCTGTGTTTTACCGGTTTTCGGTCGGTAAAAGCAATGGAACCATCGCTTTTTACATACTGATAAATAGGCTTAGCAGTCACTGAAAACGTAAGAAACAGCAAGATATAAAGCAGTTTAAAATTCATGTTTGATGTGGCGTAATTTATTATTCTAATTATGGCTAGAAAGGCGATATTTTCAACTCTTTCTAAGGTAGTTACTTTACCTGTTTTTGCCTTCGCTTTATAGGCTAGTGAGAAAAAATAAGGCTTTTAGATGATAAAAAAGTAAAAAGGCGCATAAAGCGCCTTTAGGAGATGACAGAGTGTCCTTTTTACAAAGGAGAATGAATTTGCTTACACCATATCATCGAAAGGGTTTGCTGCAGTTAATTTCACAGTATGTGCGAATCCTGGCAGCGAAATTGTGTCTTGTGTTAGTTCAATCTCATTTTCATCGATCAAACCATCACCAAAACGATAAATTAGCTCATATTCACCATTGTTAGCAGCATTGTGATAGGCCGCTTGATTTTGTTTTGTTGATGCAAGTTTGTCGCGATAAAGTGTTATAGCACTTTCACCATGGCGTTTCGTAAGCATCTCAAGCGTGACATTTGCTGAAAACATCGGTGCAGTGGCATTGTTACCGCCAAAACCTTTTGAGTTAATAAATGCAATATCTTGGCTTTCACAAGCATAATGCTCCGTGCGAATATCTAGTCGCTCGGCGTAAACATCATCTGCAACTTTATCAATTGTGGTAATACCTGGCATGATGTTGTGGCTGAAAATACCCAGCGCCATTGCCATTTGGTCACCACTTGCAGGGCCTATTGTATGGCCAACGAATGCTTTCGGTGCTGCTAATTTCCAATTATCAATATTGAATGCTTTTGCAACACGGTCATAAATTAGGGATTCAGTGACACGGTTTTGCGGTGTACTTGAACCATGAGCAAGAATATAACTGCGCTTTTGTACTGCTTCTTCACCTAAAATGCTGCTAGCAAGTGCTACAGATTTTGCCATGGTAATATAGTTACCAGGACCTGGCGCTGTAATTGATTTTTTAATACCGTCTGCATTAACGAATACATCTGGTACCGAGCCCATTACATCTGCACCTAACTCAAGTGCAAGCGCGTCGTCCATTAGCACAGCAAATTGCGCACCTTCGCCAATTGTAAAACCACAATTTTCACCAAATGGGCGACTAGTGCGGCGTAAGTCTGGAGTATCGCTGTTATCGAGTTTTTTCAAACCATCTACATTGGCAAGCGCACTCATATTGCCAAATCCTTCAACGATTTCAGGAGTAATGGCGCAGTCTACACTGCCTATAATCGCAACTCGTGTGCGTCCAGCTTTAATATCGTGCACTGCTGCGCGTAAGTTGTATAAGAATGTGGCGCAGGCACCTGATGTTGTAAAAGTTGTACCTACATTACCGGTTACATAAGCGTTGATAAAATCAGTCGACATAGTATTTAAACCAAGTGCTAGGTTTTTTGTGCTAACACGGTCACCTTTAAGGCGATTTTTCATCATGCCGCCGAATGCTTCATCTTGCATTTGCCCTGCAACGGATGCTGAATAGGTGCCAATTTGGTCTGGGTCAACTACAGCTAAAACAGCATCCCAATCAAGACCTGTTGATTTAATCGCATCGGTTGCTGCAAAAATGGTCGCTTGTAAGCCACGAGGCTGATAGCGGCTATTGTAAAGAGTGCTTGGATCAAATCCTGTTGGAAATTGACCAGCCGCTTTAATTGGATTATCGCGGAAAGTATCGTGTTTTAACGATAACTCACCTGAAATTGATACTTTTACTTTTCCACTTTCAAGGGGCTCTACTTGCCAGTCTCTAGGAACAGGCGAAGGCAAATGACGGGCACTTGTTTCGAAAACGATGTGTTCACCATCACTTGGTACAACCGTCATTTTTTGATGACCATGTGTTGCATCAACGTCAAAGTGATTTTCTTCTATCTTACGAATGAGTGTACCAGCTAGAATTTGCTCACCATACTTGCTTTCAATAGCTGAAGCGAGGATCGGCTGATTTTCATGATCAACTAATGCTCCGTTTTCTTGGCGAACTAAATTCATTAAAGTAGCAAGACCAAGAAATGTCTCTTGTCGTGCTTCTTGAGTTAGCTTGTCTAAAACGATACGACGAAATCCTTGATGAGCAGAAGTTCGTCCTGCGGCATTAATACCACCCATTCCAACAACAATAGGTAATGCAGTCATAAAAACCCTAAATTTATAAAATTTGTGTTATTTAGGTACAGTTTATTTTGATTTTAGCTTTTTGTTTGTGTTTAATTGGTCATAATTTTGGTTTATATGGCCATTCCAAACTGGTTTGAGCAGTGAATATGACAAAAAAAACAAAAGTAAGGCTGTTACTTTACCCTCAAGTACTGGCAACCAGTGTCACTTTACCCGTTGAAATGCTAAAAGCGGGTGAGGCATCTTGTCACGATAGGCGCTTCAAAAGCCTAGATATTAAGTTTGTTGCAAATCATCAAGAAGTTATTAAGTGTCGTGCAGGTTGTGCATTTTTGCCCGACCTAACCGTGCATTGTGATGATGCTGCTGACTTTATTATTGTGCCCGGTATTTGGCGAAATCCACGCCCGGTGATAAAACAAAATCGTGCTGCCATTTCATATTTGGCTAAACAATGGCAGCAAGGTGCCACTATTGTCGGTGTGGGAACAGGTAATTGCTTATTGGCAGAAGCAGGGTTATTAGATAATCACGCGGCTACAACTCATTGGCATTACGCCAAACAATTTCGTAAAGACTACCCACTAGTTGACCTTAAACCTGAGTTCTTTATTACTCAATCTGAACGTATCTTCTGTGCTGCAAGTTTGAATTCGCTAGCTGATATTATGGTTTACTTAATTGCACAATTATTTGGTCGAGATGCCGCGCAAAATGTAGAGCGTAATTTCTCACATGAAATTCGCAGACCATACGAAGAGCAGCGCTATTTAGAGGGAGCAGTTGATAGGCACCCAGATGAGCTAATTGCGCAAATTCAATTTTGGCTAAAGAACAACTTAGCCAATGATGTATCGTTATTAGATGTGGCGGAACAATTTGGCATTAGCCAAAGAACATTATCAAGACGTTTTAAAGCTGCGACAGGCACCACCGCAAATCATTATTTACAAAAAATGCGACTAGAAATGGCTCAGGAGTTACTCGCATCAACTAACCTAACAGTGCAAGATGTTGCTGTCGCGGTTGGTTATGTTGATCAAGGTTATTTAACTAAAGTTTTCAAACGTGAACTGAAACAAACCCCATCAGATTATCGCTTATTGGTACGAAAGAAGTTATTTAAAACGGATTCATAACTGACTAGTCGGTGATTAGTCATTTAGTTATCAAAACCAAGGTAAGTTAAAATGATGCAAACAAACATGTAGTTGCTAATGTGTATAGGCTATTAGAGTACTGAAGAACTAAAGTATGGGGGATGTACTTCAAGTGGAAGCTCTAAACCAAATATGCTTTGCAAATAATGTTGTTAACTTTATGCTTTGTTGCTAATTTGAACTGAAAGGTAACACCCATAGGGAGTGGATCTATGTTACGGAAATTGACCTTATCGAGCGCCTGCCTTTTACAGCTTGCTTGTAGCACTTCTTTCAATGAGCAAACGTTGGCTGATAAGGAAAACTGGCTAAGACAGGGTGAAGAGGTTGAAAAAGTATGTTTTCCTTCTTCAACAGGCCGTTGGCAGTCGTTAGACGGTGCCAGTCATTCATTTATCATTGATAACTATCGTCAAAAATATAAAGTTGATTTGACGTCAACTTGTGATGTGCAAAATGCACATTTGACACTCGGTGCTTATGGTTTTGCACACTGTTTAAAAAAAGGCGACCGTATAACAGTAAAAGCGCGACATCAAGGAACCGATCGTTGTCATATTACGCATCTTTACCAGTGGTTGCCTAAACAGCCATCAGACACAGATAAAACAGCAAAATAATGGTTTGTTATAGCGCACAGATATATCTTATGTGATTTTTGTTAAATAGTTGTAAATGATTGTAAATTGCTATTTTTCAATAACTTAAGATTTTCCCAAGAACTTAAAAAAGACAGCGCTGTCATTGTTATTTTGTTTTAAATCAATGGTTTATGTTTGTTTTGCTCTTTTCTTTTACAGGAAACTGGTAAGAGTTTCTTTTTTTGTCTTCTGGGTTTTTAATGATTGTCCCGATTAAAGGGGAAACTTATTTCAGGGGACAAAATGAAAATAAAAACATCCTTGTTGGCTGCAAGTATTATGCTTGCCTGCACGCCAGCAATAGCAAAAATAACAGATTCTACTTTTCCGCTTGTAGCGGGAGATCCGCTTGTGTCACAGCAGTGGCACCTGCAAAATACTGGCCAGACAGGCTTTTCGCAATCAGCAGGTGTTGCTGGCAATGATCTCGATTTAGATTTTACCCATTTAATGGGTATTAAAGGCCGCGGCATTACCGTTTCGGTAATTGATTCTGGTGTGGAAATTGATCACCCAGATTTAAGAGCTAATGTGGTTGATGGTTCTATTAACCTTGGTGATGGTTCGAACTATCCACAAGATAATAATGGCCATGGTACATCGGTAGCTGGTTTAATTGCAGCAACAGAAGCAAATGGTTTAGGTGGCCGTGGCGTTGCACCGCATGCAAATATTGTTGGTTTTAACTATTTACCAAATCAGACAGTAGGTAATTGGTTGGTGGCGCATGGTTTGTCAGAAGATTTTAGACAGTTAGACCGTTTTACAGATCCTCGAGTATTTAACCAAAGTTATGGTAGTACGCCAGCAAGCCCACGTATCCATGATTACTCGCTTGATCCGTGGCAAGAACTGCAAGACACAGTATATCAAGATATTACTGAAGATAGTCACTGGGGACGCGGTTCTGTATATGTAAAATCTGCTGGTAACTCATTTGAAGTATATAATGCTTACTACCGAGGTTATCGCATTTTAGTTTTACCTTATGAAAACAACCAGTTCTTCAATAACCAAGGTTTACCATTCCACAATGCAAATATTGCATCAGATAACAATAACCATTGGAACTTAGTGGTTTCAGCACTTAATGCTGAAGGCAAACTAAGCTCGTACTCTTCTGTTGGTTCGAACGTATTTGTAGCAGCGCCTGGTGGCGAATTTGGTGAAGCGGCTCCAGCAATGGTGACAATCGACTTACAAGGGTGCGATGCAGGTAGCAATGTTGCCGGTGAGCATGGCAATGCATTGCACGGTGGTACTGAATTAGATCCAAACTGTGATTATACGGGTACGATGAATGGTACATCGTCAGCTGCGCCAAATACTTCTGGGGCTATTGCAAATCTTATGTCTGCAAATCATGCATTAAATGCGCGTCAAATTCGTCATATTTTAGCGCAAACGGCACGTAAAACTGATGCAGAACATCCAGGTATTGATTTGACTTTCGAAAACTCTGAGGGTGAATTAGTTACTTATAATGCGATCCCTGCGTGGCAGCAAAATGCGGCGGGTTATAACTTTCATCAGTATTATGGCTTTGGTGCTGTAGATGTGGATGATGCTGTATATCAGGCACTTTTCTCACCAACAACAGCACTCCCTGAGCAAGTAATTACGCCTTGGCAATTACAAACAGCGAATACTGAAATTCCAGATGCGAGCCTAACAGGTGCGACAAGTAAACTTGCCTTTGAGCAAGATGTTACCGTTGAAGCTGTTCAAGTTAAATTAAACATTGATCATACACGTTTACGTGACTTAGCGATTGAGCTAATTTCGCCTTCAGGCACTCGTTCAATTTTAATGAGTGCTCGTACTGGCTGGTTAGGTACTACAGAAGGTGGTTACACAAATACCCTGATGCTAAGCAATCATTTTTACGGTGAATCAGCTAAAGGTGAGTGGCAGTTAAAAGTAATTGATACAGATAAAGGTAGTAGCTATACACTGGGCTATCATGCTGCGCTTGGTTTAGTAGGCTTTAACCGTGAAAACAATGCGGAAAATGGCGTATTAAAAGATTGGTCATTACGTGTAATTGGTCACTAGGAGTAAAAAATGAAAAAAGTATTTTTGATTGTAGCTTTTGCAGTTACGTCACAATTTGCAGTGGCAAATAACGCTGATCAATTTAAAGGGTTAACGATTACCCCAGTTGACCAGCTTGAATCAAATCAGTCAGAAGTTGTTGTGAACGATAAAACGTTTAGAACTAATGGTGCTAACAAAGTAGTGCCAGGTTTAGATGTGTTTGATGAGAGCGGTTTTAATGCGTATACCGTGACTGGCGAAATAATTGTTAAGTTGTCGGGTGATGTTGATTTTGAACAGTTCAACAAAGATAACGACTTAATTATCAAGCAAGCATATAAAGAGTATTACATCTTAAAGTCTCAAAGTAACCGTGACTTATTACCATTAGTTGATGCGCTTAAACAACTTGATGGTGTGAGTTCAGTGACACTTGAACTTGCAGATAAAGGCGTTATTCAAAAATAACACCTCAATGAAATTTTTTTACAGTCCATCGTGGTAAGTCTGGTTACTACAGAGAATGGGTCCTTGCTTGCTAGTTCCTTATCGAATGCAATATGGTTTATTGGTTTTGATATAAAATAACCCTGTGCATAATCGCAATCCGCGGCTTTCAAAATAGTCAGTTGTTCGGCTGTTTCTACCCCTTCAGCAATTACTTTTAAGCCAAGTTTATGCGCCATAACAATGATAGCTTCGCATAGTGCTTGGTTTTGCTTTGAGTGCTCTAAATTCATCACAAAGGCGCGATCTATTTTTAAATAATCGAGATCAAATTTGGTTAAGTATGATAACGAGGCATAGCCTGTACCAAAATCATCAAGCGAAATAGCCACACCTGCAGATTGAAATTTCTTTAATGTCTCTTTAATCACTTCATCATCGTCAAGTAATAGACCTTCTGTAATTTCAATACAAATACCGTGTTTTAATCCGAGTTGTAATAAGGTGTTGAGCCATATTACATCATGTTGTGTAGTGTTTACTTGAAACTGCGCAGGTGAACGGTTAACACTAATCTGGAAGTTTTCGTCATAAGCTTCTTGCCACTTTTTAACTTGTTCTGCTGCTTGCTGAAAAACCCAATTGCCGATATCTATGATCATCCCTGAAGTTTCAGCTAACGGTATAAACTCAGCTGGGCTCACCATGCCAAGCTCAGGGTGATGCCAGCGAATAAGGGCTTCTGCTTTATGTATTGTCATATCTGAGATGGAAAGAATAGGTTGAAAAAGCACTTCAAATTGTTGATTAATAACCGCAAGACGTAATTCTTGTGTAAGTAAGTGAGCTTTTTCAGTTTTCTCTTGTAGTTTTTTATTGAAATGACGGTACTGCTTACGCCCTTCTTCTTTAGACAAGTACATCGCTTGGTCGGCAAAGCGCAGTAGCTCTTCCATTTTCTCACTGTGATCTGGAAAAATAGTGATACCGATGCTTGCTGAAATGAAGATGGATTCATTGTTAATGTAAAAAGGCATCTCAATTGCTTGAATTAGCTTACCTGCAATGTTTTCAACATCAGCCATGCTATGAATGCTGCAAAGAAGAGCTGTAAATTCGTCTCCACCTATGCGTGCTACTGTATCCGTTTCCCTTAAAATAACTTTTAAACGCTCTGATACTTCAACCAGTAATAAGTCGCCTGCATTATGACCAAGGGTATCGTTTACTTCTTTGAAATGGTCTAAATCAATGAAAAGAAGTGCAAATTTGTCTCCAGAGCGTTTACTCTTGATGATTTCTTGATTTAACCTATCAGTAAACATATTGCGATTTGGCAATTGTGTTAACGCATCAAAATTAGCTTGGTGCCAGATAACTTGCTGTGATTGTTTTTTCTCGGTGATATCTGACATGGAGCCAACCATGCGATAGGGTTCACCTTTCTCATCACGCAGTGCTTCACCTACAATATGAAACCAAAGTTCATGTTGTTTTGCGCTGTACATACGCACTTCGATATCGAATACTTCAAATGGGTCGGAAAAATGAACATCTAGGTTGGCATTAAATTGTGCAATATCATCTGGGTGAATTTGCTCAGTGAATGAAGCAAATTCATTGCCAAAAGCGAGGTTATCAAAGCCCAGTAATTCGGTGAATTTGGTTGAGTAAAAAACTTCGTTTGAAACGATATCCCAATCCCATACACCAGCACTAGCACCTTTTGCAGCTAGTTCATAACGCTGTTGGCTTAAATAAAGTTTTCGTTCGGTTTCATTTAGGACGGTTACATCTTCGATAATGCCTAAATATGCTACTAGCTGTTTATTTTCATAAAGCGGTTCAGCATGAATTGCGAGTAATTTATTTTTGTTTTTTGATGCGGAGCGAAATGTATAGTGAAAGTTTTTACCTTTAGCGGTGCACGCATACCAATGTTTTATTGCGCGTTGCCTGTCATCTGTGTGCATGGCAGAAATATAGCTACTGCCAACAATATTGGTATTTTTTAAGTTCAGTACTTTATACAAAGCATGATTTGCAAAAATGCACTCGCCATTCGGTTTAGCCACAAACAAACCTATGGGTACATTTTCAAGCACAGTATCTGCTGAGACCGCAATGTTTTTGACCAAGTTCCTTACCAAGATAACAATTCCATTGACTAAGTTGACAATAAGCTTTTAATAATTGTAGTCAAAATTCCTTTGCGTGCTTATTTTCCAAGTATTTTTATGTGTTTTTTGTATTACATTTCGGGTAAGTGAAACTGATCAAGTTCAATGGCATTGGAATGAACAAGTTGGTGGCACATTTGCGCTAGAAAATCGATTTTAATATTGGATAGCTGGCGGTAGTCGAGAAAAGGGCATACCAAGACTTTATCTTCACAATTAAATGCAAACTCTTGGTTTAACCAACAGAGTTCGCTATTAAGCAATCTTTCATTAATTAATTTTTTTGCATAACTGCGCCCCGCTATAATATGAAGGACATTTTCTTTACTTAGATCGGGAGGACTAAAAAGTAATGCTGTAGATGAGTTTTGTTGAAGTAAGTGATTGTCGCGGTATTTCTGCCAAGTTGTTTCTTTTTCTCGTCCGTTAAATACGCTTGGGTGCAGTGTATAAATAAACTTGGCAAATACATTGAATTGTTTTCGCCAGCCGTTTCCGCATGTTGTGCCTATTTCTTTAATTGCACCTTTAGGAAGCGCTATCAAGTTCTGTGGAGATGCAAAATGAGAATATAAAGGAGCATTTTCCACATAAAAAGCAATGCGATAGTGATTGCATCCGAAACCAACTTCTGACATGTTTCTACAGGTTTTTAATTGTTTTATTTACTTTAACAAAAATCGAAAGGATTAGGTATGGAGCGCTTATTTAGTTATGGCACTTTGCAACAAGAAAATGTGCAACAAGCTAACTTTGGTCGCAAATTAGAAGGCGAAAAAGCAATTCTTACAGAGTATTGTTTGTCTGAAATTAAAATAAATGACGAGCAAGTGGTCAAACAAAGTGGTAAAGCGTATCACCCTATCTTGGTGTTTACCGGAAATAGTCAAGACGAGGTTGAAGGAAGTTGTTTTTTGCTAACGGCTGATGAGCTTGCAAAGGCGGATAGTTATGAAGTTGCTGAATATACCCGAATAAATGCAACCACCAAAGAGGGCAAACCCTGTTGGATATATGCAGCAACTAATGAGCAGAGTGAAATACTGTAATGCTATTCAATTCGCTTATCGATAACTATCGTCATTAGCACTATGACTCTGCTCAACGTCCCATTGACGCAGATTTAAATGACAAATTTGATACAACAGTAAGTAAGTTTCTTTAATTGATTTCATTGTGGCATCTCCTTTCATTTGTATTGATAATGGAAAATATGTGCCAAAAATAAAAGTTTAATATAATCAGTCAATTAGAATTTTAGCCAAGGTGGGGTTGATTATCTTGGTGCAACTTTGCACCAACAAATAGCTAAGGAGCGAAAGTGATTTGCCCGAGCACTGCGGCCTGTTTGGCACCTGTCACAGAAGGGGCATTTGACGGCAGTTTATTAATAGTCCGATAAGCCATCCAAGCAAATGCCATCGCTTCCATAAAGTCTGCGCTGATACCAAATTCATCACTTGTTGCAATACGCCAATTTGATAAATGGTATTGAATACGCTCAACTAAAAGCGAATTTTTAGCTCCACCACCACATAAAATCAGCAACCCTCTTTTGGCTGTTAGAGGTTGCGTTAAAGTAATAGCTGTGAGCTCGGTGAGTGTCGCCAAAGTATCATAAGGCGACAGATTGGTTAACTCATTAAAAGAGTTAAGCCAAGCTAAATTGAAGTATTCTCGCCCAGTGCTTTTAGGTATTTCAGCTGAAAAATAAGGGTCGTTTAGCATAGTTTTTAGCAAGGCTTGATTAATTTTCCCTTTTCGCGCGAACGCGCCATTGAGGTCAAATTCTTTATCAAAGATTTTTTTTGTGAAGCTATCTATTAAGGTATTCCCTGGGCCTGAATCAAATCCAAGCAATTCATTTTCATCACAAAGAGATAAATTTGCGATCCCTCCAATATTAGCAAAAACTAGGGCTTGCTCTGGCAAGTTTAGAGGTAACTGAGAACGTAAACTTTGATGAAACAATGGCACTAAAGGTGCACCTTGGCCGCCAAGTGCAATATCCATTTCACGGAAATTATGAACACAATCAATACTTGTTTTAGTGGCTAATACACTTGCATTAACTAGTTGTAATGAATGAGCATGATCGCCTATCGGATTATGAAAAACCGTTTGACCATGAACGCCTATCGCTTTAATTTCTGATGATTTGAGATGTTCTTTCTCAAGCAAAGCATTGACCGCATCAGCATATTCAATTGCAAGTTGGTGAGAGATAACCCCTATGTCAGCAAGGTTACATTTCTTTAATGTGATAAGTGAGTGTAATTGTTGTTTTAATTTTGCCGTAAAGGGGGTTTCCAAGCTCGCAACTAAGCGCGTTTGGTTTTCAATAATTTCCACAATTGCAATATCTATTCCGTCAAGGCTAGTCCCTGACATAATGCCAATATAAAGTGATGGAGTGTGATTCATAGTTGCAGCTTTTTTCAGTCGATATGAGATTGTAATAATTAATAACTCTTAATTGAATCGGTAGATCAAAAATATGCAAAAAATGTTTAAAGTGAAAACATTTGTAAATAGAGTGTTGCTGTTCATCATTCAAGTTGTTAACTTTAGTTGTCCAATAAAAGGTTTATCTAAAATTAATTTCCTAGAGGGAAGTCACAATGACAACATTCGGAACGAAGAGAACACTAATTGCTTTATCCGTCGCGTCAGCGATTGCTTCAACAGCGGTAAATGCGAGTACACTAAAACAGCTTGACTATGTTAAGCCTTCTAATTTTGATTCAAGTCTTGTTAAAAATGCATCTCATAAAGAAATAAGAGTCGTAACAGGTTGGTTAATTCAATTAAAAACACCTTCAATCGCACAGGTAACTAACGCCAGAACTAGTGTTTCACGTCAAGCAGCATCAATTATGGCGTCACAATCGATCGTTGAATCTGCAATCCAATCTATGGACCTTAATCTGACTATTGTTGCTAAAACCTCGAAATTGGTAAATGGCTTACTCGTAACAGGTGACAGAAAAGACGTAGAACAATTAAAAACAAATCATGAAGTAAAAGAAATCTTCCCTATTTATGATTCTGAATTACATGTGGCTGATAGTGCTGATTACATTAAAGCAACGCCTGTGGTTGCTGCAGGCATTGCTTCAGGTGAAAATGTCAAAGTTGCGGTACTCGATACCGGTATTGATTATACCCACGCAGCATTTGGTGGTGAAGGTACAGCAGAAGCTTATGCAGCTGCAGCACAAGATCCTATGGATGAAGTTTCATGGCCACAAGGCCAAGTAAAAGGTGGTTACGATTTTTATGCATTAGGTGATGGAGATGATAAGACTTTTCCTGATCCAGACCCAATTGATGCCGGTACCAGTCACGGTACGCATGTTGCACACTCAGTTTCAGGCATTGCACCGAATGTAGAACTATATGCCTATGCGGTTTGTCGCGGGGGCTGTCCTGGTATTTCACAAGCCGCCGCAATCGAAGCCGCGATGGATCCAAACGGTGACGGTGATATCTCGGACCGTGTTGATGTGATTAATATGTCACTAGGTGGCTCTTACGGTGATATTGCTACGCAAAGAGATGCCGTTAGTTTGTTGATTAATGAAGCGTCAAAGCTAGGCACATCTGTTGTTATCTCAGCAGGTAATGACGGTGCTTATCCATTTATTGTCGGTGGCCCAAGTACGACTGAGAATGCGTTATCAGTTGGCGCAATGACACACCCTACTGATGAAAGATTAATTTCTAGTGGTACAATTAATGGTGAAGAAGCGATTATTCAAACAGCTTCTTTTGGCCCTCAAGAAGCATATAGCTTATCAAATACAGATCTTGAAGTGGTTTATCCTGACACAAACCAAACTGCATGTGAAGCATTTGTAGATGGTACAGACTTTACTGGCAAAGCAGTTGTACTTGATCGCGGTGACTGTGCGTTCGTAACAAAAGTATTGATGGCTCAAGAGAAAGGTGCTGCTTTTGTATTTATTGCTAATAATAATGATGATGGCACACCAGCACCAATGGGGGGCAGCAGCACAGAGGTAACTATTCCTTCTGTAGGTTTAACTTATCAAGCAGGAATGGCATTAAAAGAGTCTGGTGTTTTCTCAATTGATATTGAAGTTGTTGTTACTTCTGGCGCCATCGCGTCGTTTACTTCGCGCGGCCCATCTATGAATGGTCTGCTTAAGCCTGAAATTACTGCGCCAGGTGTGAACATTATGACAGCTCACCCAGGCACAGGCGATGGTTTATCGGGTGCAACGGGGACGTCGTTTTCTGGCCCAATTACAGCGGGTGCTATTAGTATTCTTAAAGAAGCATTACCTGCGCGTAACGCATTCGAGCGAAAAGCAACGCTTATGAATACTGCCAATTTAGACGTTACAATGGCTCCTCGAGCAACTAATCCAGATACAGAGCTTGCCCCAATTAGTTATATTGGTGCTGGTTTAGTTGATGTTGAAAAAGCAGTTGCACTGCCTGTGGCTGCGTGGGCAAAAGATACCCGTCAAGCGGCATTATCTTTTGGTCTAGTTAATTTATCAGAATCAACGAATCTTACTAAAACGGTTGAAATTAAAAATTTCTCATCAACTGCTAAAACTTACTCACTTAGTTTCTCACAGCGTTTTGCAGACGATATGGAGCGCGGTGCGTTATCATTTGCTCATCCTGAAACGATAACTGTACCGGCGGGACAAACAGTCGAGTTTGATGTAACACTCACAATTGACCCAGCTAAACTACCTGAATGGAATCTTGATGCCCTAAGTGTTGCCGATGCGGCGTCAACTACTGACTTAACAACACTTGAACTTGATGGTGCATTAGAATTTTCAGAAGGTGGCGAAAAAGCATTCCATCTTGTGTATCATGTGCTGCCTAAAGCCGCGGCTAAAATGGCGTTTGAACCTGTGAAAATGGACTCAGGTGTAGCACAAATGGTTAAAAACGTAGGTGCAGCTACTGTATCTCCGAGCTTAGTACCGGTGACTGTTGAAGATACGAAAGGTGATTCAGATGAAGCCCTTGATATTGTTGCAGGCTCTATCGAAACCTTCGCGACTTCGGCATGTCCAAGTGGTTATATTACAGCTGCGACTATGGTGTTAGCGGATGGCTTAAACCACAGTTTTGCTGGTGGCTTTATGGTGGACTTTGATGTTGACCAAGATGGTGTTTACGATGTCACAATGCAAAATGATAACTATGAGTTTTTTGCTCGCCCTGGTGAAGTGCTACCTCCACTACAAGTGACTTGGACACATACTTATAATGATTGGGGTCACTTAGACGTTCAACTATTAGGGCATAGTACTGGCAGTGACAATCTTACTCTTTATGCATGTGCTGATGCATTTGGTGTTACGGCTGAAAATATTGGCCAAGTTACTGCGAATGTTCGTTTCCGTATCGAAAATTCTATCTATTACTACACCTTTGTTGATTCATTGGATGATGCAAAGGGAGAGTACACTTTTGCGCCAGCGCAAGTCATTGCTCAGCTGCAAACAGCTGAAGGTAACATAGTAGAAAGTTTAGCCTCAGGTGAATCGGCTTATATGGCACATGCAGGCCAAGACTTTATGATCTTATCAGATACAATAAGCACGACGATTGCAACACCAATGGCGGATGCGCGTGTTGCACCGATGCTTGCTGATGCAGAATTCTCAATCGCTGAAAATTCTGAAAATGGCACTGTGATTGGCATGTTAGATGTTAGCTTTGAAGCACAATTTGCGAACCCTGTTGCTGAGTTTATCGTAGTTAACCAAACATCAACTGCAATCAAACTTGATAAACAATCAGGTGAAATTACAGTAGCTGATAAATCAGTACTTGATTATGAAGCAGGCCTAACTGAAATCGAAATGGAAGTGGTTGTTGCAGATACTGCTGGTAATATTTCTGAGCCAGCTATGGTGAAGATTATGGTAACAGATGTGAATGAAAATCCATTACCAGAGCCAGTAACACCACCTAAAACAAAGAAATCGTCAGGTTCATTTGGTTGGCTAGCTCTATTAGCTGCACCACTGGCGTTTATCCGTCGTAGAAAAATGAAGTAATTATTTCATTTTAATTAAAAAGCCCGCAAATGCGGGCTTTTTTAGTGCTTTTGTCTGACGTATCAATTGATTAGATCTGTGTATACTAGCTTCCCCCGAATTGTACTCTGAAAAAGCTGCAGTACGCTTACTGTGTACTACAATTTATTTAACTAGATAATTTTTCTGATTTTTATTGGCGCGTGTTATGAAAAAAAATCAATCCCTCACAGGAAGTGAAGTAAAGTTAAAGTCGTCGCAACGAATTGTTTCAACCACCGATCTGAAAGGTCGTATTACCTACGCAAACCAAGACTTTATTGACATCAGTGGCTATCAAAGCGAAGAACTTATCGGTCACGGTCATAATATTGTCCGTCACCCTGGTATGCCAGCACTGGCTTTTAAAGATCTATGGGATACCATCAAACAAGGTAAACCTTGGATGGGTATTGTAGATAACCGTTGTAAGAACGGTGATAACTATTGGGTAGATGCTTACATTACTGCAGTGATGGAAGGGCAAAAAATTGTCGGTTATCAATCAGTTCGTTTAAAACCTGAAGAAGAATACCTGAAACGCGCTAAAGCGCTTTATGGTGCGGTTAACAATGGTCCAAGTATTGGTCAAAAGCTATCAAGTGCACTGTCGTTTAACTTGATGGGTAAATTGACTGTTTCAAGTGTACTTTCAGTGGCTATTCCAGCGTTAGTTGCTTTAATGTTTGGCTTATCGCTTAGTCACCTTTGGCCTTTAATCTTTGCTTTTATTCTATTTACAGTTTGTTCAGGGTTAATCGCAAAGCCTTATCAAACTGCAGCAAAGAAAGCGCGCGAGGTGTTTGATAACGATATTGCTAAGCAAGTGTACACTGGTAGAACCGACGAGTTAGGTCAGTTACAGCTCACAATCAAAATGCTGCAAACGCAACAAGAAACCATAGTATGGCGTATTAATGATGCAACCACTGGGTTAGATACCGTTGCACATAGCACGATGGATACTGCTGAAAAAACTAATCAATTAATGCAGCAACAAAATCGTGAAGTTGAGCAAGTTGCAGCGGCGATAAATCAAATGTCTGCCACAGTTAAAGAAGTGGCACAAAACGCTTCACTAACTGCTGAAGCGACTCAAGTTGCTGATAACGAAGTGGTTGAAGGTCAGCAAGTTGTTGACAGAACCACTGCAGATATTAACGAGTTAGTACGCGAAGTGGAATCAGCCGTAGCAGTTATTAACAAACTTGCTTCAGACAGTCAGCAAATTGGTACTGTGGTTGATGTTATCCGTGGCATTGCAGAGCAAACCAACTTACTTGCACTTAATGCGGCGATTGAAGCTGCAAGGGCGGGCGAGCAAGGCCGTGGTTTTGCGGTTGTGGCTGATGAAGTTCGCACACTTGCTGCGCGCACCCAATCTTCAACCGAAGAAATTCAGCAAATGGTCGCTACATTGCAGCAATCTGCTGGCGAGGCTGTTTCGGCAATGCAACAAGGGCAAAGTCGTGCAGAGCAAAGTGCCGAGCAAGCACAGCTTGCTAAAGCGTCGCTAAGCCGTATTTTGGACGCGGTAAATACTATTACCGATATGAGTGCACAAATCGCCACAGCTGCAGAAGAGCAGTCAGCAGTATCTGATGAAATTACAAAAAATGTAATTAATATTGATAACGCCAGTAAAGAAACACTTGAAGCGTCTGAACATGCTTATGAGTCAACTGAAAAACTGTTAAATGAAGCTGAGCGTTTAACGACAATGGCAAAGCAGTTTGGGCAGCATCGTTAATGTTTGTTCAAAAAACGTATTAACGTATTTTTAGTTGATACATTAAATTTGAAATTAAAAAAATGCCGCGATAATCGCGGCATTTTTATTGAGTTACTCGGTTATTTTACCGGGAAACCACGGTCACGCATCAGCGCTTCAACTTCAGCATCACGTCCTCTAAATAAACGATATGCCTCTGCTGGGTCCATTGCATTACGGATAGAGAATAAGTGCTTAACAAGTTTGTCAGCTAACGCTTTATCGTAAAAACCACCTGGTGCCTCAGCAAATGCTTCCGATGCATCTGATGTCAGTACTTCCGCCCATAAGTAGCCATAATAACCCGCTGAATAGCCTTCGCCTGAGAAAATGTGACCAAAGTGCGTGCTGCGGTGGCGCATCACAAGTTCACTTGGCATACCAATCGCATCCAGCTGCTCTTTTTCAAATTTAGCTGGGTCAATCTTTGCCGGATCGGTTGTGTGATATAGCATATCCATAATTGCCGATGCTAAATATTCTGTCGTTTTAAAGCCTTGATTAAAGGTTGCTGACTTCTTGATTTTAGCCACTAGCTCTTTAGGCATTGCTTCACCCGTTTTGTAGTGAACCAAGTAGTTGTTAATCACTTCATCCGTTGTTAACCAGCGCTCAAGTAATTGCGATTGGAATTCAGTGTAATCACGCACACCTGAATGCGATTTAGGGTAAGTAACTGTCGCTGATAAGAAGTGCAGCGCATGACCAAACTCATGGAAGTAGGTTTCAGCATCTGACCAAGAGATCAGAGTTGGTTCACCTTCAGGGCCTTTAACAAAGTTAGAGTTATTTGATGACAATACGGTTTTCTTACCATCAAATGTTGTGTGGCTACGATAGGTTGTTGCCCAGGCACCAGAGCGTTTACCTTTACGGCCAAACGGGTCAAGATACCAAAGACCAATGTGCTCGCCGGTGGTTTTGTCTGTAACATCCCATACGCGCACATCTTCATGGAATACCGGAACAGAGCCTGCAGCCACTTCTTTAAAGTCAAAATTAAATAAACGACCTGCAACATAAAACATTGCTTCACGTAGTTTATCTAGCTGTAAATACTGCTTAACTTCGTTTGAATCTAGGTCATATTTGGCTTTACGTACTTTTTCTGCGTAATAGCGGTAATCCCATGGTTCAATCTTAATATTTGCGCCTTCGCTGTCAGCAATCGCTTGCATATCAGCAACTTCTTCTTCAACACGCGCAATTGCCGCTGGCCATACTTTATCCATCAATGCTTTGGCATTTGCAGGGGTTTTTGCCATACGGTCTTCTAAACGCCACTGTGCATAGTTTTCATAACCTAATAACTGCATACGCTCATGACGAAGCGTTAAGATGTCTTTAATGGTTTGATTGTTATCGTACTCATCACCATTACCGCCACGGTTATAGTAGTTTTTCCATACTTGTTCACGCAGTGCGCGTTCATCTGAGTAGGTTAAAAACGGATCCATTGATGAGCGAGAGTTGGTGATAGCAAACAGCTCTGGTTTGCCACGCTCTTTCGCAGCAGCTTTTGCGGCAGAAACCAGTGATTCAGGTAATCCAGAAAGCTGCTCTTGCGTTAAAAATACTACATAGTTTTCTTCATCTGCTAATACGTTGTTAGCAAACTTAGTGTGAAGGCCTGCAAGTTCTTGGTTGATTTCTGCAAAGCGCGCTTTTGATGGCTTGTCTAGGGTAGCGCCATTACGTGCGAAGCTGTTGTAAGTTAACCAAGTAACGCGTTGTTGCTCTGCTGAAAGTGACTTAAGAGCTTCGCTTTCATACACGTTTTTAATACGTGCAAAGAGTTTTTCGTTTTGTGTAATTTTTGAATTGAAAGCCGAAAGCTTTGGCGCCATTTCTTTTTGAATAGCGCGGAATTCTGCGCTTGATACGTTTGAGCGCCAAATGCCATAGTAAGTGTAAACGCGGCTTAATAAACTACCAGAGCGCTCTAATGCAGCAATAGTATTTTCAAAAGTTGCCGGTTCAGGGTTATTTGCAATTGCATCTACTTCAGCCAATTTCTGCGCCATTGCTGCATCAAATGCAGGCTTTAGTTCGCTCAATTTAACTTTATCAAATGCTGGCACCCCATTATAAGGGCCGCTGAATTCAGCAAGAATCGCATTATCGTTTTTATTTTCTGCAGCAATTGTCTGCTCGACTACAGGAGCGGTATTTGTTGCAATAGGTGCTGACTTTTCGCCGCAGCCCGATAAAGCGAATACCGTCGCTATCGCAACAAGCGAAAGGTTACGTTTTTTCATTGTATGTTCCTAATATTCTATTTTTGAGCGCACTAACGCATGCTAAAAAGCTTTGCGCTTAAGTACAATGTTTTTGCGTTAAATGAGCGTTTGCTTAAGCTCAAGCTCAGGAGTTATCTCGCAGAGTGCGCCATTGATAAGCGTGAGGTTAGGTGCTTGGTGGCCAATATCCATATCAAATATAATAGGTATGTGAATTTCAGCTTGTTTTAACGCTTGGTAAAAATCTAACTGTTTATCGGCAATTGCTCCAGCATGGCGGCCAATTAAAAGTGCATTGATACGTGATAAGTGCCCTCTAAACTTTAGCATCAACAATGCGCGAAGCCATGCCGTAGGTGATAATTCGGCGTTTTCAATGTATAAAATAACGCCATCTTGCTGGTAGCTTTCGCAAAAGCTTGCAAGGTCAAAATAAGGGCTATCTAAGGTAAAAATAATGGTATCTAAACAACCGCCAATTAACCGTCCAGAAACGCTTTTATTGGGCCAGTTTAAGGTTTGCCAGTTTGTCCGTTCAGTTAAATTATAGGGAGTTTCTGGGTTTTCAATGATATTGCTATGTTCTTTCTCAAAATAGTTAGATGGGGTCTGAGAAAAACATTCCCCTTTACCCAAAGTAATTGCGTGGTAAAACGCCTGTGTTACATTATCTTGCTGATTGGGAACAAGCTGCATTAAGTTAGCTGTGTGCATGCTCGCCCAACCTAGGCGAATGGAAAGGGCAATTTGCAAGGTACTAACATCTGAAAAACCAATAATCCATTTTGGTTTAGCCGCTGCTAACTTGTCATAATCAAGTAAATCGAGTAATTCCATTGCAAATTCGCCGCCCCATGGTGGCATAATGGCATCAATACTGTCATCAAGGAGGTACTGCATTAGTTGTGAGGTACGTATTTCTTTAGGTGCGCTGACATGCTGGTGGTTATGGTTTAAATTGGGGTCTAGCACAAGCTTAAAGCCTAATGCTTCAAAATGGTCGAGTGCCAAGGTTAATCTTGGCTGAAATGCTTCAGCCACGCCGGACGAAAATGCACAAACAGCAATTTTACTGCCTGCAATCAGTGCATTGGGATACTGCATTACCTATCTCTTACATAATGGTTTTGCACCACTGTATCGATATACATCTGACTTTCCAATAGTTTAAAGCCTAAAGGTTCGGGTAAATCACCAAATAATGGATAACCACTACCTAAAAGAACAGGAATTCGTGTCAGGATCATTTCATCAACCAGGTCTTCTTTTAAAAAGCTTTGAATGGTTTTGCCACCGTCGATGTATAAGTTGTGATAGCCAAGTTCAGTTAAATTTTTAACGATGTTTTGCAGCTCACCATTAACTAAAAAAACTTTGCCTTCAAAGCCTTTGGGTACTTGCGTTAATGTGTTGGTAAGAACAAATACTGGTTTGCTATAAGGCCAATCAACATCAAAAGAAAGTACCATTTCAAAGGTGTTTCTGCCCATTAGTAAGGCATCAATGCCTTCGAAAAAAGCATCAAAACCAAGGTCATCTCCAGTTGGGTTTGGTAATTGATGTAACCAATCAATTTTATTATCTTTATCAGCGATATAGCCATCTAAGCTTGTTGCAATAAATACTTTATTTGCCATCTCAGTGTCTTCTTCTGTTGAACCAAAACTTATTGGAATTGTTATTTTATTTGGCTCAAAAAAAACATAGCCAAAGTGAACACTCAATAACTTAACGCAAAAATATTAATGGTGCTAATAACTGTTAGTTGTTTAAAGCTGTTAGCTAACTCATTAATTAGGAATAAAAAGCATCACAATGCAGCCTTTTTTTAATAAGTAGGCGCACTAGTCTTAGCTAAAATTTTAAACGAGCGAATTGTTCATCAACTTCTATACTTAATGTTGTTAATAAAGGGAGATAAGATGTTTCGCTCATTGCTTCTTATAAGCTGCTTATTTAGTTTTTTGTTAAAAGCAGAAAGCTATACCGTGCTTAGTTATCACAGCGCCAACCCTCCTTATAGTTTTGTTGAAAACAAAAAAGTGAAGGGGATTTTCCCTGATATCTTTAACCGTATCTCTGAATTAACAGGCCATCAGTTTAATTTTGTAAATTTTTCTGTTGCTCGAGGCCTTAATTTATTTGATCAAGGCAAGATAGATATTGAACCTGGGGTCAATCCTCTTTGGCGTCGTCATACAAAAACGCCTGGTATTTATAGTGACTTTTATGCTTCTTCTCGCGAAGTTGTTATCAGTAAAACACGCAACCAAGAGAAAGCTCCGGGGGATCTCTACGGTAAAGTGTTAGGCGTGGTTCGAGGTTATCGCTATGGAGCATTTGAACAACACTTTGCAGAAAATAAAATTTTAAAAGTCGATGCGCGCTCTGAACTCGAGTTATTAACGCAACTAAATCATGGTCGAATTGATTATGCCATCATGGGTGAAGCAACCGCGCTTTATTACCAAAAAGTAAACCATAAAATCCACTTAGCACCGGTGATGACGGTCAGTGAATTACCCGTCGCCATGCGTTTACAACCCAACTTATCTTCGCTTCAGCAAGAGCTTAGCCGTGTTTTACATGAAATGTCAGAAAACGGTGAAATAGAGAAAATTTACGCAAAATATGGGACGAAACCCTAGCTTTTCGAGTATGCTTAAGCCCTCTGTTCTTGCTTATGTATTTTATGAAGTACATTATTTTAACGCCCTTTCCTTTTGCTTTTAAAACAAAGGAATTTGGCGGTTTAAACTGGCTTTTACACATTTTAATATCTAATTGTGTTAAGTCGTTAAACTCATTTCTTCGATCCAGTATTAGCCGTCTATTTATCTGCTTAGGCTTTTTACACCATGATTTAAAAGGCCTTAAACATGACTAATAGACAGTTTTTTTTGTTACTTGTGCTTGCTGCTATTTGGGGTGCGTCATTTTTACTTATTCGTATTGCGGTTGACAGTTTTGCGCCAGTATTTTTAATTGAAGCGCGCGTATTATTTGCAGCATTAAGCCTCTCGTTGATTGCAATTTTTATGCGCCGAAAAGTAGTAATGAAAGGATTATGGCGGCACTACTTTTTTGTCGGGCTTTTTAATTCAGCAATACCTTGGATGCTATTTGCCTATGCAGCGCAAACACTCACGGTTGCAATGCTCGCAATTTTAAATGCCACAGCGCCAATTTGGGGTAGCTTAATAGGGCGAATATGGCATGGTGAAAAAATTTCTAAACAGGGGTGGTGTGGCTTCGGTCTTGGCATTTTAGGTGTCATTCTTATGGTGGGATTAGCCCCTGAAATGATAAATACCCAAAGCCTAAATGCGATATTTGCCGCAACATTTGCTGCTATGTGTTATGGCATTGCGACTAACTATACCAAACACGTAAAACACCAAGTCTCAGGTTTTGATACCTCTCATGGCAGTTTGTGGGCAACAGTGATTTTAATTATTCCACTGCTGCCGTTTTTCCCAATGAATCAAATGCCTTCAACCGATGAATGGCTAGCAGTGGTTATATTAGGTATTGTTTGTACTGGTGTGGCACTTATATTTTACTTTGATTTAGTGGCAGAAATTGGTTCAGCATCGGCACTGTCAGTAACTTTTTTAATTCCTGGGTTTGCTGCAATTTGGGGTTACATTGTGTTAGGTGAGGCATTAACCTTTAATGTGGTTGTCGGCATCATCACTGTCTTACTCGGTACTATGTTAGTAACCGGCTTTTCACCTATGCGTTTTTTTAAAAAACGTAAAGGGGATTTACACGCGCCAAGCAAACTGTGACATATTGTCGCAGTTTGCGCTTTTTGCTTTGTCTTTAGTAATCAGATTACAGAAAATTTGCGTTAGTTTGTATACGGAAATTTTTTATGAAAAGCACCTTAAACGCAATTACCTTATGTATTCTCTCGCTTCCATCTACGTTTGTATTGGCAAATGGCGAAATGGAAGTAATTACGGTTTCGACCCAAATACAACAATTCGAAATCTCGACTGAGCAGGCAACTGCCAGTGTCTCTTTACCTGATGTGTCCGATTGGTTGCTTTCGGTACCGGGGGCAAATGCCAATAAAAATGGTCAAATTTCCGGTATAGCTCAATATCGTGGTTATTATGGCGACCAAGTTGCGGTTGCAATTGATGGTGTTAAGCAAATAGGCGCAGGCCCAAATGCGATGGATGCGCCGCTAAGTTATGCATCACCTTTACTAATTGAGTCAGTTGATGTCTACCGAGGTATTGCCCCAGTAAGCAGTGCGCTAGACTCAATTGGTGGTGTGGTAAAAGTGCATCAAAAACGCGCAGCAGATATTGCAAGTCACGAGCGTAATTTGGCTGTAACGGGTACCTATCTTAATAACTTTGATGGTTACAATTTATCTGCTGTTGCAGGTGCCGGTTTTGATTCATTTGCAGTGAACAGTTATGTTGCCTTACAAAATGCTGATGATTATCAGGACGGTGATGGCAGAGAAGTACATTCATCACAAGTAGAACGATTGCAGTATGGTGTAGATGCAGCGTATCGCAATCATGCTTCAAGTATTGGGCTAATTTGGCAAAGAACAGATACCAAACCAACAGGTACTGTTGCGCTGCCAATGGACATTGATTATGTGGAAAGTGATCGCGTTAAGCTTGATTATCAAACTAATATTAATGACATATCCGTTGATGCTTACGTTGCTTACCATCAAGCAGAACATGGTATGGATAATTTTTCGCAAAGGCTTAATAACAATGGTCAAAAACACCGATACAACACAACGGATGTTGAGAACCTAAGTTACTTTGCGGCTGCAAAATTTGACCACTGGCAATTTGGTTTGGAGGGGTATGTTAGCGAACACGGATCGCGTATCACTAACCCAAACAACGCAATGTTTTTTGTAGAGAACTTCAATCACGTTGAAGATAACCGACATTCTTTATTTGCCGAGTGGCAAGCAAAAGCTAATAAGCTGAGGCATTTAGTCGGTGCACGTATTAAATATAATCAAGCCGATGCTGGGATTGTTTCAAGCTCGATGGCAATGATGAACCCTCATATTAAGGCGTTGCAAGAGCAATTTAATAAGGCGGATCGCAGCGTTTCCGACACCACAGTTGATATTAGCTACTCAGGTAAGTTGCAACATACCGACTATTTCGCTAGTGAACTTAGTTTTGGTTTTAAGCAGCGCGCGGCTTCTTATCAGCAACGTTACTTATGGTTGCCAATGCAGGCAACAGGTGGTTTGGCCGATGGAAAAACCTATATAGGTAATATTAATTTAAACCCTGAAACCGCCTATCAAGTGAATCTGGCATGGCAATATCAAGAAAATGGCCTTAGCATTTCGCCGCAAATTTTTTATCATCAAATTGACGACTATATTCAAGGCACACCTTCACAAAATATGGCGGCCAATATGGTTGGCACCATGATGGCAGGGGAGGCACCGCTACAGTTTAATAATATTGATGCCTATCTATATGGTGGTGACGTTAATATGGCTTGGCGTTTAAACAATGTATGGCAATTCACCAGTGTGGTGAGCTATGTAAAAGGGAAACGCGACGATATAAATGACGATTTATACCGTATTGCACCGTTAAATGCGCGAATTACAGCATATTATCGAGAAGGTAATTGGCAGTCTCAGTTAACCATCAGTGCGTATGCCAAACAAACACATGTCAGCGAGCTGAATAATGAAAAAGAATCAGCTGGTTACGGTACTCTTGATTGGCAATTAGATTACGATGTGAATACGCAGTTACGCTTAAACTTTGGTATCTCTAATTTATTGGATAAAGCGTATAGCCCGCATTTAAATGGTGTTAATCGTGCCATGGGAAGTAGCATTCAAGTGGGTGAAGCTGTGCCTGAAGTAGGCCGTAATGTTTTTGTCGGTTTTAACTACAGCCTATAATTTAAAAAGGAGCTTAAATGCTCCTTTAATAAAGATGGAGTATCACAGCAAAAAAATCGCAAATAGTACTAAAGTTATACGAGATTATTAGGTGTTTTTCGCTTAACCTAAGATTATGAGCTCTTATAATAACGATAATAATGCTTACAATTTGGTCTGTTAGTGCAATTGCATTTGTCTATTTGGCAGTGTTATTTGCGATTGCCTATTTTAGTGAAAAATACAAAGTTCAGTCATTTAAATCGCTGGTGTATGGTTTAACGTTAGCGGTTTATTGTACCTCTTGGTCATTTTATGGCACCACAGCGCAGGCGGCGAATAATGGCTGGTGGCTTGCTCCGACCTATGTTGGTAGTTTGCTTTTATTTATTTTTGGCTGGCAAGTGTATTTAAAGATCAGTGAAATTTGCCAAACTCATAAAATTACGTCTATTTCCGATTTTATTGCTACCCGCTACGGCCAATCTAGCTCACTGGCCAGTATTATCACCACTATTTCTGTATTTGCTATTATTCCTTATATTTCGCTGCAATTAAGCGCCATTAGCCAAAGTACACAGTTAATTGCTGGAAATAACACTGAGGCCACTCAGTCTATTTTTCAAGACGGTACGTTTTATATCACCTTAGTTTTGGCGGTATTTGCGATTTTGTTTGGTGCAAATAAGCTGCGTCCCAATGCCCATAATTTAGGGCTAATGAATTCCATAGCATTTGAATCTCTGCTCAAACTATTTGCTTTTTTAGCGATTGGTTTGTATGTCTGTTTTGGTTTATTTGAAAGCCCCAGCGCATTAATGCAAGCAGCAAAAAGTGCTGAGTTACAAAGCCAAGTTGCCGAGCACGGTAGCGCAAATTATGTCTATATCAGCCATATGATTTTGGGCTTATTGGCGATGTTGTGTTTACCGCGCCAGTTTCATGTCAGCTTTGTTGAACGAGATGATAAAACTGACATTAAAAAGGCGCGTTGGATCTTCCCGCTTTATTTATTGCTCCTTAATATTTGTACGCTACCGATTGGTTATGCAGGGCTGTTATTACTTGATCAACAAAGCGTTGCATTTGATACCTTTGTGTTGGCGCTGCCGCTAGCATTTGATAACCAAGGCTTAGCGTTGACGGCCTACTTGGGAGGCTTCTCAGCGGCCATTAGCATGGTGATTTTATCTGCCATTGTGCTTTCTGTGATGATCACTAACGATATAATTAACCCATTACTCTTAACCAAAAGCAAAGCTAAAAACACGCAGTCGGGCCTATCGCCAGAGGGCATTTTACTGGCGCGTAAAGCGGTGATATTGGGCGTGCTAATTGCCAGTTATTTTTGCCATAAGTTGCTAAGTGGCACCAATAGTTTGGCAAATGTGGGGTTGATGTCGTTCACCTTAGTAGCGCAGTTTGCTCCCGCTTTGTTACTTGGTTTGGTATGGCGAAGTGCCTCACGCAAAGCGGCAAAATACGCCATTTTAACGGGCTTTTCAGTATGGGCTTACAGCTTATTATTACCATCGATTGCTACCAGTTTAAATTGGCAGTCACCATGGCTGCAATTTGGCCCATTTGGTTTAGGCTTTTTGGCACCTGCGGATTTATTGGGGCTTGGTCTTGATAGTATTTCACAAACCTTATTGTTATCTCTTACCTTTAACACTTTAGTGTTTGTGTATATTTCACTTAAACGCGGCGCAGAAGTAGCTGAGCAACTGCAAGCTGAAAAGTTTGTATTTTCGGTAGAGCAACACCACGCAAATAACACCAAGCACCAGCTAAGTGTTGATGAATTAAGCCGGTTATTGCTGCGTTTTGTGGATGAAACAACCGGGCAACAAATTATTCAGCATTATTTTCCAGAACGCGGCGCTGCATGGTTAAAGCCCTCAGATGCGAAATTAGAAGCCGTTGTAGCTAGGGAAATGGCCGCGGTTATTGGCGGTGCATCAGCTAACTTGATACTAACTGCTGCCAAAAATAAACAACATGGCCAATTAAGCGAAGTGGCAACCATTGTTGATGAAGCAAGCCAAGTGCTTAAATTTAATCGCGATTTATTACAATCAACAATAGAGAACGTTAACCAAGGCATTAGCGTGGTAGATGGTGATTTAAATCTAGTGGCGTGGAATAGTGTGTATCAAACCATGTTTAACTACCCTGAAAACGCACTTTATATAGGCCGCCCCATTGCCGATATTATTCGCTTTAATGCCGAGCGCGGTTTATTTAAAGCAGACGACATTGAAAGCGAAATCGCTAAACGTTTAGCTTTTTTAAAAACCGGAAGTGCTTATAAATATCAGCGTGATCATCAAAATGGCCGAGTATTTGAAATGCAAGGCAACCCACTGCCAAGCGGTGGCTTTGTAACTACCTTTAGTGATGTAACTGAATTTGTTAATACCCAAGATGCGCTGAAAGAAGCCAATACTAATCTTGAGCAAAAGGTTAACGAGCGCACCCATGCATTAACGCAAGCAAACTTAGAATTAGCCCAAGCAACTGAAAGTAAAACCCGATTTTTTGCTGCGGCAAGTCATGATTTATTGCAGCCCTTTAATGCCGCCAGCTTATTTTGCTCAGTAATGGAGGAAAAGTCGCAAGGGACAGAGCTTTCAGAACTTGCGAGTAATATTAAAAACTCCCTCACCTCAGCGGAAGAGTTACTAAGCAGTATTTTAGAGTTAACAAAACTCGAATCTGGCAGCTTAAAAATCGAAAAAAGTGAATTCTCGATTGCCAAACTACTCACCCCACTTAGTGCGGAGTTTTCAGCACTTGCCAGTGAAAAGGGGCTTAGTTTTATTGCGCAATTTGATGATGTGATAGTCAGTTCTGACCGCACTTTACTGCGCCGTGTTGTGCAAAACTTATTAAGCAATGCGGTGCGTTATACTCAATCGGGTAAGGTGACACTTTGTGCCAAGAAAGCAGGAGAGCACCTAGAGTTATCGGTAAAAGACACCGGGCCTGGCATTGCTAGTGAAGATCAAATGCTTATTTTCCAAGAATTTAAACAACTCGATGGTCAAGATAAAGCACAGGGGCTAGGCCTTGGTTTAGCCATTACAAAACGTATTTCAGATGCGCTTAATTTGGATTTGAGATTGCAGTCTAATATCGGGCAAGGTGCACAGTTTTCAATTCGCTTGCCAATTGCAGCGGCAGGTAGTCAAAGCCAAGAACTGTCGCTTAATCCAATAAATACTGAGCAGGCAGCAAGCTTCGTTGGCTTAACTGTATGGCTCATAGATAACGATGAAACAGTTTTACAAGCCTTAGCAAAGCGTTTGCAAACGTGGGGCTGTGATGTGCAAACGGCAACTAATGAAGCGCAGTTAACGGCACTTAAAGAGAGTAAATCATTGCCTATGTTGATAATTGCAGATTATCACCTAGATGATGGTGTAACCGGTGTGGAATTACTCGACAAGTGCGGCTTAAGCCATGTGCCTTGTATTATAAATACCGCCGAGCATGATGAATCAGTACGCGAGCTGATAAGTGATGCGGGTTACCCACTTTTATATAAACCAGTTAAAGCGCCAGCGTTAAAGCGTTTAATTAAAAAGTTATGTGCTTAAAAGGGCAGTGGTTTGGTTAAAAGGCTGATATTACTTATGGTCAATTAACTCCAAACCTTAGAGATTCTATTTGCTCAAAAACTACAGCTGTCGTAACCTAAATAAAGGTGTTGATATTTTAATCAGAACTGTAGTAGATATAATTTAAAACATTTTGTTAGATTCTGCTCTACTCAATTGGCTGTACTTATGACGAAACCTGTAACCCAGTTTATTGCACGACAAGCCATTCTTGATGCATCGAAGCAAATATTTGCTTATGAGTTGCTGTATCGAGATTCAGACAATAATGCCTTTCCTGTTGGCGTTACCGATGAACAAGCTACAGGGCGGGTGTTTTTTAACTCACTTATTTTAGTTGGCAAAGATAAATTGGTTGCCAATCATTGTGCATTTATAAACTTATCTGACACAACATTACTGCAAGAAATACCGCGACTAATCACACCCGATAATCTTGTGCTTGAAATTGTTGAACGCTCGCAGAATATCGAAGAATTGCTAGAAATTGTGAAATCGCTTAGAAAACAGCACTATAAATTTGCCCTAGATGACTATGACAAAGACCCAAGATGGGAGCCTTTGTTGCCGCATATGTCATACGTTAAATTAGAGCTAGAACAACCAATTATAAAAACCACCACCTTAGTTAAAAAGCTCAAGCGTTTATACCCAAAACTTAAAATTGTTGTTGAAAGAATCGAAACCTACGACGAGTTTAAATATTTACAAGGCGCGGGTGTTGATTTGTTTCAAGGCTTCTTTTTTGCCAAACCCGAAATGTTAACCCATGGCAATGTTGAGCCATCAAAGTTGGTGGTGTTTGATTTATTAAAATCGACAACGGAGCCAAACCTTAACTTTAAAGAAATCGAAAGTAAGATTGCTAAAGACTTAAGCCTTACTGCGCGCGTTTTAAAACTCGTTAATGCCCGCTCTGGCCTTGATAAACAAGAAATGAAGTCGATTTCGCAGGCTGTGGTGTATTTGGGAGAAGACACACTAAGGCAGTTTATTCGTGTGTTAGCGCTCAGTGATTTGGGTATTGATAAGCCATCAGAATTAACCAAGTTTGGCTTAATGCGAGCAAGGTTTATGTCGCTATTTCTAGCGCCGGGTGGTATTGAGATGGCCGAAGAAGGCTACCTGATTGGTTTAATGTCTATTTTAGGCGCCGTATTAGATATGGATCTAAATACCGTTATTAGCGAATTTTCGTTAGATAGCAATTCAAGCGGCGCGCTATTAAATTATGAAGGGCTATTAGGTGGTGCATTAAAAATCGCGATAGCGATTGAAGAGAATAATTGGCAAGCAGCAGAGTCCATTTTAGCTGAAGTAAGACCTGCAACACCCATTTCAAGTATTTTTGAATTGGCAGAGCAAAGCCGTACTTATGCAGATGATGTGTATGCGGTTGTATCAGGGTAAGAAGGGGTAGAGTTCGCGCTTTAAAACGTTAAAGAATCGGTTTTAAACTGCTCAAGTGGAATAAAGGCCGCTTTTCCACCCCATTTAATTTTTGATATAGAATTTAGCCATATTTGTCTTTGCTTCTAACATCTTACAAAGATTAGAAGCAACCATAAGGCGGTTTCGTTGTAACTTAATTTGAGTTTAGCAGTGACCGATGGAACCAAGCCTTATGGATAAATCATTATTCAAGGCTACTTTGTGCTAGTTACCTTGAGGCAGCTAAATGACAAATACTGGAGGTCGATTGCAGCGTCTTATTATGCCGTTATTCACTGGGTATAAGCGCCAATAGATCAGTTTCACCAACATCAATGCCAGATTGAAATAGCATTGTCGTTACTTGCCCTCTATGATGCGTTTGATGATTAAATAAGTGCTGGATAATAAAACCAAGATTTTTTGTAAATTTTTTGCCTTTGGTATTGATGTAGTCTAACTCGCTCAAGATTGATTCTTCCGAAATCTCATTAATGAAATTGATTATGGCTTCATCAATAATTTTTCGAGATTGAGCTAAAGACTCTAAATCTGGATGAACAATCTCACTCAAAGAAACCGGATCAGCAAATTCCTTGATCAGTTTAAGCGATTCAAAACTATCTGGGTGATTAGATATGCGTTTAAGCCAAATAATGTCACCGACCAAAATATGATTAAGGGTACCAATAATTGAATTAAAATAGGCTCCCTTATCTTTCGATAGGTCTTCGGGAGCTAGCTTATTGGCAGAATCATAGATTTTTTGATTTATCCACAAATTATAGTTGGCTAATAACTCAAAGTTTGATTTCACTAAATATACTCTCCAAGGGCATAACGAGCGCCGCGAAAAACCAGTCCGTCAACATGCGCTTGTTATGAGCGAATACCATGCAGGGCTATACTTTAGCTTTGGACTTTATTTTTCCTGGCTTATCGAACTCTATCTCATTTCCGGCGACATTCATTTTTAACTTGGAGGCACTTCCAAGTAATGCTGATGCCAGCTCATCCGAAGGGTGTATAACTTGTTCTAATTCTTTAGATTCATTCACAAATAGGTTTTTAGTGATACTTTCTAGTAACGCGGTTGGTATAGCTGAATCAGTTTCCTTTCTCCACTCTAGACAGCTCTCTAAAACCCAATTCGCTCTATTTACGTCTATATAAAATTGCTGCATCTGAAACTCAGAATGAGAGTGTTCTTCTGCCCATCGATTTTGCCATTTGATATAGTAAAGGATCGATCCAATTAGACCGAATGAGAAAAGTGCCATCCTTATCCATATCCAATGAAGGGCTGAGCGATCGACATCTGTCGCAGATACTTTGGCCCATGTTTCAGGCTGTATACCCAGTTTCTCTTTCCCATCCACCCCGATCGCAGATACATTACGAATTGCCTCAAGCTGGAACATTGTCTCTTTGTGCACGCTCCCCGCTTCCCAGAAGGTAAAACCCAGCAACAGTCCAAATGTTATAATAAGAGCTAACATACCTATAAAAACAGGTGTTCTTTTCTTCCCTGTAGCTTCAGATACACCAAAGTTTTCAATTCTAGACTTAACATCATTAAGCATATTGTCGCGGATTTCTCGACGAACATGCGTATTATCCCGGTCATCCAGTAGGGAAGCCCTTTGATCAAGCTCGGATTTCAGGTTTTCTAAATCTGAAAGCCTTTTCTCATGACCCTCATCCAAAGATGCCTTTTTACTATCAACTTGCTGATTTAGCTCACTATTCCTTTCAGTATACTTTTCTTCTAATTCCCTAAGCTTCTCTAGATAGGAACTTTCTAACTCCTGACTTTTTTCCTGTGTTTTAACCAGCAAATCTGCATTTAGCTTTTCCAGCCTTGAAAGCATCGAGTTGTGTTGACTTAATAGTGCCTCATACTCAGACGGTAAATTAGAAGAAATTAGATTTGGAGTAGATGTAGAGCAAAGCTTGCCCTGTAAATACTTAGATATTTCCAGCTTCTGCTCGGGCGTTGCATTTTGGGGAGCAGCCACGTTGTTGTTAGTATTTTGACTCTGTATATAGTCAAACACTGGTGATGGTGTTGGTAGAAGTTCGCCACGCGTGAACGTGATGGTGCTGTTTTTCAGTTGAACGATAATCTTATTTATTAAATATGTTTCGTCTTCGGTCAATGCCTGCAAAACAGGACTAGTATAAAAGTCTTCAAATACCTGATTACGATTCACAGCAACTGAATCATTTGTAGCTAGCTGAAAGCTAATTTGAAATATAATCTGTTCGTTTTCTTTGCACAGCTCTTCAAATACATTCAATAACCTTCTGTCAGGTTCGCGCTGCACAAAAAAACCGGGCTGATTACTCATACTCTTTATTCCTTTATTTATCTTTGGCTAGCCAACAATTGCCGACTCATAACAGCTTATTAGTGCACATTTCGATTTAAGGAAGTTATTCACAACCTAAAATTTCCAGACCAATAAGTAATTTTATTTAATATTATCAGTAGATTATCAGTAGTTTTTTGCCCTAGCAATTTATAATTTGGTTTAGATAATCGAGTCATCACTTAATCGCGCCATTAGAGGACCGTTATGAAATGTTACTCTTAAGTATTTACCCATTTAAATCAGTAGATTAAATTTTTCATTTAGATACTCGCGCCAAAAAAATTTATATAACGTGCCATGTTCATAAGCAAAAGTGGATGTTTGATTGGGTAATATGCTGTTTGAAGTTAGTTTGAACAATCACCAGTATTGTTCATTACTTCTCAGCGCTGTTTTAAAACGGGTAACACTTCAGCTATTTCACTATCTAACATATCTAGTACACTCGCGAAGCTATGCTTTGGCTGCCAACCTAACTTGTTTTGTGCCGCTGATGAGTCATATACGCGGTCTAAGCTTGTTGGTAAACGCCATCCTCTTTGCTCAAATGCTGCCGCTAATTCTGGGCACTTTTCTTTTATGACTTCACTTGCATGATTGTAAAGGTGTTCGCAGTCATTTTGATTAAATGGGGTAAACCCAGAAATAATGAAACGATTAAATCCGTTTAATCGTTTATTTATGGCACATGCATGCGCACTTGCGACATCACGCACATCTATACCGCGAGTAAGACGATAGATTGCCATTAAGTCTGCGGGCTCTGGAAAACATCGAGACATTTGTAATACGGTAACTGGAAGATTGAAGAGCCTTGAAATTTCATTCAGCTTGTTTTCTGCAAGTATTTTACTTTTATGGTAGATAGACTTAGGTTGTGGCTTAACTTGCTCTGTAATCCAACTGGTTTCGCCTTCAGAAGATGAAGCATAACCATAAAGTGCGGTTGTACTGGTAAAAACAAAGTGCTTAATGCCTGCTTTGATGCCAGCTAAGGCTAGCTTTTCGGTTGCATCGACATTGACAGCTAAAAACTCATCATCAGCCATTAGTCCAACATGGGGTGCATGAAGTGCTGCGGTATGAACAACAACATCCACACCTTCAAGTGCTTTAGAAATTAATTCGCCATCGCAAATATCACCGATAACGTCTAACGTTGAGCAAGGGGTTTTATCCAAGCCTACCACATCATGATCTTTCATTAATTTGATATACATAGCACGCCCGACTCTTCCTGCAGAACCTGTTACCAATATTTTCATTTTTGTGCCTTTTACTATGTGAAATGCGATGCAGCCATCTAAGTATTATGAGGTAAGCAGATTATAATTGTAACTGAGTGAAATTTTTCAAATTTATACTAATAAGGATTTCAACGCGTTGTAGCGTTCAATTGTGACTTTGAAAGCCGTTGCTGAGATTCCCTTCGACTTTATCAAATCAGATAATCAAGCAAAGCCTTCGGCGGATTTGGTATCTACTTGGCTGAGTTGATTAAATAAAATGCCGGCTTGGGTGCGGTTGTTTAGGCCAAGTTTACGTAAAATGGCGGATACATGTTGTTTTACAGTGGTTTCTTGCACTGACATTTCATATGCAATTTGTTTGTTTAACAGGCCATCGGCGATCATTGCCAGTACCTTGTATTGCTGTGGCGTAAGCTTTTCTAAGTTTTGTGCAAATTCAGTTTGTTCGTTATCGATTGGGTGGGCTTCTAGGTCTAGATTTTCAGGCAGCCACGTGTCGCCATCAATCACAACTTCAATGGCTTTGCCAATATTGCTCAGCGAGGTCGATTTTGGAATGTAGGCGCAGGCACCTGCTTCCATGGCGTGGTTGATGATTTTTGCGTCTTCTGTTGCCGATACCATAATCACTAAAATATCAGGGTATTGGTTGCGAATTTGCGTGAGCCCCTGTAGGCCTTTGGCGCCAGGAATATTTAAATCGAGGAAAATGAGTTCGGTTTCTGGGTGAGTTTCCAGCAATGAAAACAAGCTCGCTAAATCATAACACTCTTGAATATTATCTTTTTCGAGATAGTTTGCCGCCGCTTGGCTTAAAGCGCTGCGAAATAGCGGGTGATCATCTGCGATAATGGCTTTCACTTGCGTTGTCATCCAATTAACTCCAATTCTTCCTGTTATAAGGTATTCGAAATACGGTTACAAGCATTTCCCCAAAGCTGGGCCACCGCACTAAGTGTTGGTGACCCAAGGGGGAGTGTTAATTAAAAGCGGTAATTAACGGTGAGCGTAACGGTACGCGGGTCGCCGTAATAACCAATTAAGGTATTGTCACCACCTAACCCCGGCGTATATTTGCTTGTATCCGTTGGGTCTGTAGGATCAGGGGTGACAAATTGATACCCACCAACAAGGTATTCTTCGTCGGTGAGGTTTTTACCAGTGAGTGATGCGCTCCAGTGGCCATCATTCGAGTACCAAGTAACCCCTAAATTCACTAAACCGTAGGCATCTTGCGAAAGTAGGCTGGCTTCTTCAAACAGCACGTAATCGCCGCGGTGGTAGTAGTTACCATTTACTACAAAGTCACCAAAAGTTGATTCAATTGAATAATCAAATCCGAGGTTAAAGGTTAAATCTGGGGTATTGGCGATATCAAATTGGTCTGATTTATCAAACTCTTCGCCCGTTTCTGGGTTGGTGTCTATCACCTCAGTAAACTCTGCATCGATGTAACCAAGCGAGGCATTAAAATTAAGGTTGTCAGTGGCAACATAGGTAAATTCGGCTTCAATACCTTGTGACTCTGAGCGGCCAATATTGCCAAGGCGTTGGTTAAGATCGGCTGAGGTTTCGCCCGGTAAAATCGAAATATACTGGCGGTCTTTATGCAGTAATGAGAACAAGGTGATATTAGCACGCAGATTATTGTTCCACTCGCTTTTCATACCGAGTTCAAATGAGTCTACAATCTCTGGGTTGGCAGCGGGCTCTGCAGTTGTTGCACGCGGGTTATAAGTACCCGACTTAAATCCTTGTGCGTAACTTGCAAAAAACATCATGTCATCTGAATGTTGATATTCCACACCAAGGCGTGGCGTAAAGCGCGACCAATCTTCGTTATCGTTAAGTACTTCTGGTACTAATTCGCCTGCTGGGCGCTCATAACCTGGGATCCAACCTGAGTATGGGTAGACAGTGGCAAATACTAAGCCATTGTTTACGTTTGCTTCTTTTTCATCTTGGGTATAACGGGCACCAAGGGTTGCCGACCACTGCTGGTTAAAGTAGTAGCTGCCTTGAATATACGCGGCTTTACTTGATGAATTATTACAACCTGATACTTCACGGGTTAACCCCGGCAATGAAATGGCATTACCTAGTACTTCTAAAATGGCTTCAAACTGGCCGCATGATTCGCCATCATAGTAATAAAGGCCCGACACCAATTTGTAGTTTTCACCAGCGTGGTTTAGTTGTAATTCATGGCTGGTTTGATTGTCGTCATACACAGCTGGAACATCAAAAATGCGAAGCGGTGTATTATCAAAGTCGATATTAGTTGGCGAATAGCTTTCACGCTTCGATGCAACGTATTTTACGCTAGTGGCATCTGTTAAATCCCAATTGGCAAGTAGGCTGTAGCCTTCAAGTTCTACTTTGTTCCAGGTTGGTAAACTGGTGTACGAATCGTATACGCTATTTGGCACTGGCGCATTTGTTAATAAACTTGGTAGTAAACGGTAACCGCCTTTGGCGTTTGATGTATCGTCGGTTTTATCCCAATTTAAGCGGAAGAATAAATCTTCATTGGCATGCCATTCGAGTGTAACGCGGGCAGCTTCCACTTCTTTGTTGTAGTTTTCGGTATCTTGATTTGGTAAGTCTGATTGTAAATATTCACCAAACCCGTCACGGTTTAAGTTGGCATAACCAACACCAACATAAAGGGTGTCTTGAATAAGTGGGTATTGCCCTGTGAGTTTTACATCGCGCTGGTTATAACTTCCTACGCTTGCCGATACATTAAATGACGCATCGCCAGTCATTTCTTTAGTTACGTACTTAATGGCGCCACCTATGGTGTTTTTGCCATACAGTGTGCCTTGCGGACCGCGTAATACTTCAACGCGTTCAACATCAAGTAAATCAAGCACGGCACCTTGCGGGCGCGCTAAATACACATCATCAATGTAAATACCTACACCTGGCTCGTAGCCCCAAAGCGGGTCTTGCTGGCCAACACCACGAATAAACGCGGTGATGGTCGAATTTGTGCCACGGCTACGTTGCAACGTGGTATTGGGTGAAAACTGCTGTACTTCAATCAGTTCGGCAATGCCTTTTTCGGCAAGCTCGGTTGCACCTATTGAGGTAACTGCCACTGGCACTTGTTGAAGGTTTTCGACGGTTTTACGCGCGGTTACTTGAATGCGTTCAAGCTCTGCTTTTTTCTCGCCGTTTTCCTGTTGATTTGCAAATGTAGGGGTTGCTAATGCCAATAATACAGCGCCACTTACTGCAGACAGTGAGCGCAGGCAAGCGTGTTTGCTGCTGTTGATATTTGCCTTGGTCATAATGTTGTTCCTATCTTTATTGTTATACGTTACATCGCACAGCCAAGTCAGTTACCAATCTAGTGGGTAATCTTAAAAATAGCTTTAGCACTATAGTACTACCCACTGTTAATTTGTTGTTTTTAAATGATAAATCGTTCACGTATAACTATAGTGCTATTGTTTAAATCGCCACCCTTAGCCACATTGATAGTCAGCAGTAATTTGACGCACTAGCAGCCAAGTCACCCTTGTTAGTGATTCAAATAGGAAGATTTTATGTTAAGTATGCTTGGCCTGATTGGCGGTCTGGCGCTTTTGATTGTGTTAACGCTGCGCGGCATGAATTTATTTATTGCCGCGCCAGCATGTGCACTGATTGTGGCGCTCACCAGTAATTTGGCGATTTTTCCAAGCGCTGGCGCTGATAATTTTATTCAAGGCTATATGAATGGCTTTGCGAATTTTGTTAGTGCATGGTTTTTTATGTTTTTGCTTGGCAGTTTGTTTGGCAAATTTATGGAAGACACTGGCGCTGCCGACAGTGTCGCTCGCTATATTGTTGATAAACTCGGTATGAAACACGCGGTACTGGCAATCGTCATTGCGTGTGCCGTATTAACCTATGGCGGTGTTAGCGTGTTTATTGTGGCGTTTTCGGTATACCCAATGGCGCTGTCGCTATTTAAAGATGCCAATTTACCGCGCCGTTTTATTCCGGCTACGTTGGCATTTGGTTCGGTTACCTTCACCATGACATCCGCAGGTTCGCCTGAAATTCAAAACTGGATCCCCATCAAGTATTTAGGCACATCACCTTATGCTGCGTGGGAAGTGAGTTTGGTTGTAGCAATTTTTATGGCGTGTTTTGGCTACTGGTGGCTGAAAAAAATGATTGGTAAAGCAGTGGCTAATGGTGAGCAGTTTGAAGCGCGCGATGACGACCCAGAAATCCCCGAGCGTGATTATCCACACCCAGTAACTGGGCTTATTCCGTTATTAGTGGTATTGGCACTGTCCTTTATTTTGCACGACAGCTTACAGCAGGCTGCCTTGATTGTGGCGTTGTTAGGTGGGGTATTGTCGATTGTGGTGATTAACTTTAAGCACTTTCACAATCTTGCCAAAGCCACCACTGAAGGCACTAATGGCGCACTTATTGCGATTGGTAATACCGCTGCTGTTGTGGGTTTTGGTGCGATTGCTAAATCGTCAGAAGCGTTTACCGTGGCGGTCGATCTAATGACGCAAATTCCAGGCAATGAGCTGATTGGTGCTGCGGTAGCGGTGAGTGTGATTGCGGGGTTAACTGGCTCAGCCTCGGGCGGGCAAGCCATTGCACTGCCATTAGTAGCGCCGCATTATTTAGATGCAGGGGTTAACCCTGAGCAATTACACCGTGTGGTGTCAATTTCATCGGGTGCACTCGATACCTTGCCACACAATGGGTATGTGGTAACCACCATTCGCGCAATTTGTAAAGAAACCCATCAAGCGGCATATTGGTCTATGGCGGCATTAAGTGCGGTGGTACCGTTACTTGGCGTTGTGTTGGCGTTGTGTTTGTTTATTTGGTTTTAAGGGCTGATTATGAAAATAATAAAAATGATTACTTTGGTGTTTTTGCTACTGTGTTTGCACGTAAATGCCGAAACGCTACTTGTTGAAAAACAAACATTTACTACACAAAACTTTAAAACCTTTGGCGGTAAAAATATTGCCGAAGTAAAGGTAGGTTTTGAAAGCTACGGCACACTTAATGCCGAAAAAGACAATGCTATTTTAATTACCCATTTCTTTTCGGGTAATTCCCACGCTGCAGGCAAATACGCTGAAAGCGATGTGCTACCAGGTTATTGGGATGCGATTATTGGCCCCGGCAAAACCATTGATACCAATAAATATTTTGTCATTAGTGTGGATTCACTCGCGAATGCCAATGTAAATGATGGTCGCACCATTACTACAGGTCCTGCTTCAATTAATCCTGCCACAAACAAACCGTATGGCCTTGATTTTCCGGTGGTGACCATTCGCGATTTTGTTAACGTGCAAAAGTTAGTGCTTGAGAGTTTAGGCATACAAAAACTGCATGCGGTGATGGGCGCATCAATGGGGTCGTTTCAAGCGCTTGAATGGGCGGTAACTTACCCAAATTGGGTTGGCAAATTAGTTCATGTGATTGGCGCTGGCCAAATGGATGCGTGGAGTGTATCGGCGCTAGAGCATTGGGCATTGCCAATTCGTTTAGATAAAAACTGGAATAACGGTGATTACTACGGTAAACGTGCGCCTATCGACGGGTTAACTGCCACTATGCTCAACATCACCCAAGATGCGATGCACCCGAATATGTTTGCGCTGAGCTTCCCTAATTTTAAAGTGATGGATAAAGGCGCACTTAACGATATTCGTACTCAACCTGAGGTAGTACAAACCCTGTTAAGCCGCGCCAAACTTCGCGCTAAAACGCAAGATGCCAACCATGTACTTTATTTAGTGCGCGCATCGCAGCTGTTTGTAGCAGGCCATCAAGATGACTACTTAACAAGCCTTAGCAAAATTAGCGCACCGAGTTTAATTATTCCTGCCAGCAAAGATTTACTGCTGCGCCCAGAGATGGGTCGTAATCTTAATAGCGCATTAAAAGCGCAAGGAAAACAAACCGATATGGTAGAGCTCACCGGCGATTGGGGTCATTTAGAAGGGCTATTTGCAATCTCTTCACAAAAAGAACGTATTCAAGCGTTTTTGGAGGCCAAATAATGAATAAACATATTTTGATCACCGGCGGTGCCAGTGGCATTGGTTTGGGCATTGCAGAAGCACTTGCCGATAGCGACACCTTAATTACCGTAACGGATTTAAACCAAGATGCTGCACTTGAGGCGGCAAAAAAACTCAGTAGCAAAGGCTACCACGCACTTGGTGTGGCACTTAATGTGACCGACGAAGCAGCGATTATTCAGCTACTTAGCGAACTGCCTGCACCGGTTGATGTGTTAATTAATAATGCGGGTATTCAACATGTTGCGGCGCTTGAAGAGTTTCCGCAAAACCAGTGGCGTTTGCTGGTGGATGTGATGCTTACGGGCACGGCTCTAATGACCAAAGCCGTATTACCTAGTATGCGCGAGCGCAATTTTGGCCGCGTAATTAATATTGGCTCAATTCATAGCTTAGTGGCGTCGCGTTTTAAGTCAGCCTATGTGGCGGCCAAGCATGGTTTAGTAGGCTTTTCAAAAGTGATGGCGTTAGAGACCGCCGAGCACGACATTACCATTAACACCATTTGCCCAGCGTATGTAAAAACCCCACTGGTTGAAAAGCAAATTGCCGATCAGGCAAAAAACCACGGCATTAGCGAGCAACAAGTGATTGAGCAAATTATGCTCGCGCCAATGCCTAAAAAATCATTTATCGATATTGCAGAAATCGCTCACACAGTGCGTTTTTTAATGGCGAAAGAGGCGTGCAATATTACCGGGCAAACCTTGGCGCTAGATGGCGGCTGGACCGCACAATAGGAGTTTAAAATGGCAGGATTTAATAAGGTAGTTTCAAGTTACAGTGAGGCAATGGCTGGGCTTGAAGATGGCATGACGGTGATTTCGGGCGGTTTTGGCCTGTGTGGTATTCCAGAAGGTTTAATTAATGAAATTAAGCGCCAGCAAACCAAAGAGCTCACGGTAGTTTCAAACAACTGTGGTGTTGATGGCTTTGGTTTGGGCATTTTGCTTGAAGACAAGCAAATTAAAAAAATGGTGTCGTCGTATGTGGGTGAAAACGCTTTATTTGAGCAGCAACTTTTGGCGGGTGAATTGGAAGTAGAACTCACTCCACAAGGCACGTTGGCTGAAAAAATGCGTGCAGGTGGTGCAGGTATTCCGGCATTTTATACGGCAACAGGTGTGGGTACGCTCGTTGCCGAAGGTAAAGAAGTTAAACAATTTAATGGCCGCGATTATTTGCTTGAGCCAAGTATTGTTGGTGATTTTGCCATTGTTAAAGCGTGGAAAGCTGACCGTTATGGCAATTGTGTTTATCGCCATACTGCAATGAATTTTAACCCCATGGCAGCTACCGCAGGCAAAATTACCGTGGTTGAAGCTGAAGAAATTGTTGAGCCCGGCGAGCTTGCGCCAAGCGAAATCCATACCCCGGGTATTTATGTAAACCGCGTTATTAAAGGTGAATTTGAAAAGCGCATTGAGCGCGTTGTAACACAGGAGCAAAACTAATGGCGTTAACCAGAGAACAAATTGCACAGCGTGTGGCACGTGAACTTGAAGACGGTTTTTACGTAAACCTTGGCATTGGTATTCCAACACTTGTGGCAAACTTTGTACCTGATGGCATCGAAGTAATGCTGCAATCAGAAAATGGGTTACTTGGAATGGGGCCTTACCCAACAAAAGACCAAGTA
>NZ_JAPEHW010000019.1 GCF_028875915.1 Pseudoalteromonas sp. G4
TATTATTGATAATCAAGCTGGCCACCAAGCACCGAAAGTTTCTGGCATTTTCCTTGATAACAAACAGGTAAAAGAAGGCGAACGCCAAACCTTTACTGTGTTGTTAGCTGAAGCAACTTCTGCTGTAGTTAAATACTCACTTGCACTGAAAGACATTGAAGCAACACAAGATAAAGACTACGCCTCTTTACTTGAGTACACCACTGATAATGGTACTACTTGGACGCAAGTAACCCTAGTTGATGATCTTGAAATTTCAATTCCTGAGGGAATTAACCAGTTCCAAGTTAAGGTGACAACATTAACAGACCAGGAAGCAGAAGAGACCGAAAGTTATCAATTCACCGTCGCAGATACATCAACGATTGCTGAAATTCTTGATAACCCAGATTCAATTCCGGCGCGTTTAGAAAGCAATAATGCCCGTGAATACGAAGTAACAGAGGGTAGTTATGCTGTCTTCGAATTAGCTCTGGATAAGCAAATTCCAAGTGCTCAAAATGTCTTTGTTGCGCTTGAAACACAAGACGCAACAGCTGCGACAGATTTTGCCACGCAAGCTGAGTACTCTTTTGATGATGGTGCATTCTGGCAACCGATTGATTTAACATCTCAAGCTTCATTCTTACTTGCTGAGAATACACAAGATTTCTTAGTGCGCGTATCGGTTCTTAAGGATCAGGAAGCGGATGAAGAAATTGAAATGCTTACCTTGAATGCTTGGACTGAAGATACACAGAGCGATCTAATAGCAGCACCTGTCTTACTGATTGATGCAACGCCTGTAAAAGCCGTTATTGATTTCATTAGTGTTGATAAAAACCCAATTATGGAAGGTGAAGAGGTCATCTTCAATATCGTGTTTGACCGCAAATTAGCACAAACTCAGTCATTGCGTTTTAATGTTGCAGGTTTAGGGGACACGACAAATGCTGACTTCTTAAACTATGGTCAGGTGTCTTTAGATAATGGCACCACATGGCAAGATATGTCATTGATTGATAATACTTTAGTAAACGTGCTATCAGAAAGCCAGAATGTATTAGTAAAAGTAACGTCAATGGTGGATGACGCGATTGAAGAAAACGAAGCATTTGAGTTAAGCGCATGGTTTGAAGACACTGATAAAGTTACTAAATCTGTTGCAGTATCAGACGGCACAGCACCAAAGCCACAGGTAATGTCTGTAATTGCTATGCCAAATCCTGTATCAGAAGGCGCTTCAACTACCTTCGAAATTAGTCTGGATAGCAAAGTGGAACGTGAAATTACTTATCCGTTCCAACTACAAGACGGTAATGCCATTGCACAAGATGATTATGATACAACGGTAGAAATTAGCTTTGACCTTGGCCAAAGTTGGCAAACACTGCTGCTTGCCACTACACAAGATGTTACCGTACCAGAAAATAACGACACAATTTTTGTTAAAGTTGCCACACTGTCAAATGACGAATTTGAGCAGAGTGAAAGTTTTGCATTAGTGGTTGATAATGTTGTTGGCAATGTGTTCATTAACGATGATGACAATGCTGAGCCAATTGCTAACCCAGATGAATTAACCATTGCCGAAGATGAATTCGCTGAATCGATTGCTGTGCTTGCAAACGATGAAGATCCAAATTTCGACCCGCTCACTATTTTAGGCGTGCCAACGGCGCTTCATGGTGTTGTTACTGTAAATGATGACAATAGCATCAACTATCAACCTAAGCCTGATTACTATGGCAAAGATATTATTATTTACAGCATTAGCGATGGTCGCGGTGGTGTTGCCAGCAGCCAAGTAACCGTTGAAATAACACCTGTTAATGACGAACCGCGTCAAACTGACCGTAGCTTAACCACTAAAGAAGATGTCGCCATCAATCACATCAATTTATTACAAGGTATTACTGATCCCGAAGGCGAAGCGGTATCGATTGTGGGCCTACCTATTGCGACAAATGGTCAATTAATTGATGAAGGTAACGGTCAGTTTACCTACAAACCTAATGAAAACTATTTTGGTAACGATGAAATCTTATTTGTCGTTACTGATGGTGAAAAAGAGTTAAATGCCACAATCTCTGTCACGGTGACGCCGGTTAATGACTTACCGACGGCTGAGGTTGCATCTTTGACTGTAACCGAAGATGCAAAAAATGAGATTATTGATACATCACCTTACACCAATGATGTAGATGGCGATACGCTTACTCTAACTTCAGCAGAAGCAAACCATGGACAAATCAGTGTTAACCCTGATGGCACTTTAAGTTACTCACCGAATGAAAACTACTCGGGTACCGATCAAATCAGTTATACCATTGTTGACGGTAATGGTGGCTCAGCTACAGGCATTATCAATGTGACAATTACCGGTGAAACCGATGCTCCCAATGCTAATAACGATGAAGCGCAAACAGACGAAGACACTAAAATCGATGTTATCGATGTGCTGTCAAACGATACCGACCCAGACAATGATAAGTTAACAGTCACACAGGCAACTGCTGATAACGGTATTGTTACAATAAACGCTACAGGCACATTAAGTTATCAACCAAATGATAACTACTTCGGTAAAGACACCATCCATTACACCGTAACTGATGGCGAATTCACTGACAGTGCAGTGGTTGTGGTAACAGTCAATGCTGTAAATGACGACCCTACTACCACTGAAAAAAACATCGAAGTTGATGAAGACTCTAAAACTAATGTAGTTGATTTAGCTCAACATATATTTGATGTTGATGACGATCCGGCTAAAGCGGTTTCTGCAACCGCTGTTAATGGTCAAGTAGAAGTTAAATCAGACGGCAGTCTACGCTACACACCAAATGAAAACTATTATGGTGAAGATACTATTACTTACCAGGTAGAAGATGGTAACGGCGGTCAAGCACAAGGCGTCGTTAAGGTAACTGTAAATCCATTAGATGATGCGCCTATTGCACGTGGCGATAACGCCTCCATCAATGAAGACGAATCATTAATTGGCTTTGATGCACTACAAAATGACGAAGACCCTGATGGCCAAGTGATTACGTTAGTTTCCGCAACCGCATCAAAAGGTCAAGCAACCTTGAATGGTAATTTAATTAATTATCAACCAGATGCTGATTTTTATGGTGAAGTAAGCATTGAGTACACCATCACCGATGGTGAAAAACAAGCAACGGCTTATGTCACAGTAGATGTTCAACCAGTTAATGATGCGCCGACGATGCAACCTGCTTCAACAGCGGTTGACGAAAACTCGCAAAACAATGCTATCAATGTGCTTGATAAAATCACCGATAAAGATGGCGATAATGCAAAACCAATCTCTGCAACAACCAACGATGGTAGTGTGTCAGTTGATGGCAATGGCATCGTTTACTTTACACCGAATAAAGATTTTGTCGGTACTGCAAAAATTGATGTAACGGTTTCAGATGGTAACGGTGGCACTACCACAGGTTACATAACGGTTGTTGTTAATTCAGTAAACCAGCCTCCTGTTGCAGTTGATGATGGCATTCAGGCATTCCAAGACACACCTCTTTATAATATCGATGTATTGTGGAACGACTCTGATTTGAACGGTGATGATTTAACGCTGGTATCAGCTGTTGCACAAAATGGCTCTGTTGATATTGATAATAATCAAAATCTAACTTACACACCAAATGCAGGTTTCTATGGCCAAGATTGGATCACATATACAATCAAAGATCCTGAAGGGTTAACAGACAGTGCGTTGGTTGATGTTCGTGTTAAACAAAACAACTTGCCTGTTGCTAACAATGACAGTGCCACTATTGACCAAGACACTAAACTTACACGCTTTAATGTATTAGCGAATGACACTGACTTAGATTCGGATGCACTTACGGTTTCTCGTGCAATTGCAAGTGTGGGTGAAGTAACCGTTAACAGTGATAACACAGTGACATATACGCCACCAACTGGTTGGGTTGGTAAAGCCGCTATCACTTACACCATAACCGATGGCAAAACTAATAGTACAGCCCAAGCTGTACTAGAAGTAACTGTTTTATCAACTAATACTGCTCCGATTGCAAATGCTGATTCAGCAACCGTAAATCAAGGTGAAACACTAAGTGCAATCAATGTATTAGGCAATGATAATGACCCTGATGGCGACACTTTAACAGTGACGTCTGTTAACCCAAGCCATGGCACTGCAACAATTAATGCTAATGGTACAGTGCGTTATCAAGCACCAGCCAATTATGAAGGGCTTGTGGTTGTGACCTATGGCATCAGCGATGGTAATGGTGGTACTGCCACAAGCCAAGTAAACATTACCGTTAATAAAACATTAGCTCAATGTATTACTGAGTCGGGCAATGGCCTAACTTTCGCCGCCGGTACTAGTATTGCCTTTGCCCATAAGCGCAGTGCTGATTATGCACAAGGTTATAAGGTGTTATCGAATGGTTCTGCTATCACAAGCTGGCAATACCCTGCAAACACCAGTAGCTGGGTTGAGCGTGCCACACTTTCTGGTGGCAGTACATTCTCAATTACGTACAAGTTTAAAGAGAACAACCAAACTTGGAAGTATGGTAGTTGTAAAACCACGATAGGTGAGAATCACACAGGTTACATCGATTGTGATGATACCGGTGGCGACGGTGATTACAACGATACCCAACTACGCTTTAGAATCACCAACGCGTCGGGTATTTGTGAATAATCAATAACGCAAAAAGCCTGCATTCGCAGGCTTTTTTCTTCTCCTTGCATATTTGCTATTCCATCTTGGGTTAATAATTTGTAAACTCAACACATCAGACCAGTTGAGAAAACGATTATGCAAACACGCATTACCCAATTATTTGGCATTGAAAAACCCATTGTGCTTCCAGGTATGAGCTGGATTTCCACACCTGAACTTGTGGCAGCAGTATGTAATGCCGGCGGTTTAGGCATTTTAGCTTCTGGTCCACTTAGCCAACAACAAACGCGTGATGCTATCGCTAAAATCCGCACACTCACAGATAAACCTTTTGGTATTGGTATTACGCTAATGATGCCTGGTGCAAAGCAAAACGCTAAAATTGCACTCGAACTTGAAGTGCCCGTTATCAACTTCTCACTAGGAAAAGGTGATTGGCTGGTTGACGGTGCTAAAAAATATGGTGGTAAAGTCATTGCAACTGTTGTGACAGAAAAACATGCACTTGCCGCACAAAAATCAGGGGTAGATGCCCTACTCGTCACCGGGCACGAGGCCGCTGCACACGGCGGTGAAGTCACCTCGTTGTGTTTAGTGCCGAATATTGTCGATATTGTTGATATTCCAGTGATTGCTGCCGGAGGCTTTGCTGATAGCCGCGGTTTAGTCGCGGCCCTTGCACTCGGTGCCGATGCCGTTGCTATGGGTTCTCGCTTTGCTACTAGCAGTGAAAGCCCTGTTCATCAAAACGTTAAAGATGCTGTGGTAGAAAAACGCGTTGCGGATACTATTTATTCGAAGAATTTTGATGGTTTATATGCACGCGTAATGAAAACACCTGCTGCTGAAAAAGCAACTCGTAAGCCAATGAACTTCTTGATTGCCACAATAAAATCCTTTAAAGCCGCAAAAATGGTCGATATGCCACTTTGGAAATTACTGGTTGGCCTAGTTGCTCAATTTGACAAAATTAAAATGCTCTCGCTATTTGGCGCTGCCACTGAAAAACTAGAAGCAGCCACCATTAAAGGTGATTTAGAGAATGGCGTGCAATTTATTGGGCAATCACAAGGTGTTATTCATCAAGTGCAATCCGTACAACAAATTGTTGATGATGTTGTTTTAGGCGCTGAAGAGCGAATTCAACAACTCGCAAATAAACGAATTTAACTTCCCCCTAAATAAGTTAAGTAAAGCAAAAGCCCCGAATTTTCGGGGCTTTTTATTTAACCTTTATTAAAGCTTAATTTGCGTCAGTGCGATACTTTTCAAACCATGCCATTATATTACCGACTTTTTGAATTAAATTACTCGGCCTTGCAGCAATACCATGACTGGCTTTTGGAATACGCACCATAGCAGAGTCAATTTTACGTAGTTGCAACGCTTGATAATACTGTTCGGTTTCACTCATAGGAGTACGCACATCTTCTTCGCCAGTCAATAACATAGTCGGTGTAGATACATTACCAACCAGTGATAATGGTGATCGTGCCCACAAATGTTCAACATGATCCCAAGGCATGCCAGGCATCCAATATTTGGTGAAATATGAATAACCATCAGCAGTTAACGCAAAACTCAGCCAATTTATTACAGGCTTAGCGACAACAGCCGCTTTAAAGCGATCCGTTTTACCTACAATCCAAGCAGTTAACACGCCACCACCAGAGCCGCCTGTTACAAATAAATTAGTATTATCTACATACGGTTTTGCCACCATGCCATCTACTACATCCATTAAATCGTTATAGTCTTGCGATGGGTAATTGTGATGGATTAAATTCGCAAACTCTTCACCATAAGATGTACTTCCTCGCGGGTTCGCCCATACAACCACATAACCTTTTGCTGCCATCAGTTGCACTTCAGTACTAAAATTTGGGCCATAAGCTGTATGTGGGCCACCATGAATTTCTAATATAAGTGGATATTTTTTTGATGCATCAAAGTTAGGCGGTAATGCATACCACGCTTGAATTTCACGATTATCTACAGATGATTTAACCGTTATTTCTTCAATCTTCGCGGTTGCTTTATGAGCCAACAAGTCTTCATTCAGCATCGTTATTTTTCGTACTTTGCCTTTTCTGACAACGGCAAGATCCGCTGGACGATCACTGTTTGCATGTGTATAAACTAATTCATCATTATCAATCACAGCAAACTCACCCGAAGTATATGGACGCCCTAATGATTGCCCACCCAGTTTTGCTATTTTTTCTTTGATTTTACCCTTTAAACTTACGTAGCCTAGGTATTTCTGACCAAAGTCATCATAACTAAAATAAAGACCGCGCCCCTTTTTATCCCATTTGGGTGAATTAATTGGTCTATCAAGCGTTGCAGTTAAGTTAGTGACTTTACTGCCATCTATGTTCATCACATAAATGTCGTTATTTTGGCTCGATAGTTTCTTATCATCAAAACGTAAATACGCAATGTTTTTACCATTTGGCGATAGGACTGGTGCTGCATCTGGCCCCGGTCGGTTAGTTAGGTTTGTCGTTTCGCCGCTTTCGATATCAATCTGGTAGATATCAGATTCGCGGGGACGATCTTGCCAATCTTTATTACGGTCACCACTAATAAACAAGGCTTTACTGTCTTGGCGCCAAGTAATTTGGCCTCCATGATGAAAATCACCGCTACTTACTTGTCGTGGCGTGCCGCCTTCTGCTGGTACAACATAAATATGACGAAAACCACTTTTCAGAAACCCGCGACCGTCGCTACGGTAACTCATTTGGTCAATATATTTAGCAGTGCCTGCCCAATTCGCACCTTTTGGCTTTTTAGGCATATCTTTAAAAATGCCACTGGATGCTTGTGGTTTAAACATTGAAAAAGCCAGCCACTTGCCATCTGGTGACCAGCTAATATTACTTACACCCTCAGCAACATTTGTTACGCGCGCAGTTTGCCCATTACTAAACCAACGCACATAAAGTTGGTTATCACCCTCTTTATTAGACAAATAAGCAAGTTGTCGCCCATTTGGCGAAAAGCGCGCCATACGATACTGTGCTTTGCCAGAAAGCAGCGGCATATGGCTATTATTAGCAAGGTTGTAATGCCATAAATTAGTACGGGTGCCATCACTCATAATGTCCATGGCGCGTCGTTCATAAACGATAAACTGGCCATCTGGGCTAACTTGTGGCGCCGCCGCATATTCAATGTTAAACACATCTTCATACTGCCACACATCATTTTCTTGTGCCATCACATCTGAGGTTGCAAGTGATAACAATCCAGCGAGCAATGTTATTTTAAATCTGTTACCCATGATCAATTTCCATTTTTCATTATTTAATAGCCAATGTAGCAAGCCTCTTATTTTTTGCAATTCACCTAAGACAAATCACAGATATCCAAGTTTAATTTCACTAAGCATTTTAACACCATGTTATTAAACTATATTTATGCTAAAATTAGGGTGTTTCCATACGCAAAAAAGGAGTATTTAATATCGACCGAGAAGTCAAACTCAGCCAGGATGAAAGTTTGTCTATCAAACTTAGCTACCTTTTATTACCCAAAGAATCGCAACGACTCGACCTCTACTTTTCCTTACCTGTAGAAATGGGTATAAACTCAAGCACATTTAATGAAGAAGACTATTTTCACGCACACGTTAAAAGCCACAGTGCATATTATTCCGAGCAATTGCATCTACCTTTAGTACGCAGCCGTTTTATTAGCCAATCAAAAGGTGAAAAAGCAGATTATCGCTTAAATCTAAACCTTTATTCATATCAAATTCGCTTAGCACTAGAGGCCGATATAAAACAGACAATACAACTTAAAGAAGCTGACGAGTTTTATCCTGCTGCCATTGAATTAGTAGAGCAAGCACAAGTTTTACTGAAAAAACTACGTCGTTATACGCCACCAGACAAAAAGTTAAAGTCGTATTTTGAAAATGCAGATAACTACTTAAGTTGGCACACTGAGCAAATGTTTTTAAAACTGCTCTCGAAAGGCCCCAAAAATTCGGAGTTCACAAAAGAGCGTGAAATTTTACGTTCGTTTTGTCGAAACGAGACACAATACCGTAGCGATCAAGAATACAATTCCATATTGACCTTAGACGATCCAAATCGTATTACGAATAAAATGCGATTATTGCAAAGGCTTACCGAATATGGCGTGGTATTTAGTAAAGAAACAAAAAACTTAAATTTAAACCTGCAACGATTAGTTCGCGGCACTGTTACTGCAGTAATTATGGCATTTGTCATGTTTTTAGTGCTCAATGCACGTTCAAACTTTCAAGAAATTACCGTCGCTTTAATCGCATTTTTAGGTGTGCTTTATGGCCTACGTGAGATTTTTAAAGACGACTTAACTCGCATTATTTGGCGCAAAATAAAACAAGGCAGACCCAAATGGCGACATATTTTCCGTAGCAGCTTTGATAACAAAACCATTCATACTCAAACTGTTTGGCTGGAACATATTCGACGTAAATCACTGCCAAAAGAAGTTTCCGATCTTTTCAAAAAGCGTCGTCAACAGAATAAACAAGCGGCACACCTTATCCATTACCGCTGTGATAGTAAGGTGATTGCCAAAGAATTTTTACCTGGTTATGAAGAAATTCAACAGCAAGTTTATTTTAACTTGACGCCCTTTGTACGCTATTTGAAAAAAGGCGCTGGTAAATTATACAGCTTGGAAGGCAATAAAGTATCAGGTCAATCAGTTGAAAGGCGATACCAAATAAACTTGGTGGTTACTTACAGTGCCAATGGCTCTCATACTGCAACACGCTATAAAATTACGTTAAATCGTTCCGCCATTGTTAGTATTGAAGAAATGCCTGACTAGTCAGAAAATTTATAAAAAGAAGTGCGCATAATAAAAGTTATGTGCCTTTTCCCCCCGGAGAATATCACTAGTTAAAATTGAATTGGTAGTTAACCCTCAGATTTCTGCCTTTACCTGGCACTGCACCATTCCATACTCTTGGGTCAAAAATTGCGTACTCTTTGTCTAAAAGATTTTCCGCTGATAGAGAGACGCTTTGCTTTCCGAATTCGCGTTCCATTTTAAAATTGACCAAACTATAACTCGCTTGAAAAAATTGCGTTTCTTCCGAAAGTGCTTCTTCAATCTTATCTCGCCAAATAGTGTTCAAATAGAGTGTGGCAAAGGAGGTGGGATAACGAAGCGATAAATTAGCAAAACGCTTAAAGCTTGCATTTATCGGTTCATCAAAAAGTTGCGTGTAATTAACTAACACATTCAACTTACTAAACGCTTTGCTGGCTGAGAACTCCACACCTGTAATATTTTCATTTACAGTATTATCAAAGGTAAAAAAACTGTTCCCCTCAATTGGCACTAGATTAATAAAATCCCTCAGTTGATTGTGAAATATCACAGTTTCAAGGGACAAATTATTATCCGTGTATAACCAAACAAGTTCACTGGTTTTCACGTATTCAGAGGTTAAATTGGGGTTTCCCTTGGTCACGCTATCACTTGAATACAATTCATTATTTACAGGTGTTCTAAATGACTCGCCATATTGCAGTTTAAAACTGTGATGGTTGATTGGCTTCCAAATAGCTGAAAACCGTGGCGACAATTTACTATCAATCCCCTGAATATCATCATATCGCGCGCCGATAAAGAGCAACCACTTTTCATCTAATTGCCATTTAAGTTGACTGAATACGCCATAAAAATCATGTGAGGCTCTAAGTGCTGCAAACTCGGGGATATTATCCAGACGCACTAAACTGCCTAAATAATTACTGTCATCGGGAATAATTAATTCACTTTGGTAATCATAATAGTTAGTTGTAGCGCCAGCCTGATACTGACTGGCATGACGATATTCAAGACCAGAATTTAATTGTTTATCTTCTGCTAATTTAAGGCTGTGTGACAGTGAAAATTTTGTCCATTGTGTTTGCCAATTAGGCCCTACTAAAAAGTCTTCACTGACTATGCCGAATTCTTTAGGTAACACCATTCCTGAAGAGTCTATTTGAAAATTTGCATAACTGACGAGCGCATCTAAAGTGTGACGTTCGTTTTGCCAGAGATTATGCTCTAGGCTTGTACTAAAAGACTGGCTCTTATGAACATTTTCATTACTGTAACCACCAAGATTAATAAATTCATCTAACTGATTTTCAATAAAATGAAATGATATTTTTGTGTCTTGGTAATTTAACTGTGCATTTAGTAAAACGTGTTTTAGTGGATCTTTAACGTCAAAATTGTCTGTCACAGCATAGCTTTGACCATCAGCTTGCTGCAACGATATATTGCCATTAAACGTAACATCATCTTGTTTATGGCTATAACTGCCACTTAAAGCTTTATAACCATGCTCACCTATTGAAAGGGTTAATTGTTGATGCTGTTTTTTGGTAATAAAATTAACGACTCCCAAAAACGCATTACTGCCATAAAGTGCAGAGCCCGGCCCACGAATTATTTCCACTCGTTCCAATATTGATGCGGCAATAAACGGAGTATAAACCGTTGCTTTGCCAAATGAACTTTCATTTAGACGCACACCATCTAATAAAATTAATAAATAGCCATTGTCTAAGCGTACTCCTCGGGCGTGCTCTTTTGGCACAGCCCCCACCCAATCGCCTCGTGCCATTTGCATACCTGGCACAAAATTCAGTACATCAAACGCGTTTATAATGCCAAGGGATGAAATTTTTTGTTCATCAAATACGGTTATCGTTGAAGGTGCAGTTGCGCGAGTTTCAGATGTATTACTTGCTATGGTTACTTCTAATTGACTGAGTTGTGCAATATCTAATGAGAATAGATCAGCTTGTGAACTGTTACTTGTTGCAAAGCTATTAAACGAAGTCGCTATAAGCAAAACAAAGCAAAAAGAACGATAAAACAGTTTTAGCATTATTATTAGTGTATAGTTATCGGCTCGGATATACTTTAAGAATAGTAAAAAGTACTGTAACAGCAAGTGGTTAATAATTAATTTATGATTGAGCAAACTCTAAAAAGTATTCCTAATTTAGCATTATTTCAACGTGTCACTTGTCAGGTGCTTAATCAATTAAAATTAGCTTTTCCTAATCCCAGCGACATTTCGTGTACCCAACTTGCCCAGCAAATTATTAATGAAACAGCTTTAGAAAATACTCTTGTGCTTGATATTGCTATTGAAATAAGTGCCGTTATTAGCTGGTTAGAAAAAGCGGGGCTTATTTGGGTTGGCGGACACGACCTTAATGATTTTTTTGATGTCACAATATCAAAGCAAGGCTTGTCTAAACTTTTAATAGAAATGGATGGGGAAAGTTTGGCGCAAAAACTATCCAACTCACCTTCTAAAGAAGCACAATTTGAAATTATTGAATCTTTGATTTCAAATCATTAATGTTTATAACATTCTGACACTGCTACTATAACGAAGGAAATAGTAGCAGTTGAAAAGTAATTCTAACCATTATTTAAGAGTTGATAAGCGCCCAATTAAGTTATTTAACGCTGTAACACTAAACCCCCTGTCATAAAAATAAACTATTTTGCCGATGTCATCTAACAACACCACGCGTGCATTATTTGGCTTTTCATTGCCGGTAAATGCCTGAATACGCTCACCGTCCTCATAAATTGTAATTACCCCACCCCATAACTCTTTTGGAATGCCGCGGCGCATACCCTCGTCAATTTGGGTACTAAACATTCGCGGAAACATGCCTGCAATGGTTGGCAGTTCGTAGGCAACCACATCAACCTCTTTCATATCAAGCCCGATAAGCCACCGGTCAATGTCAAATTGCGAGTCTTGTTTATAACCAATTAAAAAAAGCGCTGCTTTGCCGAGCATAGCTTCAGGCAAATTTATATTTTGCTTTTCTAGGCTTGTTCCAGACACGTTCGGAAAAACTGTGCCTTCTACATTTTGGTTTGGATACTGTGTAGCGCAGCCCGATAAAACCGCAATCAGAAATAAATTAAATAGTGCTTTCATGTTTGCCTCGAAAAATCTTTTTTATAGAGTACGTTAGTTAAAGCAAAATGGTTTTCAGTAATTAAGCATTAAGCATTAAGCAAGCTAGCCTGATCACAGGCTAACTAATCAACCTCTTTTACAAGCGCTTCAAGTTTGCTCATAAACACATCTTTTAATTTACTGTGTTCATAATCAAGATGATAAGTGTTGTGAAAGCCAAAACGCAGCAACACACCATTTCCTTTTAAGTAAATGGTGTAGCCGTCAATATCTGAAAAGGCGGTGATCCCTTGATAAAGTTTACCGTCTTCAAAGTCTTCTCCTTTTTTGTAAATAAGGTCGAATACTTTTAATAATAGTTTGGCATCTAGCTCGTTTTTCATAACTAAGTACTCCCTGATTGCTCAAATTGTTACTTAATTATAGTGAGTTACTTAACTTTTAGATCAATTAGAGAAAGTATCGAGGTAAAGCGCTTCAACTTTATCACGCGCCCATTGTGTTCGGCGTAAGAATTTCAGCGATGATTTGACTGATGGCTCGTTTGCAAAACAATTGATTTTAATCTCACGATAAAGTCCATCCCAACCATATTCTTCAACTAATTGAGTCACAATTTGCTCTAGCTTTATGCCATGTAAAGGGTTGTTTGGTTGGTTTTGCATTTTAAAAGCCTTAAATAAGGGGCTGGTGTTTTTGTTTTACTCTCACTTTAATTAGTAAACAAAAATCAGCAGCCACTAAAAAAGCCCTAAACGGGCTTTTTTATAATAATGTTTAACGGTTATAGTTTAACTAAATCGCCTTTTAATGTCACACCTGCCATTAAAAAGCCTGCGCCACATTCAAATTCAGTATCACTTACAAATTCACGTTTTTTATAGAACGAGCTGATGTTTACTACCGCATTCATACCTTCTTTGCGAGCTCGCTGTTGCATTGCTTTAAGTGCGCTTAGCATTACCCATTGGCATGCTTCTTTATCACTTTTGTTTACCGCGTTGGTTTTTTTGTTTGTTTGCACTTCACCGTAAGTTGATAAAACTTTACCTGCGTCTTGCTTACCAAAAAATAATTTAATTTCTGGGTCAAGTGTTTGCTGTGCTTTTGAGGTTTTTAATAATTCATCAACAGAATAGCGACCAATATCATCACGCGCTGTAGCTGTGGTTGCCGCAAGTACTAAAGATACACCTAGAATTAACTTTTTCATTTTTTCTCCCTACTTTTTTAATGAGTAAAACTTCCATGCAAAACCTAATCCGAGCGATACATTACTCTTCTCTCGCATCAACGGGCTATGCTGATTTGCACTGTGTGAATAATTATAATAACGAATAAAACCACCGGCCCATAACCAGTCATTATCGTATGTTAAACCTAAACTAAAAACAGACGCAAGGTAACCTGCGTCAGCATCATATTGCAAACGGTCAATTGTTTGAAATTGCTCTGCTACTTGATAAAAGTAATTATTGTATGCGTGCGAGCCAAAACGTGAACTAATACGAGCGGTTAAATTCACTTCATGTAGCTCTTTATGATATAACTTTTTGCCCGTCTCAATAATCAGCCCAGACACACTGCCAATATCATCAACATCTCGGTTATCAATTGCATACGCTTTTCGAATAAATGGGGAAATATAAAAGTAGTTATCTGCAAGTGGGTCGCCATAAGCAAAATATTGATAACTTGGCCCTATTTCGCCTACCCATGCAAGGTCATCCATACCCTCACGGGCGCGATTATCTTTACTTGCTACCGCAATCGCACCACCGGCGCTTAGGCTTAAATAATGCTTAGAGGCAATTTCTAGAAAAGAAGCAAACTCATTACGTTCAACCTTATAGTGCTCTTTTTCGATATGAATATATGGCAGTGGTACAAGGTAACTTTCGTTTTGATCAGAGCCTAAATAGTGCGGAATAGATGAATAAAATGCGCCAACACCAAAAGTGACCTCGTCAGCAACACAAAGCGGCGGAAAGACTAATAAAATTAACGCAATCCATTGCTTTAACATATTTAATTCCAGCGCTTAAAGATGAGAGATGTATTAATACCACCAAACGCAAAATTATTACTCATCACATAGTCAGTGGTGATTTCACGCCCGTCAGCACGAAGATAATCCAGTGGTGCACATTCTGGGTCGATATTATCAAGATTAGTGGTACCACTAAACCAGTTGTCGTACATCATATGAATACTGGCCCATGCTTCGATTGCACCACAGGCACCTAGAGTGTGACCTAAATAACTTTTAAGTGAACTGATAGGCACTTCACCGAGCGCGTTAAATGTGGCGTGAGATTCAGCAATATCACCACGATCTGTTGAGGTGCCATGCGCATTTACGTAACCAATTTGTGATTTTTCGATAGCGGCATCCGCAATTGCTTGTTCTATAGCAACTTGCATCGTTTCACTGGTAGGTTGCGTAACGTGCTGGCCATCAGAATTACAGCCAAAGCCAACAATTTCAGCGATGATATTGGCACCACGCGCTTTTGCATGTTCCAACTCTTCCAAAATAAACGTACATGAACCTTCACCAATCACCAGTCCGTCACGGTCTTTATCAAAAGGGCGAGGTGTCTGTTTTGGTGTTTCGTTTTTACAGCTTGTTGCGTACAGGGTGTCAAATACAGCAGCTTCAGTAACGCAAAGTTCTTCTGCACCGCCTGCTACCATTAATTTTTGACGACCAAATTTAATCGCCTCATATGCATAACCAATACCTTGCGAGCCAGAAGTACAGGCGGAACTGGTAGTGATCACTCGCCCTTTTAGACCAAAGAAAACGCCCACATTAACCGGTGCGGTGTGTGCCATCATTTGAATGTAACTGGTTGCCGTAACCCCAGTCATCTCACCCGTATCCATCATGCGGCCAAAAGAAACAAGGGGTGATGTCGAGCCAATTGATGAGCCAAAAGCAATGCCCGTATCGCCGTTTGTCAAAGATGGGTGGTCTAGTAATCCGGCTTGTTCAAGGGCAAGCTCCGTGGTGCGCGTTGCCATTAGGGAAACACGGCCCATTGAACGGATTTTCTTACGTGGATAGTGCTTTGGCTTTTCAAAGTGTTTAATTGGCGCAGCTAAATTGGTATTTAAACCATTAATAAATTCCCATTCCGGCATGTTTTCAACTGCATTAACACCGGTTTTTAAAGCGGCTTTGAATGTCTGCCAATCATCGCCTAGCGCGGTGATTGCCGACATGCCCGTTACAACGACACGTTTCACTACACTAACCCACCGTTCACAGAAATCACTTGGCGCGTAATGTATGCGGCATCGTCAGACATTAAAAATGATACCGTACCTGCCACTTCTTTTGGCTCTGCCATACGACGCATCGGGACCATTTTGAGAATTTCATCTACCGGTAAATCATCAACCATATCAGTTGCAACAAGCCCTGGAGCAACACAGTTAACGGTAATTTTGCGCTTTGCCACTTCTAAAGCAAGTGCTTTTGTGGCACCAATTAGTCCAGCTTTAGCAGCGCTGTAATTCACTTGACCACGGTTACCTGCGATACCAGAAACCGATGCCATAGTAATGATGCGACCGCCTTTTCGCGTTTGGATCATTGGCATTACTAATGGTTGAACTACATTGTAAAAACCATCAAGCCCAGTTTCGATGACTATATCCCACTCTTCACCTGTCATTGCAGGAAAAGCTGTATCGCGTGTCACACCAGCATTACATACTACACCATAATAGGCGCCGTGCTCTGCAACATCGGCAAGTAAACTTTCTTTCGCTTTTTCGCGATCACACACATCAAATTGACAAACCGTAACGTGGCGTCCGAGGGCTTCTATTTGCTCTTTTACAGCAAGCGCGGAATCTATGCCGCTGCGGCAATGTAAAGTAATATCAAAGCCATCTTCAGCAAGTCTTAATGCAATGGCTTTGCCGATACCACGACTTGAGCCAGTTACTAATACACGTTTTGTCATTATTGTTCCTTTAAAAACTGCACAGGATCTTCCGGTTGAAACACGTTTATTTTTGCCTCAGCAAGTAATGTTTCGCCATCGGCAATATTGCATTCGAATACACTTAATCCGGTTTCTTCTTGAAATAATTTTTTTATTGAAACCGACAGTGTTTGACCCAATTTAAATTCAGGTGAGAATGTTTTGTATTTACGCGAGCCAATCAGAAAACCAATTTTAACTGCAGCATTGTCATCAAGTGCTAATGCACCAGCATATGCTGCGATAGATTGTGCCATATATTCAGTGCCAATGTAACTTGCAACTGTTTGAGTTTGCTCGTTATAAAATGCAGATTCAGCGGTGATATCCACTTCACAAACAGCCGAATCTTGATCGTAACTAACTAAGCGCGATAATAAGATCATTGGATCAGCATGAGGCAATACCGCCTCAATCGAATACTGTGTCATGTTGTGCTATTTTCCAAAAATTAGCGATACGTTGTTGCCACCAAAGGCAAACGAATTAGATAAACAGCGCCCTATTTTACCAGAAGTTTGACCAGCTGCGAGTTTAATTGCTGCAAGTTTTTCATCTAATTCGGCACTCGGGTGATTTTCAGGCAACATATTTTCGCTATTTAAATCACTTAGCAGCAACCAACACAGCCCAGCTTCAAGTGCGCCTGCGGCCCCTAATGTATGGCCGGTAAGCGCTTTGGTTGAACTAACCATACAGTCAAAACCAAGTGCATTAATTGCATTTGCTTCCATTTCATCGTTTTTAGGTGTGCCAGTACCGTGTGCGTTAATGTAATCAATATCTGTTGCGTTTAGCCCTGCATCAGTAAGTGCTTTAGACATACTTGCAATTGCCCCGCGACCCGATGGCTCTGGTGCAGAGACATGATATGCATCAGAACTTTCACCAGCGCCTAAAAGCTGTATTGCTGAATGCGCTTTGCTGCTCTCTTTAGTCATCACAAAAAGTGCTGCGGCTTCACCAATATTAATGCCATCTCGACCTGCATTAAATGGTTTACAATAGCGCTCTGCTGTCGACTCAAGCGCTTTAAAGCCGTTAAGCGTCATTTCACATAAACTGTCTACACCACCACATAACACAATGTCAGCAATGCCTGATTGTAATAGCCCTTTTGCACTAACAAGTGCTTTGCCGCTAGAGCTACAAGCAGTAGAAATAGTATAACAAGGCCCTTTCGCACCGGTTATGTGCGCTAAAAATTCACTTGGTGCATGTAATTCTTGCTGACGATAATCAAACTGATCAGGGTATTTCCCTGTGTCTGAGAATACTTTATAAGCGCTTTCACCTTCGCTAATAGCACTTGTACTGGTGCCAAGCACAATGGCAATACGCGATTTTGCAACGTCTTTGCAAAGCGCTTTAAAGGTTTTCTCAATCTGCAAGTAAGCGGATAATAGCAATTGATTGTTGCGAGTATTAAAAAAAGAGTCCGCTATTTCAGGTAACTCTGCTTTCACAGCACCCACTAAAAAGGCTGTCCCATCATTGCCAGTTTTGGCAAAGGGTGAAAGCACATTTTGCTGCGACAGCTTTGGGTCACATAGTGCTGCCATTACACTTTCTTTGTTATTACCTAGGCTGCAGATGAGTCCTAAATCGTTTAACGCTACTGCCATTATTCTTTAATCTCTTCAATCGTGATTGTGTAGTGACGACGCAAATGGTTGATAGTGATTTTATTGTCAGCGTATGAAATAACCATAAGCTGACCGTTTGTATCGGCAACTATGCGCTGTTGTTTGCTCGCTTTTACAAGCGCCCCATCTAACCCTTTGTTTATTGTGCTAATTGGCCAACTGGCAAGTTGCATATCTGCCAACATATGGCTTGGATATAATGCTAAACCTGGAATATGTTTTTCCAGCGTATAGCTACCATCTTTTAATAGTGACATTGAAAACAAACTGATCCCTTGCGGTGTTAATGCAGCGAAATTCAGCTGCTCTCCCTGTAACTCACTTTGCAACAACAGTGATTGTTGCTGGTTTTCGCGTGTTACCGTAACCAGTTGTAATGAAGATTGTATTGGCCAATTATCCGGTACTGCTTGTAATTGATAACTAACAAAGTCGTCAAGTGGCACACGCTCGGGTGAATGCACACTTGAACAACCTATAAGTAATGCGATACAAACTGCCAGTAAGGCTATTGATACTCTTTGCATAACTTCGCTAAAACGTCTAAACGGCGTTCGCTTTGTGCGACATACGGATTACTAGTATCCCACGCGTAGCCCGCTAGAATCGAACACACCATTTGCCTTATCTGCGGATCTTGTTCTTTGTGGAAAATAACATCTTGGAAACGACCGTCATACCACGCAGTAACAAAGGTTTTAAAACAATCGACACCTTGTTTTAAAGGTTTTGCATAGTCATTTTCAAGGTCAACCTCTTTCCCTTCGAGTAAGTCATTGACTACTGGCGCAATTAAACATGCTGAACGAAGTGCAATTGTTACACCACTTGAGAAAACAGGGTCTAAGAATTCACCTGCGTTGCCTAACAGAGCAAAACGCTCACCGTGCAAACGGGTAACATCCGCAGAGTAACCTTTTATTTGCCTTGCAGGTGCAATGGCTTTAGCATTTTTAAGTAAGCGCGACAAATTAGGCACTTGATTAATGTAATCAAATAAAATGGCATCGTGTTCACGCTCTGGACTAATGACTTTACTTGGTTCAATTACTACACCGACACTTGCAGTGCCATCTGAGAACGGAATAAGCCAATACCACACATCAGGATGCTTAGGGTGTACAGTGATTAAAATTTTATTGCGATCAAAGTTAGCGTCATCAATGTTATCTTCAACATGGGTGAAGTATGAACTACGCACAGGAAATTTTGACGGTTTTTCTAAATCGAGTAAACGCGGTAGTACACGGCCAAAGCCACTCGCATCTAATACAAATTTTGCTTCGATAGTGTATGTTTCGCCACTGTCATCAATCACCATTAAACGCATGAATTCAGCATGCTCTGTTACCTCTAACACTGTGTGTTGGTAACGAATGATAACACCTTGCTTTGCCGCGCCATCGGCAAGTAATTTATCAAAGTCTGCACGTTTAACTTGATAGGTCGTGCCCGGTCCCTCAGTAAACTTATCGGTAAAGTCAAAAAAGGTGTGTTCACCTGATTTTTCGAAAGCCGCACCATTTTTAAACTGAAAACCAAGGGCATCCGCTTTTTCATGTAAATTATCAACTAAACCCGCTTCGGCTAAATACGTCATGCACTGCGGTAATAAGCTTTCCCCGATAGAAAAACGTGGAAACGTTTCTCGTTCAAGTACAATAACTTGCTTTCCTTGTTTATTTAACAAACTACTTGCAACGGCACCAGAAGGACCTGCGCCAATAACAACTACGTCAACCTTTTCTACCTTCATTTCCTTTCCTTGACAATACAGGGAGCCAAAAAGTAAAGACTCACCAACCCTATCACTAAGGTCAAACCAAAACTAAATACTGCTGGCGTTTTGCTAAAAATTAAGATGCCAAACACCAAACAAGATGAACACAATGATAAACTTATCGCTTGCAAGTTACTTTGACATAACCCTTTACTACGATAAAAAATAAGGTAATCAATTGCTAGCGCTAAAATTAAAATTGTCGCGAGATAGTTAAATAAGTTAACCGCACTTTGTAACCAACTTGATAGCAATAAAGCACATACGGTAACTACACAAATAATCAGCCCAGACAAAAGTGCCGTCGCAAAATCAAAACGAAGTGCCATTACAATCATCGCAACCAAAGCGCTGAGCACCATCAACCCCATCACTGTAGTGCGATAATGACCTAATGCATCAGAAATTTCTTGACGTTTATCAAGTAAATATAAAAAAGATGAATGGGTTTCGGTTAACTGCTGTAACGTTTGCTTAGGTAACATATCACTATTAAACCAAAGCACTGTCGCAGCCTCATTTTGTGCCACTTTATGTACTTCTGATAATTGTGCTAATGGCGAACTTTCAAATTCACTTACTGTCAGCGGTGAATAGTTTTGCAGGCTAACATTAATCCCTAAGGCATTACTTACATCGCTATAGTGCCCTGATGCTACTTTATTAGTTAGCGTTGAGTATGTCGCCTGTTGTGACGATAACGACGGTAAATAGTTTGCTAAACTTTGTACTTTTACTGTCTCTGCATGTGTTTTTACCCATGCATTGATGGCCTCTTGTTTTTCTAATGCATCTTGCATTGAACTGCCAACAACTAAAAAGTGATGCTTATCACTTTGACCAAAGAGTGCTAAATTAAGTGATTCATTGCGCTTTAACTCATCACTTGTGCCACTTAAAACCGTAACATCATCTTGATGAATAATGGGTTTTAACATCAAGCCAACAGCAACTAAAAAGACTGCTAAGCCGAGTATTTTCGCCTTATAGCGATTAATTAATTCGAAACTGTCGGCCCAAATAATACGCGGCATTGTGATATTTAAAACGATAAACTTTTGGCAATAAAGCGCAAACATTAGTGCGCCAAGTAAACCAAAAATCATAAACACAGCAACTTGCTGTAATAACGCCATCGGCGAGAAGCTGTAAAGCGCATACCCAGCAGCTGTGGTGATAAAACCAAGTACTAAACTCGTTGTAATAGAAACCTTTTCAGCGCAGAGCACGTGAAACAAATAATCAATCGCCACACCAATTAAGGTGATTGAAAAAACTAAACCGATTAACTCTACGGTATCAAAAGCCATCACTAACGCCGTCATGCCCCATAAACAGGCATTAAAAATAGTGACAAACATTAATCCAACGACGGTTAAGTTGCGAAAGAACACAAACACCAACAAGGTAACAGAAAACAAGCTAATCAAACCAAAAGTTGAGATTTCATACTCTGCTTGCTGTGCATTTTCACTGCCGTGAAAAGCAAAACCTGAGTAATAAATAGCGCTATTAAAGTCGCTTTCTATTTTTTTTATTATCTCTTTAATGTCTTCGGTTAATTGAATGCTCTGTGAGAAATCCGCGCCATTCTCACTTAACATAAAACGAACAAAATAAAACGTCGATTGGGTTTGTTCTTGATTAAACCCCAGCATATGTTTTGTGTTTAACGCCTTTTTATATATGCCATCTTCTTGCTGCAGACCACCAATCTGAGACACCGTATTTAAAAAGCTTGCTAGGGCTAATGTTGGGTCATTTTCAAGGGAACTTGCGCTTAAAGTACTGTCTGGTTTTGTTAGTTCAGCCAAAGTGTAATTAAGAAGTTCTCTTGGCTCAGACACTTGGCTTGGATAATTACTGGCCATCAAACTGCCCGGATAGCGAGAGTAAAAATCCACTACTTCATCAAGTGCTATATCTGGTGGGGCAATATAGGTTAAAGTCGATTTAAATTTTAAGGCATTCGTCAAAGCCTCAATGGCTAACTTATTATTACTGCTAAATACTAATTGGCTTGAGGAACGTTGTTGAATGGTATTTTTTGCGTCTTTAAGCGAAGGAGATTCGAGCTGTGCTGCACTTGGCACAACGGCTAAAATATCGCTGCTAAATTGCGTTAAGCCTTGTTGAAAACGAACGCCAATAGTTGTGATACACGCAAATGCAAGCAACACAAATGCAAGTGCATAGCCATAACGTAGCACGTTTGGATTAGTTTGCTTGACCATAACTTAGATTTATCTCTGTAACATGCCCTGCTGTCTCACGCAAAACAAGCTTAGAAATTGTTCCTTGCCCACACAAACGCACTTCACTGAAAACCTGATCTAACGGTGCTTTTGCTGTTAAGCCCATGCAATCGCTATCCACATTATTAACGCTTAAGTAATTAGACAGTAGCTTTGGGTCTTGCAGTAACAAAGCTTGTAATAACGGAATATACATATCTGCGTTATTCATTTTGCTTGTGGTACCAAGGTGATCTTCGCTATAAACGCCACTGTCGTCCATGCGAATAATGGATGCAACCGGTGAGACTTGTTGCCATACAAACCCTGTGTTGTTGGCATTGAAAACACCTTTTGATACCAGGCTATTTTTGAGTATTTTTATTTTTTTGCGCTGCTCAAATTCGCCAAATACTTCCGTTTGCTTCACCAAAGATAATGTTTCAAATGCCTCAGTCATAGTGTCCTTTGCGTTAACCGCTAGAGACATAACACACACAAGCAACATCAATACACTACGCATTTATCACCTTTGCTAGTTTTTCTATCAGTGCTGGCGGGCTAACATATTGCATTTCGCCATCACTAATACTCACCGCTACTTGAACTGAATACCCTTTTGTCAGTTTTGCACCGCTCTCTTTACAGCTGATGACATAATCAATTTTTAAACGGTTTTCATATTCTTTTAAATAAGCAGAGACCACAATTGTCTGACGAAAACGTGCTGGTTTGATGTATTTACAACGCATATCGATAATTGGCCACATATAACCAGACTCAGCCATTTCATCATAGTCGTAATCAAATTCACGTAACAGTGCACAGCGCGCTACCTCAAAATAACGCGCATAATTACCATGCCAAACCACCTGCATTGGGTCGCAGTCATGAAATGGCACATCAATCTCAACGTGTTTTGTTAAAATCGCTCCGCGACTATCCATATAACTTCCACTTTTGTTGTTGAATCGCATCAATCGTGTCGCGTAAGGTGCGCTCTAATGGGCGATCTTCATCAAGGTTCGGGAAATAACCCGTAATGTCGTTATACATGTCCATTAGGCCATTTGCCAAACTATCAGAATCTACTTCGCCGCGCTCTTTTCTGATTCGTAGTGCCTGAATTGACGCAAGTAATGTGCTTGCAAGTACTTGCTCAGTTAGTTGAATAACGCGTAGTGCATCACGCGCAGCAATTGTGCCCATGCTGACTTTATCTTGGTTATGGCATTCGGTTGAACGCGAAAACACACTAGCCGGCATGGTGAGTTTTAATGCCTCCGCTGTATAGGCAGATGCGCCAATTTGCACCGCTTTAAAACCGTGATTAATGTATTGACGCTCAGGATCACCATTTGACAGATTGCTCGGTAAGCCATTATTAAATTTACTATCAACAAGTGATGCGATTTGACGATCAGCTAAATCTGCTAAATTGGCTACCGCTGTTTTTAAGGTATCCATTGCCATTGCAATATGACCACCGTAAAAATGTCCACCGTGTAACACGTGCTCGCCAATACCATCAATAATTGGGTTATCGTTTGCAGAATTTAACTCATTTTCAATTAGCTGACGTAACCACGGTAAGGTATCAGCTAACACACCAATAATGTGCGGCGCACAACGAATAGAATAACGGTCTTGTAGGCGATCAGCATTGCGTGGATGAGTATGATAATTCAAGTCATCACGGATCCAAGCAGCAACTTGTTGTTGCCCAGCATGCGGTTTTACTGAGAATAAAATATCATCAAAATGGTGTGAGTTACCCAATAAACCTAAACTGCTAAGCGATGTTAAACGCGTCGCTAATTTCACAAGGTACTCTGCGCGGCTGTATGCAAGGCAAGCAAGAGCGGTCATTACCGCTGTGCCGTTCATAATTGCCAGACCTTCTTTTGGTCTTAAGGTGAGCGGTGTTAGGTTCAGCGCTTTCATTACATCACCACTATTTGCCACTTCGCCATTAAAATACACATCGCGCTCGCCCACTAAGGCACCTGCAACATAGGAAAGTGGGGTTAAATCACCACTTGCTCCCACTGAACCTTCTTGAGGGATAACTGGCACTACATCGTGATTTAAGTACTCTTTTAATAACGACAGCATATCCCAGCTAACGCCGGAGTAGCCTTGAGCTAATGAGTTTAAACGCGTGGCTAAAATTGCACGGCCTTGCTCTTTGGTGAACACATCCCCTAATCCACAACCGTGAAAACGGGTTAAATGCAGTGGTAATTCATTTACTAATGAAAGAGGTACAGCGCGCGTTACTGAATCGCCATAGCCTGTTGTCACACCATAAATTACGCCGTCTTCGGCAAGTAACTTATCTAAAAAGGCAACGCCTGCATCAATGCGCTGAGTAAAGTCAGTATCATTCGACAGCTTAGCCTCTGAATGTCCTTTTGCTATCGCAACAATATCTTCAATTGAAAGCGGTCCTTGGCCAAACATAAGTGGCCTTTTTTGCTGTTGATTAATCACTTCTTACTCCGACCTAATCACGACTGACTTGTTTATCGTCAGTCCAAAAATCATAAAAATTAAACCATTGATAAGGATATTCACTGGCAAAATGCCCCAACCTATCGGAAAAATGCTGAATGGTTGTTTGTAAATCCTGTTGTCTGGTTTTACGGTTAAACTTTAATTTATCCGCAACTTTTTCAAAAATAACCTGATACTGGTTATCCGTTTTTAAACAAAATAAATAATATACTGGGCACTCTAACAAACTCGCCAAAATAAATGGCCCTTGTGAAAAAGGCGCAGGTTTACCCAAGAAATTACAATAGTTTACTCTTCCTGCTACCGATGAGCTAGTGCGATCGCCAACGATTACTATAACTTCACCTTGCTCTATTTTTTGTTTTAGCAAAATAGCCAGTGTGGGACTCATATCCGTCACTTGAATCAGATTAACTTGCGCATCATTATTTATTTGCTTAAGCACTTTATTAAATTCAACTGCATGATGAGTAAACACTAATACATTTATGGTTACCGCATAACGGCCTTGGCTTAGCGCTCGGCATACTTCAAGGTTGCCTAAGTGAGAGCCAATAAAAATTGCGCCTTGCTTGCTTTGCTGTAGTTTGGTGAACTCTTGGTGGTTTTGGTATCTAATTGCATCGATTGAAATGCGCCCAAGCCATGCATCTATTTTATCAAAAGCCGAATCAGCAAATTTACAAAAATGTGTTAGTCCTTGCCAAAAACCAGCGCGAATAGGCTGCCCTTTGTAGCTTTCCACTTGGTTTAAAAAAGCAATGCTGGCTTTTCGTTGCGTTTTACCGGTGCAGTAAAAATAAAACACCACAGGAAATAGCATTAGCCATAACACCTTGCGTCCAACCAAGCGGTAAAAGCCGAGCAAAATACGCATACCAAGTAAGGTGCCGCGCTCTTGCATTGTTGACCAATGCTTAGCCACTAAGCTTTCTCCACAAAAGCTTAGGCATACGCACTAACATGCCAAAGAATAAACGGGTATGCATCCAACTGATTAACACATTATCTTCAAGGGCGCGAAAGTGTGAGCTGCCACCTTCTGGGTAAATCACTTTAGTAGGCATAAAAATACTGTTTACACCTCGCCAATACAAACGCACCATAATTTCAATATCGAAGTCCATGCGCTTGCCTAAACGCTTATCACGTAAAAGCGCTGCTGTTACGGCCACTGGATAGCAACGAAAACCACACATCGAGTCTTTAATGCTAAACGACAAAGTTTCAATCCATACCCAAAAGTGCGTGATATAACGGCTATATAAACGCACTTTTGGTACTGATTCGTCATAAACAGGGCGACCGCTAATAACGCTTGTTGGATTGGCTTTACCAAGATTTATCAAGGTTTGAATGTCGTTTAAATCGTGTTGGCCATCCGCATCCACTTGAATTGCATGGGTGAAGCCAAGTTTATCTGCGCTTAGTAAACCAGTTTGTACCGCGCCACCTTTGCCTTGATTGTGTTGATGCTCAATTAAAGTGAGTAATTCAAACTTCTTTTCACACTCTCGCATCACCTCTGATGCCTCTATTGATGAGCCATCATTTACCATAATAATCGGCAGCGCCAAGCCGCTTAACTCTGCTAGCACATCTTTAATGACAGCAACGTGGTTATAGTTAGGAATAACAATACAGGCGCGCATAACTATTAACTATGAAGTACAACACGGCCAGACGAATGCTGACCATGATCTGAATGAAAACTAAAGGTAAATTTATTGTCGCTTTTTTTCGTCAACGTAAGTTCTACCATGGAGTTTGCCACAATCACCACCTGAAACTTTAATACTTCAACATTTTCAACTAAATGAGAGCTTAACGAAAAATGCTCAATAGCATATTTCACCGCCCAATCTAATTGCACCACACCCGCTAATATCGGTGCTTCAGGGAAGTGACCATTAAAGTAATCTAGGGCGCGATCCACCCATAAAGTTAATTTAACACTATCGTCTTGTGTATCGATTGCTCGTACTTCAGGCAATGACTCTTTCAGCTTAGTCAAACAATTTCTCCAAATCGGCAAACACCAATTTGCCTTGGCTATTTACCGGTAATTCTTTTAGGTAACGGAATTTTCGCGGCATGCACACCGCCTCAAAACGCCCGGATAAAACCCGTTTTATGTGTTTATTGAGTGCCAGTTTACCGTTTTTATCCAATTCGCTAAAGCCATCTTCACTTAATGCTGCCACTAGTCCTAATTGTTGGCGCTTTCCACTCTTTAATAAAATGACTTTGCAATGGGTAATAAAGTTATCACTGCATAATGTGCGCTCTAACGCATCAAGATTAACCCGTTTTTCTTCGAGTTTAATGGTGCGATCTAATCGCCCTGACAATATAAACTGACCATCATCGAGCACCTCAGCAATATCTTGGGTAATAAACACATCATCATTAAAATAAGGTGAACGAACTGCCAGTTGCTGCTCATGATTGGCAACCGTGATGCCATTAAAGCACTGCCAAGGTGTTGGCTTATCAGCGATGACTTGGCGATAGGCAATGCCTCCGGTTTCAGTGCTACCGTAGATTTGCGTTGCGCCAATAGCTAGCTGTTTATAAAGCGTAATTGCACTTTCATTAGATAACGGTCCGCCCGAGGAAAAAATCCCAAGAATGTTCGCTTTGCAATTAATTAGTACATTGTCTCGAATTAGCCTGTCGATAAAGGCTGGGCTAGTAATAATCACTGAGCTTTGTTTTTCAATAAATATTTGTAATTGCTCAGGAAATTCAACAAAAGTAAATTCCGTTTTATAGCCTGCTAACACTGGCCAAAGCAACTTAAACAATAAGCCATAGATGTGTTGATGCGATACGGTTGCAATAATTTGGCAAGGCTTATCAAAACTAAAGGTGTGCTTTAAATTTGTTAATTCCGCGTTGATATGTTGCCAATGTTTTTCAATTGGCTTGCCATAACCAGTGGAACCCGATGTATAAAAGGTCAGCTTTCCTGTTTGCGGTAGTGTGATGTGCTCAATTGCAGAATGTGCGTTGTCTACAACATCCAACACTAACATGTCTTTGCTTAATTGTTTGCTGCCAGTAAAACTATCAACAAAAACATAGTCAGCAGCAAGGCTCGCAGTTTCAATGTTCTCAACTTGTCCATTTGCAGGAAAAATAATATCAAACCCAGCATGAGCTGCTGCCAACAAGCGGATTAAAAACTCCTCGCTGGATGCATGGTAAAGCACTAAGCTATTGCCACCAAAAGTGTGTTTATGGTGCTTTAGTGCCGCACTTAGTCTGCTTACTTGAGATGCGAGTAACTGATGTTCTTTCAAAAATGCGTTATCGGTAGGCATAAAAATTAAGACTGCAATCCATGGCGCTTTTTGGCAAAGTGGCGAACAATTAATTCACCTGCCATCAATAATCCCATTAAAATATACGCAACAAGCCCATTATATAGGGTCCAAAGCGCAATATCGTCACTCAAAATAGTGTAAGTGGCGATGATAATGTTGATACTAAAAAATCCACACCACACTTTTGTTACATTGCGCGTATAGGCGACAACATGCGATGGTAATGTGACGTTTTCTTTATCTTTAGCTTTTCGCTTTTCATCTAACAGAGCAAAACTTTCAATAACACTTGGCCCTTTGACTAATGAATAGGCAAAAGTGACCAGCATAGTGGCAGAAATCAATACCGGATAAAAAAGCGTGATTTTGCTGTTATTGAGTAGCCATGCAAGTAACACACACACACTACCCAATAAGGTTGCAGGCAACAGCCATGGCATGGTGTTACTGGCCGATTTACTAAAAAAGTAACGACCAATAATGGCAATTAACAGCAAAGGGGCAATACTGGACAAACTAAAGTGCTGCAACCCAAAGTAAATAAGTACTGGGTAGGCAAGCAATAAGCTTATAAAAAGCGTATTCAGTATTGCTTTTGTCATTGGAATTATTCAGTAACGAGTTTACTAACTTCGTTTACTACATCTTCCACTGTGCGAACTTGCTTGAACGCCTCGGGATCGATTTTTTTACCCGTGATTTCACGTAGTTTTACTACTAAATCAACCGCATCGATACTGTCCAGATCAAGATCTTGATAAAGATTGGCTTCTAAAGAGATATCATCCTGATCAATTTCAAATTCTTCCACCAAGATATCAGTTAATACTGCGAAGATTTCTTGTTGTGTTTTCATAACTTACCCGCTGTTATGCGTTTTGTTCAATAAATGCAGCTAATGCATCTACTGACGCAAAGTGCTGCTTTGTTTCTTCTGAGTTTGCATCGATTTTGATATCAAACTCTTTTTTAATTGCTAGGCCAAGCTCTAGCGCATCAATGCTATCTAAACCTAAACCATCAATAAAAAGTGGTTCGCTGTCTTCAATATCATCAATTGTAATGTCTTCTAAATCTAATGATTCAATAATGAGTTTTTTGATTTTAGTTTTTAAATCACTCATAAGTATCCAGTTCTCCTTGAAAAAATGCCTGCATATCGCGGGTAAAACTTCGTGCCTGTTGTGCTAACTTTGCTGTATCAACGGCTGGTAATTGCAATTGTTGTCTGGTCATTGCTAAATCAAATTTTGCTTGTGTCGGCGCAACCTCATACCACATTTCAGACTTTGTTAATGTTGAAGGTGATACATGAATCAACACAGACACAATTTCAGCATGACAGCGCAGCGCAATATTGGCCGCACCGCGTTTAAATTTTAGTGCTTGCCCAGGTGTTGTGCGCGTCCCTTCAGGAAACACAATTAAGTTATTACCACTGGCAAGCGAAGCCGCACAATCTGTTAATAACCCATCAGGACAATCATTGCTGATATAACCGGTGGATTTTATCACACCTCGCATAAATGGGTTACTAAATAAATGTGCTTTAACAACACAGTCCGCGTTTGGAATAAGCGAAATTAATACCACAACATCAATCAAAGTTGGGTGATTGGCTAACACTAGTTTGCCTTGTAGTTTGGCAAACTTTTCTTTATCAGCGATGGAAAATTTGAATATGCCCAAAAAGCCCATTAATCCAACAAAGAATTTAAACAATAAATGTACGGTGTAGCGCGCCGCTTTTCGGCGCGTTTGTTTATCGCGATAAATCACATATTGGATAGGTAACACCAAAAGCGGCACCAACAAGCCACCTACGCCAAATACAGAAAAGCAAAATCCGGTTGCTATAATTCGCCAAAACCGTCCTAGTTTTGTTAACAATGTCTAACCTCATCAATGGTAATTTGCCAAGCACTTTGACAACCTAATACCACACTGTCACCTGCATGTTTTGTGGCCAGAAACTCAACCAGTTGCTTAGCTTGTAAAGCGCTATTATTTTTCTCTTCACTAGGTGATAACGTCAAACTTATGCCGTTTTCAGCCTGTTTAGACACCACAAATGCACACGCTAAATCAACACTGTCTTTTTCGTCAAATTGTGCGTAGTCCGTTGGCAGTGGTTGGTCACAATACACAACTAATACTTTATCAACGGTGGGGTTATCAAGCTGTACATAGGCTTCAATCAACGCCATTAATAAGGTGTTCTCACCTGCCGCAATACTGTTCATTGGTTGTTGGTTTTTGGTCAAAATAGAATAAAGACCAATAACGGCATTATGCACAGATAAACCAAATGATGTAGGGCTAATCACTTCGCCTTCGGCCAAGTCTTTTAAAATACTGGAAGTTCGATGAAAATCACCGTGCTGAGAAGCATAAACAACAGGAAGCATTTCTTCTTCATATGTATTTGCACTTTTTGCAGCAACAAATAATGCCATTTTTGCATAATGGCTTAAACGACGGCGCTGCATTGCAGGTACCCACTCTAACTGAGGGCTTTTACTCGAAGAATCTAACATTTCAATAGCAGTATTAGTTAGCTGGGCATCATCCTTTGCTTTACACCAATAATTGAAATGAGAGAGCACCATTTTCATGTGAAGTGCGTCCATGTTGTTTGAAAATGAGGCGAAACTATAAAAAAACTGCGCCTAAGAAGCAATGCTAAAACGTAAGAAACTGTAATTTAGACTAATATCCGATTATTTTTAGTTCAAATTGTAAACTTTAACGGCACGTTAAAAGCATGTTTATGCATTGTATACGTTTTATGATGTCGTAAATTAACGTTTTTCAGGCACGTTAAATTGTCGCTTAATAAATTGAACAAACTCATTTTGCTGCAAAATACCGGCATGAGTCGCCTCAAACCCTCTAATCGAACTCGCTTCCTTCTGAATATTAATGGGTATTTGACTTGCCAATGACACTACGCCATCACCGCTGTAGCCACTTTTATATGAAAACACCAAGGAGTAGTTAATTGCCTCTGACAACGTATGTTCATTAAGTGTCTTTACATAATCGCTATTGGATGCCACGTCGTACCAAGAATTAATCACAATCGGTGAGTTTTTAACGCCTTTTTCAGCACTTTCCATGCCCAGTAACGGGCTATTCACCGTGGCAAACTGATTTATAATGTAATTACTTTTAAGCTCTTGATGCTTTAATAAATAGCCTCTTGCGATTAATCCACCCATACTATGGGCTAACACGGAAACACGTTCAAAACCGTGACGTTTTTGCAAAATATCTACGCCTTCAACTAAATAATCACGCACAATACCAAGCCCAACTCCACTTGGGTAATACAGCACCCAGATTTGATATTGACTGTTTTTAAACGCTTCAATAACGGCTGAAAACTCGCGCGGATTACCTTTAATGCCGTGAATTAAAATTAATGGCTCTTTATTTTCTTGATAGGGACTTAACATAAAAAGACCGGAATCGACTTGGCTGACAAAATCAATGGGATGCCAAAATCCCAAATCCACGTTTTCACTATCAAAATCTGAGGCGGCTAAGTTAACTACTTTGCCTAAACGATTTATGGATTGATTGTCATTGTATTTTACTAAACGTTTTTTGTTTCGTGGGGTTGAGAAACGCAGTGAGGTAAGGTGCTTTTTTTCTTTTTCGTTTAACACGATTGGTTGCCAAGTACCAAAGTCGTCAACATGACCAATAGCGCGCTCACCTTCATCGTAAACTAAATTGTGGTTATCATCTTGATAGACAGCAAAATAGTAAGTCCCGGGTTTTAAGTAAAACTGAAATTGATTACTAGAACCCAATGTCTTTTGATTTTCGACCTTAAAATCATCGCCGTTTTTAATGAGCACCGCTGCAACCAAATTCACATTTTCTGAAGAGCCTGTAAGTTTTGTATTTACCGTTCCCGATATTTCGGCGATTGATGTCAGTAAAGCAGCCTGCTCTTTAGCCTTTTTAAATTGCTGACAGCCAACTAAAAGCAGCAATAAGAGTATTAGCGAAATCCGTTTCATATTTGATTTTCTTATTTATTTCAATGCGTTTGATTATTACATAAATTATATCTTTGCCAACTTTTTGCTCTATATAGCGTGTATCTTTTAAAAAAGTGTCGTTCCTTAGATTACAGACAAAGGTGATAACAGACAAAGGTCGAATTTTGTTCATGTTAAAATTAACCTACCTTTAGTAAGGTCTCTCACAAAAACAGTTAGGAGCCTGATATGACGGGCAATTACAACGACGCTTATGCAGCATTCAAACAGGAACCGTGTGAATTTTGGCTAGCACAAAGCAAGCGAATTCCTTGGTTTAAAACGCCAACATCGGCATACCAACAAGATGAAAATGGCCGCTATCATTGGTTTGCCGGCGGTGAACTCAACACCTGCTACCTTGCACTTGACCAGCATATTGAAAACGGTTTTGCTGATGAAACCGCACTTATTTACGACTCACCTGTTACCAATACCAAACAATCATTTAGCTATTTCGAGCTTCACCAAAAAGTGGCACGTTTCGCTGGCGTATTGGCCGATTTGGGCGTTGAAAAAGGCGATCGCGTTGTAATTTACATGCCAATGATCCCAGAAGCCGTGATTGGAATGCTAGCCTGTGCAAGGCTAGGTGCCATTCATTCTGTTGTATTTGGCGGTTTTGCCGCCCATGAATTAGCAGTCAGAATTGATGATGCAAAACCAAAAGTGATCTTAAGTGCCTCTTGCGGAATCGAAATAGACAGAGTCATTCCTTACAAACCCATGCTTGACGAAGCCATAGAATTGGCAACACACCAAGTTACAAATACCGTCATTTTACAGCGCGAGCAAGCACTTGCGCCAATGCACTCACCACGAGATCTTGATTGGTATTTAGTTGAAAAAGAGGCAAATCCCGTTGCACCAACTCCAGTTCGTGCGGAAGATCCTTTGTATATTCTTTACACCTCTGGCACCACAGGTACGCCTAAAGGTGTTGTAAGAGAAAACGGTGGCCATGCAGTGGCGATGCATTACAGTATGGAAACAGTGTATGGCATGAAACCCGGTGAAGTGTTTTGGGCAGCATCCGATATTGGCTGGGTCGTTGGCCATTCATATATTGTTTATGCACCGCTTATTTATCGCTGTGCAACTGTGCTTTATGAGGGTAAACCCATTCGCACGCCAGACGCCAGTGCATTTTGGCGTATTGTTGAAGAACATAAAGTTAGCGCCCTTTTTACCGCCCCAACGGCATTTCGTGCCATCAAAAAAGAAGATCCGGAGGCCAATGGTTTTAAAGAATACGATACCAGTAGCCTTAAACGGTTGTTTTTAGCAGGCGAACGCTTGGACCCCCCGACATATCACTGGCTGCAGGAAAAAACTGGCTTACCAGTGCTTGATCACTGGTGGCAAACCGAAACGGGTTGGGCAATTGCCTGTAACCCGATTGGCATTGAATCTTTACCAACCAAAGTAGGCAGTGCAACTGTGGCCACACCTGGCTTTGATGTGCAAATTTTAGATATGGATGGCAATCAATGTGCGCCTAATGAAAGTGGCGCGGTGGTTATAAAATTACCTTTACCTCCGGGGTGTTTACCGACTATTTGGCAAAACGATGCGCGTTATGCTGAAGGGTATTTAAGCCAATATGAAGGTTATTTTTTAACAGGCGATGGTGGCTACCTCGATGAAGACGGCTATTTGTTCATTATGGGGCGCACTGATGATGTTATTAATGTTGCAGGGCATCGTCTTTCAACTGGTGAAATGGAAGAGATAGTTGCTGCACATCCCGCTGTTGCCGAATGCGCTGTATTTGGCGTGAACGACTCATTAAAAGGCCAAGTGCCAATGGCAATGATTGTACTGAAAGACGGCGAAGCAATATCCTCTAGCGAAATTGAGCAAGAAATTATCGGCACAATTCGCGGCAAAATTGGCGCGATTGCCTGCCTAAAGCATATTCTTTGTGTCGAGCGATTACCAAAAACACGCTCGGGTAAAATTTTGCGCAAAAACTTACGTCAGTTAGTCGATGGCGAAACGTTAAATATCCCTTCAACCATAGATGACCCAAGCATTTTTGAAGAAATTAAAACTTTATTAACTTAAATTTTACGCTGTATAAGACTTCTTTTAGTTTTATACAGCGTTATTTCATCTGATTATCAGGCGCCAGATGCTGATTTACTGACTGTTAAACCTATAAAAATTTAAGCAACTTCTTGCAATAATTGCGACTATAGTTTAATAATGTACCGACTTTAGCTTCAAAATAGTGTGCCATGCCATTAGTTGTCTATTTTTTGTTGTTTTTGCCTTTTTGTTTATCTGCAAATAGCCAATTTGGTGAAATTTTTGAAGACCACACCGCAGTGATGTTACTAATCGATGCTGCAAGCGGTGAAATTGTCAAAGCCAATAAGGCCGCAGCGAATTTTTATGGTTACACCATTGATGTACTCGAAAATAAATCAATTCAAGAAATAAACCTCTTCACTAAAGAACAAGTTGCAGAAGAGCGTAAAAACGCCCAGCTACAAAAACGCAATTATTTTATCTTTCGTCACCAAATTGCCAGTGGCGATGTTAAAACCGTCGAAGTTTACTCCACCCCAATAACAAACGCTGGCAGAACAATGTTATTTTCCATCATTCAAGATATTTCGGAACAACGCCAGTATCAAACGGATATTTGGCAATACCAACAAAACCTCGAAGAAATGGTTGACGCTCAACTTGCAACCATTACAGATAAGAACAACAAAATGCATACTCTGTATTTGACTGGCATCATTACGTTAATCACCGTTTCGTTATTTTTAACTTATTTATTGCGCATTGCACGAAATGCTGAAAAACGCAGTGATGAACTAAATCAAATTGTAGAACAAAGCCCATCGGCAATTATAACCACAGACTATAACGGCAATATTATTTATCAAAACAACCACAGCATGAAAACGCTGTTTGCTAATATAAGTAAGAGTAAGAATGTATTTGAAGTTTTACCCAATTTGGTAGACGACCAAACACGTTTTACTAATGCCATCAAACATCGTCAACCATGGGTAGATAAGTTATCTATTCACCAAGGAAATACTTTTTTACGTGTACACCTTTACCCAATTAACAGTAAGCAAAACAGCCAAAGTGGTTATGTGTTAATTTTGGATGATATATCCAAACAAAAACAAGATGAAAAACAGCTACGACTCACCTCGACTGTGTTCCAAACCGCCACCGAAGCGGTGATGATTTGTGATAAACATTATAAAATCCAAGCAGTAAATGAAGCGTTTACTAAAATCACCGGCTATGAAAGCCATGAGGTCATCAATAAAACACCTGAAATTTTAAGTTCAGGCCTACAAAATGAATCGTTTTATCAAAATATGCAGCACCAGCTAGATGAAAACAATCAATGGCAAGGTGAAGTATGTAATCGCCGTAAGAATGGCGAAATTTATTACGAGTGGCTGTCTATCACAGCGCTTAGAGACAACGATGGTGAGATTGAAGCCTTTGTTGCGCTCTTTAGTGATATTACTAAACGCAAAAAAGCAGAAAGTAAGATATACCAACAAGCTAACTATGACTCGCTTACCGGGCTTGCCAATAGAAACTTATTTTTAGATCGTTTTGAACAAGCACTTAATAAAGCGGAGCGTGACAATACGTTTGTCACACTCTTGTTTATTGACTTAGATGGCTTTAAACATGTTAATGACACCTTAGGTCACTCCCAAGGCGACGTATTATTAAAACAAACAGCTCAAAGGTTAAACGCTACCTTACGTAAGTCTGACACTATCACCCGTTTAGGTGGCGATGAGTTTGCAGTACTTATTTCCACAGACAAAAAAGAATTTAATATTCATAAAGTAGCGCGCAAAATACAGAGCGCAATAGCCAGACCGTTCGAACTCGAAAACGCACAAGGGTTTGTCTCAGCGAGTATCGGCATCACTAGTTACCCAAATGATGGTAAGGATGTTGAAACACTAATGCGTAAAGCCGATAGCGCAATGTATAAAGCCAAAGCAAATGGTAAAAATAACTTTCAGTTTTTCACCGCCGAAATGGATGAAAAAGCCCTTAAGCGCCGCGCACTGGAAAGTGAGTTACGTATTGCGATTGAGCAACAGCAATTTACCGTACATTATCAGCCTATTTTTGATACCGAGCACAATCATATTTATGCCTCTGAAGCCCTTGTACGCTGGCAACACCCAGAGAAAGGTTTGTTGTCACCTTTTCACTTTATTGACCTCGCAGAAGAGTTAGGGCTCATCGCTGAAATTGGTGAATATGTATTAAACACGGCATGCGAAACTGCCGCTAACTGGCAAACCTTATATAGTGATGCGCCAAGTATCAGTATCAATATTTCCAGTATTCAATTTCAGCGTGATGGTTTTATCGAAAGTATCGATAATGCCCTTCTTAACAGCGGTTTGCCTGCTGAAAAATTGATTTTAGAAATCACCGAAAGCGTATTTATCGAGAATGACCAAAAAACCATGGCGCAATTAAACGAACTCGCCGAGCGCGGAATAAAAATTGCCATTGATGATTTTGGTACTGGGTATTCATCACTCAGTTATTTAAAAAAATTCCCAGTAAATAAACTAAAAATTGACAGAAGTTTTGTCAGTGATATTGAGCACAACCAAGAAAACCAAGCATTAACAAAAGCCATTATTGCAATGGGGCAAAGCTTAAAATTAGAAGTCATTGCGGAAGGTGTTGAAACGAGCGATCAAATGAAATGGCTGAAAGACTTTGAATGTACATTAATACAAGGTTATTGGTTTGCTAAACCAAGTAGCCAAAAGGACTTTTTATCATTACTTTCTGAACATGGCTCGGTAAAAAACCACAAAACCGACATGCCTCAATCAAGCTAACAAAGGCAGAATTAAATTAAAACTGTGGCTAGGCTTGCAATTGGTGCTGATCTGAAAACGGAATGCAAATCGTAAACTCACTGCCTTTATCACTGGATGTTACCGTCAGTTTACCTTTATGTTCGTCACAAATAATGCGATAACAAATTGCCAAGCCAAGCCCTGTGCCCTCACCGATTGGCTTTGTGGTATAAAACGGGGTAAATATGTCTTTTAAATCAGCCTCTGGAATGCCACACCCCGTGTCCCTGATAGTAATCACAATATTATTTTCATGAACTTTAGTAGAGATATAAATATCCCCTTTCGAATCAAACGACTGTTTTGCGTTTAAAATCAGATTCATAAACACTTGGTTAAGTTTTCCCATATTCACCGTTGTTTCCGGTAAAGGGTTTAGCGCTAAATGCACCTTACAATTGTCTTTAAGTTCATTGCGTAAAATATTAAGCGTTGATTGAATTCCTTTATTGATATCACTAAGTTCGTGAACATCAGATTCGCCACGGGAAAAGCGTTTTAAATCAAGCATAATTTGCTTGGCTGAATTAAGGCCTTTCACCGTTTCAGCTGTCAGCTCGTCTAAATCACTTAAGATAAAGCTAAGCTCATCATCAAATACCGCGTTTTTTAATTCTTCAGTTATAGATGGGTCGTTTTTTAGGGTATTCAAACGCGTTGTGATCTCAGGCAAATAATCATGGTTAATGGTATTGATATTACTAATTGCAAAGCCAAGCGGTGCGCTGCCATTTTTTCTGACTCAATCATCATTGTTTGATTATGTGCTAACTGCGCTAAACTTTCTTGCAGCTCATTATTGCTGCGCTCTAACCGTAATTGGGTTTGTTGTAATTCAAGGCGATATTGCGCTGAGGCAATACGTGGTGCGGCAATATTGGCAATCACCTGTAAAAGCGCCATTTCAAATTCTGAATAATCGTCAGTTTTATTTGATTCCGAATCAATTACGGCAATCGTATTGCCTTCATAAATAACCGGCACTGCAAGCTCTGAAAGTCCTTGGAATTGATCATTGATATAACGTGCGTCAGTGCGCGTATCTGAGACAATTTCAGCCACGCCTGTTTCAGCAACCGTACCCACAATGCCTTGTCCTACAGGGATTTCAATGCGCTCAAAAATCTCACGATCTTTTGGGTTTTTAATGCCAAAAGCTGCCATTTGTACCAATTTATCTTCATTGCGAAGATAAATCACACAATCATCAAACGACATAATCTCGCCCACGCCTTGTGCAATTGACCACAATAAGTCATCCAGCTCGGCCTGGTTTAACATGGCAAGTGCAAATGCATTTATTTTATCTACACCATAAAACATGATGCACCATCCTCGGAGTTATAACTCCCTAAGTATAGTGCAAAGAGTGGGACTAGCTTAGTTTAGCAAATGATTGCTACTTATAAGTATTAGATTTTATATATTATTGCTTAGCGCGCTTTTGCAAGGGCTTTATCTAGCTCGTCAGCAAATGCTTTTTTATCCGCATTAGAAAGTGCACTTGGGCCACCGGTTTCAACACCACTGGCACGCAACGTATCAAAAAAATCGCGCATATTTAAACGCGACTTAATATTGCTGCTCGTTAACAGCTCACCGCGTGGCGTGAGGGCTATAGCTTGCTTGGTGATCACTTCGTCGGCAAGAGGGATATCCTGAGTAATCACTAAATCACCAGGCTCTACGCGCTGGGCAATCACATTATCAGCAACATCAAAACCCTTTTCTACTTGCAGTCGCTTGATAAAGCGTGAAGGCGGAATACGAAAGCTATGATTTGCTATAAACGTTGTCATAATCTGTGTACGTTCAGCAGCGCGAAACAGAATTTCTTTTATCACAACCGGACACGCGTCGGCATCAACCCAAATATTCATAAATAACCTACAGCATAATTTTATTGGCAAAGTATACGGGAACACAGAAACGAAATACTAATTATTTACCGCGCTCTTTAGTCACTGGCCAATTTTAAGGTAAAAACCGTGCCTTGTTTATCTGAACTGACTGTTATATCAATAGCTAAACGTTTGCATAAGCGTTTTACAATCGCAAGGCCAAAGCCAAGGCCGGTACTACTGTCGCTTTTAACCCCAGCATCAAACACCTTGTTGAGCAATTGCTTATCAATACCACTACCCGAATCACGAATTGTTAAGTGATTCTTGGCATATTCAATAAAAATTGTGCCTTTATTAGTATGATGAAATGCATTACTAATTAAATTACTTAACACCATTTTAAATGCATCATGATTCGTGTTTACTGTGGCAGTTGAGTCAACATTCACCTCAATCTCAATCGGTTTATTTTCAATCAATTTATGATGCAACAAAATAGCCTGTTCAATCAGCGGTAATAGTTTAATGTCGCTTAATTCATAATCATGCTCTCTAGCCATTGCCAATAAACCCGAAACTGATTGCTGCATATCACGCTGCGCATTTTCAATACGGGATAAAAGCACCTGTTGCTCTTGGCTAAGAGGTGTTTCTTTAAGTAACGCAACTGCCCCTACACTAATTGCGATAGGTGTACGTAATTCATGGGAGGCATCACGCGTAAAGTTTTGCTCCCGTTCAATAAACTGCCGTACACGCATAAACGCATTATCTAACGCTTTGGCAAATACGCCGATTTCATCTTGTTTAAACTGTGCTGAAAAGCCAACGGGCATGGTGTCTGATGTGGTATTTGAAATAAGCTGATCGAGCGCCTTAATTGGTTTAGTGATGCGCTTTGCTAATAGCCACGCCACCAATAGAACTATTAACAAAATGATGGTGACAAAAAATAATGCGAAGCCCAACATACCGCCTGTATTTTTGCGCACAATCAGTTGCTCGCTCACTTCGGCAACCAAGTAACCGGAAGATAGCGCTTTAATATGGTAATGTTTGTCACCGTCACCTGAGAACTCTATACGATTGGGCTCTTCTTGTAACAGACTAAAAATTGGCTGTGGTAATGCATCAATTGATGCAACATAACTGACAAAAGGGTAATGAGTGGAGACCGTTTGGTTTGTGGCTAATTGCGATTCAACTTGTTCTTTTTCACTATTTAAAATAAAGCGAAAAAAACCATCTTCCACTTCATATGAAAATATAAAACCTAAACCAATAAACAAAGTGCTAACTAGCAGAGCAATGCTGATAAACGATACAATGATGCGCGTTCTAATTAATGTAAACACAAGCTCAATCTCTTAAAATGTTAAACTAAACCCAACACCGTGGATGGTCTTGATAATCGGCTTTGCAAATGGCTTATCTAGCACTTTTCTAAGTTGATAAAAATGCGAACGAAGCGCATCCGAATCAGTTGGCTCATCGCCCCAAATTTTATCGCATAATTCTGAGCGTGATACCGCTCTTGGGTAGGCTTCCATCAAAATGCGTAAAATAGCAAAACCTATCGGCTGCAGATGAATTTCAGCGCCTGCACGCAGTACCCGTTTGCTAGCAAAATCTAACACTAACTCAGTTTCATCCTTGCCCAGCTGTAATTGTTTGCTTTGAGTTTGCGATTGATGCCGTTGAGTAATCGCCAAACAGCGTAAATAAAGCTCTTCTAACTCAAACGGTTTGGTTAGATAATCATCCGCTCCTAACTCAAAGCCCGTTACTTTATCACTTAAAGTATCTCGCGCCGTTAGCATAATAATCGGAATATGCCGTTCTGCCTTACTTCTCAGCTCCTGACAAACCGCTAAGCCATCTTTTTTCGGCAGAGCAATATCCAAAATAATGCAGTCATAAAAATGTGCAAGGGCTAAAGAAGCGCCTTGTTCACCATCATAAGCAAAGTCCATTACAGCGTCTCGATTGTCAAAAAATGTGGCGATGTTGTTGGAAATCGCTACATTATCTTCAATCAAAAGTACTTTAAGCTGTTGTTCTTTCAATTTAATTATTCCTTTTAAGCCGACAAAACAAGGCTAGCATTTAAAGGTAAATGAGGTAAGGGGTAAAGGTGATGAATATCAGCATTAGTGCACTCATCGCACTATTTAGTGCAATGAGTGCAAAGGTTAACTGCTTAATTAAAATCCGTTTTTTCATTAAAGCGATTGCACTTTATTCAATAAGGATGCGATATCAGTATTGTCTGGAAATTTAACTTTTGCCGCTGCAAGATGTGTTTGTGCAGCTTTAAACTGATTTTCAGCAAGCAGTGTTTTTGCCATTGCTAGCTCAAGCATCGGGTGATTAATGGCATCTTTTGTTACTTCCATTAATGAAAGCGCGGTATCGCGTTCCATTTGGTTTTGCGCATGCTTACCTAAATAAACCCCAAGCATCGCTAACAGCATGGTATCAAAGTCATCTTTGTTGGCATTATATGTAGCAAGCGCCCGTCTTTAAATTCAATTGGTTTGTCGAGCGATAAACCTAATTTCTCAACAACGGCAATTGCTGTGTCTGTGGTTGAAAAAGGGTTTTGACCAGTCAGCAAGTTGCCATCAAAACTGACTTGATTGAACATCAAACTGTCTTGTTGATAAAGCGCACCTTGCTCTGATAATTTATTGGCAAGCGAAAATGGCATTTGCCATTTTTTAGTAAAGGCCGTCTCTTCTAAATTGCTAAACGCTGAAACGCGTTTACCTGCTAGCAAGTACTCTCCGTTTGATAGTTTAATGTCTAAAAGCGCAGCAGGTCCATGACACACAGCGCCAATCACGCCATTATTTTCATACACTTGCTTTATTATTTTTTTAACGCTGTTATCACTGGCTAAATCAAACATTGGCCCTTTACCACCCACCACATAAACAGCATCGAAATCGTTATGGTTGAGGGTTTCAAGTTTGATTGTACTTTCAAGCTTTTCTAACGCACTGCTGTCTTTTAAAAACGTTGCATTGTAGGACTTTTCTTTGTTGTAGTTATCAGCCAGCACTTTTCCGCCTTTTGGCGATGCAAAAGTAACGTTTGCGCCAGCGGCTTTAAATACTAAATACGATTTACTCATTTCATCGAATTCGTAGCCTGGTTTAACTAATTCGCCCGCTGCGTCCTTTTCGCCATAGCTACTTAACACCATTAAAATATGCTTTTGCTCATCAGCCATTAGATTAAGTGAAGAAAGGCCAAGTAAACTTGCAATAACGCTGTGTTTAATTTTGATTGTCATAACATGCTCCTATTGATTGTTGAGTACAATCTAGCAAGGGGCATGTGAAGAAAATGTGAAGTGAAATTGATTTTTAACGGTTAGCTATTTTTTTTAACCGAAGTCATAAACTGCTCGACTTTCAGAGTAATAAATTCATCAACCGCTTCTTCCATCGACTCGATGGTAAAGTTATGTAGTTCCAAAACGCGGTCTGCTTGGCTTTCACTAATCAGTTTATCGCTGAGTAAAAACTCCCATTCGGGCAGGGTTTTGTCGTATCGTGGGATCACATTGAGTTCAACAAAAGGGTAACTAAACTCAACTAAATTAATTAAACGGCAAAAGTCTTCAACATAATCTGTGCCCGTCGGCCCCAAACAGCCCGGTTCTAAACGAAAACGAATCACTAATTTTATATTAGACATAAACCACCCTTAATTTCATGACAGCTACAAAACACTGTGCACTTAAAACTATGTGATCGTTCTGGCTATTTCGCAAGTGATTGTTAACTAAATTATTGATTAATCAATTTTAGCTGCGCTAGCGCAATTAAAACGCAGTGTGTTTATTTTGTCACTTGAACAGCTTTATAAGATAGCTTAGTGTATATTTTTTAACTAAAAGGAAAGTCTCATGGAAGAATTTATAGCTCAACTCGATTTAAACCAATATCTGCCCACCGCACTTGATTGGGCAACCAATCTTATTTTGGCGCTCGCCATTTTAATTATCGGTGTATGGCTTGCAGGTAAAGTAAATAAAGCCATTATTAAAGTTGCCAATAAACACGCGCAATTGGATGACACCTTATTTAAGTTTTTTGGCAGTGTTGCCAAATACACCATCTTAGCCTTTGTAGGCATTGCCGTACTCAACCGTTTTGGCGTCCAAACAGCTTCAATCATTGCTTTACTCGGCGCTGCCGGTTTAGCGGTTGGCTTAGCATTACAAGGCACACTGTCAAATTTAGCAGCAGGCGTTATGCTACTTATTTTTAGACCGTATAAAGTTGATGATTTTATCGAAACAGGTGACCAATTCGGTAAAGTTGCTGAAATAGACATGTTCACCACCATTCTACAAACTTTTGATAATCAGCGTATTATCATTCCTAACAGCGATATTTGGGGCAGCAAAATTATTAATCATTCACACCATGCAATTCGCGGTGTGGATATGCATTTTGGTATTGCTTACAGCGAGAATATTGATGCAGCCCGCAAAGTAATTGAAGGTGTACTTACAGCGCACCCACATGTACTTAGCGAACCAAGTCCGTTTGTTGAAGTGGAAACATTAAACAATAGCTCGGTGGATTTTTTAGTTCGCCCTTTTTGCCAGGGTGAGCATTATTTCGATATCTTGTATTCGGTGCCAGAGCAAATTAAAAAAGCACTCGATGAAGCAAATATTGAAATTCCATTCCCGCATCGTAAAGTTATTTTAGTTAATGAAAACAAATAAATAACTCTAAGGCATGCGCTTTAAACGCATGCCTTAATATTTTGAGGATTAAAATGAATTTAAACCAAGTTACATTGCCAGTAGCTCACATGAAAAATGCAGTTACGTTCTACCAAACGCTCGGTTTTGAACTTATCGTTGACACACCCCATTATGCACGTTTTGCCTGCCCGATGGGCGATTCAACATTTTCGCTATCACTTGAAGAAAACCCTGTTAATGGCGCAACAATTTATTTTGAACATGCAGAACTCGATAACTGGGTTGACGAATTACAGGCCAAAGGCATTACGTTTACGCAGTTACCAACTGATGAGCGATACCTATGGCGAGAAGCTGTGTTATTTGACCCTTCAGGCAATAAAATCAAGCTATATTGGGCAGGTGAAAACCGTTTAAACCCACCGTGGCGTGTTAAAAACTGATCTTTTTTCCGTAAGTTTTCGCAAAGGATGACTATGCAATTAGCTCAACTCAATATCGCGCTTGCAAAATACGCACTTGATGCCCCTGAAATAAAAGACTTTGTTGATAACTTAAATAAGGTGAATTCACTCGCTGAAAACAGTGAAGGCTTTATTTGGCGCCTGAAAGATGACTCTGGCGATGCGACTAATATTCAAGCATTTGAAAACCCCAATATGCTCGTCAATATGTCTGTTTGGCAAAATGTCGATAGCTTAAAAAACTTTATGTTTCTCACCCATCACCGCGATTTTATGCGCCGCAAAAATGAATGGTTTGAAAAACTAAATGAAGATAACTACGTGCTTTGGTGGGTGGAAGATGGTCATATTCCATCAGTCGAAGAAGGCATAGCGCGCCTCACGCAATTACGTAGCCAAGGCGATACACCCTACGCTTTTAGTTTCAAAACCAATTTTACCCCAGAAGATCTCAAAGAAGAATTCAGCAATTAAATCAAAAGGATAACTAAATTGTTGTTATCCCAAATTCATTTTAACAGCGATCCAATTTTTGACCGGAACAAGCCATTCATCACTTGGTGTGTAAAATGCACCGTGTGAAAGCCCTGTATTAATCTCAATTTCCTCAAATGACGTTAACGCTGTACTTTTGGCTTTTAATTTAGCGCACGACTTTGCAGCATCACTTTTCTCGTAAACTGACAACACATCTCCATACACTTGAATATCGCTATGTTTTGATGAAATCAAGCGCCCACAACCAGCCAGTAAAATGATATTAACACCAATATCTTGTAAGTAATGTGAGGTAAGCCCTGTAATAAACGCGCCTCTTGAAAAACCAACAAGGGTAATATGCGTTGGTTTTACGCCATTTTTAACTAGGCTGCGTATGTTTTCACTTAACTGCTTGGCATATATAAAAGGATCCGTATTCTTTTTGCGATGCGTTGCAACCAAAGTATACCGTGCATCCGAAAGCGCTTGTTTGATACTCGGAAAATCATACACCCCCCAACCATGTTTGGTTTCTATTGGCATTGGATTATCCCCTTCAACAATGAACCCGTGCGAATAAAACACAAACTTACTTGCTTTGTTGTAGTTTTCAGGAATGTTATTTAAAACTTGATTAGCCATTGAGGTGTTGGTTAACAGCAAGCTAAATAGCCAAACACTCATTTTGATAAACCTTGATGCTTTCAAGCTGTCTCCTAAATAAATAATCTTTCAAGCAAATGAATTCTAAGGGTAAAGAATTAACTTGTATATCTTAAGCACACACTTCTTTACCATTATTTTACGTTAATAAATTGTTAATTTTACGAATGTCGGTATCATAGCAAGGGATGCAAACAACAACTTATATGGAAGCCCAATGATTAAAAAAATAATAAAGTGGCTAGTGCTGAGTATTTTATTACTGGCATTTTTAGCAGGTGCATTTGTTGCCCATGAATGGTACGCCAAAAAACCATTGCGATTTAAATCGTACGTTGACCGTACTATGGTAAAAATGGCCTTTGACAGCCCAGAAACCCTTACCTCGCTTGGTTTTTTAGAGAGTTTAGGCTTTAACAGCCACAATGCAGAGCTTGATGATGCAAGCCTTGCTAAAGACGACGAAATGTTCGCCCTGTTACCCGAAATAAGACAAGGTGTACTGCAATATGATGACAGCGAACTCGATAAATCTGATCAAATGTCGAAAGAAATTGCGCTCTATTTACTTGATTTTGCTGTTGATGCCACCGAGTTTCGCTACCACAGTTATCCGGTAAACCAATTATTTGGCATTCAAAACGGTTTCCCAAGTTTTATGGATGCGCAGCACCAAGTTAATTCGGTTGAAGATGCTAATAACTACATTAGCCGTTTAAACCAAGTTAAACGCAAGTTTAGTCAAAGCTTAGAGGGGCTAAAATTACGAGAAGAAAAAAACATTATTCCGCCGCGTTTTGTAATTGACCGCGTACTTGACGAAATGACCACCTTTGTTGCAACCCCAATCAATGAGAATATTCTTTACACCTCATTGCAAGATAAAATGAATAAAGCAGCAGAAAGTGGTAGTGCGGTTTTTGACGACCAAACTCAAGCAAAGATCCTTGCTGACGTTGAAAATGCAATGACAGAATCTGTGCACCCTGCTTATCAGCTGTTTATTGATTACTTTAGCGCACTTCGCGATAAAGCCACTACAGATGATGGCTTTTGGAAGTTACCAAATGGTGATAAAGCTTATGCCAGCTCACTTAAATTTTTCACTACTACCAACTACACTGCCGATTTTATTCATCAAACAGGGTTAAATGAAGTTGCACGAATTCAGGGTGAAATTCTCACAATTTTAAATAGCGAAGGATTTGATACCAGCCTTGGCTTTAGCACGGCTATTGAAGCGTTAAAAGCCGATGAGCGTTTTTATTATCCTGATACCGATGAAGGTCGCGAACAAATTTTAGCGGACTATCAAACCATCCTAGATGAGATTGACCAAGGACTTGATGGCGCATTTAATATTCGACCAAAAGCAGGTATGAAAGTGCGTCGCATCCCTGAATTTAAAGAAAAAACCGCACCGGGTGCCTATTATCAACAGCCCGCTATTGATGGTTCACGCCCTGGGTTATTTTTTGCCAATTTATACGATATTAAAGCCACTCCTAAATACTCAATGCGCACCCTTGCTTACCACGAAGGTATTCCAGGCCACCATTTTCAAATTGCCATTGGAATGGAAGCTGAAGGCTTGCCGCTCTTTAGACGCATGTCGCCATTTACTGCTTACACTGAAGGCTGGGCTCTTTATGCTGAACAAGTTGCGTGGGAGTTAGGCTTTCAAAACGACCCTTACGATAATATTGGCCGCCTACAAGCAGAACTTTTCAGGGCAGTACGCTTAGTAGTCGATACCGGTATTCACCATAAACGTTGGACACGTGAAGAAGCTATTGACTATATGCTTAAAAATACAGGCATGGCAGAGTCAGATGTTACCTCTGAAATAGAGCGTTATATTGTGATGCCAGGCCAAGCAACCGCATATAAAGTAGGCATGATGAAAATCTTAGAAATTCGTCAAAACGCCAAACAAACGCTAGGTGATAAGTTCGATTTGGCTGAGTTTCATGATGTGGTGCTTAAAAATGGTGCCGTACCTCTAGATATTTTGGCGCGTATTGTTGATGACTATGTGAAAAGCAAACAATAATTTTTAAAAACGTCACACAAAAAGAGCAGCTTAAGCTGCTCTTTTTATCCAAATGTACTTTCTTTAACGATTCGATTGCGCATTAAAGTAATCAGTTGTGCCATGCGCTTCTATTGCTTCGGTTAATGCCACCAGCGCCACATTATAAACACTGTCCCTTAGTGAAATGCCTTTCTCAGTATAAATCTGCCATGCATTTTCAAAGGCTTTCTCAAGCTTTTGGTGCAGTTTTTCTTCTACTTTATCAAGCGTCCATTGTTCGCCTTGGCGGTTTTGCAGCCATTCAAAATAACTCACAATAACACCACCTGAGTTAGCCAAAATATCAGGCACAATTGTGACATTATTGGCTTGAAGTAAGCTATCGGCATCACTCTCAACAGGGCCATTTGCTATTTCAACAATGTATTTTGCCTTAACCTCGTTTGCATTATTTTGTGTGATCACGCCATCTAGTGCCGCTGGGATCAAAATATCCACATCCATTGTGATCAGCTCTTCATTACTAATGTGTTTAAATTCAAGCGTCTCACACACGGATTGATTACAGTAAACCGCTGTTAATTTTTTACTGCGCTGTTTTTCTTGATAAATACTATCAACATCAAGCCCTTCAGCGCGATAGATGCCGCCTTGCGAATCACTAATGGCAACAATATTAAATCCCGCTTGCTGAAGTAATTTTGCACAGTGATAACCACCATTACCAAAACCTTGAATTGCAACGGTCAGTTCGCTTGGTTTTAACCCAAGTTTTTTTACCAGCATTTGCGTACAAATAAAGGCGCCGCGGCCAGTTGCGCTTTCACGCCCAAGGCTTCCACCTAAAGAGATAGGCTTACCGGTGATCACCGCAGGCGCTTTACTGCGCGTGATTTTTTCATATTCATCCATCATCCAGCCCATAATGCGGGCATTGGTATATACATCAGGTGCTGGAATATCGGTATCTGGGCCAATAAAATCAGCCATTGCACGTACATAAGCACGAGACAAACGCTCCAGTTCCATTGGTGAAAGCGTTTTTGGATTAACAGTTACACCCCCTTTACCACCGCCAAGCGGTAAACCCACCACAGCGCACTTTAATGTCATCCAAAATGCCAATGCTTCTACTTCATCTTGATTAACCGCTTGATGAAAGCGAATACCCCCTTTGCATGGGCCCAAAATATCGTTATAGCGACAGCGATAACCTTTAAAATAGGCCAACCTGCCATTATCTAATCGGACAGGTAAATTACACGCAAGGGTTGCATGAGGGTGACTTAATGCTTCAATCACTTGGCTTGATGTATTGGCTTGCTCACCAATGCGATGCAAACGCTCTATCGCGCTTGCCAGTACCGAATTACTCATACCAACTCCTTAGTATTTTCTTATAATTAAAGGTAATTTTTATAGAAATTCAAATTCTTACTAACCATAACCAATACTCTCTTCCATGGGGTTTGGTTTAAATAAATTGAATTTGTTATTAAGAGATTTAAGCATTCTTGTTTAAACGCATGCACCAGCGAGAGTCGCGTTGTTAAAGTGCAAGCCTTAATAGCGAAAGCTAGAAATAACATGCATTTATAAAGAGGGGTTAATAATGAATAGCGCTTTGCCCTTTTAATAACAATGCAAAACTAAAAGGGCATTTTTAAAATGATGAAAATTAGTTACTTTCAGGTGTTACTTGCTCTTTTCGTGATTTAGTCACGACCCTTTCAACACTTTTTCCAGTCACAGCCCAAAGAAATAAACCTGACCAAGCAATCAGTGAAAAACCCGCTGGTACGCATGCAACGGTAATCACTTTTGCATGTTTACGGTTTAAGAAGAATGCAAGAATGGCAGGTAAAAACCAAAGTACCAACGTCACTAAGGCTACACCTAAAACAAATACAGGGTTTGCATTGGCAAAAAATTCTTCAAAAAAAGTAAGCGTTTCCATAAGTTAAATTCCGAGTAAGAAAGCAATAGGGCTAGACTAATCGAACACACGGTATGAAAGAGCGCTAAGTGTTAAGCGGTTAAACCAAGTGATTTACGGTAAAAAATTCAGTGTAGTAATGGGTTACTACCCTTTTTGAACGGCTTTCAGTTACTATTTAATGCAAAGGTTAAGCAGGTCACACGCAGCATAGAGGCAAGGTTTTTAACACTGCCATGACGCTCAACAACCTCTTGATACAAGGTGGCAATAAATTCTGGCACAGTAACATTTTCGGCTTCACAAATTTGTTCCAAGATTTGCCACATTTTATTTTCTAACGAAATGCTCGTAACGACCCCATGCAAACGTATCGACCGCTTTGTGCTGTCGTAAGATGTTTGCGGTTCACCAGCATATAATTCACACATAAGGTTTTCCAATACATGGCTAAAATGATTCACAGCATGATCCGCGTAGTAGACGAATCAAAGTCACTGCAATTTTATCAAACTATTCTCAACTTAACAGAAAAACGCCGTATCACTTTTGATAGTTTTTGCTTAATTTATCTTGGTAATGATGAATCAGATTTTGAGCTTGAATTAACCGTTAACTTTGATACTAAAACGCCCTACACACATGGCAATGGCTATGGTCACCTTGCAGTAAGCGCAGAGAATATTGAGGCAATCCATCAAACAGCCACTGAACTTGGCTATCAACCCAAAGAAGTAAAATCGTTCTACAATGGCGATGCGCTGGTTGCCAAGTTCTTTTTTATAAACGACCCAGATGGCTATGCCATTGAAGTGATTGAGCGCTCAGATACCTTTAAGTAAAGCCACTAATGTGACTTTACTTCACTTTCGTCCGCTAATTGTTCTTCTTTAGAAAGAACAAGGTAACCGCGCGTTACAGGAATGGCAATTTGCGAAATTAACGCTGTACCCCACAATAAGTTGCCAACTAAAGCAGGTACATATGGCACAATAAAAAATGTACCAATTGCCAAAGCTATACCAAACAACCTAATGTTTGGCGTTGCAAAGCGATGGGCTATTCGCGTTTCAATGGTGCACTGTATCCATAATAAACTCGCTAAATATAAAGCAAGCCCGGCACAACCAACTGCGGCATATTTCAATGGGTAGGGCTGCCAAAACCCTACTTTTACTTCGCCAGCCAACGCCACACCCAACATCACGGCGGCTAACATTAAAAATAAATGGGCTATCCACCAGCTAACTAGTGTCCACTTTTTGGTATTTTTCGGCTTACCATTCCCTACAAAGTCAAAGTAAATCCAACATAAAACAAATACAGCAAACCCACCAAAAATAAAATTAGCGAATATCTCAGGGCTTACTTTATATACCCCTTTTTCTGAAAGGGTGATAACTAATTTAAAAAAGCCCTCACCCACCACAATCAAGAGTAATAGCGCAAAACGTTCAGCCATATGCCCTAAGCGCGGCACAAAACGGCTGCATTCGAGTATCCCTACCTTTGGCAGCATGTAAAGTAACTGAATACTAATAATACCCAAAGCAAATAATCCAAAGTTAAACGGCTTTGGTAAAAACGCACTAATCGCAAATACAATCGCCAATAAAAAGAAATTGCGGCTCACTTTGCTGGCAAGTACCGTTTCTTCAACACCTAAACGATTGGTTCGATAAAATAAATAGCCCGTTATAAAACGGTTAACTGCGTAGGCAAGTGCAAAATATTGCCAACCTTTATCTAAGATATGAGGAATAGAGGCCGCCATCACCATTGCGGTGACAATTTGGCTCGACATAAGCAAGCGATGTTTAACATCTGTGCTTACGTAAAGTGAATTAAATACACTCGAATCGGCCCAAGCAAACCACACAGCAATAAATATCCCTGCAAAAACAGTAAAACCTGCAAGGTTAAGGTGATCACTTAAGAAGTTCCCAAGCAAGAATATTATTACAACATGAATAAGATCATAAAAAAGCTCTATCCAATGAACATGATCGTGTGCGTTTTCAACGTCCATATGATGTTGTGGTGCTCGCCACATCGGGTGTCGTTCTAAGGGCATAGTCTGACCTTGTAATTAATTATGTGAGTAACAGTTTCTTTAGCATAATGTAATTAAAAGCGGTGATAAACGCTTAATTAAACGCGCTTTAATATGCTTTTTCTCAATATTACTTATTACACAGATTTATTAACTTCATTCTTTATTAAATAAACAGCAAACAAATGAATTTTCATCATCAATATGGGGGTTATTAATAACGATTTGAATGACAAAATACTTAAATACATTTTATTAAAACAATAAAATGCGAAGGCATAGATGCTCTGATATTTATCTGCCATTCAAGCTAAGTTACTAACAATATTATATTTTCAAAACACCCTTCCCATTAAATTTCTTGAGTTTAACTCACTAAAAACCAAACAACGGTATATTGCTTAATTGGTTACAATTTAAACTTAACGATAATTATTATCATTTGCTATTTCAATTTTAATTATCTTTCTATAAAATGCCCGCACTTTTTCAGGGATATTTAGGTTTAGTATGAAGTTAAATCACATTACCAAAGCAATTACACTGTCACTTTTATCACTTTCAGCAACCGCTGTAGCCGATGAAAAAAAACTAGAAGTTATTGAAGTGAAAGGCACTTACTTTAACGATTACAAAGTAGATGATGCCTCTGGCGCAATGCGCGGTAGTACATCACTACTTGAAACGGCGCAGTCTGTTACCGTTATTCCAGAAACCATTATTGATGAACAACTTGCTACAACATTAGGTGAAGTATTAATTAATGACGCCAGCCTCTCACCTGGCTCAAAACAGCGTAACCGTGAAGTTTTTAACGCCCGAGGCTTTGCCCTTAGCTCATCAAATGGCTATTTACGCGATGGTCACCAACACTGGTCACACTACCAGCAACCTATCGAAACGCTGTCACGTGTTGAAGTTATTAAAGGCCCATCAAGTGTGCTTTATGGCCAATCTGCACCGGGTGGTTTAGTTAATATGGTAACTAAAAAACCAACCTCATCGTCGCTTTTGGATATCAGTGCAGACGCAGACCAAAATGGCTCTACACGTTTTATGTTAGATGCTGGCGGTAACTTAATTGAAGACCTAAATTACCGCGGTGTATTAGTAAAACAAGATGTGGTGTTTGACCGTGAATACGCCAATGGCGAAAACCGAGAGCGCGACCGTTTTTTAGGTTATCTTGCGGTTGATTACGCAATTACTGACGACTTGATTGTGAATGTGTACTACGACCAAACAGATGACAAAACTGGCCTTGATACCGGTGCTTGGTTAAACAGCAACGGTGATGTAATTGGCGATAAAGACTATATCTATGACTTTTCATGGGCATTTACTGATATTCGCGTAAACAACCTGGGTACCAAAATCGATTATCACCTCAACAATGACTGGCAAATGACGTTTGGTTACAACGAGCAGACCTTTGAGCGTCAACGTTTTGAGTCTGCGCCGCGTAAACCATCTGATTATGTAGCTGGTGATAGTTATCAGTCGCGCCCATACGACCGCTTTGATGATTGGCAATTCAAAACCATGTATTTCGATGTAAAAGGTGAATTTAATACGGGTAGCATTCGTCATGACTTACTTGTTGGCGCAAATAGCCTAGATTATTACTATGGTCAGCTACGCGTTAAAGCTGCAAGTGTTGATTACACACCTGGCAGCCAAGAACCAACGCGCCCAGATATTTCATATAAAACGGACGACACCCATTACACCAGCGAATACGACTTTTACGGTTTTTATGTACAAGACTTAATTACCTTTAACGATACATGGCAAGTGTCGCTTGGTGGCCGTTTTGATAAACAAAACAAAGAAGGTGCTGACAGCGAATCATTTGTGCCAAAATTTGGTGTGCTTTTCCACCCTATTTCAGATGCAACAGTTTACCTAAGCTATGCCGAAGGGTTTGAGCCACAGCGCAGCGAAACATTAAATGACGAAACCGATAAAAACCACGGCATGAAGCTAGATGCGGTGACATCGGAGCAATTAGAGCTTGGTTTAAAATGGCAAGTGTCTGAACGCTTAATGATTGATACAGCCGTGTTTGATATTGAAAAAAGCGGCGTATTAGTGCGAGAAACACTGATTGACGACCCTAATTTTGACACCATTACTACACAAGCAGGCCTGCAGCGCCATAAAGGCTTTGAAGCATCAGCACAAGGTGCTGTTACAGATACGCTTTTCGTAATGGCATCAACCATGTACCTAGATGCACAGTACGAGCGTGACAGTAACTACGAAGGCAAAACACCTGTGGATGCACCTAAATGGTCAGCATCACTTTGGTCGCGTTACGAAATAACCGAAAAGTTAGCGCTTAATGCGGGTTTAATTTACCAAGGTGAGCGTTTTGCTGACGCCGACAATACGATTACTAAAGATGCGTATTACCGCCTTGATCTAGGTGCAACTTTCAGCACACAAATTGGTGGACAAGACACCGACTTCCGCTTCAATATAGAAAATGCATTAGATGAAGATTATCTTGCTGGCGGCGGTGTAAACAATGTCACCATTGGTGATGCACGTACTGCCCGTTTTGAAGTACGCGTGTCACTTTAATCACAAAATAAAACGCATTAACCGTCAATTAATGCATTAAATAAAGCGAGCAACCTCAAGGTTGGCTCGCTTTTATCGTTACAATGAGCAATAAACTATGAGTATAAGAAAAGCGTTTTTTTGGCTACACCTGATCTTTGGCTGCGTAGCTGCCCTATTTATCTTTTTAATGTCGGCAACGGGTGCACTATTAACTTATGAGCGTCAAATTATTCACTTCGCTGAAAAAAGCGACTACCCACAAGCAAATCACCACACAAATACACTGTCGTTAACAGCGCTAAGCGAGATTGCCAAGACCTTTACCCATGAAAAACTGCTGACAATTTCCTTAAGAAATGAAGAAAACGCCTTTGTACAAGTAAAAGAAGGCCGCAAAACCCTAGCCTACTTAAACCCTTATACAGGTGAAAAAATCGAAGAGCCTGGGCTTGCCACCAAAACCTTTATGCGCAAGTTACGCGCCTTTCACCGCTGGCTAACACTTGATGGCAACTTTAGTGAAACAGGGCGCTGGGTAAACGGTATCGCCAATCTTATGTTTTTTGTATTAGTGCTTTCGGGCCTTTATTTATGGTTGCCAAAACGCTTTAACAAACGCGCCTTTAAACAAAAGCTTACGTTTGGAAATTCTTACCCAAACATTAATGCCCGCGACTACCAATGGCATAATGTGTACGGTATTTACCTTGCGCCAGTACTGGCGG
>NZ_JAPEHW010000001.1 GCF_028875915.1 Pseudoalteromonas sp. G4
AACGTTACCAATACAATACTGCCTTAGGACCGGTGAAACTTCTTAATGACGAAGAGCTTAATTGTCTGCAAATTCAGCGAGGTACGCTGACAGATGATGAGCGTAAAATTGTTAATAAACATATTACCATCACTATTAAAATGCTTGAATCGCTGCCATTTCCTAAGCACTTAAGGCAAGTGCCTGAGTATGCTGGTGGTCATCATGAAAGAATGGATGGACAAGGTTACCCTAGAGGGCTTGAAAAACAGCAAATGTCAGTACCAGCACGTATGATGGCGATAGCTGATATTTTTGAGGCTTTAACGGCGTCAGATAGACCTTATAAAGAAGCTAAAAAGCTCAGTGAGTGTGTTGATATCATGCTAAAAATGGCAAAATTTGGCCATATTGACCCAGAAATATTCGCTGTATTTATAGAGCAGAATGTTTACCAAGAATATGCCGATAAGTTCTTAGCTGATTTTCAAAAAGACAGTGTTAATAATATCGAAGTACTAGCAATGTTAAATGAAAACTCTCATTAATATTTTTGCGTAAACACCAAGTAATGACTAACTTTATGTAAAGAGTTACCTACCATGTAAGCACTTTTATGGCGCCAGCAGAGCAATCAAAGCAAACCTCCGCTCAAGAATTACTAGCAGAGCGGAAACGCCTAGAAGAAGAATTTGAAGCGCGCTATACAAAACGTATCACAGTGATGTTTACAGACTTGGTTGGTTCAACCTCAATCACTGAAACTCATGGCGATATTACTACCCGCGAAATGATCAAACATCACGATGATATTATTCGTGAACGCATTGAAGCTAACCAAGGAAAGCTCGTGAAAACCCTTGGTGATGGCACAATGAGTTACTTCCCAGATACACTTTGTGCTATCGACGCTGCAGTGACTATTCAAAATGCATTAGCCGAATTAAATAATCAAAAGAAATTAGCAGTGCCAATAAAAGTGCGTGTGGGCATCAATTATGGCGATGGTATTGTTGAGGAAGATGATATTTATGGCGATGTGGTAAATGTTGCAGCACGCATTGAAGCGCAGGCAAATGAGGATGAAATTTATATTTCGGAATCGGCCTATCAAGAGCTAAGTGAAAAGGGGAAATATTACGCCCGCGTGATAAAAACAACTTACCTCAAAGGTAAAGAAAAGCCAGTACAAGTCATTAAAGTATTTTACAAAGAAGATGAAATTGAAAAAGACCGTAAACGCACAATTTTAAGCGATGTAAAAGATAGATTAACGCTTAAAGGTATGTTTCGCATTTTTGTCTTTTTTGCTGTGTTAATTGGCCTTGTTTTTGGCTATATGCAGTTTACAAGCTTGCTTGAAAAAGAGCCCAATGTATCTGAAACTCGCAGTAAAAAAACCAGTATGGATTGAACAATAACAGGGAAAAGGAGCAGTACTTAGAGGACAGTTTTAATTAGTTTAGGTGAGTGCTATGCAACCAAAAACTAAACCGTACTCAAGTTTATCTCTGAAATTAGCGCTGGCAACATTGTTAATCTTCATAGGCATGCTTGCAACATCGTATCAAGTAAATGATGTAACAATTTGGACTGGCTATGGCCTTGTCGTAGGAGCATGGTTGTTCTCAGGGCGGAAATTTATCAAAGGGGATAAATTTCGCATATTTATTATTATGTTGCTGAGTTTTGTTAGCTTCCGCTATTTTGCTTGGCGTGCAACAAGCACCTTAGTGTTCACAGGGCCAATCGACTTTATTTTTGTGGCCTTGTTATTTCTAGCTGAGCTTGAGGTAACACTGGTGCATTTTGTCGGTGTTTTTTCAAATATTTTCCCTATGAAACACCGAAAGCCGCCACATCTGCCGTTAGACCTAAGTAAATACCCAACGGTAGATGTTTATATTCCAACTTACAACGAACCAGAAGAAGTCGCTGAGATCACAGCACTTGCATGCTTAGATTTAGACTACCCCAAGGAAAAAATAAATGTATATATTTTGGATGATGGTGGCACGAAGGCTAAACGAGAAAATCCTCAAAGTTCTGCTGACGCGTGGTTTAGGCACCGCCGTTTAAAGCAATTTGCAAAAAAAAATGGATGCTTTTATATTACTCGCGATGAAAATACCCATGCCAAATCAGGCAATATTAATCATGCGCTGACGCAAACGAACGGCGAATTAATTTTATGTCTTGATTGCGATCATGTACCTGCAAGGGAGTTTTTAAAACATACTGTGGGCTGGTTTTTAAAAGATCCAAAATTGTTTTTGGTACAAACTCCTCATTTTTTTGTCAACCCAGATCCACTTGAGCAGAGCATGCATACTTTTGCCAAAGTGCCCAGTGAAAACGAAATGTTTTTTCGCTCAACTTTACCAGGAATGGATTTATGGAATGCGGCATTCTTTTGTGGTTCAGCTGCGGTACTTAGGCGTTCAGCCCTTGAAGAAGTAGGCGGCATCGCAGGTGAAACCGTGACAGAAGATGCCGAAACAGCACTTAAATTACATGCCAAAGGTTACAACAGTATTTATTACAATAAACCTATGGTATGCGGTATGACACCAGAAACCATCAGTGATTTTATGCTGCAACGGACCCGTTGGTGCCAAGGCATGATCCAAATGGGGATTTTGTTTAATCCTTTTAAACAAAGCGGCCTCACTTTGGCGCAAAAAGTGTGTTATTCCAGCTTTTACTTGTTTTGGTTTTTTGGTTTAGCACGCTTGATGTTTTTAATTGCACCAAGCTTATTCTTAATCTTTGGCATGCAAGTCTACCATGCCAGTGTTGAACAAATAATGATGTATGCAGTGCCCCACGTGATTGGAAGCTTGCTTGTTTCGAATATTATGTATGGGCGTTATCGCTGGCCACTCTTTTCTGAGTTATACGAAAGCATCCAATCGATTTTTTTGGCACCAGTCGTTCTTGGCGTTATTGCTGAGCCTAGAAAGCCTGTTTTTAAAGTTACTCCCAAAGGAAATAAACATGGTGATGATGTATTAAGCCCACTGGCAAAACCGTTTTATTTTATCTGTTTTGTTCTTTTATTGTCTGTGCCTTTTAGTATTTATAAATGGTTTGAATACCCCTTAATGCGTGACACCACTTTGGTATGCTTTACTTGGTTATCGATAAATATCGTATTGGTTTTTGCCTCGTTTGGTGTGTTTTGGGAGCGTCATCAAGTACGTAACCATCATCGTGCACTGGTAAATTTAACAACAGGGGTTTCAATTGATGATAAATCAAAACCTATCCCTGGGGTTATCCATGATATTTCTATTTCTGGTACCGCAATTTCACTTAAAACAGAAGCTTTATTTCTGCAAGACCAGAAAATTAAACTACATTTTAAAGATAAAGTAGGTCGTCGTTATCACCTTGATGCTGAAGTAAAACGGGTACAAGAAGGAGCTGGTGAAATCACGTTTGGTTGTCAATTCACGAATGTTTCGGAAAATATTGCTGAGTTGGTTCACTTGGTTTACGAGGACAGTGATAAGTGGCAAGAGTTTTGGTTTAGACCATTAAAACAGCCAAATATTGCGCGCATACTTTCGCTCTTTATCACTTGCGGTAAAACAGGCACAGTGGAGTCTCTAAGGGGATTTAAGCGGTATATATTTTTTAAAATTAATGAGAGAAATAAGGAGCGTTCGGCATGAAATTAATTAAATTTCTGCTGTTATGTTGTTTTGTATTTTCTGGTTGTATAACGGCTAAAACTCTTAAAGTACCTTTAACCGAGGTGTACCCCGTTGAAAGTTTGGATTTGCGCTGTATTGATGCCAAATACGAAATGAAGTTACCCATTCCTGCCCGTTGGCAAGTAAACAGTGCCAAGCTATTTTTCAGTTACGTTAATTCTGCATCATTGCTTAAAAAAAACTCTCAGCTGGTTGTTCGGCTAAATGGCACGCCGCTGGCTCAAATGAAATTAGACCCAAATGCACCAGAAGGGCAAGCTGAAATTGATTTACCCAGTTTGCTGCTTCAGCCCGGTTATAATGACCTAGTATTTGAAGTTAACCAACATTATGCCACGCAGTGCGAGTTACCCTGTGTGCCTGAGCTTTGGACAAGACTAAAACTCGACCAAGCTTATATGGAGTTTGATTACACGCTTGCGCCATTACCAAAGCAACTTTCTTTAGTAGCTAATACCTTATTTGATGAGCGAAGCTTTCTTGATAACAACATTAATATTGTGACTGAAAACTACAGTGATGAAAGTTTGAGTGTGGCAGGTTCAATCGCATCAGGCATTGGCGTGCGCTTTAATTTTCAACCTACTAATTTCCATGCACGAAACTCACTGATTGAAAAAATGGATAACATTGTGATTGGTAGTGAGCAGTTTATCTCGGAGTTTTTAGCAAAGTATGGTTTAAATCCATCTATTGAAACGCCAACCGTCACAATATTGTCGATGGTAAAGTCAGAGTTTGATGAGCAAGGTAATCAAGAATTTATCGAGGATTCTAAATACGCTTTAATTCTAATTGCTGGCAATAGTCAAAAAGAAATTCAATTGGCGGCAGAGTCATTTGATGTGCTTTCACTGCCTTTTCCTGATACTAACACCATGAAGCTGCATGAGTTTGAATTGCCAGATATTCGTATGTATGCCGGTAAAAACACCCTAGCTACCGGTGCTGATTACGAATTTAAAAAGTTAGATTTTACTACCCATACCTTTCGCGGATTCTCTGGTTCACAAAAGACCATAAACTTTCGTTTGCCCTCAGATTTTATGATCAAACCAAACCAGTATGTCGACTTAAGTTTAAACTATGCGTACGGCGCGGGCTCGCGCACAGATTCTTCACTCAATGTATTACTCAATAAACAATATGTAGCATCTATTCATTTGGATGACCCACGTGGTGGATTAATTAGTAATTACCAAATATCGATGCCAACGTATTTGTTTCAAGAAGGTAATAATTCGATTTCATTTCAACCGACTATGACACCGTTAGTAACTGAAAATTGTAGCTTTATTCAAACTGAGAACTTATTTTTAACGCTTTTTGATAACTCCTCAATGCGTTTCCCTGCAATGCCTCATAAAATTGAAATGCCGAGGCTCGATTTAATGTTTGTGAATGGCTTTCCATTTACTCGCTGGCCAGATGGTTTTGAGGCTCGAATTGCATTAACAGAGTTAAATGAAAATACGGTGGCATCCGCTTATAACATGATGGCAGTACTTGGGCAAAAAAATGGATACCCAATGATCAGCATGCAAATTACTTCGAATGTAGATGCAAACTATGATGGAGAACAAATCATCATAAGTACTATGAGCGCGTTACCTAAGTCCTTTGCAGAAAATGCACCGCTTAAAATGGGTGATAGATTGCGTGTACCATATCCTATTTACCAAGAACTTGAGGGCGAAACAAACGTTGCGATTTCAACTCAGCAAAGCGATATTAGCTTTGATAAAGGGATGATCATGCAATATCAATCACCTGGTGTGCTTGGGCGAAGCGTGGTGCTTTTTACAGCGAAAACAGACAAAGCATTAAGACGATTAACGCGCTTGACAACCCAAGGTGCACTGCAAAGCCAGATAAAAGGGGATTTAGTGATGGTGGATATGTTTGATACCTCACAAGAAAACTCTCTATCTCAGGCTAAGTTTGCAGCTGTGGCAGTCACTGTTGGCGATAAATACATTACCGGCAAAGCAGGTAAAGTAAATGTGGTTGAATCTGTACTTGTATCAAACCCAAACCTCTATTGGATTGCGATAATTGTCTCAATTCTGTTGTTTTCACTATTGTATTACTTATTACTGAAGCGTCGCAGAGCAATGCGTCAAGAAAACGAGAGTTGATCGCTAATGAAATGGTTTAGCGTACTTGTTAGCCTAAGCCTGCTCGTTTGCAATACTGCAGCGTTAGCCAACTACACATTGGTGCTGAGCCAGTCTCAGCACCTTAATGAAAGTAGGGAGCGGGCGCTTTTAGCAAGTGGCATTGTGCCATTTAGCTGCGAATTGGTTAATCAACTAGGGACCTATGTGGTGCGATGTGGCAAGCATCCAGATAAAAACTATTTCGACCCGTTTGTACAGCAATTAAATAAGCTTGATATTTATTCGAAAATTGAAGGGTATCAAGAGGTTCCTATCCTTTTTCGTTTTGAGCCCATTACGCTTGGGGAAGAAACACAAATGTTTCTGGAGAAGCTCGCTCAGCAAGCGCTCCAGATTAAAACCCGTAAAACAGCCCATAAACCAGTACAGTCAATCGATTCTCAATGGGATAAAGAGCAATTCAGGCAAGGTCTTTATTTTATAGATAGGGGCTGGGCAGCATATCGCAATAATGAATACGCGCTTGCATCAAGTTTATTTGCTCTTGCAAAACAAATACCCAAACTTGCCCTTGCCGCTGATCATGGTCAAGCGCTTACCCACGTTGCACTTAATGAAAAAAATGAAGCACTCAATTTGTTATGGCCGTTATATCAAGCAGGATTTAACCGAGAACAAGTGCTGCCAAGTGTTTTGTCGTTAGCCAATGAATTAGGCCGAACAGAGTTAATAGCAGAACTGTTGCCACAATTATCAGTTGAAGAGCAGGCTCGCTGGCAGTTAATTGCACTTGAAGCTGAGCTTAAACAGCGGGTAAAACAAAGAAAAATAAATTTTTCAATGCTGATGGAAGATTATGCCCCTTTGCTTGAGCGTTGTTATGGGTTTGAAACAGTATTAAATGCAGTTAAGCAATTTTCGAAAATTGCCAACCAATTATCCGCTACTGAAAAGCTGGTTATGAGTTGTGCAAAAGATGAAGAGCAGCTTGCATTGGCATATCTAAACAGTAATTTTTTAAAAAAAGACGCAAATTACTTAACAGCCCATCATACGTTTGGAAAGCACAAAAAACTCATATCAGATAATAAAATTAAACAACAAATTAATCGTATTCAATTTGATACTTTAATGCATATCGTAAGTTTAGACTCGACAACGTCTGAGGGAAAACTCGAAATATACCAATTTATGGCTAAACGTTGGCCTAGAAATACGGCACTTAAGTTTGCTACTGCATGGCACTATTACAATACCTCACATTTTAACAGTGCACTTTTTTTGTTTGATGAGATTTATCAGATCAAACCTAATTCTGAAGCCGCAAAAGGTATTGTGCTCTCGACATTAGCACTGGGGGATAATCAAAAAGCCCTGCTTTTGGCAAAAGAAATGGGGGATAAAACGCTGTATTTGTCTGCCCTAAAAAAAGAACTTTCTAATCACCCTATACCCTCATTAGCAGCATATGAGGCTGCAAATGAAATTTTAACGCTCGACCCACACTATATTGCAGCTTATTCAGCTAAAGCTTGGTATTTATTTGAACAAGATAGAGTCAGTGAAGCGTTTGTTGTTTTTGAAACATGGTTTGAGCTTGCCCCTGAAACGGAAGATGCATTACTTGGGCAAGTACTCTGTTTGCAACGTTTAAAAGATGAAACTCAGCTATTGGCATTAATTGAAAAATATCCCAAGTATCAGAACAAAATTTATGAAGGATTAGCACAACATTATTTTGAGCAAGGTGAGTTTGAAAAAGCAAATGTGTATTTTAAAAAATTAGCACAAGACAAAACCTTGGATGAAGAGCAACAAGCGGTCTATGCATGGTCATTGAGTAACGCTAAGTATTATGATGAAAGTAATGTGATTTTTAAAAACTTACTTAGCAAAAACGATGATCCAAGCGCCTTAACTGGTTTAATTATTAACTACCAAGCGGAAGGTAAAACGAGTGAAATCGAAAGGTTAAAACAAAACTATGCTACTAACCCAACATATAAGGCTATTTTTGCTCAATTTGGTTTTGGTGAAACACAGTGGCTAAGCTTTGCAACAGACGTTGCTCTGGAAAATGAAAATGCCGCAACTAGTTTGCTGCATTTAAATAAACCGGCTGTTTGGTATCGAGTTGAAAGCATCAATAAAAAAGGCGACGAAGGAAGCAGTAAATTAGGGCTTTTATCTCAGCAATTAGGCGGTTCAATAAGCTTTAATAAACATCAAGTTAATATTGGGCTACAAAACTATCGGCTAGATAGTGGCAACATTACTTCGACTGCAAATTTAGGCAGTAATTATATCAACAAGGCGATTAATGTTATTTCAAGTCGCGATTCAGATACTTTTTGGCTTGCTCAATATCACTATCAAGGTGAGCAAAGATGGACACTCACGCTGGCTGAGGCGCCAAAAATAGAACAAATCGATAAAAACTATCATTGGTTATTGCAATGGCAATACACTGATTACAAAGTAAAGCTGTTTGATAAACCAGTATATGAATCGAAGCTCGCCTTGGTGGGGGAAATTGATCTCTACACTGGGCAAGCGTTTGGTAAAGTGCATGATAAAGGATTGGAGGTGGCTTTAAGTAAAAATTTAACCGCTGCTTGGAATGCCAATTTGCTTGCCAGTTACAGCGAGCTTGAAGGCACGAATGTTATTGATAATTCGCGTATTAATGTAAATATAAGTGCGGCTACAAATACCCAATTTAAACGTAATGAATTAGTGTATGGTGGTTTTGCTAATTGGCAGCAGTATAAACACAACAGTAATGCATTTTATTTGGGTCATGGAGGATATTTTAGCCCGCAATCGTTAGCTGTTGTGGGAGCATTTGGCCGATACCATCAATACAATCAAGTTGATTGGTGGTTTATAGATGCGTCACTTTCTTATTTTGACTACTCAACAGATGATATAGCCCAATATCCACTGACTAATCGGCCAGATATCATTTTAGGTGAATCAAACAATGGGGTGGGGGTGAATTTTTCACTCGAAAAACACTGGCTATTAGGTCAACATTTTGAGCTTGGTATAGGCGCTCAATATCAAGTAAGCCCAGGCTTTGACTTTTATCGCTTTGGCATAAACTTGCGTTATTTATTTGCGAAACGTCAAAACGTATGGCCACGCCAACATGCTTTAAGCCAAGAATCACTATTTCAATCGTATAGCCCGTGGTTAGAAATGAAGTAACGTGCTTTAGATATTTTTGCAAGAAAGCTTAAACGATTTTATCGCCAATAACGTGAGTTCTCGCCAGAAAAGAAGTGTGAATATTGCGATAAATGCTCGAAGATAAAGTCTTTGGTAACAGTTACTTTAGCTGCGGTTTTTAAATCAGAATGATAAAGTAACCAAAGGCTCCAAATTGAAGGTGTGACTGGTAAGTCCAAACGATACAAATTACTGCTTTTGATACTATCTACCAAACCACAGGGTAATTTGGCGATTCCTAAACCGTTATTTACCGCAGTGACAAGTGGGCCAAGTTGGTCAAACTTAGCGACAATTCGATGGCTTGTAAAATGTGTTAAATACCAATCAGGTTCAAATTCGAGAGCCCATAGCAAAACCTGCTGTTCACTTTGAGACTGCTTTAAATAACTGTCGCTGGCATAAATTCCCCACTCAGATCTAAAAAGTTTTTTGCCAATTAAATCCCCTTGTTTGGGCGAAGGTGTAAAACGAAGTGCAATATCTGCCTCTCTGGCATATAAATCTTTGTGATGAGAGCCAATCAACAGATTGATTTGAATATTTGGGTAGCGACAATTAAATTCATTTAGGGCAGGTACTACAAATTGATTTGCAAGTTCTGGTGTTAATGTAATATTTACTTCACCACTCAATAACTTATCTTGGCCAAACAACTTACGCTCTATATTGTTTTGCTGCTCTTTTAACAAGGCAATGTCAGGCAACACAGCTTTGCCGGTCTCGGTGAGTTGGTAACCCTTAGGGACGCGTTCAAATAGCCTGACATTAAAACGCTTTTCAAATGCTTGAATGCGCCTTGCCACCGTGGTGTGGTTTACGTTTAGTTGCCTTGCTGCCCCTGATAAGCTGCCAGTTAAATACAAAGCAAGTATGTATTGATAATCGTCATCCATGTTCATCTGTGCATTATTGCACAATTAATCTGCATGCATCACTAATTTTTTAATAGCGATTTTACCGTAAAGTGGGATGAGTTTTTATTAATTAGAGATAGGACGCTTATTATGTACTCGCTTTATCATTTTCCAATTTCATGTTCATCGGCGGTAAAAATGGTGCTTGAAATTACTGGGGTAGCGCATCAAGAACGTAGTGTTAATTTATTTGAAGGCGAACAACATCAGGCTGAGTTTTTGGCGGTTAACCCACTTGGTAAATTACCTGTATTGGTTGAAGGCGAAAACGTGTTTACGCAAGGGGAAGCGATTTTAATTTACTTATCGCAAAAGCATAAAAATGCACAGCTAATGCCCGACTTAGCAACATATCAAGGCATGGAGGCACTGAAGTGGTTGAACTTTATCGCGAGCAGTTTACATGGTCATTTCACAAAGATATTTCATCCTGAAAAAATCTCGCATGATCATCAAGTAGTAAAACAAAATGCCGAAGAAGAAATCGTGAAACTATTAAATTTAATTGATGATACATTGGCAAATCGTCAATTTTTAGCCGGTAATCTACCTTCATTGGCTGATTTATACTTTGCGGTTGTTTTGGGTTGGGGGCAAGTTTTAAGTTTTGATTTATATGAGCGATATCCGCATTTTGCAAGTTATAAAAAACAACTACAAGCTGAGTTTCCTTTATCACATACGTTACAAAATATTTAAAAAAGTGTGCTAGCAGTTGATTGCTAGCACACTAACAAATTAACTGCAACGAGAACTGTTAGCGCCATATAACGTAAGCGGCGAACCATTATTAAAACTCAGGTTTGACTTTTGTCTCAACGGACGAAGGAGGTGCTATTAAAAATTGCATAAATGCAAATAGACAAAATGTAATGCCAGTTGCAATTGCAAAAATAGCCGGCGCTTTTATAAATTGTGGTGTTGTATTAAATGAATCAAGTTGAAGTAGCATAGGTCTTTTTCCTTTTAATGGTTCATCAATAAAACGCAGTAAAAAAGGAAAAGGGGTTAAAAACTAAAAATATTTTTTTGAGGCAATTTCTACATTCATTTACTTAACGTTTTGTTTATAAATTGGGTTTTTGTAATAATACGACGGTTTTTATAACAAGGATTAAGGAAAAATGTTAAAAAAATCTCTGCTCTCGCTCGCTATTCTATCTACATTACCTTTAACTGGCTGCTTAAAAGTCGAAGACAGTGACTCAAAAGATACAATTATTGTTGAACAAGCTGAGTTAACAACTGCAAGTGTTCAAGCTGTATTAGATTTAATTGATCCTACAACCAATGAACCAATAAGTGGTACTCAAGTGCGCTACCAAGTTGGTGTTGATTGGTCTGATAGTTTTACAGTTTCAAACGGACAGGTTGTAATTGATAATTTACCTGGAAATAGCGACGTTTTGGTTGAAGTTACGTCGCCAGATAATACTTACTTGAAACGCGTTTTTTATTTTAAAACCAGTATGGTTAGCCAAGGTCAAAACAGTGTTCAAAACTTAGGTACGCAATATTTGTATAGAGCAACCACTGCTAGCTTCACTATCTTAGATAGTGCAAATAGTGTGATAGAAGATGTGAAAATTGGTTACCCTGTCATTTCATACCTCTCAAATGGCTATTGGACACAAGGTTTTAGTAACAGAGTTAATGCTACCTATGATGCACAAAATGGAAACTATACATTACTAGTGCCTCAAGGTTCTGGTTATGATGTTGAGTTTGATGGCGATATCGATAATGACGGTATAGATGACTATTACTTTGGTTACGATGACTTTGGCAGCCGAATCCACTCGAGTAGATTGCTGAATGCGGATGTTGTATATGCAAAGAAAACTGTCGAGAGCCAAGAATTCCCCGTTAATATTACTCTTCTCAGTAAGCAAGGTGAGCTTATTGAAAATAATGAAGCTGTATTTATTTCTAGTGAATTCAAATTACCGCAAGCGCTGACCTTTGATCAGCAACAGCAAGCTTACAGCTTTGTTTACAAAGGATCCGCGGCGATTAAAGTGAATATAGCTGAAATTGAATTTAATGGTGTGAGTTACAACGCTGGTTACGCGAAAATAAACCCGAATGATGAAAAAGCATATGTTTTTTTTGATAATGTACTAAATCAAAGTAGAGAATATGTGCTAAATGACCAAGGTGAATTAAATCTTGTCGTTATGCTTGAAGAAAACGATACAAACTCTGACTCTAATTATCACTTCAGGGCGTTGAGTAATTACATAAATAGCGAAAATAATTCATTAAATTTATTTTTATCACATCCTATTGAATTATCAGAAGACTCAGTTGCGTTTAGTCAAAAAAATGTCGTAGTAGTAACTCGAGGTAATGAAAGTGACAATGATATGGTGCCACCCGGAACAACGCTTATTGAAAGAAAAAGTGTTGATCTTAGCGTCAGCTCAAAACTGGAGTATAACAATAGTTTTTTAACTGTAACTCCGAATGCAGAGCTATCAACTGGTGAATATCGCTATGAAGTTAATAACCTTAGATCAGTAGACACAGGCAATGTGTATTCAAAGCAGTTCACAAATGAGTTTGAATTCATAAATTCAAATTTAGTATTCAATATTGATGACATTAAAGTGGATAACAATAACGGCTTTACGTTGGGTCTACGTAGTATTGAAAAGAACACTGCTGGGGTGATTGATGATAGTAGCTATAACTCAAACACACCTGCTCTGTACCTCCCTCTGAGTATTTCATCATTAGATTATCTTGATATTACAGTGATAAAATCTGTAAAAAATAGTAATCAGAGTGACGAATTTTCTCGATATTCTGTAGTAGAAAATGGGGAAATTAAAGTTGGAAAACGATTTATTGCTTCACTTGCAAAAAATGAAAATGTTGAGAGTAATTATTCAAGTTACTACCAGTTACATACATCATTAGAACAAGGTGAATATTACAGTTTTTCTCTAAATAATGTGGGTTATCATTTTTATGATGATACTTCAGAGAGTAAAAATACAATCACAATAAACTATGAATACAAAGTTAAAGGTTCTAATGACGTAGTGTCAGGGACAAAAGAGCTTTCTGTTCATTAAACAATTAACAGAGCAAAGGGCTTATCAATTGATAAGCCCTTTTTAGAGTTACATCATAGCCAAATAGCGGCGTTCAACTTCTTGCCAGTTTATAACATTGAAAAATGCCTTAATGTATTCTGGTCGGCGGTTTTGGTATCTCAAGTAATATGCATGTTCCCATACATCTAAGGCGAGAATTGGTGTGAGATTTTCCATTAAAGGACTGTCTTGATTTGCTGAGCTTGTTACCTTTAACTCACCATTTTGATCTACAACCAGCCATGCCCAGCCGCTGCCAAAACGCGTAAGTGCTGCTTGCACAAACTCTGCTTGAAATGCATCAAATGAACCAAAGGTTTTATTTATGGCGATTTCCAATTGACCTGTATGTAAGGTGCCTCCAAATGGTGACATTATTTGCCAAAATAAGCTGTGATTATGATGCCCACCCACATGATCTCTGACAATATTTTGTAATGAATTGGGCAGGGTATGAATGTTCTTTAATAACCACTCATCAGGTTTATTTTCAAACTCGGTGTTTTCAAGAGCTTCATTTGCCTTATTAACATAGGTTTGATGATGTAATGTGTGGTGGATTTCCATTGTTTTTGCATCAATGTGTGGTTCAAGTGCATCGTACTGATACGTTAAAGAGGGGAGTGTAAATGCCATAACGTTTCCTTTTAGTTGAAGTGCATGAATATGTAATTAATGAATTGTGTTGTTCAAAATTGTTTGTGTATTGGTAATGGTTTTAAGCTTTGCAAGAAGCACAGGCTGTTGGGATACCTGCTTTGCTAACATAAAGGCGTATTGTTTAAGTTGAGATAAATGACGCAGTGCGACATTTCGCAGTTGCATGTCAGATTTTTTCAGGCATGTATCAGTACAGATGCGTGCTTTTTCATAGCCTTTTTCGAGTAAATTACAAGCCTTTTCAATGTGCTTATCGGCAAGATGTGAGTCGATTATATTTAAGTATGAAACAATGAGAGCTGGTAAATATTGGTCAATAATCCAAGCGCTTGGAGGAGCAGAGTTTGAATAGATTTCTTTTTCAATAAGCGCTAGTTGTTGTAAACATTGCTCATAAAATTTAATTGCTTTTGAATAGTGATTTAACTCAAATGCTAAGTTGCCCTCACAAATATTTACTTGCCAATGATACATAGAAAGATGAATACACAAATCGCAAACTCAAAAATACAAATAAAAACAATTATCATTATAATTTGATTGTGTTTCAAGTTTTATATGGATTTAGTTTAAAAGTTCAGGGTGATTTATATGAGGTTAACGTGAAAAAAGGTGTCAACTCACTTCAGATTGAAAGTAAAAAACAACTCACAAAGAAAATGTGATTTTTAATTGGCTGTCTAACATAAATGAGAAGGTTGACCCTAAAGAATAAAGACTTTACCTTAAATGTGTTTTAGGGAGATAGGTTATTAAAATGAAATGGATTTTTGGCGTTTTGTTAGTGTTATTTAGTAATGCAACTTATGCAGACTCGACTTCAAATAAACAGTTATGTATCGATCTTGCGAAAAAAAGAGATGCTATTCGAAAACTGCTTAACCAAAACTCAAATGACTATTTGAATCACCAATATAAAGCAACATTTGAAGAATATAGTCGTTTATGTAAGGACAACGAACAAAATCAAAATCCGTATTCGGTAGTTACAGGTAATAAACGCGCATTTCATAATCCGTTTAACCATGTTGCCATTTCTGACATGTCCTCTTTTGCTGCAATGTATAACGGCGAAAAGCAAAGTGCTTGGTAGGCATACTATAAAATACCTAAAGCGTGTCGAGTTAAAAATCCATCAACAACTGATTTTGTTACCTGTTCAGAGAATAAAACGAAACAAAAACAAGCCTTTGAAGTTTATTGGTCATCAAAAATGGCATCGGCCAATAAAGCTGTTAATTATGATTTAAAACCTTTTGCTAAAAGAGCAGTTGAACCGGCATTAATTACCCCCGTTACCGAAGTAAAAAATGGAGAAACACCGACACCACAAAAGGGTTTTGTAAAGGTGCTGCAAGATAATTCAAGCTATTTAATAGCCTTTGGTTTGCTATCATGTTTTCTATTTTTTGTGTGTCTTTCAGTTTGGCTAATGAAGCGCCACCGAGCAAAAAATAAAGTAATCCCGTTAAAGATAACGCCAAAAATTAAAACAATAGACAAGCATTGTCCTTATTGTTTAAGTCCAGTGTTATTCAATCAAACAACACAAGAATATCGCTGTTCAGATGCGCCTAAATGTCAATTTAGCTCGGATTCAATTATAATCTAATGGCTTTTGTCATCACGTCTTTACCCTCGTTGGCTACATAATCAAGAAACACTTGGGCGATGGGGGAAAGTTGTTGCGATTTTGCCCAGCAGAATGACCATTTAGATTGAATTGGCAGTGACTCCACATTAATTACTTTAACATTGTAACTATCCCCAAAAGCGAGGGTGTGAGTAGATAATATGGATACGCCCATACCAGATAAAACCGAGTGAATAATTGCTTCATTACTGGCAATTGTCATTCTTATATTGGGTGATATATTTTGCGATTTAAAGAATTGTTCGGTTGCATATCGTGTACCTGAACCTTCTTCTCGAATTATAAAGTTTTCTTTGCAAAACGCTGCTAGTGATACTTTTTTTTGTTTTGTAAAAGGGTGTTCAGCATTTGCGATTGCCACCAAGTCATTTGACATAAACTCTCTAACTTCAAGATCTAACCCTTCTGGCACATAACTGAATACAAAAAAATCATCGAGGCCTTGCTCGAATCGTTCAATTACTTGCTGGCGATTGGCAACTGTAAATTGAATATCAATACCAGGGTACTGCTTGCAAAACGGGCCGAGCAAATGCGGGATAAAGTATTTTGCTGTGGTTGCGCATGAAATACGTAAGGTTCCTGATTTTAATCCGCGCAAGCTTGATAAATGCATATCAAGCGCTTCGCATTGCTGCAAAATCTGACGACTAGTTGCAACAGTCGCAAGCCCCGCGTCAGTAAATTTAATCTTGCGCCCGACTTGTTGGTAAAGTGGTAGCCCAATGGCTTCACTTAATTTTTTAAGCTGCATGGAGACTGTTGGCTGGGTTAAAAATAATGACTCCGCAGCGGCTTTGATACTGCCACCATCGTAAACCGCTAACAGGATTTCTAGCTGGCGAAATGTGCCAATATGAGCATGTAATCGAGACGCCATTGTTTACCTTAAATTTAAAAAATAGATAAAAATCTAATCAATAGATAGTTAATATCTATTTTTATCTAACCAAAGTGCTGTGTAAACTTTTTCTGTCGCTTAATTTTAAAGATGGGAATGGTTATGACAAATCGAAGTTTTGTTTTATCTGTGATTACAAGTTCAATTCTATTGGCTTTTTTTGCTCTCAGTAACTTGATTGGACAGCCACAAATTGCATTTGTGATTGTGTCAGCTTTGCTGTTTGGCTTTTCGCTTTACTCGAAACTAGCTGGGCGTAACAAGCATTTAATCCATCCTCCGAGCGTAACTCATTCATTTCAAAGTGCGGGGCAGAAGTAAATTATGGTGATTGATTCAGTTGTCGCGTTTTTTATTCTGGGCATTGTTTGTCAGTTATTGGGTGCCAAAATGGCATTTCCAGATGGGCTTTACAAAACTTTAAGCATGTTTTTAATGATAGCCATCGGTTTAAAAGGGGGCATAGCGCTTCAAAAACATGTGGATCCTGCACTGATTTCCATGTCGATAGCAGTCGTTGCTTTTGGTTTATTATTACCCTTGGTTGCCTACCCAATTTTACGTTACTTTGGTCAACTAGATAAAATAAATGCTGGCGCTATTGCGGCGCATTATGGCTCTGTAAGTGTGGCAACCTATGCGGTTGCTGTGGCACTGCTTGAAGCAAATAATATTGCCTACGAGGCTTACTTTCCGTTATTTGTAGTGCTGTTGGAAATGCCAGCGATTATTGTTGGTTTAATACTGGCAAAAGGAAGCTTTAAGGTCGTAAATGCGCATTTTGTGAAGAAAGAGTTGATTGCCAATCAAAGCATTTTGTTAATGCTGGGTAGCCTTATCATTGGTTATGTTGGCGGGCAGAGTGTAACAAAATTAGCGCCATTCTTTATTGAACTTTTCTCGGGAATACTGGCACTGTTTTTACTTAAAATGGGCCTTATTGCAGGTGAGCAACTATCGTCGCTTAAAAAGAACAGTGTGTTTTTAATAAGCTTTGCTGTGCTTATGCCAATGCTCGGCGGTGTGGCAGGCACAGGTTTAGGCGTAATGCTTGGCTTAAGTGCGGGTGGTATCGCCTTAATGGCTGTACTTGGTGCAAGTGCGTCTTATATCGCAGTGCCTGCTGCTATGAAGCAAAGTTTACCAGAGGCAAATGCAGGTATGTCGATAACCGCTTCGCTTGGTATTACTTTTCCATTTAATGTGTTGATTGGTGTGCCCTTTTTCATCGCCTTAGCAGGTTATTTAGCGAACTAAAAAAGCCCTGAAAGGGGCTTTTTATTGATGTAACATCACATGTATTGCTTTTTATTTTTACGATTTAGTTATCGCAAGCTTGGTTGCAATTTGTCTCTTTGGTACAGGTGCTTATTCAAAAACTTGGTGAAAGCCATTTAATCATATGGGGTTATTAGGGCTGCACCTAATATATCCTCTTTTTAACGAGTAACTATTTCAAACGTAACAAATTATTGTCTCTTAAATATCACACAAATATGGCAAAGTGTTGTGGGTCTTGAAATTTGCTATCACTTATCTTGCTACTTAAATGCATTAATTACTGCTAATTTTTGCAATGTACAAGCGGGATATTTGGTAAACAACAATAGCTCACATACCTTTACACGTTATTACTACTCTTCTATTTTTAAAACAAGCCAAGGTTATTCTTTGAGTAATCTCAATATGTTAATTGATGACAATTAATGCAGCTATCAACGTTATCTTTATTGTTAATGAGTGGTGTCGGGGTTTTAATCTCGGCGATATCGCTTATCTTTTTATGGTTCGCAAATAGGGATATTCGCGCTGCGCGTTATTGGGCGCTTTCGCCCTGCTTTTTTACCATCAGTATGCTGTTATTTGCGTTGCAGGATTTATTGCCCATTCCATTACGGTTTATTTTGCCTAATTTTTTCGCACAAGGTGCATTTTTACTGATTATTATTGGCTTGTATTTGGCATGTGATAAAGCTATTCCTAAACGGTTTATGATGGCGTATTTCACTGCTTATGCGGTTTTACATAGTTTGTTTTCTTCTGTGCTGCCAAGTTATCAGAGCCGATTTATTCTCGGTGTAATTATGGTAACGCTATCGTCAACGTGGATTATCTGTATTTTGTATCGCTTTGGCCGCAGTAAGTACCGAGTTTCAAGTTTACTTATTTGTATTAGCCTTTTGCTGATGTTTAGCACATCAGCAAATAAGTTGTTGATGTTTAATGGACAAAGCACAGTTACTTTGCAGCAAGATACAACTTTTGAAACTCAACTTTTTGTTATCGCGCTTTTTGCAAGCCAGCTACTGTTTAACTTTGCTTTTGCAATTATGATTGGTGAATACCGCAATCAAAAAAACAAACGTTACCAGACAGAGCTAATTGAAATAAATCACCAGTTAGAGCAAGCCAAACAAGATGCAGAACATCACTCGCAATTAAAATCAGAATTTTTGGCTAATATGAGCCATGAAATAAGAACACCCATAAATGGGGTTATAGGTAGTTTAGAATTAATAAAAGAGCATGAACTAACCTCTCAGCAGGCACGCTATAAAGTGCTGGCTAGTAGCAGTGCTTATACTTTGTTAGGTGTTATTAATGATATTTTAGATTTCTCAAAAATTGAGTCTGGAAAGCTCACATTACATTTAGAAGAGTTTGATATTTATCAGCTGATTGATAGCGTGGTTAAATCGTTCTCGATCGATATTGCGAAGAAAGGCTTAACCTTCCAACTCGATACCCATTTACTAAACGCACAATTTATTTATGGTGATCCCATTAGAATTCGTCAGGTGATCACTAATTTACTCAGTAATGCGATTAAATTTACACAAAAAGGGCATGTAAAACTGAGTGTTAAGTTAGTACAAAGCAATGATCAAAATTGGATTTTAGAAGGGGATGTTTTAGATACCGGCATAGGCATTGAAGCGCATGCTACTGACAAACTATTCCAATCATTTAGCCAGTGTGATGCATCTACGACACGGGTGTTTGGTGGTACTGGGCTCGGGCTCACTATTGTTAAAAGTTTATGCCAAATGATGCAAGGAGATGCGTTATTAATTTCATCAGAAAAAGGAAAAGGCACGCATTTTAGATTTTCCGCAAGCGTTGAGGTTAATGATAAGTCCAGTCGCGAATTGCCTAAGTTTATGTTTACAAAAGTAGCGCTTTATTCAAAAGACCAAACACTTAAAACCAATTTGGAAAACGAATATAACAAATATGCAATAACGTTAAATTTAATTACGCAGTTACCGCAATCACAGCAAAAGGACGACTTAGTCATTGTTGATTTGTGTAACAGTGAAATAGCACCAAAAGACTTAAATAACTTACTCACTACTTACCACGAAAAAAATATAAAAGTTGGGTTTATTGTCACCCCTCGCAGCGAATTAGAACAACAGTTTTCAAGTCATTCAGGGTTACAATTTATATGGCATAAGCCTGTTACTGCGTTTGACGTTATTAAATTAAGTACGTGCCATAAACTACAGCAGCAAGCGCCATCGCTTGTCGATTTATCTGGGCTAAAACTACTGATTGCTGAAGACAATCCAGTTAATTTAATTATTACCGAGCAAATACTGGCAAACTGGAATGTTAATTTCACCAGTGCTAAAACGGGTAAAGAAGTGTTAGCAATATTAAAAGGCCAAAAGGCGGCATTATTCGATATGATTTTGATGGATTGCCAAATGCCAGAATTAGATGGTTATGAAACCACTAAAGTCATTCGCAATGACCCCTCGTTTAGCCATTACAAAACGATTCCAATCATTGCATTAACAGCCAATGCGATGAAAGGTGATGATGAACACTGTTTTCTGGTGGGTATGAACGGCTATGTCAGTAAGCCAATTAACCCTGAAAACCTGTTGGCTGAAATAAAAAAAGTGATTTCAAAAACGAACTTAGCCCAGAATTAACGTATTAAACTTTGTTTAAGGTACCTTTTGTACCAAAAAACATCCTGTTAAGCCGTTGGGCACAAAAATTCGTTAGTCGTCTCAAAAGTCATTATTCTTTACAGCAGTAAAGAAAACAATAAAGAGAACAACAAGATGAATCCAAAATGCCCAGAGTGTAATCACAGTATTAATTTTTTAAATAGCTTTCGTAATATAAATCCTTGGAAGTACTCTTGCCCCCATTGCAAAAAGCGTATTGAAGTAAGTAAAAACTGGAAAAATGCGACGATAGCGGGGTTTTTTGTTGGTATATTTGTCGGCATCGGTATCAACGTTATGAATTTTGCTTTTTTACCTTCGTTTTTGGTGGTTATATTAATTGCTGTAGTGTTAACTTGGATATTATGGCAAAAAGTCACATTCACTCTCTTTGAGCCAAAAAGTTAACAAAATCATAATCAGAATTCAGCGCTTTGTTTTATGCAAAGCGCTTTTTAATTTAAATCTTAGCCTTTTTGAACTGTTTTCAAACGTGCCACTAAATCAGATGGTGAAATTAGCCCTGAAATTGCCTCACCGTTTTCAAGTAAGATTGTGGGTGTTGCGGTAAAGCCAAACTGTGCTGCGATTTTTTGCTGCGCTTGCAGTTGCTGATTACAGTTCTCTGTTATCTCACCTTCATATTTACCCGAATACATAGCAGAGTTCATGGCAAATTGAGGGCGTTTAGCACATAACGCCGCTGCTGTTTTATTAAATGCAGCACTGCCTTTTACGCCTCTTGGGATCATTACATAATCAATGGTAACCCCTTGTTGATTTAGGATATCAATGCTTTGATGAAGCTTGCGACAGAAGGGACAATCGATATCGGTAAAAACGGTGATCAGATGTTTTTGTTGTTTGGCTTTATAGCTTAACAATACGTCTCTTGGCAGTTCGTTTAGTAGTGATAAACGTTGTAATTTTTGCGCAGCCTCTGTGATATTGATCTTGCTTTGGGTATCGATGACTTGACCCAAATACAAATACTTACCATCAGAGCTTGAAAAGAATTGCTGGTTATTGGCAATAACAAGGTAAAAATCGTTGTTATAAGGCTCGATAGTTACTTTGGTTTCCTTGCCGAGAAGTTCAAATAGAGCCTGTTTTATTTTGGCGATTTGCTGGTTTTGGTTAGTAAATGGTTTCAACGTTTCAGAATGGACAAATGCAGCGCTTAAGAAAAGCGACAATGTAAATAACAGCGTTATAAATTTATTTAGTAATGACATATGTAACTCGGTTTTAAATTAGAAAAACCAAACGTACATTATCTTTTGTTTAAACCCATTTAAAACTATCTAAAATTAACTATAAAAAGATATAATACATTAATTATCAACGTCTTATTTTTTGTTTTCGTTACGAATAAAGCTGTTTTTCGCGAAATAATAAGAGTTGTTCAGGTGTGGTTATACACTCAATTGTGGATGTTACTGGTTGCGTAAGCTGTTGACATAATTGCGACACTGGCACTTGTTTTTGACTGGAGTTTACTTGATTGCTAGACACTAACATTTTGCCTGAAGTGGTATTAATTGGATTTTCTAAAGCATTATTTTGTTCAGTGTATTTAGTGTTTTCAATAATAAATGCAATACGTTTATCAACAACATGCGCGCTGCAAGTTGCCAGTTCACGATTCATTACCTGTTTGCCTTTAACGGCAAAATTTAATGCTTTATCTATCTGATTTGTTTCTAAGGCAATGCGACTTAATAGATCTAAAGCTTGGGCACGATAATAGCTAGTTTCTGATGCGTTGTTTAAAGCTGTAAAAGCAAGGGAATTTGCACTGTTATGCTCATTTTGCTGATATTTTACTTCGGCTAAAAGTAATTGCGCGTCGATGGAATCGGGGTTTTCTTTTAAAGTAAATGTCAGCCATTTTTCGGCGTCATCATAATTTGCTTCTTGAAATGCAACAACGGCATTGGAATAACTGCTAAGTGCTGGCAGCATAACCTGTTTTTGCTGAGTTTGTTCAAAGTTAAACAAAGTAAGGCCAATTGTACTTACCACACAGATCATGCTTGCTGCCAAAGCAAAGGTGTTAAATGGTTTTTTGCTAGTAACTGGCTTTATTGCGACTTCTGTTTGCCAAATATAACCAGCGTTAGGTTGCGTTCGAATAAGCTGTTGCTCTGGTGCAAGTTTACGTAATTCACTGATCACTTGGAAAAGGCGATAGTCTTGCACGTCTTCACTTCGCCAAAGCGCGTTGAAAAGTTGTTGTTTAGTGATAAGTGTCTTTGGGTGTTGTAAAAAGTAGAGCAGTGCCTGAGCCGTTTTAGGACGAATGGGCTTTTCTTTACCTGATTGCGTTAAGGCAAATGTGGTTGCGCAAAACGTGAAATCTAAAAATTGATAAATAGCCATAAATAGTCCTTAACAGCATCTGTTTGTTTTTTCTTTAGTGTTATAAAGATAAAACAGCAACATGGCAATTTTTTAGGGACTTTTAGTAAATTTTAGTTTTAGGTATGACTATAAAATGTTGGGTACTAAGAAAAGAGTTTATGCTTAATTATGGTTGTTGATAGTCAGAGAGTATTGTATTTATCTCTTCAGAACGAATAAGAGTTTTAAGCGCTGAATTAAGCTTATCGAGCAGTGCTTTGTTGCCTTTCTTAACTGCAATGGCTACAGGAGTTCCGCGATAATTTGAATGCACAATTTTCACTTTTACATTGTATTTTTTAGCAAGATATAAACCTACTGCACGTGGCATGATGGCTGCGTCGGTTTGTTTAGTTGCGAGCATTTGCATAGCTTGATCTTTGCTTTGTGTTTGTATCAATCGAAAGTGATCTTTAATGTGTTTTTCTTGCCAAATTGTTTCAGTAATTGAATGTTTATCGCCACTTATTTTTTTACCATACAGATCTTGAACGATTTCGATGCTCGGCAGCTCATCTCTTACAAAAACGGAGGTATAACGGAAATAATAGGGCACAGTGAAGTCGAAATACTTTTCGCGTTCAGGGCTAATTTCCATACCCGTGATGCAATCAAGCTTATCAAAACGCAGGCGATTTACTGTGTCATCCCATAAATCTGCCTTTAACATCAACTCTTGTTGGCTATTGGATAATACTTGTTTTAATACATCGTAATCGAAACCGGTTGGCATATTGTTTTCAATAAATTGGAAAGGGGGATAACCCTTAGCCATACCGCATTTAACCGTCGATTGCGCTTTAGCAAAGGCGTTATTACTAAACACACTGCTTAATAAAATAATGCTAAAAAGAGAAAATAAAATGTTGGCCATTATTACCTTTTTTAAAGCAAGTTGTTAAATACGAAAGACATAGCACGCTTAAGATAAAAATGTGTCAGCTATGTGATATGTGAGTGGTTACATACATAAAATTATATAAAAATTAAGCTTTAACAATAAAGCTGAATTCGCCCTAAACTAGCGCTATATCAAAGAAATGCCAGATTTGACCCGATTAAAACTAAATATAGCGGATAAAAAAGCCGTTTGAGGGAAGCGTTTAAATATTATTGATAAACGAATATTTTCGTAACGATAAATTTTTTTTACAACGCTCAAGGCCGAAATTCGGTATGCTCCGCACCCTTAAATTGGTTTTTGCAGATAATTTAGACTCGGAAAATATTAATGAAAATTTGTTTTATCATGTACCCATGGGAGCGTGTGGAGCCTGAAACGGATTCAACTCTACGTTTAATTCACGAATGTGTTAAACGTGGGCACACTGTGGCGCTTTCAACGGTTAACAACTTAACTATTCGCGACAGTATTGCAAGTGCATTTTGTGATGTATTCGTTAAGAAGAGCAAACTTTCAGATAATATCCCAAGTTTTTACCGCAACGCGGTGTTTAAACGAGCTCAATTACCGCTTGCAGGTTTTGACGCAATTATTATGCGTGCTAACCCGCCACTTGATACGCTCGCGTTGAATTTCTTGGATTCAGTACGAGGTGATGCATTTATTATGAACGACCTTGATGGTCTGCGTATTGCCAACAACAAAGTCTATACCGCTTCGTTCCAAGATACTGAAAGTGAATTTATTCCAGCGACTCATGTATCTAAAAATCGTGATTATTTAGAGCGCATTTTTGAAGAATCAGAAAGCAATAAAATGATCCTTAAGCCACTTGATGGCTATGGTGGGCGTGGTGTTATCGTACTCGAAAAAGGGGCTCGTCACAGCTTCCGTTCACTGCTTGATTTTTACATTGGTGGTGATGAACATGGCAAAGGCAGCAATTATGTAATTCTACAAGATTATGTGGAAGGTGCTGAAGAAGGGGATGTACGAATTTTAATGCTGAATGGGGAACCAATTGGTGCTATGAAACGTATTCCTGCGTCTAACGATGTACGCTCGAATGTTCATGCCGGTGGTAAAGTGGTTAAGCACAAGCTAAGCGCTCAAGAGAAAAAGTTATGCCGTTATATTGGTCCTAAATTAGTGCGAGATGGCTTGTACTTTACTGGGATTGATGTAATTGGCGGTAAATTAATAGAAGTAAACGTGTTAAGCCCGGGTGGTATCACCCGTATCAATAAATTAAATCGCGTTAAATTACAGTCTCAAGTTATTGATTTTGTTGAAAGTGTGGTGCATGCAAAAGAATGTGTAATCAATCGCAAAACCGAATTTAGAAAGGTGATTGAAGAAGCGAATGCCGTTTAACCTAGAGTAAACAAGAGTGAGGTGTGTAAGAAATTTCATGCCTCACAATATTTAGAAACAACACGAAAAACCAGTATCTTCCCTTTGGTAAGCGTGTATGTTGTAACCATATTGTTTTAGCCTTAAGGTTCACTTAAGGAAAATTGAATACGCTCTTAAAAAAGCATCAATTTTCCCTATGTTAAAACCATTTAAACTCTATTTCGCTCCCTACTTACTATTTTCCCTCGTAGTACTTATTCTTTTGTCGATTTCACGGCTTTGTTTAAGTTTATGGCAGTTTCAGCACTTCACTGATTTTAAAGCGTTACTGACAGTTGCCATCGGTGGGTTTCGCATCGATTTAAGTACTGTTGGCTATGTGTTGATTATTCCTTCGGTGTTTACACCCATTTTAAGCGCGTTTAGACCGCTTAAAAGCAGCTGGTTTTGGCTGCTTAAGATTTATTTAGTTAGTGCATTAGCGTTACTAACCTTGCTGGAAATTGCGACACCAACTTTTATTGAAGAATATGGTCTTAGGCCAAATCGCCTGTTTATTGAATACCTTATTTACCCCAAAGAAGTATTTTCGATGTTGGTAAGTGGTCATTTAAACACACTAATTATTTCAACCTGTTGTTTAGTTGTTTTTATACTCTTTGTTTTTGTACCTTTGAGCAACGCATTTGTAAAACAGTTACAGCTGCAAAAAACACACACTAAAAGCAGCCTTTTTGCTGCTGTGCTTTTGCCAGTATTGTTAATACTAATGGCAAGAGGAACTTTAGGGCATCGTCCCATTAATCCGGCATATGTGTATTTTTCAAATGATGCCTTGGTTAATTCATTAACCCTTAATTCAACTTACAGTGTTGTGCATGCTATTAAAGCACTTAAAAATGAAAAGAATGCGGCAAAAATGTACGGAAACATGTCTGATGAAGAAGTCATCAGTTTGGTACAAACCAAAACAGGCTTAAGCAAAGACGCTTTTGTACATCAGAACCAACCTACTCGGGCAATCCGCGCTCCCAGCTATACTGGCAAAAAGAAAAACTTAGTGATCATTTTAGAAGAAAGTTTAGGGGCGCAATATGTACAAACCCTTGGGGGCTTACCTTTAACTCCCAACATTGATGGGTTTTATCGCGAGGGCTGGGGCTTTGAACAATTATACGCTACAGGCACACGTTCAGTGCGTGGTATTGAGGCAGTTATCACTGGTTTTACGCCAACCCCGGCCAGAGCAGTCGTTAAACTTGATAAATCTCAAAAAGGCTTTTTCACTATCGCCAGTTTATTGCAATCACAAGGTTACACAACGCAATTTATTTACGGTGGAGAAAGCCATTTTGATAATATGAAAAGCTTTTTCCTTGGCAATGGCTTTAGCAATATTGTTGATTTTAAAGACATTGAATCACCAAATTTTATTGGCTCGTGGGGGGCTAGTGACGGTGATTTATTTACCCAAGCCGATAAAGAATTAGCAAAGCTAAATCAATCAGAGAAACCATTTTTTAGTTTGATTTTTAGTTCCAGTAATCATGATCCCTTTGAGATCCCACAAGGGGTTGTCTCACCAATTAACTACTCAGAAGAGCAACGAATGGAATTGGATGAAAATGAGCTGAAACGTCATCTGGCGATTCAATATGCCGATTATGCGTTAGGCCAATTTATTGCAACAGCTAAAGCCCGTGACTATTGGCAAGATACGGTGTTTTTAATTGTAGCTGACCATGATGCACGGGCATTAGGCAAAGACTTAGTGCCAATAAATAACTTTCATATTCCCGCAGTGATTTTGAATACTGAACATAATCAAACTCGCTTCAGTGATATTGCAAGCCAAATAGATTTAGCGCCAACCTTGTTATCGCTTGTGGGTGCTGTAAATGATTCACCTATGCTTGGCAGGGATTTAACAGTAAACACCTTCGAGGGCAGAGCGCTAATGCAATACGCCAATAACTTTGCCTATTTGACGCAGCATGGAGTGACTGTTTTACAGCCAAGTAAAGCGCCAAGTAAGTTTTTATATGATGTGACAAGTAAAAAAATGCAGCCAGTTGCCCTTGATGAAGAGGAAGCTAAAACGGCTTTAGCGCATGCTCTTTGGGGCAGTTTAGCCTACCAAAATGGATGGTATACAAGTCAATAAAGCAAAAAATGTAAGGGCAGCACGCGCCCTTGCATTACAAAACGTAAACTTAAAATTCGATGCCTGCTTTTTCTTTAAACAGAGGCACGAGTGCCTTTGAAATCGCTAAAACTTCAGGTTTGTCTTTACGAAGGTAAACTTCACCTTGTTTAAACGCCTGCCATGTTTCATTGTCAAAAACCGCACCTCCATAGTGCGCCGCAAGCTGTTTTGAAATGCGTGTTTGCTCCGGTTTAGCTGTTAAAATCCATGCTAATTCAAGGCGATTATCCCCAAAGACAGCTTCAATTTTGCGAGGAAATCCAAATGCCGGAAAGTTAAAGCAGTTTACTTGCACTTGCTCCTTTGGATTATTAAATAACCAAGGGTCGGATGTTTCAATTTTAAGCGGATCACAATGCGCTTCAAAAAGGGGTTTAAGAGTGTCTAACGATTCGCCAAACTGCAGCAAATTTGAAAGAGCAAGTGCCGGTTTGCTGCGCTCTAAAGCTTTTATCTCTGGATGTGACCAAACAAATAAATTTGGATGTAAAGCGTCTTTACCAATTAACGTGGTTTGATTTTTAGCGCTATTTTGCCAAAGTGTATGCTGGTGATGTGCTTTAAAATCCAAGTATTTTTTAGGATCCTTTTGCAAACCAATCACGGCATCAGGTGCGATATTACTTGCTGATATATGAGCCACTTTGTTATCTGCAATCACCACGGCAATTTTGCCCTTGTTTTTTAATTGATTGCAGCTTAAATGCTGTTCACGTTTACTTGCTAATGGAAAGCTAGGTGTATTTAAAGTGATATCTGAAACGGTGTTTTGACATAGCGATTGTAGTTTTGTTTTAGCGGTACTTATTGATTCACCAATTTCAATGCCATAAAGCGACGCGTTAGGTGTATTTGCAAACAGGGTGCTTGAGCAAAGAGTGAGTAATGCGGTTAAATAGTATTTCATAGCGATGCGTTTTTCATGTTTTTAACATTAGACGCAATAACAAACTAAAAGGTTTAAAAACAAAAAAGGTTAGCACTTTGGCTAACCTTTTAGGTCTGTATCAATTTAATTAAAGCGTTTATTAGTCAGCTTTAATGTAGCTTTTGATTGCTTGTAATGAATCAAAAGGTTTGTAACCGAGTGACTTTAATTCGTCATTAACACAAAACAAAACGGCGCTATCTTTGTTTTCTTCATCTGCTGCCATATCAAGACAGAATTCGTAAGAATCTTTTACAGTTTCAACGCTTGCTTGCTCTTCGCTAGCAATAACAAGTGTGCTTGCGAGTGCTAATACCATTAAAAAAATCTTCATATTTACCCTTTTACAATTATCTGGAGTGATATTTTTAACGCTCACAAATTAGGTTGATTTGATAAGCAAGTAAAACGATAAATTATTGTCGTAAAGGTAAATTTTATTTTGCTTTTATTTTTAAGTATTGCAGTACAAGCATCATCTCATTTTTGAATAAGTGATTGGTTTTACATACTGAGGTTTACTGAATTAATAAAAAAAGGCATTAAAAAAGGTTAACAACAATAGTTAACCTTTTATTGTTCAGAATAAATCCAGTTAGGATTACATTGCGGCGCGGAAAATCTCTGCAATTTCCTCTGCTGTAGCTTGAATTGGATTAGTAAAGCCACAAGCATCTTTTAAAGCATTTTCCGTTAGTGTTGGAATATCATCTGCTTTGGCACCAAGTTGTTCAATACCTGATGGAATACCAACGTCACTGGCGAGGCTAACAATGGCATCAATTGCGGCATCAGCACCTTGTTCTTCTGAAAGGTTACTTACATCGACTCCCATTGCTTTTGCAACATCACGTAAGCGCCCAGGTACTGCTTTTGCGTTAAAGCGTTGCACATGCGGAAGTAAAATAGCGTTACATACCCCATGTGGTAAATCGTAAAAACCACCAAGTTGATGTGCCATTGCATGCACATAACCAAGTGAAGCATTATTAAACGCCATACCCGCCATAAACTGGGCGTATGCCATTTGCTCACGAGCTTCAATATTGTCACCGTGATTAACTGCATTTCGAAGGTTTGCTTGAATTAATTCAATTGCTTTGATGGCTACAGCATCAGTGATTGGTGTTGCTGCAATTGATACATAAGCTTCAATTGCATGGGTTAATGCGTCCATACCGGTTGCTGCGGTGAGCGAAGCTGGTTTTGCGAGCATTAATTCCGGGTCATTTACTGAAACAAGTGGTGTTGTATGCTTATCTACAATGGCCATTTTAATGTGGCGTTCTTCATCCGTGATAATACAAAAACGCGTCATTTCTGAAGCTGTGCCTGCCGTAGTATTAATGGCGATAAGTGGTAACATAGGTTTTGCAGATTGATCTACACCTTCGTAATCGCCAATTTTGCCGCCATTTGCAGCTACAAGTGCAATGCCTTTCGCACAATCATGTGGCGAGCCCCCACCAAGTGAAATAACAAAGTCACAATCTTCGTTTTTTAAAATAGCCAAACCATCGTTTACGTTACTTACAGTTGGGTTGGGTTGAGTACCATCAAACACAGCAGTCGCAACATCTCGCTTTGTTAATAGTGATTGTACTTTTTCAACAACCCCAATTTGGTTAAGAATTTTATCGGTAACAATTAGGCCTTTTTTAAATCCTTGTGCCTGAATATTATCTGCTGCGTCAGTTAAACAACCTGCGCCCATCAAATTTACTGTTGGAATATAAAATGCGGTAGTCATAGCTTATCTGTCCTTGTGTAAGTGAGAGTTACTTTCTTGCGACAAAGATTGTCACATGCTAAACCGTTAGCCATTTTGATTTAAAACAAAGGTTGGTTGTACATCAACTTAGACTTTAATCTAATAGTGTAAATAGATGAGTTAAAGCGCTGTTTAGCGCTTTATATCTGCTCTGAATGTTCGTTATGCGTGCTTGTGAATTGCTGGAAAACGCCACTTTCGCTTAACAATGCTTTTGATTTTAAAATGGCGCTATGTTTAACTTTGCCAACAAAATAATTGCCAAATAAAACCCCGACATAACAACTAATAAAGTGAAGTACGGGGTGTTTTGATAAGTGAAATTGTAGACTCAGTTGGTATCTAACTTTATGAGTTCTATAAGCGTTTTTAATATTGCAAAACACTATTAGTTGAGGATTTTGAGATTAACTGTGGAAATTTTCGGTAAAACAGCACAAGACTTACGAAAATCACCAAAATACCAGACCCAATAGGTAAAAACGCACTGGCAATTGCGCTATCAAAGTTTAAAAAGTCGGGGACTCCGGTTTGCCATAATGTCCACTCTGATGCAATGCTGCTTGCAAGGTGATCACCACCCGAGCTTAATACGATTATTGCATCATTGGTATTTGGGTTAATGCGAAGTGCGCTATTAATCGCAGGCTCGTTTGCGCCATCATGGCCAAAAATAAAATTTCCCTTAGGTGTTGGTGCATACAACATGGCTCCCATGCCCCAAATCGGCGCGCCAAGTTTATACCCGAGCGGTTGGCTTAAATCTTTGATTGCCTGCTCTGAATTTGTATTACCTTGCTGTAGAGCAATGACAAATTGAGTTAGGTCATTTGCACTTGCCAACAAACCGGTTGCTGCGGGGCTAACATATTGATAAGAAGCTGATTTATTTCCTTCGCTATCATATGCATTTGCAATGTTTGTTTGTGCGCCAATAAATTGATAATTCGCACGGTTCATTTTTAGCGGCGTAAAAACCGTATCCGCCATAAACGCCTCAAATGTGATGCCCGTTATGTTTTCGATAATGTGCTCGGCGATAAGGTAACCACCGCCCGAGTATTGCCACTCTGTTGCTGGTGCGTAGCCTATTTCAAACTTTGCATTTCCGCGAGAGCTTTTTGGTTGTTGTAGAGATTCAAGCAGGCTTGGCAATGCTTGCTCTTCAGATATATCAGCAAAGCCTAATCCATCCACTAACCCTGAAGTATGTGACAGTAAAAGCCTCATTGTGATTTTATTATGATCAAATGATGAAGAAGGTAACTGCCAAGCTGGTGTTAAATAGTTAGCAATTGGCGCATCTAAATCAATTTGACCTTGTTGCGCTAATTGAGAAATACCATAGGCAGTAAATAACTTGCTCATCGATGCAACCGGAAACAAAGTTTCGTCATTTATTTTATCGATTGATGGCGAAAACTGTTTTGATACCACAAGGCCATTTTCAAGAACGATGAAAGCCAAATTGCCTTTGGTTTCATTTAAAAAGCGGTGATTAACTGCCTTGATAAAGTGATTAGTATCACCTTGCTTTGCAAGCGGTGTTAACCACCAACCGTTAAGTGCGCCATAAAGGCAAATACTGCTCCAACAAAGTGTGAGTAGGGTAAAGCTCAATATATATTTAAATAAACGCATCACATTTCCTTGTTCGGTTAAACTGATTAACGCGGGCTAAATTACTTCGAGTTCTTCTTTTTCTCTTACAAAATATATTGAAAGCAATAGTAGGGCTGCAGGGAATAAAAATACGTTGGTAAATGATAAAACAAGGGTCATCTGTAAAAGACACATCAGTAACATTAAAACTGAAAACACTTTTAGCAGGGGCGGTAAATGCTGATTTACTAAACATACAATTGAAAAAACAGCGGCAACTAACGAAAATAGCCCAAGTGATCCTAGTGCAATAACCATAACTACCACGCCAGTTGTTTCTGATAAGGTAGTTTGATTTGATAAGGCAAAGTAAATATCAAACAAGACGGTTAAATGAAAGATAGACACAAGCCCTGCCATTATAAACAACAACATACGAGCAGCCGTTGCATTAAAGTGATTTTTCAAGTGGTTGCTAAGAGCTAAGTAAATACTCACCTCTAAAACACCGATTATTACAAACAATAAATCAAGCCAATTAAATGTGAGTAGATCTTGCTTTAGTGCTTCTTCAAATCCAGCCATGGATTGTCCTAAAAAAGTAATCCAATAAAATGGAAACAGCACTGCGAGCAGCGCACAAGCACCTGCAGATAGTAAATTTTCACGAGAGTTCATATAGCGTCCCTTCTTGCTTAATCCAAATGGGTGTTTGGATTAGTTGATTCGTACTGCAAAATGTCACCAGGCTGACAATTAAGCGCCTGACAGATTGCTTCTAATGTTGAGAACCGAATAGCTTTTACTTTGCCATTCTTAAGCAAAGACAAATTAGTCATTGAAATACCAATATCACCAGATAACTGTTTCAAAGACATTTTGCTTTTCGCAAGTTCTACATCTAAGTTAATTCGTATAGTCATGGCTTATAAATTAACCAGTGAATTTATGATTGTCAAATAAAGTTTTATGATAAACGTAAAATATTTTTCGAATAACATATTTCAATAGTGATGTTTAGAATTATGTTTTTGTAGCTGTTTAATGAAATTTAAATGAAATAATTGCAATAATTTGATCAAATAACGAACACAAGTTAGTCTGTTAAATGCATTAGGTAGTAAGGATGCGATGAAATTTAAGTGCTTATTGAAAACTTAAATATCTCAGGTTAGGAAAACAGTGTGGCTGACATATTTACTGTCTAATGTGTATTGTATTGGTCAAAGCAATTCAGTTAATTCAATGTCAAACTCTTTGTAATTTATGATTTTTACTGAGTTTTAATCCCACCGCGTTTCCCTGCCTAAGGTTTTAAAAGGTCTTAGGAAAATAAAATGATTAAATACTTAATGGCGCTGAGTGTGCTTTGCATTAGCTTTTTTAGTGTGGATGTTTTAGCCCAGAATAAAAATGTAGAGATAGATAAAATCTCAGTGGACAATAAACGGACCACGCTGAAAGTAAAAGGCGAATTAACTGGGTATGACAAAGGTGCCACATTGACACTACGTGATGCCGATAACTTAAATGTAGTTTTGCACAGTCAGGTGGTAAATCATAAGCGTTTTAATGCCAAAGTAAGCATTAATAGCTTGGTTTATTTACCATGTAATATTGCAGCCGTAATAAACAATGATTTATCGCAAATTGATATCGCACAGGTTGAGGATACGGCAAGTTGTGGTGGTTATAGCGCGACAATATCAGGTTTGGTGACTGATGAGCCGATCCCTTATGCTACGGTCAGTGTCACAATAAATGGTAATACATTTACAACAGTTGCAGATGAAAATGGCGCATATTCATTAACTATCTTATCAACCACAATTGATAACCTTATAAAAGTTGAATCTTCAGCAGTTGATGCTCAAACGGGTGATGAAATAAACTTTGTGAATTTAGTTGGCTCTTTTGAAAAGGTAATTGATGATGATGTTCAGAATGTTACAAATGTCACAACAGCCAGTTATGTTTTAACAGTGCAAGCCAACGGCGGTGAAGAGCCTACTACTGTAAATGAATTGAAAGAGGCTGAAACAGCAGTTGATGCGAGTCAGCTGATAGAACTTGCCGCAGTGATTAAATTGATAGTGGATGACCCTAATTATCAACTTCCAGAAGGTTTTGATAGTGTGATTGATTTTGTTTCTGCGCCATCTGCGGTAGATTCATTTATTGAAAACACACCAGAAGAAGATTTAGTTGCAGCGCAAAATGCAATTTTACAAGATAGCAATCTTGTTGCCGGCTTTAAACAAAATGATATCCCCAATTTTTATTATGCAATCGATACTGCTGAGCCAGGTTATTTATCACGAAGTGGTTCTGCGCTTAAATTTAACCCTGCAGGTGCAGGAAACAAATTAAGTTTTCTCTCATGGAATGGCCAAGCAATTAACGCACCTTACACATGGCAGATTGTAAATGGCAGAATTGAAGTTACGTACAATAATCCATTAGAACAAGAATTACTGACAAATGCGATAGAAGATTTAACGGATGATCAGGCTGAAATTGACGCATTTTATGCTGGTGGAGGAGTTGATGACCAAATCGTTTTTTATCGGTCAACTATCGCTGAAAATTTCACACGCGTTGTAGATGGCAATTTGGTGGATGTGATTAACGTTGAAACCCGAAGCGAAGTAAGAACACCTACCTTTCAATTAAATGATGGTTCGAGCTTAACATTACAAGATACAAAAATTGAAATTGCCAGTGGCCAACAAACTTTTCGATCAGACCTAGATATAGAGCCTGTTGCATTTAATGCTACATGCACTACTGGCGTAGCCTGTGTTTTAGGGCAGTGGGGAGGCCAATATAATTACTCGGAAGGTAAGCGTGCTTACGACGATTATATTTTCCCAACAACTTCTTATGCTGATGTAATCACATTTGATGCAAATGGTATAGCGAATGGCAAAATTTCGGGTATTAACGCTAATTGGCAAGTGGATAATGCAGGAAAGTTAATAATTGAATACCCAAATGGTACAGTTCAAACCAGTGAAATTATTGATCAGCTAGGTCTTGAATATGGCGTTTTCACTTCTTATACCACCCCTGAAGGAGAGTTTGCTACTTACGATATTTGGGTAAAAGGGCAGCAGAATTTTGTGCTTGATAGTGCTTATTTGCAGCCAACAAGCAGCAACCATTACTGGAATGGTGAAATTAATTCGTGGATCCCGGGTTCGTTTGATAGCAATGGCTTGCTTATTCCTGAACGCTTATGGGGCTGGTTGTTTACCAGTCACACAGTGCAAAATATCGATGGCGTTGCTTGGCAGGGACCTGACCAAAACGGATTAAGCAGCATTAATTTTGTGCTAAGTGATGCAGTGAGTTATCAAGTGGGGACACAGAATATTGAAATTAACCGTCTACCTTTTGCCAAACGTTTTTGGTATCCCATTGCAAGTACCATTATTAACGGAGATAGAGTGTTTTACATTGTTGAACGTGAAGAGCGTGATGCGCAATTGTGGTTTGGCGGGCAGCTGGGTTACAACACCTTTATCCCGTCGCGCATTAATATTGAGCGAGAAGTAGACAGAGCAAATTACACCAATGTAGCGCGCTAAAACGTTAAGGGCGTATGCCCTTAACGCTTAATAAATTGACGTGTTAATTTACCAGTTATAGCGATAAGTGAGTTTCACCATCGCACCTTTCGCAGGAATATGGCTGGTATTAGCGTTTGAGCGCAATAATTGACTATAAAGCGGGTAATACTCGCGGTTTGTGGCGTTTTCTATACCAATATTTACAACGCTTTGGTCTAGCTCAATGCTGGCGAATAAGTCGAGTGTGGTGTACGAATCTGTTTGATGGCGGCCAAAGCCGGTGTTGCCATTTAAACGGTAATCGTGACCGTCAACATAGTTTAGTTGCGCTTGCAGATTGATGTTATCGAACTGATATTGGCTTGCAAATGTTGCTTTTAACGGCGCGATTTAAAAACCATTCATTTCACGCGTTTGTTTATCGAGTAATTGCTGAATTTTTTCAATGGCGAGTTGTTAGCCGGCGCATTGTTCAGGAAAGGTACCGATTTTAAGTGAATCCAGAATGACCTAACCAACTAAGTCTTTACAACTATTGTGATAAAAGCCAATGGTTAAGTTGCTCAACATGATTGTGATATTGTTATTTATATTGTCTATACAGAGTTATTTTCAGCATACATAAACTTTGAGGTGAAGACCCTAAGAAAGATATTTTCTGGTTTCGCTACATACTACTTTTTTTGCTGAGGAGTTGCTGCAATAACGGTATGCGATGTAGAAGAATTCGCCCCGCAGTATAGAAAGGCTGGGTTAAAATCATAAAAACAGTGAGCTTTTCGCCAGCAATCATGATAGCTATTATTAAAACCAAGTTATGTGTGCTCTTTACACCGTGCTTATTAAATCCATTCTTTTTAAATGCAGACTCATAACTAAAAACAAACAATATTACTTTCTACATTGAATAGGTTCTCATTAACTACAAATTTTTATCTTAACGACAATAATTTTTTGATTTTCTTCTTGGCAAAATTTAACTATTTTTCACTTGCGAGCGCACTGTTTATTTGGTGCGAACAAAGTTTAATTTTCTAACATGTTGAGATTAAAAATATGGCAGCTGAAATTAGATTAGGTGGTCGAAAATTTTATGACGATGAACACTTTCCAGGTGGCATCGATAGGGCTGGCTTTTTTACTATTCCTGAGGCAAATTTTTTAATTAATTATGGCTATACATTAAACGGATTGTATTGTGGCGAATTACAACCTGAAAATGAAGTAGAACAGCGTTTCGTTGATAATGTTAATTCAGAGGAAGAATCGGCAGTTTACGAAGTGCGTATTTGGCGAAAGTATCTAAAGGCGCTTTATAAAGTAAGCCATAGAGCAAGCGCTAACAGTTCTCGCAATGAAATAACTAGGTCGTTTGAGAGTTTCGATGAAGCATGAGCAAAGTCAAGGTAGTTATCTTGAGAAAAACAAAGCACATAAAAAAGCAAAAAAGGACAAACCAAAAGATAAATTAAGTCACAAATCAAAACGTAAAAAGTTTGATGACGATGACTGGAGTGATGAATAGCACTCCAGTCATTTATTCGTTAAGTTTGATAGTCGACAGGAACAGGCTCACTGTAAACAGAGTTTTGCTTGTCGACTACCACTGAGTGATTACGCTCTACCTTTACCCAGTCTGTATCTTCTTCCGTTAGCGGTTCTGAGCTGATAATCACACTTTTATTAGTATTAGCACCATGTAAACTAAAATCTTTTTCAGATGTTAGTTCTAAAGCGCCTACACCATAAAATAAAGAGGCTGGCTGACTATTTCGGTCAGTGGCATAGCGAGTAGCAACTAATGATGTGCCATCTGATACTGCAAGATTAATAAATGCATTGGTGTTTGCCTCAGCGGCAACGCGAATATCAATGATTTTTTTGATAACCAAATAAAGCGCATTTTTAATATCATCAGTTGATAAGTTATCAGCAAATTCGATAGTGTCGAGAAAAAGTGCAAAGATGCATTCAGAATCCGTATTACCTTTAACTAAATCAAATGCTTGGTTTGAGAGTTGATTGAGTATGCTGCGTCTAAATTTAGCAAACTGATCTAATCGACCATTGTGCATAAACGTATATTTTTGAAAATTAAACGGATGGCAATTAGCTTGAGACACTGGCATGCCAACTGACGCATCACGTACATGGGCAAAAAAGCACTGACTTCTTACTTTGCTCGCAATTTGTTGTAAGTTTTGATTGCTCCAAGCAGGTTCAATACTAACAAACCGTGCAGGGAAAGGATCATCATGGGTAGGATACCAGCTCAAACCAAAGCCATCACCATTGAGTGGCTTTTTACGCTTTTTAGCATCTTTGCTCTGTTCAACGAGTGAATTGGTTGGTGAAATTACAATGTCGTTTAAGGTGACTTCCGCACCTTTATAAGCAATAAAGCGACACATAGATAAATCCTTAAAAAATTTTTTACACTATAGGTGAATTTTAAAAAAATCATACAAAAAATAATGGCTTGTCGTTTTTTTGATGAGTTTGTTTAACTTTAAACTATTGCACGGATTTGTTTTAAAATTTTACCGTTAAAAATTATCAAGGCGAAAAATTTTTAGGCATAAAATTAAACAATATTATTTTTTTTCAAGTGAATAAAAACTATTTCACTTGTTAAGAATAGCTTGGCAAGTTAGTTTGAATTATCACCAAATTATAAACAAACATACTATGTCAAGAACCAGCTTACTTGTTTCACTGTTTTGCTTTGCGACTTTTGCAGCAACAGCCAACAACTTTTATCCAGATAATGCACGATATGCAATTAGCTTAAGTTTTGATGATGCAAGAAAATCTCAGGTCGATATTGGTTTACCTTTACTTGATAGATACAAAGTAAAGGGCACATTTTATGTGATGTCAGATCAAATGCAGGAAAAAGCACTCCAGTGGAAAGCCGCTGCTGTTAACGGACACGAAATTGCCAACCATACCAAAAATCACTTATGCACAGGTAATTTCCGTTGGCTTAGAGAAAAAGGAACGGGTTTAGAGCAAGTTAATCTCGATTTCGTTGAAAAAGATATTCAACTTTCACAACAAGAAATATCCGCTTTAACTGGCAAAACATCAGAAGGTTTTGCCTATCCATGTGGGCAAACCTTTGTCGGGCGTGGCGAAGCTGTTCAGAGTTACGTACCATTGATTGCAAAAACCTTTAATTATGGCCGTACTTGGAATGATGAAACAGCCAATGATCCGCTTTATTACGATCCCGCACAAATCAGAGCTTTTAATATGGATGGCAAAACATTTGCCCAATTAAAAGCATTATTAGAACGTGCAAAATTTGAAAATGCATGGATTGTATTAGCGGGTCATGAAGTTGGCAAAAAAGCGCTTTATACGATAGATGAAAAGGCGCTTGAGCAACTTATAGTTTATTTGCAAGACCCAAAAAATGGTTACTGGCTTGCAACCGTAACTGAGGTAAACACATTTATTCAAAAAACAAAGCATTAAATTTTACGACTACTTTTATTGGAGTGATTTAATTCTTTTATCTGTGCATTACATTTCACACTATTTGCTGCGTTGTATCGGAAGATAGAGTGCTAATTTATCCATTTTTCTTAAAATTTGGCTGTTTCATCTCACAAAGTTATAAGAAATAGGCTCAATGAGGTATTATTTATTCAATACCTCGGTTGCTGCCTTTTTAATATCTGTTTGGAATACTATGTTACGTTTGGTCTGTTTTTTGTTCGTCATTGTCTCTCCATTTTTGTGGGGGGCAATCGTTGATGAACGATTAAAAGAGGCTAAAGATTATTTAACTGTAAAACCTTCCGAAAGCTACCGTATTTTAGAAGAAATTAATTTAACTAAAAATTTAACTGAAGAGCAGCTAATAGAATGGCATATTCTTAATATGCGCGCTTCTTTACCTCTTGGTAAGTTAGATAATTTAATCGCGTCGGTTGAATCGGTTTTTAAATACCATCAATCAGCCTATTTCGCTGAGAATATAACGCCCGTCACAAGCGCTTTAGGAATTTGGTTAAGGCGCAACAATTACCTTACAGATGCGGAGCTTAGCTTTAAATGCTCTTATCGACATGCCAGTAACGATCGCTTACGCGTTATTCTGAACAACAGTTTGGCATTGTTAGCGCGAGAATCAGGCGATTTGGAAAGAGCTAAGTCTTTGTTTGAATATTCTGCCAAACTTGCCAAGGCTGAAAAAAATATCAATATGATGGGCATGATAAACTTCAATCAAGGCGTCATTGCTTTTCAAGAAGGTAAGTTTGCAGATGCCGAACAGCATTTTCGTAATGCGCTTGAATATTATCAGTCAATTAATAAACGTGCAGGCAAAATTTCCGCGGGTACTTATTTGTTGTTTTCGTTTGTGGTGCAAAAAGAACTAACCAACTATCAGCGTCTTTACCTACCTACTTTTCAGCAAACCGAAGCATTCCCTAATACCGCCTCAAAAGCGCTTCTTGATTGGGTAAATGCAGGGTATTTACAGCAAACAGGCATAGAAATTTCTGAAGAGACCCGTGATTCACTTAAACAGCAGTTTAGTAATATCAAAGATCATTTTGAACAAGCTTTAATTGATAAATATTTAGCAAAACCGCTTGGTATATTTCTTACTCTGCCATTATTTGAGAGTCATACGGAGCGCTTTGATGCAGAGTGGTTTTCGCTTGTTAAAAATTGCAACTTTAATTAATCCATTTCCATAATTGAGTTTTTACAATGTGATGTATTGCAAGTGATTAATAAAATATAATTTAAATAGTTTTAATGCGCTTTGCTAAAACACTATTTTGTTAAGTCAAAATTACTTTTTAAATTCTGCATAAAAAAATCGTTAATTTAGCAATAATTCCGTTATTTCTCTGTAGTTTGACTATATTGAAAGGAGCACAAATTAACGAGACGCAGGATTTATGCATCACCTTTCAATAAAAACAAAGTTAATCGCATTTATTTCAACTACTTTAGCGCTGTTAGTTATCACGTTAGTAGCAATTAGTTGGGTACAATTAAATAATAATAATCAAACACAAAGTAGCCGCGTTCAGTCTGTTTTATTAGATGAAATTAACGATAAGTTAATGAGTAAAACACAATATTATGCGACTGAAATTGCAGGGTACATCAACACTGAATATAAAATTCCGCTGACACTTTCTGGTGGGTTAGCCAATACAGCCAAAACAACCCCATTATCGCGTGAGGGGGTATATCAAATGACCTTAGGTGCACTTGCACAAAATCCTGATATATCGTCGATTTATGCCCAATTTGAAGCAAATGGTTACGACCAAAAAGACAGTGAATTTGGTAATGGCTTTACGCATTCAGTACCAGGAGTTGGCACGCTTGAAATATACATCACCCGTGAAAATGATGGCCGCTTAGTGCAGCACCAGGTTGAAGATGCTGCTGAAAAGTATTTGAGTGATAAAAATGAATTTGGCTTTCGCGAAAGTGAATGGTATTTGTGCGCTAAGGATACTCAAAAGCCGTGCATTATGGAGCCATATTTATACGAAATTGAGCCGGGGCAGTCCGAATTAATGACTTCATTAACAGTACCTATAATCAGTAATAATAAATTTATAGGGATCGTAGGAACTGATATAAATTTGCCTAAATTCCAATCGCTTACAGAGAGTATTTCGAATAGCCTTTACAATGGGCAAGCCAAAGTAACTATCTTAAGTAATATTGGCCTAGTAGTGGGTTCTAGCCATTACAAAAAAATTGCACGCCCTTTAAGTGAATCGCTTACAAATGGTGATGCAAATAGCATTATGAACATTCGCAAGCGCCAAGAAAATATTGAGGTAGGTAATAACCTTGTGTTTGCGATGCCCATCAAAATTAATGTTGCAAATACAACATGGAGTTTAATAATTGAACTGCCAAAAAGTGTTGCGCTAGCGAGTGCTGTTGAACTAGCTGAAAGTCAAGCAAGTGCCACAGCAAGTGTTGGTAAAACGATGGTAATGATTGGCGTATTGGTATCTGTTATTGCTATTGCTGTCTCAATTGTGATTTTACGTACCATAGTCAAACCAATAACTGATATTAAACAGCGTATTGAAAATTTAGCCAGTAGCGAAGGCGATCTGACTGTTAGCTTGACTGTGACACAGCATGAAGAACTTATTCTACTTGCATCAGGCTTTAATCAATTTACGCAGAAATTGCGCACCATGATTGACGGTTTGAAAGCGCTTGCAAATGATTCGTTTAATCAATCAGCCAATACTTCTCAGGCGGCACAAGAAATTAAAGCCAAAGTTAATATGCAGCACATGGAAATTGATAGTGTTGTTACAGCCATTAATGAACTCAGTGCAACGGCAAGTGAAGTTGCTCGCTCATCAGAAAATGCAGCTACCACAACCAATAATACCAACCTGAAAGTAAAAGAGAGTGAGCGTGGCATTGTGGCGGCATCGCATTCAGTAGAAACCATGACAAGTCATGTAAATAGTGCCAAAGATTCAATCAGTGCAGTTGCCCAGCGCAGTAATGATATTACACATATTTTAGATGTTATCCGCTCTATTGCTGAACAAACTAACTTATTAGCACTTAATGCCGCCATTGAAGCTGCACGTGCAGGTGAGCAGGGGCGGGGGTTTGCAGTTGTCGCTGATGAAGTGCGCTCGCTTGCCTCAAAAACGCAAGATTCTACCAATGAAATAAGCCAATTGATTGATAACTTACAAAGTGAAGTAGGCACATCTGAGACGATAATTGAAAAGTCTGTGGCTCAGGCTAGTGATGCGATGGCACATTGTGCTAAAGCGGCATCACAAATGGGTGAAATGGTGAATGAGCTAGCGCTTATTTCAAATGAAGTGACTCAAATAGCAACAGCTGCTGAAGAGCAAAGTGCTGTAACCGAAGACTTAAGTGCCAATATGACAGGTATTTCAGACGCTGCTGCAGAGCTTTCAGAACTGGCAGATACCGTGGAGCAAGCAGCTGCACAATTAACCTATTTAGTTGAGCAAAAACACAAGCAGCTTAGCCAACTTAAAACGGAGTAAAATATTCATGGCTTCAATGTTTAGTTTGCTTTATACGACACATTGAAGCCATTTTCATTTCGCCGCCAATGCTTGAAATGTTCAATTTAACCGCCTATTCAACCAAATATCACCGAATTTAACCGTTAAACACAAAGCAAATTTAATCTCATCAGTCCTGCCTATACTACACCCATCAACACGACAGGGTTTTCACCATGACAACTACAGACAACAACACATTAGATTTTGATATTTCTCATCTTATTGAAGGTGGCGTAGCCGTTTTCGCGCTTGGTTTAACGCTTGGTACATTGATTGGTGCTGGCATGACAAGTGCTGTTGTTATTGGTGCAGTTGCTGCGATAGCAACCTACCTAGTGCGTCACAAATAGATTTCTAAGTAACCAATTATATCCCAACCAGTAAAAACACTTGCCTTCAACCAGCAAGTGTTTTTTTATTCATCTAGGCCATAAATCAAAGATTGTAACGGTGTAGGTTCCAGTGTCGCTGGGCAAAATAGTACATGCTGGTTCTCATAACCTAAGGCGGCATAAAGTGGTAATGTTGCATTATAAACCAAACACACTAATATGAATGCCTAAGCCATTATCAAAGCCGTTGTCGGCAAAAAAAGTAGAATAATTTAATTGAATATGTACATCTTGAGTTACCTGGTATTCAATAAACCCTTTAGCATACATCGAACTTTCAAAATCACTGAGTTCTTGGCTTTCACAGCTATCGCAACGAAACACTGAACGTTCTATATTGTTATAGCGATAGCCACCTAGTACGCCAATACTCAATCTATCAATACTGTCTGGGGTGAATTTAAAGCCTGCTTCAGCATACATTGCAAACCCGGTAATTGATGACTCTTTATTACTCACTTGCCCAGTTAATTCATTTTTAACTGTTTGCGTAAATGGCGATGTATCATCCATGTACATATAGTCTAAACCAGTCGCAAACTGCAAGTATGGGTGGGGTTCACCTTTATAATAAAGTCCTATGGCATGTGCGTTACCAGCATTTATTAGCGGCCCATCAGAAGTGGCGCGATAGTCACTGGCAGTGAGGTTTTGGTAACTCACACCGATTGAATAATCATAAAAATTGATTTCACTTTTTGCATTAACATTTGCTGCGAATAAACACAGCGACATGCCAATTGTGCTGACTAGTTTCATAATCTATCTCCTAAAATGTGCTACAGTTGCGCACTAAATGCACGTAATGTTTGCTCTGCCGAGCACTGTAGAAAATAATGCTGTTTTGATACTGGTATTGGTAACTTGCGTTATCGTTACGCGGCGCAGGTGTACTGCTCCACACTTCACCAAACGGAATATTTTTAAAGGCAAAGGGGTTAAGCGGTGGCTCTTCACAGGCCAGTTCAATATTTTGTTGCAGCTCTTTTATACTGGGTAATCGCCAGGGGTTAGCGTTCGGGGTTTCGTCATTTAAATTAGCTGCGGCCTCAAAGGCTTGTTGCCAATCGAGCTTTTCGGCTTGGCCTTGCTCACAGTTTTCACCACTGAGCCCTATCACACATTTTTGCCAAATTAAGCCTGTTAATGTATCAAGTACATTGCCATTATTATCTTGCTTATAACGGTTACTTGGTGCGGTGTTTGCTTCGATGGTATTACAACGTTGTTGCGGGGCAAATAAACGACGGTTATTTACCAATTGCTCTTCTGCAGTTGGGCTTTCAAATTGATTAAGCAATCTGTTTTGACCACGCACCGCACGAATGTGACGGGTGGTTGAACTAACACCACCAGCGACTCGGCCAACATTAAAATCGACTGCCCAAATACTGCCTTCATCATCTACATCCAATGTGTTTGACCAGTAAAAACTGGATTTGGTGTTTGGGAAATAATTTGTGTCTATCGCAGGGGTGAATGTGTTGTAGTTAACCAGTTCTTGTAACTCAATTTTACTTGGCAGACGCCAATCGCTAAAACCACAAACTGCTTTTTGATTTAGCCGATTTAAGTAACTTTGGCTATCGCATTCAATGTCACATTCACCACCATTTAATGTAGAAAATGCGGGGTAATTATCATCACGAAAACTATAGGTGTGTGCGGCATCTTGTAAATCACCTGAGCCGGCAAAGGTTTTAACTTCCCAAATTAAACCAGTAACATTATCAAGCACACAAACAGGCGTAAACTCACTGTCAAACGAAGCATTACCATTGTTGTCTAATTTTGTGAAACTAAAACCTGCATGTCCGTCGTCATTATTAGTTTGCTCAATATCTGCACCCACATCACAATCCTGTAAAAAGCCAGACTGACTATTGCAGTTTGGAAAATTACCTTCAGGATAATCACCTGCCAACAAAGAGCCGGTATCATTAAAGTCAATTTGCGCTTCATCACAAGTGCATTCACCATCACACATAGGTAAGGCAAAATCGATAGCGCTAACTTGATTTGAATTAGCACTAGAAGATGTTGCGGGTACCTCATTGACCGCTTCATATTTACAAGAAGCAACAAAAACCAGTGCCGTCACTAACAGCGCATTTTTGATATTTGCGGCTTTATACACTTTTAACGCCATGACTTTGCTCCATTCAATTTGGCTTGATAAATAAAGTGCAAATTTAAAACCAGTGGTATGTAAAGTATGGACGATACACCTGATTAATAGAAAAGTATCTTTGTTCAAGTTATTGATAAATAATGGCTTGTTAATTATGTGTGGATGTTTTATTGGTGTTAGGCAGGGTAGTTCTTTAAGTAAATTTGCTATTGATAAGTTAAATAAATTGCAAATCGAGTTCTGAGTATTTGCAAAATGCGAAGCATTATCTGCGAGTTAATATCGATTGGTTATTGTAAAAGTATTACCGAAAAGCATTGGTTAAAAGTTCAAGTTATTGATTTTTATGTTTTTTATTTAAAGTTTCAGATGTTGCATGTAGCGGTATGGACTGATTTGGATTGGTAATTGCCTAGATGTTGTTAAGCGTGTTGCGTTGTTGAACATTAAACACAATAGCTTCACCGCCCTTAATTACGTTAGCAATCTATTAGGAGCCATTATGGAATCAGTCGACCCAATGTTAATTGCGTTTCTGCCTAAAGACATTCGCAATATGTTTTTTCCTTACGCAAGTGTGCAGCTTGCGTCACTGGTACTCAACCTTGTTATTGGTTTTGTGATGGCGAGCATTATAGGCGCGCACTTTCGCAAATACGCCAGTGCCTTTTGTAATCGCCAAGACTTTTCGCGTTTATTTCCACTGTTAATGCTTAGTGTCATTTTAATTATCACTGTGGTTAAGGCTTCACTGGCGCTCGCGCTTGGTTTAGTTGGCGCGCTGTCTATTGTCCGTTTTAGAACACCGATTAAAGAGCCTGAAGAGTTGCTGTATCTGTTTTTAAATATCGGTATCGCGGTCGCGCTTGGGGCGGGTCAAACGTTAGCGGCCGTGGTGTCGTGCTTTGTCACCCTATTACTTATTGCCTGGGTAAAAAAACGTGACAGCCAAACAAAGCAAGAAAATGGCCTATTTCTATCACTTAATCATGTATCAGATACAGGTTATCAAGACACTCAATTGGTATCAGAGCTCAAAGCGTTACTTGCAAGCCATGCTGACCGTATTGAACTGCGCCGCATTGACATTGCAGATACCCGTTTTGATGCCAGTTTCTTTATCTCAGTGAGCGATGAAAAGCAAATCGATGCTTGCATGAATGCCCTTTCAAATGCGTTTAATGGCATCAATATTTCGCTTCTCGAGCAACACAATATTGCAGGAGTCTAGTTATGCGTTTAGACACAGCAAAACAGCAATCAAACCGTGGTGAGCAACTTAAATTGGTATTCAGCCTGTTACTGTTAGCCATTTTGTTGTTGCCATCAACTGGTGCAGTAAAACGTTTTTTAGTTGATAAAGGGTTTGTCGCAACACACCTTTCAAGCAAAGAAAAAGCAGTGCAGTTGGCATCGAGTTTAATCTCCTTGCCATACAGCTACCTTACAGCAAAAACCGATTTGCCACTTATTAAAGTTGATATTAAATACCAAGACTGGCTCAAGCTAGAAGAGGACAGACGTAGTGCTTTTGAGCGTGGCATCATTCCTGAAAATCGCAGTCAAGTGAGCGGTGTAATTTACTTTGGTAAAGAAAAGTACGAAGCAAAAGTAAGGTTACAAGGTGATATGCTTGATCATGTAAATAAAGCGGATCGCTGGTCACTTAAAGTTGAGTTAAAGAAAAAACAAGCAATGTTTGGTTCGCGCAAATTTGCCCTTGTTGCACCAAGTGTTCGGGTAAATCAGGGGCCAAACCTGTTTGCCAACAGTTTAGACGTGAGTGGCTTTGATATTATCTCGCCGCAAAATATCCCGGTTAAGTTAGTGGTAAATGGCGCTGATTGGGGCGTAATGTTGTTTGAACAAGCCTTTAGCCAAGACCTACTAGCCGTGAATAATCGCACGGAAGGTCTAATCACTCGCCTTGATTTGTTATCAGAGACAACCAATAGCCAAGGGCAAGTCACTCGCACTTTAAAACCGCGAGTGTTGCAACAAAAAACCATTTTAGCTAATCAGGCTCTTGCTAATCAGCGTCAAATTGCACTTGCATTACTTGATGACTTTTTAACAGGCAAACGTCCCGCGAGCGATGTATTTGATGCTGCGCGATTAGGTCAATACCTTGCTATGGTTGATTTGTGGGGCGCTTGGCATGCATTAACCTGGAACAATTGGCGTTGGTATTACAACCCGCATATTGCCAAGCTCGAACCTATTCAAAGTGATGTGGCAGTAACCCCAGCTAAGCACATTTGGTTAATGAAACCACCAAGCCACCGTTTTGCATTAAGTAAAGCAATGCTTGCCGATGATGTGGTTAATGCGCACTATTTAGCGGCAAAAGAGCAGCTTTTAAGTTCGCTAGACTCTAAATTAATCCCAGCGCTTGAAAGCTATGACAAAACATTTATCAAATCTTTGCATCTTGATAGCCCGCTTATAACGCCTTTTAATTATCATGTGATGAAGCAACAAGCGGCTTGTTGGCAAAATGATTATCAAAGCGCTGAGTGTAGCCAAATAGCTGATGTCAGTAGTGAGCTTCATAAACAAATGGATAACTATAAAGCCAAAGCAAATTGGGATTTATACAGCCGTTTAAATGAGCAAGATGGCAAGCTTGTTTGGCAGGTAACCAATACTGAAGAGCAGCCGCTTATTATTAACAGTATCGAAGGCATCACTAAGCGCCAAGAAATCTCACCACTTGAGCAAATTAACGATGAATTACCGGTTAGAATTGCCCCGGGAGAGACACTCGCATTAACGCTACCATCTCGTTTAAATGCTATTTCAGCAAGGGTGGCTCTAAAAGGTAAAGGTAATGAAACCTTCTTTTTCCAAAAAGACACAGCACCGCTTGCTTTTATTCCTCGTGGCGGAATGAATCCGTTTGATAGTACTAAGTATGCTCACTTTATTACGCAATCTCAGAATAAATGGGAGTTTAAAGCGGGTGAGTGGGAAATAAATGATTATTTAGTCACTCCAACCAATACCGAGGTGGTTATTCCACAAGGCACCACACTTAAATTTGCGCGAAATGCGGGACTGATGGTGTTTGGTTCTTTATTTAGTCAAGGTACGCCAAATGCGCCTGTGATTATGACAAGACAAGAAAATACCTCTAAATGGTCAGGCCTGAGTGTGTTTGCGAAAGACCAAAATACGGCCCATCAAGTAGATCACCTTTACATTAGTTATGCTAGCAGCCCAAAACTAGGTTTATGGCAACCGCGTGGGGCGATTTATTTTGTGAAAGGCAATGTCAATATGCGCACTGTGCAAATTACAGATAATCAATCAGAAGATGGCCTGAACATCATAAACGCAGATGTAAATATTTATGATTTAACCATTAAAAATGCACTTTCGGATGCGTTTGATTGTGATTTTTGTACAGGGGTTCTCGATACCAGTCAATTTACCAATATTGGATTTCGTTCAGGTGGTGATGGTATTGATGTAAGTGGGTCAACCCTCACAGTAAAACATGCCAAGTTCAATAATGTTCGCGATAAAGCAATTTCAGCTGGTGAGCATAGCCAGTTGATGGTCAGTGATACTCATTTTAATGATGTGAATTTCGGCCTTGTAGCGAAAGATAATTCATTAATAGAAGCGCATCATGTGCGCGCATCAAATATCCAACATAAAGCGTTAATGAGTTATTCGAAAAAACGCATTTTTGGCCCAGCAGTAATGCGCGTTACTGATTATCTCTGCACTGATAGCGAATGCAATATTAAACAAACCGCTGAACTAGGCAGTCAGCTATTGGTCAATGGCCTAGCTATTCAAAGCGAAGCGCTAGATGTGAAAGATCTCTACAACACAGTAATGAAATCGGACAAACCAAAATGAATACACAACCAAGAGAATATCGGTTTGAAGTAAAAGTGCCTGTGCCACTTAACCGATTACAAGAAGTTCAAATTTGGCTACAGACACACAACATGCTATTTAGACAGCACTATGCGCCAAGAGATATAAATAGCTTGTACTTAGATACGCCAATGCTAGCTCGTTACGAAGAAAATTTAAGCGGCATTAGTACACGTAAAAAAGTACGCATTCGCTGGTATGGAGATTTAACCAATGGCGAAAAAGCAAAGCTAGAATTTAAACATCGTCAAGCGGGTAAAGGTTTTAAAGTGATCTATGACACAAAACTTGATTTTACTGAGCCGCAATTTGCTTGGCAGCATGCGCTTAAATCAGCCTATAATAATCTACCCGTTGATGCTCAGTGTTTGTGGGCAACAGAGCATAGCCCGATTATTATTTGTCGCTATCATCGCGAATATTATATTTCCAGTGATGAAAAAATTCGCGCTACCTTTGATACAAAAATAGAATCCTTTGATCAGCGTTATCGTCAAAAAGCTAATTTAAGCAAAGGCATTCCACTTGGTGATTATGTGTTATTAGAGCTTAAAACCAATGCTGAAAACGAGCATGAACTTAGTAACTTATTAGCAAGTTGCCCACTTAGACCTTCACGGCATTCTAAATACGTAAACTGTATTCGCAGTTTGATGTGGCAATAAAGTAAAGACTGCTAACACATGTCAGAAGGAAGGGAAATAGGTCATTAAAATTTCATTGTTTATATTTTGTTTTGGGTAATAATGCAAAATTACATTTAATAATGAATTTATACAGGGCACTTTTTGCGTGGAAAATTTAGTAAAATATCAAGGTAGCTGTCACTGTGGTGTTATAAAGTTTGAAGTAGATGCGCCTCAGACTATTGAGGTGGAAAGGTGTAACTGCTCTATTTGCAAAAAGGCAGGCTTTCTTCACCTAATCGTGCCGCTTCGTAATTTTCAGCTAAAGCAAGGTAAAGAATTTCTCAGTGAATATACCTTTAATACGGGCATAGCAAAGCACACGTTTTGTAAAGTGTGTGGCATTAAGCCTTTTTATACGCCACGTTCAAACCCCGATGGCATTGATATCAATGTTAACTGTTTAGATACGGTGCCAAAGAGTATCAAGATTGTCGAATTTGATGGTCAAAATTGGGAAAATAACGCACATACACTGGCACATAAAAGCACATAGCGTAAAATACGATACTCTACTGTGTGCTTTTAAAATGCTAAATGTATCGGCAGTTTAATGTGACTTAATTCTTGGTTATTTAGCGCATTAGATCCGTAATAATACTCATGTCTTCAATACCTGCCTCTTTCATAGCTTCTTGCAGTGATTGAATAGCATCAAAACGTGCGATTTCTAGCGAGTTTAAAAAGCTCTGCTGGCTATCAATCGCAACTTGTTTGGCTTTCTCGTCGGAATAATCCGCATTCTTCGCGTGTGCTAACATTTCTTCTGCTATTTCAACCTGTTCGATAATGCGCTCAATCGCTTTAATCAAGTCTTGGATGTGCTTTGGCAATGCACTACGCTTTTGTTCTTTGGCGTCTTCACCTTCTTTGAGCTTTTGCCAGCTTTCAGCTGAAATAGTAATGGAGTCATTACTATTGTTAGCTTGTGCATCTTCACTTTGTGACGATGGTGTTTGCTGCAGTTTTGGGGGTGTTTGAATAGCAAAGGGAATTTTACCAATGTTTGCAATGCTCATGTTCGTCCTTGGAAATAATTAAGCACTTCTGTTATCGGTAAAATTGTTTTTCTCTAAAGGGGATTTCAACAAATTTGGTTTTTTGGAGTCATTTGACGCTGTTTTTAAAAACTAAATTTACACCTTAGTGCTTGCAGGTTAGGCTAACTAACTCAGATAAATACTATTTTTAAAGAACCCAATATGTCACAACTTAAAATTCGAACCATGTTGCCAGAAGAATTGAGCATAGCTACTAATTGGGCAGCGCAAGAAGGATGGAATCCAGGCATAAATGATGCTGCGCTATTTTATCTTGCGGATCCAACCGGTTTTTTTGTTGGTGAAGTAGATGGTGAAGTTGTCGCGGTAGGAAGTGCTGTTAGGTACGATGAACATTATGCATTTTGTGGATTATATATCGTTGCTCCAGCACATCGTGGTAAAGGGTATGGGCTTGAGCTCACTAAGCACAGACTTAACTATTGCGGTGAGCGGAACGTAGGGATTGATGGTGTATTGGAAAATGTTGAGATCTATAAACGCATTGGCTATGTGCCGTATTATCAAAATAAACGCTTTCAAAAAATAGCCAGCTCAAAGCAAATAAATTCAGCTATCTCGGAAGTAACGGATTCACATATTTCCGCTATTCTAAACTATGATCTGCAATGTTTCAGTGCACCGCGCAAGACGTTTTTATCTGTATGGCTGATGCAGCAACATGGCAGGGCGGTGTGTGTATTAGAAGATGGAGTAGTTAAAGGTTACGCAGTGAGGCGAAAATGCCAAGAGGGTTATAAAGTAGGGCCATTATTTGCAGACTCACCAGCAATCGCGGCTGATATCTTTCATGCTTTGCAACAGGATATTCAAGGTGAAATCATCATCTTAGATGTGCCTGAGAATAACCCAGATGCAGTGCGTTTGGCAGAGACTGAAAAAATGGAAGTGGTGTTTGCAACTTCACGCATGTATCAAAAAGGGTTACCGAAAACGAATAGCAATAAAATTTTTGGCATTACGACCTTTGAACTGGGTTAGTTAATCACAAACGCATAAGTATTATTCTAACTGATCCCTTCGCTATGAAGGGGTTAATAAAAGGCAGAATCAAAACTAATACATTCACCTCTTTGTACTAGAAGGTTATCCCCAGAAAAGGTGTGTAACTCTGTTTAAAAGTGCTATTTTCTGTTTATTTTCAATGTGCTAGTAAACGTCATACTTTTGTTATAAATAACTAAAAATTATTGTTTTTGATTAATTTGCTATAAGCAATCCTAGTCCCTTTTTAGCTTGAGCAGATCGCATTTAAGCATGACGTATGTCATAAAAAGCGACTTGATTATGGGATATAGTCTGCTTGAAACGCATTTGCTAACCAGCGAGTTATGACACTAAGTTGCCAAGCTAACGTTTTTAAGAAAATATTTCTTAAATTTCCGCTGGTTGGTGTTGTCGAATGCGATTTTTTATGGAACTATGGTTAATAGTTGAGCGATGCTTGTTGGAAGAAGTATTAGTCGCTTTGCATCGTAGATTTAGTAAGGAAATGACATGTCTACAACACAAATAAAACGATCCCCAATTTCACCCTTGTTGCGTTTAAGCGCATTAAGTCTATTAATTTCATCCAGCTTTACTTATGCCAATGATAGTGATTTAGAAAAACGCCTTTTAGAATTAGAAGCACGTTTATCTAAATTAGAAAATGCATTACAGCAAAAAGATAAGCACATTGAAAAGTTAGAAACGCAGCTACACACTGGCAAAAAAACAGAAGCGAATACTCTTTCATATCAGCAAGATATTGAAAAAAATAACGAGTTGGCTGTGTTTAAGCAAAGGCCAAGCCACCAATACAAAGCACCTGAGCGCAGTATTCGTTTAAGCGGTACCGATACGCGCTTACAAATTGGCGGTCATATTTGGTTAGATGCTATCTATAATAGTGGCGAAATGACCAATCGCGCAGGTTTCCAAACCTCGTCTATTGCTTTTGAAAAAGACACTGTCGACGACAACACTTTGTTAAGTGCTGGACAGTCGAAACTCTATTTAAAAAGTTTTACACCAACTAAATATGGCGAAATGAAAACGCGCTTTGAATTTGATATGTTTCAAAGCGATGGCAACGCAGGATTCCATTTAACCCATCTATGGGGTGAACTCGGTAACTTTGGTGCGGGTCAGACCTTCACCGGATTTATGGATATTGATTCCTTCCCCAATATTCTCGATTACTGGGGACCAAACTCAATGGTCTTCACACGTCAACCTCAAGTCCGTTACACCTTTAATCTAGATAAGCAAAGCAAATTTGCAGTGTCACTAGAGCGCTCAGATTCTGATTTTGCGTACCCTAGTAGCACAGGCGAGCAAGTGTATCTTTATGACGAAGTAAACGAACTACCAGACATCACAGCTTATTATCTAAAACAAGGTGAGTTTGGTCATTTTAAAAGTTCGTTTATTTTACGCAAGCTAGGCTATGAAACGCCTTGGCAAAGTGATGAAACGTTAGGCTGGGGTGTTAATTTATCGGGTACTTTTAATGTGAGTACGCAGAGCAGCATTAAATATCAAGTGGTGCATGGTGATGGTATTAGCCGTTATATCAATGACCCTTGCTGTAGTTTGTATTCGGAACAAACAGGTGGTTCTGATGCAGGTATAAATGCCAAAGGCAACCTTGAGGCAATAACAGCAACAGGCGGTTTTGTTTACCTTGACCATCAATGGCAAGATGATATGAGCAGTAGTGTGGGTTTAAGCGTGATGACACTTGATAACCTATCTACTCAGTTTAATCGCTCGTTTAAACAAAGTATTTATTCCACCGCAAATTTAATTTGGTCACCAACCGAAATGTCGAAGTTAGGCATAGAGCTTCAGTATGGTGAGGTAGAAGATAAATTCGGTACAAAAGCAGATAACTTCAGACTACAAACGTCGTTTGGATTCAAATATTAAGGAACAATGATGATGAAAAAATGGTTACTTACACTCATCCTTTTAGTGCCATTAAGTGGTGTTGCAAAGGTTGCAAAAGTTAGTGAAATCGAGGCGCTTTTAGCAAAAGCGCATAGTATGTATAAAAACGAAAAAGCAGGTGCTAACGCCGATTATATCCCGGCATTGGCTAAAGTGGATTCAGAGCTATTTGGTATCGCACTGGTCACAAATGATGGTAAAATGTACACCTATGGCGATGTGGATTCACGTTTTTCAATTCAATCAATTTCAAAGGTGTTTACGTTAGCACTTGCCCTTGAAGCTAAAGGTGCTGATCAGGTAGCTTCAAAAATTGGTGTGAATGCAACGGGTTTACCCTTTAACTCAGTTGCTGCAATCGAGCTAAATAAAGCGCGCAGTGTTAATCCATTAGTAAATGCAGGCGCAATGGCGACGGTAAGTTTACTTGAGGGTGATAAAGAGAATAAATGGCAAAACCTATCTCACTGGTATAACGAATTTGCAAATACAGAGCTACCTGTACTAAAAAACATTTATCAATCTGAGTCGGAAACAAACGGACATAACTTAGCTATCGCCGAATTATTAAAGTCATATGATCGTTTTTACGGTGATGTGAAAGATAACCTCGATATTTACACTCGGCAATGCTCTATTGGTGTGACAGTGTCAGATTTAGCTGTTATGGCATCGCCATTTGCAAATCGTGGTGTGCACCCAATTACCAATAAAAAACTCATGAGTGAAGAAAACGTAGAGCGCTTGCTTGCGGTAATGACCACTGCCGGTTTATATGAAACCAGTGGTGATTGGGCATTTAAAGTTGGCTTACCTGCGAAAAGCGGTGTAGGTGGCGGCATTATTGCGGTTGCGCCAGAGCGCTTCTCCATTGCAGTATTTTCACCGCGTTTAGATCAAGCGGGCAATAGTGTTCGTGCTCAAAAAGCCATTGATTATATTGCTGATGCAATGGATGCGAATATTTTTTAACATTCATTAAAACAAAAAAAGCGCAGTAAAGTCTGCGCTTTTTTTTATGGATATTGATTTTTACATATTGCCAAGTTTTACCATCATGGCGGTATACATTTTTAGGTTAAGCGCCATTTGCTCAGGCGTTAAATACTCGTGCTCGGAGTGACCTGTGTATTTTTTTCCAGGCATCGAAGGACCAAATAAATACTCGTGCTCGGAGTGACCTGTGTATTTTTTTCCAGGCATCGAAGGACCAAACGACACAGCGTTATCAAATAACTTGGCATTGGTACCACCACCAATTGAAACAAAGCTGGCATCATTATCACCAGTGAAATGTTTAAAGATATCTAAAAGCGCTTCAGCGTGCGGTGCATCATCAAGCAGCATCGGCGTACCAATATGAATTTCCACGTTATTTAATGTCACATTGTTATTAGCTTGCCAATTGTTTAGGGCAGTATCAATTTGAGATTTTAATAGCGCCTCTGTTTTGCCAACTGGTCGGCGCAAATTAACGGATAATTTAAGGCCATTTTCGCTGCGTTTCAGTAATGTTGGCGCCACAGTCATTGGCCCCATAAAATCGTGACGGTAGGCAATCTCACCAAATTGCGCGCCGTATAAATCAAGGCCAATGAGTTGATTAATAAACTCAATTGCTTGGCCATCGCTGTTATTCTCTAAATCAATGCCTTTAAATATTTCAGCTAAATGAGCAATGGCATTGTGACCTGCTTCTGGTTCTGAAGAGTGTGCCGATTCGCCTTTTACATTTATTAAAAATGTATCGCCTTGTGGTGTAAGTGTAACGTGAACATCTTTAAGTGAATCGATGTTTTGTTTAACCTTTGTAAGTGTAGTTTCATCAGCATTATGAAGCACTATACTAGCATCTTCTGGGATTTGACTAACAAATGCACCGCCATTTAACTCGCTAACATACACCCCGGTTTTTGGCGATGAGCCTGTAAATGTTGGCGCAATTAAACTCCAGCCTTTTTCGGCTACAACCACAGGGTAAGACGCATCAATAGTGACGGCATATTTTGGCTGATGATAGCTTTTCATAAAGCGCTTTAGTGGCTCCCAATCTGATTCTTCAGCAAGGTACACCATAAGCTCGATGCGATTGTTAAGCTTAACATTGTTATCTTTAAGCGTTTTCATAGCATAAAGCGCAGTCGCAATTGCGCCTTTATCATCTTCTGTGCCTCGACCAATCAATTTGCCAGGCTCTGAGGTTTTATCAAGTAAAAATGGGCTTTGCTGCCATTTTGTTGGGTCTGCTGGTTGCACATCGCCATGGGTTACTATGGTTACTTTCTCTTGTTGTTCACCCATACCGATTAATACGGTGTGCCCAAAATCTTGGTAATCAAAACCAAGCTCTGACGCTTTCATTTTTAATAGCGATTTAAAACCAATAAAGTCTGGGTTTTGCGGTGTATCAATGTCTTTTTTATTAACGGTTGGGAATGACACCATATTGCCCAATGTATGAATTTGCGCGTTTTGATAGTGTGTTACAGCATAGTCGGCCAACTTATCAGTTGCTGGGCTAACAGATGCAAATACATGGCTTGCAAATAATGCAGCACATGGAAGAAGAGCGAATTTCAAGGGAGCACTCCAAAGGTAATTTACGACTAAAGAAGTGCCAAGTGTATCACCGCTGAACACTAAAAAAAGGGTTTTACGATCAATCCGATCTATGTTTTTTGAGGATTTATAAAACTGGTAAATAGGCGTTGGTAAAGCGCCTCAGTATCTGGCTTCTCGGTAGTATGTTCAAACAAACAGGTGTGCACATCAGCAATGACATGCTCTAGCTGTTGATGATGTTCATAACAAAGGTTAACAGGTGCAACTAATGTTGGCATATTTGCATTTACTAAAATGCAGGCTTGCGCCAGTACAATTTTGCCTCCGCCTTTTTTAAGCAGTACACGCTGTGCGGTGCCAACGACTTTTTTACCTTCAATATTAAGATTGTAATCGCCATCGCAATAACTGCCGGGGGTGGCGTGAGTTTCAACATTGATATTAAACTGCGAAAAAAACGAAGACAAAATAGCACAAAAGTCTTTGTAGGCATTTGGAATAGAGTAGGGAATGTGCTCTGGCAATACATACATGTAAGACACATTAATTACCCCTTCACATTGTGGTACAGGCGCACCGCCAGTTTTACGGGCATAAAGCTGCCAACCGGTTTTCTTTAGCTTAGTTTCAAGCGCTTCGCTTTGTTGCCATTTATTACCCGAGGGTAAAACCAACGTCGGCTTATCGCTTTGCCAAAGTAACAGGGCTTGGTCTAAATTGCCGTTTTGCAGTTGGCTAATTAACTCACTTTCTTTTTCAAAAACAGCTTCAACAGAGATCTGATTGAAACGAAGTACTTTGGCTTTTACTTTTGACATCGCTAATTAAAGGTTAACTTTTTGTGTAGCATACCTTAGTTTTAAATTTTTAGCAGTGCATGCAATTTGGTTATATCTTCAAACTAAAAGTATTAATAAGAATAATGTCTTAGCTTGATTTGAAAGTATTAGCTGACATATATTTGCGTTGTAATTAGGTGACTAATGTTTTTTTCAAAACAATGTTTAAACGGGAATCCAGTTTAAATCTGGAACTGCCCCCGCAACGGTAACTGTGAGCGACAACCACCACTGTCAATTTTGATGGGAAGGTGCTGTCAGTGCGATGAACAGGAGTCCGGAGACCGGCCTAGTTCACTCGAGTACTGCGGTGGGCGGTGAGCAACGAGAACACAATCGCTTTATACCAATTACATAAATCTGTGGTCACCGTAATTGATCATCTAATTATCTGAACATGGTATTGCCATTCCTTGCTATTAAAGCCAAGGATTGTGATTTGTATCTTGTCATTTCCTATCGCATTGGTTTTAGCATGCGGAAACACAACAATGACAGATCGTTCAAATTTATTTACCCCAATTAACGTAAGGCAGTTCTCATCGCTGATTTTTACAATACTAGCGATTTTGATGATTGCTACTCGCCCTTATCATTTTGCTTCTGCGCTCCATTTGCCAAGTGCTAGCACGGCGATTTTCTTTATCTTAGGTTTGCTGGCGTCTAAGCACCGCACTTTTGCTGTATTTGTGGTGTTAAGTGTGTCGATTGATTTAACTAGCAGCTATTATCGCGGCGATTTTGGTGATTGCATTACACCTTCATACCCATTTTTGTTTGTTGGATATTATGTACTTTGGTGGGCGGGTCATAAGAGCTTGCAGCTAAAACTTGATGAAACGAAACTTGCTGTTGCAGTAAAAACAATCGTGGCACTTTTTAACTTATGGCTTGCAAGTTCCATTGCATTTTTAACCTCAAATGCAAGCTATTATTGGCTATCGGGTAAATTTAGCGATATGCCGTTAAGTACCTACGCAGAGCGTGTCGCACAGTATTATATTCCATATGTGACGAACCCGTTTGGTTATGTTGCCATTGCCTTGGTGCTTTACCTTTCGTGTTATTTCTTAAAACCCCAACTGGGTATTTTAAAAACGTTAAATACTGTTAATCAAGATAACTAACACAGTGAAAATTAAATTTCATTACCTGGCATGCATTTAGCAATTTAACTTTGTATTCACGCTTTTTCGGTTTTAAACACGAAAAACGCCTAATAAAAGTGCAACGTTGCACTAAAAGGATGCAAAGATGACAGTGTACGAAGTGAATTTTGATGGGTTGGTTGGCCCAACCCATAACTATAGCGGCTTATCGTTTGGTAACGTCGCATCTAAAAATAACGCAAAGCAAATCGCCAATCCGAAAAAAGCTGCGCTACAAGGCCTTGAAAAAATGCTGGCGATGACAAAGCTCGGCTTAAAGCAGGGCATTTTACCGCCGCAGGTTCGCCCAGATACTTACACATTAAGGAAGTTGGGTTTTTCAGGTAGCGATAAAGACGTAATTACAAAAGCAGCTAAACATGCGCCGCAGTTTTTAAAAGCCTGTTATTCGGCATCATCCATGTGGTCAGCAAATGCGGCAACAGTATCGAACAGTTTGGATTGTGACGATGGTAAAGTGCACTTTACGCCGGCCAATTTAAGTAACAAACTACACCGTGCCATAGAAGCAGAGCAAACAAGCCGTACCCTTAAAGCTATTTTTAATAATACGCAGTATTTTACCCATCATGCGCCACTACCACATCATCCATTATTGGGCGATGAAGGTGCTGCAAATCACACCCGTTTAGCCAACTCGCACAACGAAAAAGGGTTGTCGCTCTTTGTTTATGGTGAAGATGCGTTATCAGATATCAAACCAAAAATTTACCCTGCAAGACAAACCTTAGCTGCCAGCGAAGCTGTTGCTCGCGCACATGGATTAAGCGAAGTGGATTGCTTGTTTGTGCAACAAAACCCAAATGTTATCGATCAAGGGGTATTTCATAATGATGTAATCGCAATTGGTAACGAAAATGTGCTGCTTTATCATGAAATGGCATTTTATCAATCCGCACGCGCGGTTGAGGCTATTCACACAAAATACCAAGGTGATAAACCACTGCATTTAATTGAAGTCAGCAGCGATTATGTGAGTGTTGAAGATGCAGTTTCAAGCTACATTTTTAACAGCCAGTTAATTACATTACCAAACGGCACTATGGCCATTGTGGCCCCCACCGAATGCCAAACTAACGATAAAGTGGCGACTTATCTTGAGACCCTTTGCGAGGCGAGTAACCCTATATCTCAGGTGATTTATTTTGACTTGCAACAAAGCATGAAAAACGGTGGTGGACCTGCGTGTTTGCGCCTTCGGGTACCACTAAATGAATTAGAGTTAAGTGCGGTTGCCCCTGAATGTTTAATGAATGAAGCGAAATACCATACCCTAACAGCATGGGTTGAAAAGCATTATCGAGATGCGATTGCAGAAGACGATTTAGCTGACCCAAGTTTACTTGTAGAAAGCCAAACAGCCCTTGATGAATTAAGCCAAATTTTAAAGCTTGGTTCAATTTACCCATTTCAAATGGACTGAACGTGAGAAGAAACAAAAAGGCGAGGGTAACCTCGCCTTTTTTATTTAAATTGTAAGAGTTTAAATCACCCTGTATTTCGCATTCCCGTAGCAATACCTGCCATGGTGACCATAAGCACTTGCTCGCTTTCAGGGTGTTCTGGCTTTTTGCGTAAGCGTTTTAACGCCTCAATTTGTAACAAGTGCAGCGGTACTAAATAAGGCTGACGTAATCTAAATGAGCTTAAGTTCCAAGGATCGCTCTCAAGTGTGTGAGCTTGGTTAAGCAAAGTCAGTACAGCTTGCTCATCTTGTTGTAATTGGCTGCGCAGTTGTTCACCTAAACCTTGAAGTTCAGGTTCAACAAGGGCTGCGTCATACAGTGCTGATAATTGTGGATCGGACTTCAAATACACCATTTCAGTCAATGAAATACGGGCTTTAAAATACGGCCAGTTTTCTAGCATTTCGTTCATCAGCGCGGCATTTTCTTGATAAAATGCTTTAATTGCCTGACCAAGGCCCAACCAACTAGGCAAGACTAAACGGTTTTGGCTCCACGCAAATATCCATGGAATAGCGCGCAGTGATTCAATGCCACCATCTGAGCGGCGCTTGCTTGGGCGTGAGCCAAGTGGCAATGATGATAACTCTTGCTCTGGCGTTGCTTGACGGAAATAGCGCACAAAATTTGGTTCTTCGCGGATATAACTGCGGTAAATTTCACAACTAAGCGATGCCATGTTGTTCATAAGCTCTCGCCATGATGCGGGTGGCACAGGTTGTGGGTGAATTAAGCTTTCTAAAATCGCACTGGCATACAAGTGTAAACTGCGTACAGCAAGGTTTGGCAAACCAAACTTATAGCGAATGGTTTCACCTTGTTCGGTGACACGTAAGCCACCATCGAGTGTGCCCGGCGGTTGCGATGCAATTGCATCGTGTGCAGGACCGCCCCCGCGACCAATGGTACCGCCACGGCCATGGAATAATTTTAGCTCGACCTCAAATTGTTTAAATACTTGCACCAGTGCTTCTTGCGCTTGGTATTGCGCCCATGTGGCCGCTAACACGCCTGCATCTTTTGCCGAATCACTGTAGCCTATCATCACGTACTGCTGCTTTTTACAGCGCGTTAAATATTGCTCTATGTTTAGCAAGTCGCCCATCACTTTTGGCGCGTTATTTAAATCATCCAATGTTTCAAATAGCGGTGCAATTGGCATATCCCAATTAAAACTTGTGGCTTTCATTAACAGGTTTACCGCCAGCACATCGCTCACTTTGCTCGCCATTGAGATAATATAAATACCCAGCACTTCGCGCGGTTGCTTAGCCACCATAGCAAAGGTATCGAGCACTTCTTGGGTATTTTCACTCCAAGTGACACACGGTAATAATGGGCGCGGATTATTTATTTCGCCGAGTAAAAATTCAACACGGCGTGCTTCATCCCAAGTTGCGTAATCGCCTAAATCGAGTGCGCTTACAATCTCGCCAATGGCTTCATCGTGGCGTTCACTGTGTTGACGAATGTCCAGTTTTACCAGTGAAATACCGAAACATTGCACCTTGCGAATTAAGTCAAGCACTTGTGAATTAGCAACGCGAGTAAGACCGACTGCCAATAAACTGTTGCGGCATGCTTTTAATGGCGTAAGTAAGTCTTCTGAAGATGAAATGGCACCTTTTGTTTTGCCATCACGTAGCAGTGTAATTGATTCTTTAAGTTCGCTAATTAACTGTGTGATCACCGCGCGATACGGGCCAATATTATTAATATCCGCTTCAATTAAATCATCAGTTGCTTTGTGCATCGATAATTCTAAATAAAGAGATTCAAAGTCCGTTAAGTAGAGCTCTGCGGCAATTAATCGCGCTTGTAAAATAGCTTGTTTACTGAGCTTGGCGGTAACAAAAGGGTTGCCGTCTCTGTCGCCTGCCATCCAGCTGGCCATGGTAATAGGCACAATATCTTCAGCCAGCGACTCGCCAATCAGGGTTTGAGAAAGCTCATCTAATTCGCGTACAAATTGCGGTACCGCATGCCATAAACTGTCGGTAATGGCGTGTAAGCCCCAACGTGATTCATCAAGTGGTGTTGGGCGCTGCTGCCTAATTTCATTGGTATGCCACGCTTGTTCAATGATTTCTTGCACGCGTTCGCTCAGGGGTGCTTCCCCTTTACTGAGTTCATCAGCCACTTCGTTGTATTTATGAATAAAAGTGCGGCGGTTAACTTCGGTTGGGTGCGCAGTTAACACCAGTTCGATATGCAGCTTTTTAAGCGCTTGTTTAAACGCGTTTGCGTCAATACCGGTTAATTTTTCTGACAGTGAATCAAGCGGATGCGGCAAATCAAGCTCTGCTAAGCCTTGCTCACTGGTGGTGTGTTGTTGCTCCGCCACATTCGCAAGGTTTAAAAACTGGCTAAATGCGCGGGCATGAATTAATAAATCTTGCTCGCTACTATTTGCAAAAATTGTTTGTAGGTCTTCAACTGCATGGTTTTCACCTGCCACAATACGCTTACCTAGTAGGCGTACTTCTTCAATTTTATCAACCCAACCATCGCCTTTGTCTTCGGCAATTGTTTGACCGAGTACTTCACCTAACGCGCGTACATTATTCGATATGGTTTCTAACATAACTTCCTCATTCCCCAATACAAAGCATCACCACCTGCGTTGTTGTTCTGAGATGCAGGTTGTATTTTATGCATTTATAAGACAAAAATTAGTCTATGCGCGCAATTAAATAAACGCTAATATATATTTATGTTAAGTTATATAAATAAAAATCTATATAGCTATGCGATTACCTACAGTAAGACAGTTGCAGCTCTTAAAAGCGCTTGATCAATACAAAAGTATTTCCTTGGTGGCGCAGCAGTTACATGTGTCCCAACCCTCAGTGTCGATTCAGTTAAAGCAATTAAGCGAAACGGTGGATATGCCGGTCTATCACCAGCATGGCAAAACCATTGTGCTTACCGATGCAGGAAAAGCCTTGTTAAAGTGCGCCAATGAGGTATTTACTAGTTTTCATAATTTGTCTGTATCGATTGATGAGCTTAAAAGTGTGACATCGGGTTCGCTTAATTTATGTGTGGTCTCAACTGCTAAGTATTTCTTGCCACTGATTCTAGGGGCGTTTTGTAAAAAGCACCCAAAGGTAGATATCAACCTAAAAATTGGTAACCGTCAGGAAGTAAAAGAGCGTATAGAAGCCAACGAAGATGATTTTTACTTTTTTAGCCAGTGCCCTGAGCGCCCCGAAATTATTAAAACACCGTTGCTCGATAACGAACTGGTGGTAATCGCACCAGCAAGGCACGAATTGCATTTACAACAAGAAGTCAGCCTAAACCGTTTATCGCATTACCCATTTATAATGCGTGAAAAAGGCTCGGGTACACGCAATTTAATTGAGCAATTTTGCACTGAGCAACAATTAACCTTAAATGAAAAAATGACGATCGAAAGTAACGAAGCAATAAAGTACGCCGTTGCGTCTGGTTTAGGGCTCTCCATTTTAAGCCGTCATGCCCTTGATTATGGCGAAGTACCCGGCTTGGTGAAGCTAGATGTAAAAGGGTTTCCTATTCGCAGTACGTGGTTTTTAGCGAAACGACAAGATAGAAAACAAAGCTTGCTTGCCAGTGCATTTGAAGCCTTTATGAAAGAACAAGGTGTAGCGATTTTAGAGCGCTCACAAGTGGGCTCTAAAACTATGCCGCCAAACTAGAGTTTTAGTACTTTTTTCTGCTACTATTAGGCCCGAAATTTATAATTAGAAAGAATGGATTTGAGGCATTAGGTGTCTGAACTTGAAAAGGAAAATGCAAACCCATTTAGTGGGTTAACCGCGGCGCAAAGTAAGCAGTTGCATACTTGGTATTTAAACGAAATAAATAGCCATTTAACCACGTTACTAAAAGGCAGTCAGTCAGGGAAAATTTTAGAGAAAAAGCTTAACCAAGCGCTTACCAAAGCCGCTAAACCTTTGGTAACTCAAACTAGTGCAAACAGTACGCACAATTTAAACTTCAAAATTAAAAATGGCAGTGTGCTGCAAGAGCTAAAAGACACCCGTGATGTATTACAAAGCGCTCAACTGCGAATTGCCCAATTACAAAAGCAACAGCTTGAAAAAGGTGAAAGCGAACTTGCATTAGAAGCTGAAGTAAGCCGTTTAAAAGCAGAAAACCGTAATTATCGCAAACGTTTAAGCAACCTATTACAAAGCGCTGATAAACAAGGTGGCAGCTATTTAAAAGTGCATTTTGTTGGGCGTATTTTTGTGCACGCGCTCAAGTCGAGTTTTGCGGATTGGCAGCAAACTGAAAAAGGCAAAGCGTTTCAAAACAAAGATTTCTACAGCTTGTTTCCACGCGTACTTTACCGTGGCTTATTGAAAGAGTTAGAGCTGTTAATTGGTCAAAGTGATTATTCAAAAATCAACCAAACTCTTTCTAGTTATGTTTATCAAACTAAGGGTGTGCCCGTTGAAAACTGGCCTGATGAAGACCCTATTTATAACACGAGACTCATAAACCAAAAGCAAAATGAACTGCTGTTTACGCTGCGTACTCATCACGATAAGCGTAAAAACTTTGCTAACTACCTTGAGAAAAAACTCGAGAAAACGGGTTTTACGCCAATGCATGGTAAGTTACTGGTTAATCTAATTCAGCATGCCACAGATAAAGAATCTACGTTAAAAGATAGTACCCTTTCCCAGTAAAAAATAACTTATCAAAGCGTTTAGGTAAGGACGGTAACTAATATTTTCAGTTACCGCCATGGTGTTGCGGGGGCTTTTAGGTAATGTGTAACTAAATAGCCCCATGGCAGTACAAGCGGTGTAAGAATAACCCCCATAGCGCACGCAAAAACTAGCTCTTGTGCGTATTCATCGAGAGAGTGATTTAAATACATAGGTAAGGCATAAACTAAAAGCCAAAACACTTTCCAAATAAGTTCCAGTAAAAGCACTGGTAACATTTTAAGTGGGTACTTTATACCGAGTAGCGAGAGAAGGCAAAAGCCCATTAAGATGGCATTGATAATGGTGTCTGAATCGGCAAATCGACCAGAACCAGAAACTATATCGGGCAGGGTAGTTACACCTAAGCCAAAGGCAATAAATGCATACATTGCTCTTAACAGATAAATTCTAGCTGTGCCGACTTCATCCATTATTTTAGCTCCCTATTTATTCCGGTTTAGGTTAACTAATACTATTAGTGTCTTATAACTTAACATTTATTATTGTGAAGATGACGACTTTTTCATCACTTTTAATTTAACAGAAATTTTGAAGTAGGATCATTACAGTTAGTGTGTAAGAGTTTAAAAAGGCTTTGCAACGCACTAAGTTAAATCAAAGTGTGACACGATAAATATTTAAATTTTGTTTAATACCATTTGCCACCATAAAATCTGGTATAGAGCCCACAAGGTTAGCACCAGCGCGAAGTGCTACTTTAATACTTGCATGATTTTGTTCAAGGCATCTAAATTCGATGGCGTTGGCTGATGTGTTTGCTAATAGCTTTGGTAAATAATTTACAATTTGACTAATTACACCATTGCCCTTGGCACTATCGCCAAGCCAATAACCTAATTCAGCGACATGCGTTTGTGGGCAGACTGATTTAACTGCAAATACGCCACATATTTCATTGTTAAAGTAAATTTTGAACCAGTGCGCTTCATTCAAACCGTTGTTTACACGATCAAATATATATTGCTTGGCAGAATCAACACACTGCACATCTTCGACCCAGTATAAATATTCAGCCAGTCGCTCGCGATTAAGGTTTACTAACGACAAAATTGCAGATGCATCTGAAAGATTTAAGGGTCTTAAAATGATTTGAGGTGATATTTGAATAGGCAAATGAAGTCCTTTTACGTTAAATCGCCAGTAGGGAATGTTATTAAATTGTATTTAGTGAAACATGTTTAAGTTTAAATTTGAAGTTTTCACAATGCTTATTGATGAAGTTAAGAAAGTTAGCAATATCTGTTTTTTTAACAACATGTAATTTATAAGCAAGGCTGGTTGTTGGTTATTAAATCACAAAGAATCGCATAGTACTGAAGCAATTTAACTTTAACAGTGCCTTACACTAATCATATCTGTGAAACTGCCTTTTCATTCGTGTATCAAGCTCGAGTTTAAGATCTGTTTTATATTTACGATCTGCGAAAAACGTCCGATCATCTTAAAAAACTATGATTTTAAACGTGTTTATGCTTAACATGAGCAAGTAATCAATAAGGGATATACTATGTTAAAACAAATTATAGGCGGTACTTTATTGTTATCAGCCGCGCAGCTTTGGGCTAACACCTTTACACTTACTAGTAATGATATTGCGAACGGTGAAATGCTTTCAAATAAGCATGTTTTTAATGGCTTTGGCTGTGAAGGTGAAAATATATCTCCGCATTTAGCGTGGAGCGGTGCACCTAAAGAGACCAAAGCGTTTGCTGTTTTTGCCTATGATCCTGATGCGCCAACTGGCAGCGGCTGGTGGCATTGGCAGGTTACAGATTTACCTGCGAGCACTTCTGAACTAGTAACTGGCGCGGGCAGTAGTTCAAGCCCACAACTGCCAGAAGGTGCAGTACAAATTAATAACGACTTTGGGGGAAATGGTTTTGGTGGTGCGTGTCCACCAAAAGGGCATGGCATTCATCGTTATCAATTTACGGTGTTTGCGTTAGCAAAGAAAGCGCTGTGACAGGCTATATGGTGAATGCCAATACATTGGCAAAAGCAACGATTGAGGCGGTGTATAAACGCGATTAATTTATTTAAGTGTTAAGAAAAAAGCCAGTATGTGAATGCTGGCTTTTTTTGTTTTGACTGTAAAAAACAAAACTTAAAACTAAAAAATTTACGCTGTTTTAGCCGCTTGTTCAGTTGCAAGCTGCTCTGTAATAAATGCTGGGCGCTTTAATTTATCCATAATGAGATAAAGTAAAAATACCACCACAGCAATAGCACTACACACTAAAAATAGGGTTCGCCCATCATACATATCAAGCAGTATGCCGCCGCCTATTGGGGCAAAGGCATAACCTAAATCGTAAAATGCGGTTGCGCCAAAATATGCGCCGCGAAGGTTAGTTGGCGCAATGCGGTCAACATGTACGCTCATGGTAGGGAATAAAATGGCCTCAGCAAGGCTCATAATGACCACCGCACCTAACCAACCTGCAAAAAAAGTAATTGGATTAAAAGCAAACCAGATTTGCGAGATGATAAGTAACACCAAGCCAAAACGAATACGCACTAAAATTGGCCGCGATGCCATTAATTTAAGCAGCAAAAATTGGCAGGTAATGATCACTAACGCGTTGGTAAAGATCATTGATGAAATAAGTTCGAGCAAGTTATTTGCGCCCGCACGGGTGAGGTATTGCACCAGTGAACTATCCATTTGACCATAAATAAAAAAGCACAAAATGTTCGCCAAAATAAGGCACTGTAACAGTTTATCTTGTACTAGCACGCTGAAGGTTTGTTTAAAGCCGGTTTTTGTTTCAGGTGTTTCGGTGCTGGGCGCACTTTGTGCGTTATCTAAATCCACTTTTGATTGGATTTTATCTTGATGTTTAAACCCCCAGGTTAATAACACAAGTAAAAAAGCAAAGGCGTAAACAGTAATAAAAAAGCTCGATTGCTCGCCAGTTAAGCCAAGCCAAACCCCGAGCATTGGGCCAACCGCACAGCCAACATTAACCGCAAAATAGAGCGATTGCATTGCAAGTTCGCGAGTTGCTTTATCAACAATAATATCGCCAATTAAAGCCGATGCCAGCGGTCGCCAAAGTGAGGTTGCAATAGAGCAAAGCGTAATCACAATAGTAAACATTAAGATTGTGTCGGCGATGGCAAGCAAACTAAACGAGACAATATAAAGTACACCTGTGGCGTACATCATAGGCTTTCGGCCAAGCTTATCTGAAAGGGTGCTACCAACAAAACTGACAAACACCGAAATAACCGCAGCGAGCGACAATACCGAACCGACTTCAGTTGCCGAAAGGGCAAACTTTTTATACAGAATCACTGCCAAAAATGGCCAAACCATATAAAAACTGCCGCGTGTTATAAACGAGCCAAATAGCATAATCCACATTAAAGGCGGGAATTGCTTGAGACGAGAAATTGAAATATCACTGTTCATTATTTTGTTCTTATTGCTGTGAAAAGTGGCATGCTAAAACCTCAAGTTGCTTTTAGGTCAAGCCGTAATTTAAAAACTATTTCTTATAGACTTCAGTTTATTCATCTCATTTGAGCAGAGGTTAGTAGCGCGATAAAAACCTTAAAAATAAAGGCCGATTAAGAGATAAAACTAAAATTTAGTTAAAAAGAAAATAACCTCAGTGTAACTCTGATTCTTAGAGGGAAGATAGGGGTTTTTGGCATAAAAAATGGAACTTTCTTCAATACAGCTAAAAAAAACACGTATTTAAACAAGTATTGGAGATTTGCAATGCAAAATGCGAAAGAAAATAGGTTTGTGGAATTATATCGCGATACGGCACGCGGAAAACTAGATTCACCTGACAGCTATAAAGGCTTGCCAATTCATGCCTATAAAGGGTTGCATCATCGGGCGGGTGAGCTGATTAATCAATACAGTGATGTAAATAATGCTGAGGTGCTTGATATAGCCTCAGGCTCGGGTGCGATGACACTACGTTTAATAGAGCAAGGCGCTAAGGTAAATGCCGTTGATATTGTTGAAGAAAATTTTCGCGTTAAAGATCAAAAATGCACATTTCATAATTTAAATTTGAATGATGACTTTTCCGCTAATTTTGAAAATCAATTTGATACTATTGTTGCTCTTGAAATTATTGAACATATTAACAACTCACGGCATTTTATCAAAAATTGTGAAAAGCTATTAAAACCGGGAGGCATACTCGTGCTCTCAACACCAAATATTAGCTCTGATTTAGCTTTAGCTGAGTTTATTTGTAAGGGCACTTTTCCTTATTTTAACGATGATTATTATCATCACGGTGGGCATATAAATCCCGTTACAGAATGGCAGCTTAAATTACTGCTAGAAGACCATAATTTAAACGTTAAATATCAAGAAAGTTTTGGTAAACCGGTGGTGACGTTTAAAGCGTGGCCAAAACTTTATTTGGCATATAAGGTGGTTGCTGCGTTAAGGAAGGGTCAAAGCAGGCCAAACGGAGTGATAAACCTTTTTGTAGTAACTAAGTAACTAAACTTATTAAGGTTATTTAATCATCACTGGTTGTTAACTCAACAAACTGAATAACGTAACTTTGCTAAGATGTTAGCTATTAAAGGATTTTTGCTAAAAGGAAAGCGCTAAGTGTTGCATTTTATATATTCAGGGTTTTTAAATCGCCAAGTTTGCATTATTAGTGATTTGGCGTATTTAAAAATAGCGTTTTACTGCGACTGTAAATATTAAAAGGTGATGTAATTCATTTTTGTAATGTTTTTATATAACGCTATTTATCAATCAAATAAGGTTAAAGCTATGTATTAATGCGTCCACTCTTTAAGGACTATTTTTAAAGAGTCTATCAAGGCAAAAAGACATTAAATGACAGCAATGGCTTTTTGTTGAATTCAAAAACAGTGATTAGTTTTATATTTTGGGACGAGCAGTGGGCTATGTTTGTTCCTAATTTTCTTGTAAGGTAGAAATTGAGAAATGCTTGTAAACTGGGCATTTAATCTTGGTTAGTTACAAAAATGGTGTTTATTTTTGGATGTTAAACATCTGCCCATGCTGGCTTTTCGTAATCAAGGTTTACTGTGTGAGTGCATTTAGAAAACAAATTCAACTTATACTTCAATAATCTACAAGGAGAAGTAATGAAATTACCATTAGTCAGTGTGTTAGCTGGGCTACTTTCGTTGTCAGCCCATGCGAAAGACCCAAACGTTCTCGCCATTATGGTGGATGATGTGGCGCAGGTTTCTTTAAGTGCCTATTCACATGGCATGACCTACAACACGCCCAACATCGACCGAATTGCCAACGAAGGTGCCTTATTTACCGACCATTATGCCCAGCCAAGTTGTACCGCAGGACGCGCTGCGTTTTTAATGGGGCAATTACCAGTGCGCACAGGACTGACAACTGTGGGTCAGCCCGGCAATCCTTTAGGCATTAAAGAAGCCGATCCAACGATTGCTGAGTTTTTAAAAGACAAAGGCTACATGACAGCGCAATTTGGTAAAAACCATTTAGGCGACCTTGATGAGCACTTGCCAACGCGTCATGGTTTTGATGAGTTTTATGGCAATTTGTATCATCTGAATGTGTCAGAAGAACCTGAGCAGGAAGACTACCCAAAAACAAAAGAGTTTAAGAAAAAATTTGGCCCGCGCGGTGTGATTGAAGCGTACGCCGATGGCCGCATAATTGATACAGGCCCGCTAACGCGTAAACGCATGGAAACATTCGATGAAGAAGTGTTAGCACGAAGCCTAGATTTTATGGAGCGTGCGGTTAAAGCAGATAAACCCTTCTTTATTTGGCATGCGCCAAGTCGTATGCATGTTTACACGCGCTTAAAACCAGAGAGCCGTCATCTTGCCACTCATATTAGCTCTGAAGAAGATGTTTTCGGTAGCGGTTTATTAGAGCACGATGGTCATGTAGGGCAGCTTCTTGATAAACTCGATGAGTTAAAAATTGCCGACAATACAATTGTAATTTACACCACAGATAATGGCCCTGAGCAAAGTTCGTGGCCTGATGCGGGTACAACCAAATTCCGCGGTGAAAAAATGACGACATGGGAAGGTGGTGTGCGTGTGCCGTTTATGGTGCGTTGGCCGAAAAAAATACCAGCAGGTTTAAAGCTTAACGGTATTTCCTCGCATGAAGATGTATTTCCAACCATTGCTGCAGCGGTTGGTGAGAAAAACTTACGTAAAGCAATGGAAAAAGAGTTTAATGTATATATCGATGGTGAAAACAACCTTGATTATTGGCGTGGCAAAAGCAAAAAATCTGCACGTAATCACTTCTTTTATTATTACGAATCGCAGTTAACTGCAATTCGTGTTGGCCCTTGGAAAATGCACTTTGCATCAAAACCTGGTGGTCGTTACTACGAAGATTTGGTTACCCACACCATGCCTAAACTGTTTAATCTACGTAAAGATCCAATGGAACATTACGATGGCGTAACAGGCTTTCATCAAATCATGAAAAAGAGCTGGGTATTTCAACCTGCAATTGCGATGCTAACGGAGCATATTAAAACATTTGAAAAGTTCCCACCGCGCCAAGAAGCAGCGTCGCTAAATATTAATGAGGCGATTAAAAAAGCAAAATCGGTATCGACAACACGATAATCACATAAACCCACTTGGCATTTGCTAAGTGGGTTTTACCATCTAGGTTTAACTCAATTTCGAATTAATAAAATTTAACCTCTGCCCTTAGGTTTATTTGTGATGGCTTATTTGCATAAGTAAAGTAAAAAAGCTTTTTTGCTTTTACGCATCTTTTACTTAAAACTCATTTTTGACCTATCACTTTACCCGGCCAAACAGGGCGTGTTGTCTTTGATTAACACCTTGTTGCAAATTACTCTTAAATTGCTTTGCTAAAGTAGTTGCCTAAACGTTAAACTGGTTGGCAAAAAGCCACATTGAACCCATGCGTTACCAAATTAAACACTTTGAATTTGATGCCAATAATTTAGTACTGAGCCACAACCGCCAGCCTGTTTCAATTCGTCATAATGAAGCACTTTTGCTAAAGCTTTTTATCGAAAATACTGGCAAGGTGCTTAGCAAAGACGAAATATTAACGCATATTTGGCAAGGTAAAGTGGTATCTGAGCAGGCGGTATTTCAAAACATTAGTCATTTACGCAATATTTTTGGTGCTGATGCCATTAAAACCTATGCAAAACGCGGCTATGAGTGGCAATTACCAATTCAGCAATTAAATGAACATACCAAGCAAATTGAGCAAATAGCTAAAGAAGCCACAGTAACTAAATCGTCTCAATCAGTCATTCTGATAGTAAGTTTATTGCTTATGTTAGTTTTGGTAGCCGTGTTAAATATTAATACAGCACCAAAGCGCAGCATGGCGCTTATTCCGTTTGAAAATAACTGTGAGCAGTCGGTTAATCTGGTAGATGTAATAGACTTTAATGTTACAACGATCAACAAGATAGAAACGAACCGCTTTAATGCAACACAAATTTTAAGCTATAAATCTTTATCTGCAGAACACCCATTAATTCTTACTGGTGAAATGAGCAAAGCAGGTGAGGGGTGTTTGATTGATTTTAAGTTAGTTGGCCCAAAAGGACAGTGGCATGGGCAAATAATTGCTGATAGTGAAGCTGCGGCTATAAATAAACTGAACAGCCATTTATCCCAAAACGTTATGTTTGATTGGGTAAATGTACCAGCTACCCCAAGTGTAAAACTTGCTATGCTAACGCTTGCACACCAAGAGCACGCTGAAGACTTAATAGTTTTGCATCAATTGGCAAATACGTACTTACAAAGTAATAAGCTTGATACCGCCATGAGCCTTGCAGATAAACTTGAGCAATTGGCTAAGCAGCGACACAATCAAGTACAACAGGGTAATGCACTATTACTGCAAAGCACAATATTAACTCGCAAAGAATTGGTTGAGCTGAGTAACCATAAATTGGATGAGGCGATATCTGCATATGCTCAGATAAATGATCACAAACGCCTTGCTGATGCGTTTAATGCAAAGTCTTGGCTTAATCACCTTGATAATGATTTTGGCAGCGTTAAACATAGCTTATTAACATCAGCAGAGCACGCGCTTCTAGCGAATGATATAGAGCGTGAGCTTCATGCGCTTACTTATTTGTCAGTAATGGCGCATAAGCATAAAAATCAAAGCGATAAATACCTCTATTTACAACTTGCTGAAAGCAAAATGAAGGCATATAACTTACCGCAATATCACTATGCGAAAGTACCTTTTCACTATGCCATTTATGCCGATAATCCAGCAGATAAAGAGCCTCATTTAAAACGCGTTTTAGAATATACAGAGCTTACGCCCGATCACTGGGTAGCACAGTCTAGCCGTAAACAATTACTCGATTACTATTTGGATACTGAACGTTTAGCGCTTGCAAAAGCCTTGGTTGAAACACTAACAAATACCACACCGCAAAATATGTTATTAAAAGCGCGTTTAGCTCTTGCTGAAAAAGACGATGTAGCATTTGAACAGCTTGGTAAAGAGGCATTTGAGCAAGCACAGCTAGCAGGTAGTTTAGAATTAAGTTTGGATATTGCACTGCTACTTTGTAATGACCCAAAAGAGCAAATTAACCATGATTTTTATTTTGATTACATTAACCAAAATGCGACAGCAAATTGGTCTAAACGTAATCAAACCAAACTTCATGCGTTAAATAATATTTAGTGTTAAATGAAGTGGGATTTTAATTAAGAGATTTCATTTCAAAGCGAATTAGCTTGTCAAAAGTAATAAATCTAAAGTTTGCTTAATTCTGTTTGTTCTAAAGCAAAAATAAAACGTTATCGGGGAAACCTGGCTATGTATATTTCATACATAGCCAGAGAGTTTTACTGTCATTTATCGACTTACAAGTACACAAAATGACTATTCGTTCAACACCCTTCAATAAGATGCTATTGGCTTTCTTTAAGTGCAAGCCAATTTAATTTCCAATGACTGTCTAAAGACTTAAGTGTAAGTGTATGCTTACCTTTTGGTAAGTTAACTTTATCTTTAGATTGGGTTTGCCAATCGTGGTAGCCACCCGTCTTTTTAACAGCTGCAGTCGTTAGCTTTTTATCACCTAAATACAGCTCAAAACCTTTAGTTTCGTTAGGTGTGGCAACGCGATAATGCAATGTGTAATCACCGGTTTTTGTCACATCAATTTGGTACACCATAGTTGCATCGCTTTCGATACCATTTCGGCCAGTGAGGTTATGCCCGCGAGACTCATCAGAGGTTAAAGTTACACTTGCGCCCGTAATACTTTTAGCCCATTCAGCTTCAATCTGGCCTGGAACTTTACTCCAGCCAGTTTCGGTAGCAATGGGTTCACTGTATGGCCCTTGTAGGTGATTTTTAACGGCAACCACAGTGTACTCAACACTGTGTTGTGTGTCTGAAATATGACGATAAAACGGGGTTTTGATGTTGGTTGCAACCAGTTTGAACATTGCATCTTTTACATCATTTTTATAAACACGGTAGCCAGTTACGTCGCTGTCGTCACTTTTATCCCAGCTTAAAAATACGATATCGCCTTGTTGTTTTAATGCGACGTTTTCTACTTTGTTAGGCAGTGAAGCAATTAAATTACGGCGTGCTTGCTCATTTTGTTGTGCGTGTATCAGCTCTTTTTGAAAAAGCTTTGTGGTTTTAGAAAGTTTCGGCGCTTTGCCATCTAACGCGATACGGAAACCATCAACACCACCGGCAAAATCAACAGGAATTCGGCCTCGATTTGTCAGCGGCCAATGATCCCAGTGCCAACTTGCACCACGGGTAGAGCGACTCTCACAGTTTTCAGACTCACTTGGTGCGCCTGTTGTTGAGGCATTGTTATAGTTTTCAACATAGCAATCGGCAACAAATTCTAATACGTTTGACAGCATATCGTGTAAACCAAATGGATTAGGTTTATACATGCCGACGATACTTGCTCGTGCAGCCCCATCGGAACAGTGATTGATGCCTGTGCTCCAATTAACATAGCTGGTGTTAGTTTGGGTTTGCAAAATGCTCTCGCCGTAATAGTCTGCCGTGTTTTCAAATTGGCATACTTCTGTTTTATTTGGGTCATCACCAAAATAATATTTTGTGTCAGTACCGGCACGCGCTGCATATTCCCACTCGGCCTCACTTGCAAGTCGATAAGGTTTGCCGGTTTCTATTGCAAGCCAATCCACATAGGCTTTTGCGGCATTCCAATTAATACACACCACAGGTTGGTATTCGCTGGTGTTGAGCGCATTGGTTTGCCAATTACCTTTACTGGCTGGTTTAAACCAACCATCTAATTCATGGCGGCATTCGGTGGGGGCTTCATAATTAGTGGCTGCGATAAATCGGCTAAACTCCTTAACCGTGACTTCATATTTGCCTAGGCTAAACTCAGTTAAATCGACTTGATGAACAGGTTGCGTACTTTCACGATCTAAAGAGCCCATTTCAAAACTGCCAGCAGGGATTGTTACCATAATTGGTTCAATAGGTTTTACTTTGTTTGCTGCTACAGCATTAAAACCGATAGGTGTTAAACATAATGCCAAGAACAGGTTATTTAATTTCATTTGTGTCATTCCTAAATGATTGTTTTAAACACTGAGCTAGCATTACCTGTTGTGAATTTTGGGTCTTAAAAAATAGTTATAACCTGCCAAAAATAGAAAAATTATAGAACTTAACGTAATAACGGAATCTTACTTGTTATTTAAGTTATTAATAAAATTGAAGTTTATTTATTTCTTGGGAAATGAGGCTATTTTTTAGAACGATTAAATATTACGACTAATTAGCGCTGTTTACGTTTGAATGCATTTTTAATTAAGCGTAATAATTTCAATTTATTAGCTAGTTTAAAAGCTTTGGGATATTTAAAAGATGAGCGAATAATATTTAAAAAGTGTGTTCAAATAGGGTACGTTATCCATTAATGCGTTTTATTGAATATTAGTTATGTTCCCGTTCATTTATTGATCTAGGTTAATCACTCTCATTAAATATACAGATAGACTCGTTTCGATTTGGTGATTATTGCGTCAATTATCATGATAGCGCAGCAAAAGAAAAAGCGAGAAAATGTATGGAACCGACACCGCTAAGCGATGTGTATACTGAACAAAGCGAGCCTTTAACCTTACTCAAAAAATTAAAATTACAAACCTATTTTAGTTTAGAAAACAATCCATTAATTGAGCTTGTTTCATCCAATACTCACTCAGTCGATTTTACTCACAAACGCTCCGAATACATTCGCGGAAGACTGTGGATTATGTGCATGTTTTTCGCGTTTTCAGTGCCTGCTTTCTCTTTTTTTGATTTTTTAACGCTTGATTATCAACACGCTGAAATATTGTTGGTTGCAAGATTAACGCTTTCTATTAGTTTGTTTATTATGGCCTATCGAGTAAAGCGCTCATCTTCTGTAAGCCTAATAAAACACGTTATAGCGCTTTCATTTTTTCTGCCGGCATTATTTTACTTTTCTATTATGTTTACCTTTTCTTCGCTTCAAGATGTACCGCTTATTTTTACCATGATGCCGTATTTAATTTTAGCGATGATAGGCCTTTTTCCGCTCACAATACGCGGCGGAGTAATTTTAATAAGTTTGATTTTTATGCCGTTTATGCTGGTGCAAGTGCATTTTTTTCAAGGTGATTATTGGCAGCTGTTTAATGCTGTGTGGCTATTTATACTATTTGCTGGCATTAGTTTGTGGCTGCAAATAGCTCAGCTTTCTATGTTGATGAATTTGTACCGCGAATCCACCATTGACCCGTTAACTAAGCTGATTAATCGCCGTGTCATGTTACGCCGTATTGATATGTTAAAAGCACATGCAACGCGTTTTAGTGTGGTGATGTTTGATCTTGACCGATTTAAACGCATTAATGACACATACGGCCACCTTGCAGGTGATAAAGTGCTAAAAGTGGCATCTAACATCATTAAAAAAAATTTAACGCGCAGTGATATTGTGGCGCGATACGGTGGCGAAGAGTTTGTGGCAATCTTGCCAAGTACCAGTGCGATTGAAGCTATTAAGAAAGCTGAGTTAATAGCATCGTCATTAAAGGCTTCAAAAATTACAATGAGTAATAATGAAGAAATTACTGTTACATCAAGCATTGGTGTAACGGCATACCAACAGGGTGAAGCTATCGAAGCCCTATTTAAACGGGTTGATGACTTACTTTACGATGCAAAAGAGTTGGGGCGCGATAGAGTAGTATCGGACATAAACTAAAGTTACAGATTTACTTGTTATCTAGTCAGCCATAAAGATTATCAGGTTATTTGCTGGAGCTTTTTTAAAACGGAATTAAATAAGTGTTCCAATTCGATTCGTAAAATTAATAGCGATATACTGATACGCCATAACTATTAGTAAGTGACTTATGTATTCAATCAAAGTGGGTGAATTAACGGATATTGCCGTTATTGAAACGCAAATCCCAGAGTTTACATCGCCAAAAAAGTTGGCAGATATTCAGGCGCGTATTAAAAGCCCGCAATATTTGTTATTAGTTACATATTTTAATCAAGAGCCTGTGGGTTATAAGCTAGGATATGCCTTAAGTGATAAGGTTTTTTACAGTTGGTTAGGGGCGGTTTTGCCTTCTCACCGCGGTCACGGCCTTGCGCAAAAAAAGCTAGATGCGCAAGAGCGCTGGATAATCGAACATAATTACTCATATGTTCAAGTGAAAACCATGAACCGCTTTCGTGCTATGCTCGGTATGCTTATTAAAAATAATTACCATATCATTGATATAGAAAAAGCATCATCATCGCTAGATGTTAAAATCCGTTTTGAAAAGTGTTTGATTAACGCTTAGTTTAAAAAGATTGCAAGGAAGCAAAATGGTTAATGTATTAATTGGCTTTGTGTTGTGTTTATCTGTGGTATTTGGTGTTATTTCTGCTGCGGCGTTTACACCTGCCATTGGTTTTGCGTTTATTTTTATTTTGTTTGCTGGAGTGATCGGTTATTTTGGATATTTGCAATCAAGCTTGCTGTTAATTCTGATTAATTCATTAGCTATAATTGCAAGCCCAGGCATTGTGAATGCAACTCTCTCATCACTCATTTTGCTCGCTATTTTATACATATCTGCGTTTTCTGGTGTGATGACTGGTGTACGTAAATTACAAAAGCATGTTCAAATTAGAACATGACCTCGTAGAGTACTTGAGGCACCCGTAAGCGGTCTATTTGTCTTTCTAAATCACGGATATCATGACGGATTTCGCGTTTTATATCTTCGTTCGGCTCATTTCGGTATTGTTCTTTTAAGCGATAAATTCGGTTTTCAAGTGCACTTATTTCTGTCGCAATATCATACTGGCGTTTTCCTTTGTTGTAGTTTTTTACAAACCCCTCACTTAAACAAACACCATTATAAGTTTGGCCTGCACGGCCGACACGATAACCATTTTCAGGTGTGCAGTACATTTGATTGCCTTTTTCGTAACCTGCTTGCCACCTTTGGATATTCACATTGATATTGACTTCGGCACAAGCTTGGTTGTAATCGTTGACACGATCTCGTTTTAAACCGCTTTGGCCATCACTAAAACCAAGGTTATACCAATCAGCAGTTTTGCACTTTTCTGGCGAAATTGCGGCGCATCCGTTTAGTGTTAAATAAGCGAATATCAAGGGTGTTGTTTTAAGCGCTGAAAGTATTGTCATAAATGCTATTTTTTGTGGTAACTGTTTCTAACATAGAAATCATTCGATGAATCTTAACTGAATAACAAAAAATTAATATCTGTACATATTTTGCAATACATTCTCACTTTCAAAGGGTCAACAAGAGGAGTAGCATAAACACACATTGTGTCAGGTTATAAAGACCTGAATGTTTTTAAAATTTTAATAGTGTTCAGCTCTTTATAACTTTTAAAGGGCACAATTATGATTAACACACATCCTAATATCGTCATTATTGGCGGGGGCGCAGGCGGTCTTGAACTTGCAAGTAAATTAGGACATAAATTAGGAAAATCACGACGCGCAAATATCACACTTATTGATAAAAACCGCACGCATATTTGGAAACCTTTGCTTCATGAAGTTGCAACGGGTTCACTCGACACCAGTTTAGATGGTGTTTCATACTCTGCTCATGCAGCTAAGCATGGCTTTCAGTTTATTTGGGGTGAATTTATTGGCCTCAATACCCAAGAACAAACCCTCACCCTTAAAGCGCAAAGTGATGAAAGCGGTAAAGTGCTGTTGCCAGAACGCACACTTAATTACGATAAAGTCATTTTAGCGATTGGCAGTATAAGCAATGACTTTAATACGCCGGGCGTTGCTGAACATTGTTATTTTCTCGATTCACAAAAACAAGCAGAACGCTTTCAACATGCTTTGCTGAATAGTTTTACGAGAGTACATCAAAATGCCAGTGACGATACGCGTAATAATACGCTCTCAATTGCGATTGTTGGTGGTGGAGCCACTGGGGTAGAGCTAAGCGCTGAACTTATTCATGTATCTGGTTTACTTAAGCATTATGGTTTAAGCGAATTTAAAAGTACGCAGTTAATTATTCATTTAATTGAAGCAGGCCCAACCATTTTACCTGCTTTACCAACAAGGATAAGTGATGCAGCAAGACGTGAATTACTCAATTTAGGCATACAAGTACGTGAAAACACGCGCATCAGTGAAGCAAATGAAAATGGTTTTGTGACCGTGGAAGGCGAAACGATCCTCGCAGATTTAATGCTATGGGCAGCAGGTGTAAAGGTTGCTGATTTTGTAAAAGAAATTGATGGGCTAGAGTTTAATCGTAGCAATCAAGTGTTAGTTGACCCGTATTTAAAAGCTAAAGGGGTAGAGCAGGTGTACGTTTTGGGTGATGCTAGTGCCTGTGAGCAAAATGATGGCAGTTTTGTCCCACCGCGCGCGCAGGCAGCGCATCAGATGGCCAGTAATTTAGCGTGTAATATTATTGCTGAACTGAATGGTAAAGCGCAAAAACCATTTAAATATAACGATCATGGCTCATTAGTTAACTTATCACGTTACAGTGCGGTGGGAAGCTTAATGGGTAATCTCACAAATAACACCATGTTTATTGAAGGTAAGTTAGCGCGTTTAATGTATGTGTCGTTGTACCGTATGCATCAAAATGCCATTCATGGCCTGCTTAAAACATGTGCATTATGGCTTTGTGAAAAGTTAATGCGCAGTGTTAGGCCAAAAATGAAACTACATTAAATTATTGATTATGGTAAATGCCGCTTGGCGTTTACCTTTTCTCACTTGATGATTAACAGCTCGCAATTCAACTGATAAACTCTAAAAAATGATTAAGTTTTTCAAGGTAATCAAATGAATCCAATAATTGCACTTTTAAAAGAAAATAATATTAGTGATGAACGCATCAATGAAATTTTTCAGGTGCTTACCGAAAACCCAATGGCTGCAATGCTAACGATTAGTCAGCTGGGCTTACCGCAAGAGCAATTACAGCAAGTAATGGGGCAAGTAATGCTAAACCCAGCACTTATTAAAGAAGCGGTAGATGAGTTGGGGCTCGATTTTTCAAAAGTAGAAGATGCAAAAGAAAAAATGCAAAAATAATCTTACTTATGGATAACCAAAGAAAACCTACTTTTAGTAGGTTTTTTTGTATTTATTACCAGTTTCCAGCAGACACCTTTAATGTTCATTTTTAGCGATTTTAAAAAACTCATTATGATGTTTGATATATTTTTGTGTTTCGCTGAATGACATGGCTTTGGCATAAAAGAAACCTTGGGCAAAATCACACTTAAAACGCTTTAGAAAGTCAATTTGCTCAACATTTTCAACACCCTCAGCAACAACAGTAGCACCTAAATTGTGTGCTAGTTCGATAATGGTGTTGAGTAAAATAAAATCATTTTTTCGATTGTGCTCTAACTTATGGATAAAGCTGCGATCAATTTTGATGGTATCAAAACTGAGCTCTTTTAAATAATTTAATGAGGAGTAGCCGGTACCAAAATCATCCAGTGCGATTTTAAATTGCATTGACTTTAATACTTCTAGCTGGCGACGTACGTTAGTGAAGTTATCTATTAAACAACTTTCTGTGATCTCAATCTCAATTTTGCTAGCTGGAATTTGATGTGTTTCGGTGAGTGCAAATAACGCTTTAGGGAAGTCATAATCTGCCAACTCTTTAGCTGAAATATTAATTGCTAAGGTATAATCACCGCTTGCTCTAAACCACTTCAACATACTTAAACTTTGATTGGCAAGGCAAAGGGAAAGCTGGCTTATTTGACCTGATTTTTCTGCAATAGGGATAAATTCAGCGGGTGATATAAATTGGCCATTTTGCTGCCAGCGGGCAAGAGACTCAAAGCCAATTAGTTGCCCTTTTTGCATGGATATCTTGGGTTGAAAATAGGGAGTAATCGCCTTATTTCTAATGGCATTTTGTAGTGATAATTCAATATTATTACTGCGCGCAAAAGCGTCACCAATTTCTGTTTCAAACAGGGTGTAGCGATTTCCTTCACTCTTTTTAGCTTGATACATTGCAATATCAGCTTTTGACAGCAGCTCTTCGGCATTTTTGCCATGAAAAGGGTATTGGCATAAACCTCCACTTAGACGCACCTGGTATTGCATGTCATCTATATAAACTGGCTGTGCTAATCGTTGATAGATAGTCTCAAGGACTTGTCTTATTTGGGTGATGTCTTTGCGTCGAGAAAAGATGATTAAAAACTCATCACCACCCATGCGGCCTACCATATCGCTGTCGCAAGATAAATTTGATAGCAACGACAAAACTTCTTTAATGACCTTGTCACCAAAACCGTGTCCTTTTGAATCGTTGATAACTTTAAAGTCATCAATATCAAAATAGCCTAGCCAAAATCCATACTGACAATCGGCTGTATTAACCTCATGTATATGTTTTTCAAGTGTATCCATCAGTAGCTTACGGTTTGGTAAATTGGTCAAATCATCATAGTAAGCAAGTTTTGTCAGTTGCTGCTGATACTTTACTTTTTCATCACAGTCAGCAAAAACAGCTAGGAAATGTGGCGATTTCGTATCTTGTTGTTCAAGAGACGTAATGCGAACGTGTTTTGGGTAAATATGACCTTCTTTATGTTTATCCCAAATTTCGCCTTGCCAAGTGCCTGTTTGTTCGAGAGATTGCCATAATCGTTGATAAAAACCATGATCGTGAATACCTGATTTCATAAATCCAGCAGGCTTTTGATAGGCCTCATCAAAGCTGTAGCCAGTAATTTTCTCAAATGCATGATTTACATAATAAATGCGATTATTCTCATCGGTGAGCATAATGGCATCACTAATTAAATCGAGCGCTTTATCAATAAACTGATTGGTGTAGTTATGGGCAATCGAAATATGCTCTGAGATTACAGCCAGAAATAATGATTGTTTTGCATGACTCAAACAAATAAGTTGAACTGAAATATCCTTTTGAACGCCTTTTGCATCAAGCATGCGCCAACTAAACTTGCATTCGCCTTTATGTAACGCCTTAGTGATGAAATATTGTGATTTATGCAACGATGATTTGCCGCAAGATTGGGTTTTTGGTGATAGTTGATGAGGTGCAAGTGCTGTTACTTCTACTTCAGGGCTAAGTTGAAATAAGGTTTTAGCCGCGATATTTACATCAATAAAAGCGCTTCGTTCCATGATTATCATTGGTGTGCTTGAGCGATGAATAAGCTGCTGAAAATGAGATAATTTGGTTGAATCCGTTATTTGCTCGACCACCATTTGTAGCTTCCTTTATTATTATTTATCTAAGTCACTGTAGTAATGGTATTTTTTAGGTACAAGACGATACCCTTACGGATTACTCCGTTTAAATTGTATATGTGAGTTTTATCGTCTTTTTTTTCAGTTGCAAAGTGTAAATCGTTGTAAACATCAAGGATTGCGCTTTTTGTATAAGATTTGCTGTTGAAACTTGATCTAAGTCGCAAGTTTATAAAGGTAGAGCGCTAAAATATTGTTATTTACTCACTAATTTAGTGATTGGTTTGACTACACGCTCTTACACATTTAATTCAATTGACGAATATCGCCGTAATTTGTATCTCTACGGTATTGATGCTTTGCAATTTTCATCAGGTCGATTGAAGGTGAATAATCACACCATCATGTTTAGCAACATGCTACTAACGCACCGCAAAATTAATCGTGAATTGATGCATTTCATCAATAGTATTGGCGAGCGTTTAGTTATTGTGGTGCCATGCAAAGATGAAAAGGCATTGGTCGATGGCGTAATTGTTGGAAAATCGCAATTATTTGTAAGAACCCCTTTTGAAACGGGTGTGACTAAATTTCCTGAAAATTTTTGTGCGCTTCATATTGAACTAGATCTAAATGCCTTGAAGCCATTTTTTACTGACCAACAAATTAAAACGCTGTGGCGAAACCTTGCTACAAATACAATCGAAAGTGTATTTACAAAGGACGCGGCTGATTTTAGTGAACTAGCATTAGATGTTTACCATTGTGCGGCAAAAATGGACAGTGCTTTAGCTGTCACTGAATATAAAACGCTCGAAAATATTATGTTGGTTGCGCTTCACGATATGTTAAAAGTATTTGCGTTTAAGCAAGTTAAACAAACAATAAATACCCGTAAAAATACCGTTTTTCGTGCACTTAAGTACTTAAAAGGGTTGCCAGGTAATTCAATCAGCGTAAATGGCTTAGCAGAGCGAGCCTGTTGTTCAAAGCGGACGTTGGAATATGCTTTTAAAGAAACCTTGGGTTGTTCGCCTAAGCAATATTTGAAAATAAGAAAACTACACCTTATTCGAGATGAGTTAAAAAACTCGCATAACAAAAGTGTAAAACAAGTATTAACACAATTTGATGAGAAAAACCAAGCACGTTTCGCTAGTGACTATTTGGTATTGTTTGATGAAATGCCCAAAATCCTTTAAATAACCTAACCAATTAACTTTGGATATTCTTTTATTTATAAGCCCCAAAGTGTTCTATCAACTTATAGCAACTATAATCAATTCATATTATTTGGAATATATGACTATGGTTCAGTTTGTTGGTGAATCATTTTAATTTCAGCAAATATTCGAATTTATTTACATCACACTAATAAAGAACCACACTTGAAGAAAAGTAAACTTTAACCTGAATCAAAACGTTTATTTAATAGGTAGATATGCTTGCTAATATATTAAGAAATATTGTTGATTATTATGAACAAGATCCCTTATTCAATATTTGCTGACCAAGATTTATTTGTTGCTCGAGCTGATGGAAGTATTTCATTTGATGATTTATATCAACATGTACTTATTCTGATGGGTGATAAAGAATTTAAATCGGGTATTAACGCTCTATATGATTTTTCAAAACTTACTGATTTCACTGGCGATCTGGCAAAGCTTGAGGCGTTAGCTGCTGGTATGTCTAGTGAGGATGTAATTGTAGAAAAGGCAAAAACAGCGATTCTATTACCTAATAAATTTGAACTTAATATTCATGGCGTTATGGAACAATATATGGCTATGACAGCAAGTTCACAAATTGATTATCGTATTTTCATGCTAGCTGAATTTGAACAAGCTGCAGATTTTTTAGGTTATGACTCACTGTTTTTAGAGGGGTTACTTAACTTCGCTTTTAAATAGTAAACAGCAATTTATCCGGATACCTCACTTGGATACTTTGCCATTTCTTTTGGAAAGCAGGCTTTAACGTTGGCAAGATCAGTTGCTAAGTCACCGCTTAATGTGATGGCATCCATTACGATAAATTCTTTCGTTCTAAAATCCAGAGCCATCGGCACAACAGGTACATTTGCTGCATAGGCAATATGCAAAAAACCTGTTTTCCATTCATCGGTTCTTTTTCGTGTACCTTCTGGGGCAATACCCAAAATTAACTTTTGCTCTTGGCGAAAAACGTCGGCAACTTGTGAAACTAGACCGTGTTTAGAGGACCGTTCTACAGCAATTCCACCCCAATTACGCAGCAGCACACCTAATGGCCAAAAGAAAATAGTGTGTTTACCAAGAAATTTAATTTCAATGCCTAATGCTAATTTAACTGCTATGGCAATCACAAAATCCCAATTAGAGGTGTGTGGTGCAACAGCGGCTACAAATTTGGGGTGATTTGGGAATGAACCTGATACACGCCAACCGAAAAGTGATAAAAAACGACAGCCAATAAAACGGCCAATTTTACTATTTGTGCGCGGGATCTCGGCAGGGATTTCTGTCTGCATTTCTATTTATTATTTGTACTTCAGCTTGTAACGATTTCATATTTAGAGTTTAAAGTCTAGTTATAGCCAAAACTAAGCCATAGCTAAAGGTTATGGGCGTCAAATATTCAATTACTGTTGCTAGAGAAAATTACGTGTTAGCGTGTTCATCTATATTCACAAATTAAATAAGAAAATGCTTAGAATATTACTCCTAATTTGTCTGTTTGTGCCATTCCTTACTATGGCAAAAAATCAAATTACGCTCTATGGAAAAGTGTTTAATGAGCATGCATCACCAATACATAACGCAAAAATAGTTGTTGGAGAAATCACAACATTTTCATCTAAATTAGGTGAGTTTAAAATCAAAGTGCCAAAACAAGCTATTTACTCTCTTGATATTAGCGCAAAAGAATTCTACGAAATGCGTTTTAGTTATTCTTTATTTGAATTAAACGCATCAAATACTAAATCGGTTAAATTGGACGATTTCTTCTTGGTCGAAAAGAAAGCTGGTCGTGTTTTAATGGCGTTTGGCGGTGATGTAATGATGGGGCGACGATACGCAAAACCCTACTTCAATAACCCAACGCTTATCAAAGAACAAACGGTCGAAGAAGATACCAAAGAGATTGTGCAGTATATGGCTCCATACCTGAAAAAAGCCGACTTTGCTGCAGTTAATTTAGAAACCCAAATTGCTGACAAAACACCAGTTCAAAGAGCACCTAAATCAGTTACTTTTTATTCACCACCAGAAACAGTAAATGCTTTAAAAATAGCGGGGGTTGACTATGTAACACTTGGAAATAATCACACATACGATTATTTGGATTCTGGGCTCAAATCTACTATTGAAGCGTTAAAAAAATACAACTTGCCATATTCTGGAGCTGGGCAAAATGATCAAGAAGCTCTAAAAGCGCATCGTACTTTAATAAATGGAAATGCTTTTGGCATGCTTGGTTTTGTTGGATGGGAAGGTAGTGCTAATCCAAGTCAAACAGCTGATTCTCACAAAGGGGGAGCAGCGTATGGTTCGTTAAAAAATATTGTTGCTTCGGTTAAGCGTGAAGTAGCAGATAATAGAATAACCGTCGCTCAATATCATGGCAGTTTAGAGTATGAAGATGAACCGACAATGATGACTGAAACGCGTTTAAAAGCGGCTATTGACGCGGGTGCAGACTTAGCGATTGCCCATCACCCGCACGTTACACAAGGCTTTGAAGTATATAATGGTAAATTAATCGCCTATTCAATGGGTAACTTTATTTTTGATCAGTTTTTTTATGCGACGAATCATTCATTTTTGCTATATGTGTGGATGGATGGCGAAGAGTTTTATCGGGCGGAGGTTGTGCCTGTATATTTACAAGGCTATGTTCCAACACCTGCAACAGGTGAGCACCGAAGTCGAATATTGGCTCGATTAAATGACTTAACTAGCAAGCGTAATACTCATTTTTCACGAAATGCTGGGCATGGCGTTATTCTACCAAATAAGGTACAAGCAGATTTTGATCATATATCACTTTTTTCCAATGGTAAATACATTACTCCTTTGCCAAAGAATGCTTTCGAGGGACAAATTAGAAAGTTAACAAGTTCATCATCAAACAGATATCGATTAGGTGTTAATCTAATAAATAACAGTGATTTTGAGACTCACACAGCATTTTACTCGCACGATCGAGGATTTAACTTAGATCAAAGTGATTTTTATATCACTAATGAAAATGCCTTTAGTGGAGAATTTTCGCTAAAAAGAGATAGCAAAGATGCTAATTCCACTTTAGCAATGACTAATTTTACCCGAGTATACAGAGCCGGTAATCCGGCGAGTGTAAGCGCTATGATTAAAGGAAAAGGGAAGGTAAATATTTATTGGCAGGGGCGAAAAACTCGAGACAAAATGTTTGACGCGTTAAAAAATGGTAATAAACATTTAATCGAAAGTGTAGTCCTCACTGGAAACTGGCAAGAAATTGTCAGTGAGTTTAATACACCTCGTGTAGGGTATCGCAGTATTCGCATATTATTAGAGTTTGAATCAACAGACGAAATTTACATTGATGACTTGGCACTAATAGAGTGGCGCACACCATGGCTAAATTGGCTTCAACAAGCCAATTTCCACAATGGCGCGGGACAATCGACTTTTATAGGGTTTGAAACTCCACTTATTAGTAATGTTGAGTTGATGTTAGAGTAGCAATAAAAAAGAGGCTTAAGCCTCTTTTTTATTTATTAAAATGTATAACTGTATTGCATGGCGGCAAGGCTCGCATCACCATGAGATTCAAAGCCCCATGTTTGGCCGAAATCATCTTGTTCTTCAAAAGTAACTGATTCGCCATCAATAAAACTTACTGCAAAATCAATTTTATGCTGTTTGGTTGGTGAATAGCTTAGGCCTGCGCTATACCAAATTCGGTCGCTATCTGGGATCGAAATTGACTTATGCGCTGTATTTGTAGGTGTTGCATCATTTGCTATACCTGCACGGACTAAGAATGTAGGGGATAATTGGTAAGTTGCACCTATTGCAACACGGTAAGCATCACTAAAATCTTCCGTTTTACTAAATACTGCTTCTTCTTTACCCTCTACATAGGCAGCAAGTTCTTTAAAATCGCTCCAATCGGTCCATTGCACGCTGTAATGAATTGCAAATGTATTGGTTACAGCGTGGTACCCTGAAAATTCAGCAATATCAGGTAATGCTATGGCAAGTTCGCCAGGGACAATCGTACCTGCTAATCCACCTAATGCTGCTGGTAATTGATTAGAATAATCGCCTTTTAGATCTAAATCGACTTGCGAGCGATAACTTAGACCAAAGCGGTTTTCCGTGTTTACCTCGTAAAGAGCACCTACGTTCCAACCAAAAGAAACATCATCGCCACTCAAATTTGCTGCTTCAACGTTATTTGGTAAACCAAGTGGCGTTTGCCCTATATGGCGAATTAAATGCGCATCGGCATATACTAGGTTAAACCCAGCTCCTAGACTTAATGCATCAGTAAGTTTATATGCTGCGCTTATATTAAAGTTCACTGTGGTGAGTGCAGTTTCTCCTGCCAGTTGGCCTGCTGGGTAATTTTCATCAAACTCGGTGCTGAGCCCATAGTTTGAAAAGGCACCGCCTCCTAGCGTCATCTGTTCATTGATTGGCAAAACAAAGTAACCTGCAGGCACAATAGCAGAAGGTGCGATACTATTATCATTTAAAAGAGATGCATTAGTGCCATTTGGTGCACTTTCGCCTGTCACAGAAACATCAGGCGAAATATAAGATACAACGCCGCTTACTTGAGCTCGTTCGATTTTTGTCATACCTGCTGGGTTACGTGCCACAATACTTGCATCATCAGCAATGGCTGCGTCACCTGCAAAGGCACGGCCAAGGCCAGAAGCACTATGTTCATTGAGTTGGAAGGCTCCGGCATATGCGTTGCTACAAATTACCGAGATAGAAATTGCAATAAGTGTTTTTTTATTAAGCACGGATAAAACTCTAATTGTGAAATTCACGCCAGTTTAGAGTAAAGCTTTGCCTATACCTGTAGTTATTAGTGATTGATGTAACTGATGAGTTACATATGTTGAAAATAAAAAAGGGAAGATAACTTCCCTTTTTATTGATTATTCGATGATGTCTTGTGTGGGTAAATCAGTTTCATTTTTTTGAAACAGCAACATGTCTCTAATATTTTTCTGAACTGTGATGGCAGAAAATAGTGAGAGTGTGTAAGCCATGGCAAAGAAGCCTTTCTCACTCAATAACATGTCGGCGTTATATAAGCCAATTGTTAATAGCGCAATGGCAATGCCTAGCGATAGCCAACAAATAACCGAATACGGTTTAGAAATTGGTAAAGCTTCTTGTTTGTCTCGCACTACTTTTTGTAACGACACTGCAGCAAACAAGCTATACAGTAAAATGATTAAATAATAGCCTTTTTCGTTAAGCAGCATATTGGCATTGAAAAGCCCAATTAAATAAGCGCCCATACCAATGATTAAACTTGCAAGGGCACTTAGTTTAAATGCGTTTGTTGGTTTCATGTTATCCATAATAGTAATCCTTGTTTTTCTCTTGAGTGCCAACAAGTATTGCTAAATTACCAAATATGTAAACTTGATTGTTAAAAGTGGCCTATTTTTATCTCTTTAGTATTAATATTTGCTTCTTTCCTGATTTTGAGTACGTCGAAACTGTTCAAATAATGATGGCTCCCACGGGCGCATCGCAAACAATATTCCCATGTGTTTTCTTTTTTCAAGGGCTAAGCTTGCATCTTCAATGTTTAACTGTGCCGCTTCTTTTGTCAGCTGTTCTAATTTCTTTTTAATGTAATCAATAGATGTTTGTGAGTATCGACCGCGCAGATAAAAGCGTGATGCATCTTCATTATCAAATTTGTTTGCCATAAACTTGGTCATTACTTCGTTTTCCATAAAGCGCTCTAAAGGCCCGTTTTTTTGCCAGCGAAAGTCTTGTGCAATTAGCGATTTATAATGATTGTTTGGTAATAACTGAATGATCTTAAGTTTGTCTAACTTTGCCATTAAGCGGATTGCTTCAAGTTCGTCAATTTCATATTGCTCAATTATTTCATCAAATTGCCAACCATCACGAATACACACCGCGACAAGCAATAATTTAGGATCATCAACTAACTGTTGTTCTTGCTCTAAATTTAACTGTGATAGTTGAGATTGTTGCTTTTCGGTAAGAGAAAAGAGGTCAGTTAAACCAATATTAACCAGCTGACAAATTTGTTCTAGTCGAGCCAGCGAGAAATTATGACTAGCAAACACACGCTTTACATTCGCTTCACTTAAATTAAGGTGCTTTGCTACATCACGGTAGGTCAGCTTATGCTGCTTTAATAATTGTTTAAGTGTGAGCGTAACACTCTTAATTTGGCTCATATTAATCCTTGGTATTATTTTGTAATACTTTAAGTCTTTAAAATTCATACTTCAATAGTTTTGGTTTACATAGATAATTCTTTCTCATAATTTGAAATCAGTTAAACGGAACCCGAAAGGATAAAACATGAAGTTTATTAAACCATTAGTTATTAGTTCAGTGTTATTTACAACTATGTCATACCAAGCAAATGCAGCATCAGATAATTACAGTGCGGCGAGTAAGCATTCTGCGCTTGCAACTACCCACAGTGCAAAAGGCACAGCGCAGGTAGCAAGTGGCGTTGTTGCTGTGCCCTTGATTGCTGCAGGGAGTGTTGGCTTGGTGAGTTTGGCCGCTGGCGACAAGGTAATTCGAAGTGCAAAAGCTCTTGGCAAAACGGCAGATGAACCACTGGAAATTACTGAAGTTACCATTACGGTTGATCGCTCTCCAGCAGAGGCGATGAAAAAGAAATGTAAAGATTAAAAGGACGTTAATATATGAAATGGACGCATATACTTATCAGTTGCTTATTTATATCTAAGGCTGCCTTTGCTGGCAGCCAGCAACATAACAAACAGACGTTTCCAGCTGAAGATGTAAGTGCTTTTGCAAAACAAGTTGAGCATTATGCAGCAGGTAAAGGGGCTCGTGCTTTTATTATTGCAAGAATAGGCCAAGATAAAAAAACGTTACCAAAAGGAGTTAATTTTACCCATTCAGCGTTAGCCATTTATTCTGAAATAGCGCTTGATAATGGCGAAACAGCAAAAGGGTATGCGATTTATAATCTTTATCAAAATGAAAAAAATAAAAACAAAAGCAGCTTAGTTACTGACTACCCTGTGGATTTTTTCTGGGGTGTGCCAGAACTTACTGCAGGCATCATAATTCCAAATAGTGATTTGCAAACGCGTTTAATAGAAGCTGTTATCAATGGGGATAATGTAAAATTACATAATGAAAATTACTCTTTGATATCAAACCCTTATACAACGAAATACCAAAATTGTAATGAGCATTTATTAGATGTGATCAATTCAGCGATTTATCAAACTACTGATAAGCAGCTATTAAAAGCCAGTACTAAAGCCTATTTTAAGCCACAGCAGATTAAAATAAGCCGAGCCAAATTAGCAATGGGTGATTTATTTATGGCAGGTATTTCGACTGATGATCATGGCAGTAAAGTGTATACCACGACATTTAGCAGTATTGCCCGTTATTTATCATTTTATGACCTGGCGAGTGACGCGATAACAATTAGTTATAATCAACAAGCACAGAAAATGTAAACAAAGATTTTAACTCTGTATACCTATAGGGCTTTAAAATATTGAGAACTGAATTTTGTAATCGGGGTTTACAGTAAAGTTAAAATTCAGATTCTGATTAGAAGAAGAGACTTTTCAATTGATGTGATTTGTTCATCACATCAATTGAGATTTGAATAAAATTATTTTTTGCTTACAGCATTAAGTTGTTTATAAATATAGAAGACCAAAGCTGCGTTAGGAATGCCGAAAGCCACAATTAGTTTAACTAAAAAGGCTAGTTGTGGCACTTGAGCATACATAAAACCAATTACAAAAAATGAAATTGCTACTGTAAAAATAGTGAGAATCACTGAAAGTCGTAAATTAAACAGTTCATCTTGGGCTTTCAGTATTTGCATTACATTAGACATTGTTATCCTTAACATTATTTAGGTTAGATTATCCATAAAAAACCATATTAATTACTATCAAATAAAATATCAATAATTTAACGCCAAAATTAAATCTGCTAAACCGTTTAGAGCTGCACTATTCATTATTTATTTCGTGCTTTTTCATTAGCTTATAAAAATCTGAACGATTGCGTTGTGCAAGTTTTGCAGCTTCTGACACATTTCCGCCTGACAGTGCTAACACCTTTCGAATGTAGTCATACTCGAACTGACGTTTGGCCTCGTTTAAGCCAACAAACGCATTATGTGTTTCATTTGAGTCGGGCAGGGCTTTTGCAACTACGTCTTCGGTTATGATTTTGCCAGCGCTAATGGCAATACAATGCTCCACAATATTATGGAGCTGACGTACATTGCCGGGCCAATCATAACTTAATAAGCGTGTAATACTTTGCGGATTAAATTGTTTATCATCATTGGTGAGTTTGTTTAAAAAACGCGTTGCTAACAATGGAATATCATCAAGGCGCTCTTTTAAACTTGGTAGGGTGATAGACACCACATTAAGGCGATAATATAAATCTTCACGAAATTGGTTATCTTTAACCGCTTGTACAATGTTTTTATGACTTGCTGAAACAACGCGAATATCAACGTCTTGCTCAAGTTGGCTGCCGACTGGGCGAACTTTCTTTTCTTGTAATACGCGAAGTAATTTTACCTGTAAATCGAGCGGCATATCACCAATTTCATCTAAAAACAGGGTGCCGCCATTAGCTGCTTGGACAAGGCCTTGTTTATCACTGACTGCACCTGTAAACGCCCCTTTTGTATGACCAAAAAGTTCAGATTCTAGTAAATGCCCTGGCATAGCACCACAGTTTATTGCGATAAAAGGACCATTCGCTTGCTCACTGGCTAGGTGAATGGCTTTTGCTGCAACTTCTTTACCACTGCCACTTTGCCCTTGAATAAGAATGTTCACTTTACTGTTGGCAAGCGCTTTAATTTGTTGCACCAATTGATGCATTTTCTCGCTTTGATATAACAAGCCATGGAAATTATTAGGCTCAACCCCCACTTGCTGTGTTACTTTACCTTCAAGCGTTTTTTCAATCACGTCCAACATTTGTTGGCTGTCGATTGGCTTGGTTAAAAAGCTAACAAAGCCTTGGTGCATTGCATCGACTGCATCTGGTATCGAGCCATGAGCAGTCATCATAATGACAGGTAAGCCAGTATAAAATTTCTTAATTTCTTGATTAAGTGCAAATCCATCCATATTGGCCATTTTAAAATCAGTTATCACTAAATCTATGGCTGTTTGCTTTAATATCGCAAGCGCTTGGTTGCCATTTTCTGCAACAGTAACCTGATAACCATGGCTCTCTAAACGGATTGCTAACAGCTCTGCAAGTGCAGTGTCATCATCAACAAGTAACAAGCTGGCGGATAAAGCATGATTGTGCATAATATTCCTTTAAAGAGAGCTTTCTAGGCGCTGTTTTTCAATATCAACTAATTTTTGTTTTAATTCAATTAGTTGTTTTTGCAATTCTAAAAGTTGTTGTTCGTGTTTTTGTGCTTTTGAATCAGAATAAAAATTGGTGATTTTTTGTTTGCGTAAATTCTCGGTATGCCATGTTAAAGATGCAAACCAAATTTGATAGTCGCTAGGCCAAATCGCTTGATTTTCAATATCACTAATAAGTTTCAGCTGTTTATTAGTTGAGTCAGTTTCACAATAGTCACGAATAAACTGCGCAATTTCTGCATTTTCGATAACAGCTGAAGGTTGGTTATTTTCGCACACACTTAAGAATGCTTGCATCACTTGTGTGATAGGCTGATGCGTAAGTTGCTTTGTCTCAATTGGCTTCTCTACGGGCTCTTCGGTTAGTGAGCAGGCTGAGATAAGCGCGATAAAACTAATTAATAATGTATTTTTAATGATCATAATTGTCGCGGAAAAGTGATTAATATACTTGCGCCAGCTGTGTTTTCTAGCCATTTAACATCGCCTTTTAACTGCTTAACGCACTCAGAAACAATCGCTAAACCAAGGCCTGAACCCTGATTGTTTTGACTGTGTTCGCTTTGATAAAACGGTTGAAATAATAAATGTGCTTCATCATGTTGTATGCCAGCACCATCGTCTGTCACGTTAAGCTCAATGGTATTGTTATTTTGCTTAATGTAAACATTAACGGTACTGCTTGCATGTATTAATGCATTACTTACTAACTGAGTAAGGATTAATTTGCAGGGCAAATAGGGCACCTTGCAATTAGCAGTGATATGCCAATATAAACTAACATTACTTCTTTCTATGGTATCACTTAAATGACGATTAATTTCTTCTTCAAGAGTAGATAACTGAGTTAGTTGCTGTAAGCCATCAGGGTGGCTCGCTGCACTGTAGTTTAAAAGATCATCAATCATGCGTGCCAATTTCTCTACTGACTGCTGCACAATAGTTAAAATACGGCTTTGCTTTTCGGTTACATCACCAAGTAACCTGCTATTTAATAAGCTACTGCCTTCATTTATGGAGGCAAGTGGGGTTTTTAGTTCGTGGGTCACATGCCGCAAAAATGTTTCTTTTTGTTGTTGCACGCGTTTAAGTTCTAACCTTAACCAATCAAGCCTTCTACCTAACTGTTTTAGTTCGTGGCTACCAGATAGTTGCACCGGTGTATCAAGTTGGCCTCGGCCTACCTCAGAAACCACTGTCTCAACCTGATCTAATTGACGGCATATTCTAAAAATTAAAAACGAACTAATAATCACAAGCACTGGTAGTAAAATAATTAAGCCAATTAAAAACTCAGTTTGTAAGTCTTTAAACTGTGCGTTCTTTTTTGCTAATCGGTTATCAAGGGTTCGGTCAAATAGATCATCAAATTGTTTTAATTGAGCCACTAGATTTGCAAATTCGTCGACGCTTTCGACATCAATTTTTATGGTTTGTTGCCATTTTGCAACAAAATCACTGCTCTGCAGTTTTATTTTTAAAATTTCGATGCGTTTTTGTGTGTTCTGCCATTTCTGATCGATCGATTCTTGTAACTGATCGCTTTCTAACAATTGATTGTTTTTGAGTGCTTTTTCAATCCCACTTACATCGCTTTTTATATAATTATAATCAAGTATAAGTTGTTGATTCTCATCATATATTAAAAGGGTTTCTTGTTGGTGGTAAGAGATGCTTTGCGCATACCAAAGGGTTAAAAAAACAATCGGTAATACCCCCACCAGCATGGCTACTAGCGCTTGTTTTTGTAAAGACTGAGAAAAAAATTGTTTCACTAAAAAAACCTTATTAAATGGTTACCAAATGAACATAACTTGATACATAAATCACACCTTACTGATTGTATTGTTGCAAATTGGCAACATTTTAACTTATTGATTTTTATGTGTTTAATTTATCAATAATTAGATGTGTTGCTATTTGGCAACACATTTTAAGCTGGTTTTTAGATGATTTCGCAAATTAAAAATGTAAAGCATTGTTTTTAATGCTTTTTTCAAAGTTGGCACCAAAGTTGGAATATCCTAGTTGTCAGTGCGAAAGCATAAAACGCTAACAAGCTTAACAAATGTATTTTGGGTTAAGCAAAAATTAATCGATTTCCAATTTAGGGGGAAATACCAATGCAGATCAGAGCAATTGCATATGTAACAGCGGTTCTTGGTGCAGCAGCACTTAACACTCAAGCAAGCACTTTATTCAGTGAATTAGACCTAAATAATGATGGCTATATCTCTGAAGTAGAAGCGGGTGTGAACAGCATTTTATCAGCAGCATTCGAAGAGCTAGACGTTAATGAAGACGCAAAGCTAAGTAAAGAAGAGTTTGCAGCCTTTAAAGGCGAATAAATTAAAACAATGGGGAAGTGCGCTACTTTCCAATTTATTTGAATACCCAAAAGTAAAGATGAAAGGAAATTAAAATGAAAAAATTAGTAATGTCAGTAATGGTAGTTGCAAGTTCATTTTCAGTAGTTGCAGCTGATGATTTCGCATCATTTGATGTTGATGGTAACGGTGCAATTAGCATTGAAGAAGCGGCTACAAACGAAGCACTTTCTGAGCAATTCAAATCTCTTGATACTGATGGCAATGGCGAGTTAAGCAAAGACGAGTTTGCCTCTTTTAAAGGCGAGTAATCGCCAATCGAAAGTTCGATACTTTCAAACCAGTTTAGATACCCAAAGTGAAGATGAAGGAAGTTAAAAAATGAAAAAATTAGTTATGTCAGTATTTGTTATCGCAAGTTCATTCTCAGCTATTGCAGCAGACGACTTTGCAACATTAGATGTTGATAACAGCGGCACTATTAGCAAAGAAGAAGCGATGCAAAATGTATCTTTAGTTCACCAGTTTAAAGACTTAGATGCAGACAGTAATGGCGAATTAAGCAAGGAAGAATTTGCTAACTTTAAAGCGTCATAACGTTTAAGGCTCTAGATATCCGTTTTACAGTCGGGCTTACTTTACTCCTTGTCAATCAGTATGCCGAGTGAGTCCGACTTTTTTTAATTCAAAAAGTAGTATGTGAAATGAAAAAGGCAGTTATTCTCGCTATATCAATGTATGTAATGTTATTTGTCACAGTAAAAGCCGTTGCAGATGAAGAGTTTGCTTTGTTCGATTCTGACAACAACGGCACCATTAGTTTAGAAGAAGCCAAAATTAATCACACACTACTTGAACAATTTACACATTTAGACCGTGATAATAATGGTGAATTAAGCCCACAAGAATTTGCCAAATTCACAGGATAATCCCAAATCAACCCTCCCTAGTGCGGCCTGAACTATTTTTTGTTGGACATGAATACTTTTACGGTCGCACTATTTATATCTTTGCCTGAAAAATATCTTTTCTTTTGATATGGCTTATATAAGCTGTTTATATCGTTAATTTTAATAACAAATACCATGACGCCAGCAATTAAAGCGTTAGAAAAAGCCAAAGTTGGATTTTCTGTGCACCAGTACGAACACGACAGTAATGCACCATCGTACGGTTTGGAAGCAAGTGAAAAATTAGGTGTAGCTACAGATAAAGTATTTAAAACCTTAGTCACCAACCTTGATAGTGGCGATTTAGTGGTTGCGATTATTCCCGTCGATCAAAAATTAAATCTAAAAGCTGTGGCGAAGGCGAGTAAAGCAAAAAAAGCAAAAATGGCTGATCCGATAGATGTAGAACGCGCTACAGGGTATGTTTTAGGTGGGGTGAGTCCTCTAGGCCAAAAAAAGCGCCTTAAAACCCTGCTTGATGAATCAGCTAAAGCGCAATCAACCATTTATATCAGTGCAGGTCGTCGCGGTCTTGAAGTTGAATTAAGTGCCACTGATCTTCTTAAAATCACTAATGGGCAATTTGCGCAGTTAAAAGCTGAGTAAGTTGACTACCAAAGCAATAACTACAAATATTTGTCATTGAAGTTTCATAATTCCATACAATTTTTTGTGATTAAATAATCTGGACTATACCAGATTGGAAAAGATGAAATGAATGAATACTTGTTATTGACGCCGGGCCCACTCTCAACCAGTGAGACAGTTAAACAGGCAATGCTTAAAGATTGGTGTACCTGGGATGACGACTATAACATTGAGATTGTAGAGGCGATCCGTGCAAAACTCACCGCACTTGCGAGTAACACTTACGATTATACCAGTGTATTAATGCAAGGTAGTGGCACTGCAAGCGTTGAATCAGCACTTGGCAGTTTAATTAAAAATACCGATAAACTGCTTATTATCAATAATGGCGCTTATGGTAAGCGCATCGCTGAAATAGCAAAGTACCTAAATATCAATGCAATAGTGCTTAATTTAAATGAGACTCAGCTGCCAGATATGGCAGAAGTTGAAGAGCAATTACAAGCGCAAAGTGATATTACTCATATTGCAATGGTGCACTGCGAAACCACCACGGGCATGCTTAACCCGGTTGCAGAAATGGGCGCCCTTGCTAAAAAATACAATAAAACCTTTATATTAGATGCAATGAGCAGCTTTGGTGGTATTGAGCTTGATATGGCTGAACTAAACATAGATGTGCTTATAAGCTCTGCTAATAAATGTATTCAAGGTGTACCGGGTTTTGGTTTTGTGATTGTTAAAAAGGCAATTATTGAAAAATGCCAAGGTATTGCACGTTCACTTAGCTTAGATTTGTACGCGCAGTGGAAAACCATGGAAGAACACAATGGTAAGTGGCGTTTCACGTCACCGACTCATGTGGTAAGAGCTTTCCATCAAGCGCTTTTGGAACTAGAAGAGGAAGGTGGTGTAAAAGCCCGCTATAACCGCTACAAAACAAATCAACAGCGTTTAGTTGATGGTATGCAAGCACTTGGTTTTACCACCTTGCTAGCGAAAGAGCTTCATTCGCCGATTATCACCTCGTTTTATTCACCAAAGAGTAATCAATATAACTTTGGCCTTTTTTACAGTGCGTTAAAAGAGCAAGGGTTTGTGATTTATCCAGGGAAAGTATCTGATGCCGATTGCTTTCGTATTGGCAATATTGGCGAAATTTACCCAAATGATATTGACCAACTACTTAGCGCAATAGAGCGCAGTCGATTTTGGTTAGAAGCATAAAAAAATAGCTTCATTAGGTAAAAGGTAATAGCCAAACACTATTACCTTTTTGCTTGTTAGCTAACTGTCGTTTGATTGCGTCCCGCTTGTTTTGAGGCATAAAGTGCCTTATCAGCAGTATCTATATTTTCGTCTATAGAATTAGCTTCTTGAAATTGTGTTAATCCCACACTAATGGTTAATGGTCCATACAGTTTATCTTTTGACTGTTCGGTTACCGCATGACGAATGCGCTCTGCGATTTGAAAGGCAGCGTTACTATCAGTATTAGTCAAAAAAATAAAAAACTCTTCACCACCATAACGACAACTAATGTCGTATTCGCGCGTGCAGTATTGTATTTGATCAGCAACGAGCTTAATTGCATCGTCTCCTTGTTGGTGACCATGTTGATCATTCACTTTTTTAAAGTGATCAATATCTAACATTAACACCGAGCATGTTTGCTTATTGCGCTTAGCTAATGCCAATTGATTATTAACAAGATTGTAAACCGCTGTGCGATTATATAAGCCCGTTAACGCGTCTTGTGTTGCTAAGGCTTTATATTTTAATGTGAGGTTGATCAGTTGGCTGGTGAATATAAACACCGTCAGAACCAAAATGAGCGATGAGAAATAAACAAGTGGATAATAAAAGTCTGTTTCAAAGTATTCACGGCGGCTAATACCACTGGGAAGATTATAGAGTTCATAAAATATTACTAACAGTAATATCACTAGGAAGATTGCTAACCCTTTATCTGCTTGGTTGGGATTTTCCGCTCTTACTAAGCTTATAAGTGAAATACAAAGACAAAAGGCCGAAAATGCCATGGTGTAAAAGACATGACTTTCATTAAACATCAGCGCACATGTAAACAGGATAAAAGAGGCCATGAGAAGGCGGCTAAGATTGCTACTACCGCTTTTCTTGCAGATGGTTAGGCCAAAAAGTACAGACGTTATCGTGCCAAATATGTCCTCTAAGTACCAACCTGTATTTATTATTTCAAAAGGGGGCTGATTTAAAAAATAAAAGAACAATAAGGAGCTAATAAAGTAGCCAAAGAGGTAGGGTGTTTCTTTGTTGTCTTTCACAACTGAGCGTAAAATAAAAAGTGCGAAAATACAGGCGATGATCTCGATAGTGGTACTCACACCCACTGTCTCTTGGTAACTAATACTCATTCATTCTGCCGCTGTGTAATTAATAGTCTGAGTTTATTAAAAATTCAACAGAATTAAAATGTTGGTTACAAAATTAATGGTAAATCTTAAATAACTTGAAGCCAACTTAATTGGTTTTTTATTGGCCAATTACAATCATTTCAATGGCATCATGTAGCCAGTATTCAATGTTGTAATCGATTAAAATACCGCTTGTTTCATAACGCTGACGAATCACTTTTAAACACGGCGCGCCGCTATTTTTTTCAAGGCTTTTTGCAACATCATCTGGCAGAACGGTAACACTTATTACGCATTCTTCGTTGTTAATATTCACATGATAATGTGAGGTCATAATGGTGGTGATTGAGCCATTGAGCGGTTGTGATTCTAAATCATCAAAACGGCTGGCATCGCAGTTAATCTGCTCAAACATAATGGGTCGGCCATCAAGGCTGCGAACACGCTCGATTTTATATAACGTATCTCCACTAAAGTGCTGGTTAAGCGACAGATTTTCTTGTTTCTCGATACTCAATACATGGGTGTTTGGCGTAAAGCCTTGCTCTTGCGCTAATTGATAAAAATTAACCTTAGTAGCAGGTCGCCACTTAAGTTTATTGGGTGTAACAAACCAGCCGCGACGTTTTTTAATGCTTCACGCACAGTAATACGAGTAGAGTTAAAATGTTCTTGCAGCGTGCGCTCAGATGGCAGTTTATCACCAATAGCAAGTTCACCATTGGCGATATGTGTTTGAATATACTTTTGTATTTTTTGATATAGCAACATAGAAAGCGGCTTTTAAAATCTGCAGAAAACGAGGCCTATGCTATTAGGCCTAAGAAATATGTCAAGCGTATGAATCGCGCGTTAATTTGTATCTGCTTTTGCAGCAGCACCGGAAAGCTTAGCTAAGTAATTATCGAGTTTAGATGGTGCTAAATTATTATCCTCTGCGCGCTCTTTTCGCCTGATGCCGTTGCGAATGACATAAGCGCCAAGTGTTCGAAAGGGCTCGATGGGAAGACGTTCAAGCTTTTGGTTTACAAGGCCACACTTTTGCCATTCATCGTTCGTATTTAAAAGCATAGACGCAAGAATTTGCCCGCCTAAATAGGATTGCACCACACCATTACCCGAATAACCTGCTGCAACCACTACATTTTTATCGCTCTCTTGGAAAAATGGAAAGCCGCTTACGCTGCGATCCGATGGGCCTGTCCAGGTGCGGTCAATTTCAAAGCCATGATCGCCAAAGAAATAATTAAGTGAGTGTTGTAGCTCAGCTTGATATTGGCTGGGTGCGTTGAATTTATCACTCATCTGATTGGCAAAACTAAAATAGTTACCGCCTTTACCTAGCATTAAACGACCATCGATTGTTGTGCGGTAATAATTAACAAAGATACGCGAATCGATCACTGCTGCACCATGGTTAAGATTAAGTGTTTTTAGCCTTTCAGGCATAGGTTTAGTTATCACCATATCGGATGATACCAACACAACATTTCTTGAAAATTGTGGCATTAAACTTGGTAACCAAGCATTGACAGCAAATAACAATTTTTCAGTATTAAGGGTTTTTATTGAATGATTTTTATCGCTATAACTAGCGCTAATAGTCTCTTCTTGTTTTGCCTTTGCGTGGGAAATATAACGAGTAGATTCACTTATTATTATGCCCATTTCAATAGCAATACGGCGTAGCCCACGAACCAGTTTAGCCGGTTGCACACTGCCAGCGTGAGGTGAAAAGAGCGCCTGTTGATTCTGCCGTGATCCAGTATGTTTTAGCTGCTCTTTATTTACCACTTGCCATTGATTAAGCGAAACACTGTCAAGGGCATTAAGACAGGGTGTAAGCACATCTTGCTGCGCAGCATTGGATGCAGTGATATAACAGCCATCAACACGTAAATCACAGTCAATATTATGTTCTTTTGCGAATTTGGATATTGCATGAACGGCGTTTTCAGATTGTTGCACTAGCCACTTGGCTTGTGACTCACCAAAGCGTTTTTTCAAACTTAAATACTTGGTTGACCACGTCAGCATGGCGCCGCCATTTCGACCCGAAGCACCTTGGCCACATAAATCTTTTTCAAGGATCACAATACGCGTTTTTGGCGCGCGTTGTTTTATGGTTATTGCCGTCCAAAGTCCGGTAAATCCGCCACCAATAATCGCAATGTCATAAGGGTTTTCATCAATACTAGCCGAAGAAACAGAGGTTGTTTCTTCAGCCATTGCTTGATCAAACCAAAAGGGTTGATACGTCATTAAGGGCGTTCGCCTCTTGCTAATCGTGCATTAATCTCAAAAAGTACCGGTTCAATATCGGCTAAGCTATTAATCACGAAATGAGCACCTGCACTTGATAATTGGGCATATGCTTCGCGTGTTAAATCGCTTTGCTCACTTGCTGATAATGCTTGCCACTCTTCCTCACTTTTGCCCACAGCATTGCCCGTCAGTGCTACACCCACTGTCCACATGCCCGCATTTAATCCTTCCAAAATACCGGGGACTGAGTCATCGACTTTTACACAGTGATTAACTGAATTAATCGCAAGCTTGTTAACATTTTCCAATGCCATCCAAGGACCGGGGCGAGAGCCCGCTGTTAACTCGTCACTTGCAACGCAGTAATCAGGGCGATAGCCGTGCTCAGCTGCGGCAATTTCAAGTTCGGTCATAACTTCGCGCGGGTAGCCTGAACAGCTGCCGATTTTGACTCCTTTTGCTTGTAAGCGTTGGAGCACTGGTAGCACACCTTCGATAGGTGCTGAGCGATCCGCAACTTTGGCTTTTTGCAGCGGCATAAAGGTTTGGTAAATATGGTCAATTTGCTCGGTGGTCATTGCCTTACCAAACTGTTCACACCAACGGCGTTTAACACTGTCGAGCTTGCCAAGTGATTCGATATGATCCCATTTACCCATGCCCATTGGAATTCGTGCTTCTTCGAGCGTGATGTCAAAATCATAAGCCGATTTAAACGCTTCAACAAAGATGGTAGTGGGTGCAATTGAGCCATAGTCAACAACGGTGCCAGCCCAATCGAGAATAAGCGCTTCTACTTGTTTCATAAATAGTCCTTAATGAGTTGGTGCGAGCGACTTAGCATTAAGTGCTCGTTTAGAGGTGTATTTGTTAGATAAAATAATGCTGAAGTAGCAAAGGGAGCTGATGACCAATACGCTTGCAACCGCACAGATCCAGTAACTGGTAGCAATAAAGTAGCTCAGCCATGACAGCTCAGGCTCGGCAAAGGTGCGATACAGCAAAATACTGACCGAGCCGATATATCCTGCAGAATCAGCTAAATAGAGTAGAAAACCCACATTGGCAACACCGCCCACGGCGGCAATCATGCGGTCGAATAAAAAGCAGTTGTAGGGGATATACGCGATATAAAGCCCTGCGCCAAGTAACACCATCCAGGCTTTGGCATCTAATAGGCCCAATTCAAAACCATAAGTGCTGGCACCAAGTAACAATGTACCAAATAAGATAAAACCATGATTAACTAAAAACGCGGTTTTGTTGTTTTTAATCAGTACCATCATGGCAAGGGCAATCAGCACGATAAATGAAATGCGAATGCCTGCGTAAGCAAAAATGGTTGGCTCTTCGCCATAACCTAACGCCATCCACAGCTCTGCTTGAAAGTTATCTAAAAAGTCACGAAAGCCTGTGAAAAGTAAAAAGCTTAAAACGAGCGCTGTAATACCAAACCAATATTGTTTAAAGAAATTAAACCGTGCTTTACCATCCATTGGTGTGCGTTTTTGCCTTGCAGCAATATCGCTTTGATCAGGTTTTGGAATGGCGTTTAAACACACAACACTGAGCAGCAATAAGGGTAAAAAGAGTAGGCCAGTTAGGGCAGGCATCCATAACTCTGAAACGCCTAGGTTGTTGGTAATAAAGCGGCCAACGGTTTTCACAACACCGGATGATAAAATAAAGGTGATACTTAAAATGGCACCGAGGATTTCGGTGGTGCGTCTACCTTCTAAATAACTAAAGACGACCCCCCAAATCATGCCAAGAGATAAACCATTAAAAAATAGGCAAATAATGTTTAGGCCAATTGGCAATAGTGCAAATAACACCAGCGAGATCTCTGCGCCTAAGATCATTAAAATTATGGCTTTGGCTCGCTGATTAGATTGCATTTCGGAAATCACTTTTACACCGATAAATTTTGCTAGCATGTAACCAAATACCTGGCTTAATACTAGCGCCACTTTAAAGCTTACAAGCCAGTTTTCTTGCTCAAATGCAAGATAGCTTGATGCGGCAAATGGCTTTCGAAATGCGTACATACAAAAATAAGTCATAAAGGCAGCTGAGGCTGCGAATAATACGAACGCGGGGCCTTGTGTCTTTTGTAACCAGTTAGCATTTTTAAACAACATAATACGTCTCGACTGCGTTTGAAAAAGGGTGCAAAGCAGGTGCTTTGCAACCTCGGTACTATCAACAAATCAGTGTTAATTTAGGGCAATTTATTCGGGAACCCATTGTGATAGTGTTCTGTGAACTTAATGTGTAACCAAAGGGGTTAAGTTTGCACTGTGATGCACCCTTACCCCTGTTAGCTTTTTCGCGTTAAAAACATTCGTTAAAACTTCGTTTTAACGTTTGTTAGAAACGATAATTAAGGCCGAGCATGCCGCGAATACCGTAGTATTCAACTTGCAATGGACGACCTTGCTGACCTTGGTAATACATTAAGGGTTCGTTAGTTAAGTTATTAATCTCAAGGTAAACCATGGCATCGTCATTAATTTGATACGAGGTAGTGAAGTCAACGCTGGTATAGTCACCGTAGTAACTGTCGCTTTGTTTATCACTGCCGTGCTCTTCAATGTATTCGCCTTTGTGGTTCACAGCTAAACGCGCAGCAAAGAATGTGTTGTCGTAGTAAAGGGTAATGTTAAATAATTCATCGGCTTGGCGAGGGATGCTAACGACGTCATCGCGCTCTGGGATGGTCATTTCTGAATCCATAAAAGTCGCATTTGCCATTACCCCAAAGTTCTCAAGGCTTGGCGCGATAAAACCAAAATCACGATTAAACGCAAGTTCTAATCCCACTAACGATGCGTTGTCGCCATTTTCTGGTCGAATTAAATTAACGCCTTCACGGCCGTTGTAACTGCCAATGGAACTGCTTTGGAAGATTGGATCTTCAATATCTTTATAGAACACACCGGCTGACACTAAACCAAGGCGGTCAAAGTAATGTTCAAACATCACATCAATGTTGTTTGAATAGGTTGGATCGAGTTCTGGGTTACCTGAAAACAGTTGGTTATCTGCTTCTAGGTAAGTTGCACCTGGTGATAATGAGCCAAAATCCGGACGGGCAAAAGTGCGCGTGAGCGCTAAACGCCAATTGGTCATATCACTCATTTTATACGTGATATTGAGCGATGGCAGCACAGAGAGATAATCATTCTCGGCCTTACTTTCAACCACTTTGTCTTGATCGGCAAGATAGGTAAAGCCCGATACTTCGGTATCGGTTTGGGTTAAACGCAGGCCACCAAGTATTTCGATTTGTTCATTTGCTTGCCATGTTGCCATAGCGTAAATACTGGCATGTTGCTCGTTTACATCAAAGTTACGACCAAGGGCGCCACCATTTGAAATAAGCGCTGATTCACCAGCATCGAGCTTAAATTTATTACGGTTTTGTGTCCAAAACTGTGCTAACGCATCCGTGGAAGCCACTTGAGAGAACTGGCTTGCGTAATCAATGCTGAGTTCGTTTAAGTAATCATTTCGACCTGGTTGGTCGCTTAACGCAAAGTCAGCAAGGGTAGGCGCATCGCCGTAGTTCTCACTATCCCATGCGTAAAATTCATCAGCAAATTCGGCAACGCGCTCTTTATCACGGTACTTCACACCGAATTTAAGTAATAAGCTGTTATCTAGTTGCCAGTCAAAATCACTGCTGAAAACGATTTTGTCTTTTTCATTAACGAATACCTTGTAGAGCTCTACCCATGCAAGCTTGGTATCGCTTGGTGACATTTGAAAACCATTTGGCAAGTGGTTACTGATGGCATTCCATGGGTCACTGCCGCCGTCCACTTCGTTGTAGGCATAGTTTTTACCTGTGCCACGGTCTTCAAGGCCAACATAGCCAACGTTCTTTTGGTCAAAACGTACAATAAAGTAACTATTGTCTTCACCATTTGGCATATCGCCGTAGCGGAACTCATTTTCGTAACTCGACAGTGACCAAGAAAGTGTTTTATCAAAACCAAAATAATGTTCACCAGCAAGTTCACCGCCACGCATTTCGGTGATAAGTTCATTGCGAATGTGCTGTACTTCAACGCGGTCTTTGTCAAAGCGCATACGATGTTTGTAATGGGTTTCATCGTCGATTAAGGTACCGTACATTGCGCTGGCACTGACTTTACCCTGATCTAAGGTGTACTCTAAAGAGCCATTTAAACCGTAGGTTTCGCGTGTGCCTGTGTAGTCTCGAAGCTCTAAACGACGAATACCAATACCATCATTTCCGCGACGAGGTTCAAAGTTATCCGTCGCCCAATCACGTTTCCATGCAGTGGCATTAATTAGATAACCGAGTTTGTCATCGGCTACACGGTCGCCATATAGCACACTCGCAGAGTAGTTAGTGCCTTCGGCAAGTTCATTTGCACCCAGCGCAATATTGGTATTTAAGGTAAATTCGTCAGGGGCTTTTTTGGTGATGAAATTAACGTTACCACCAATTGCATCACCTTCCATATCCGGTGTTATGGCTTTTGATACTTCAACAAATTCAATGAGTTCACTTGGAAAGAAATCAAATGCGGTAGCACGGCTGGTGGTTTCTTCTTCAGCGGTTGGTAAGCGATTACCATTAATTGATGCTGAGCTCCATTGTGATGGTAAACCGCGCACAGCTACAAAACGGCCTTCACCTTGGTCGCGCTCAATGGAAATCCCCGGAATACGCTGTACTGCTTCTGCTGCATTTCGGTCTGGTAATTTGCCAATGCCGTCACTTGATATCACATTGATAATATTGCTGGCATTTTTTTGGCTGTTAGCTGCAGCCATTTCGCCACGTTGAATTTGACCAATCGCAACCACTTCTTCAATTTCATTGTTGGTGTTGTTTGCATTGAGGAAAATGGTTTCAAGTACTTTCATTTCATCATCTTTAACAGAAACGCTCAGTAACTTTGTTTGGTAACCCATATAATTAACTTCCAGTTGATACGTACCCGGTGTTAATTTAGGAAGTTCAAAGCGGCCATTAAAGTCGGTAACGGCACTGTTATTAGTACCAACGACTTTCACCATGGCACCTGGCAGTGTTGCATGTTGATCTTTTACAACGCCTGTCAGTTTTGCTTCGGCGGCAAAAATGTGGGGGCTTGTTATCAGCAGTATACTGGCGGCAATACGCGATATATTTTTCATGTTAAGGCTTCTCAGTTAGTAAAATTATTATGGTCTAGACCAGAAACTGAAAAACAGTCTAACGAGGGTTTTTTACAAATCGGTTACGCTTGTGTGAAAAATAGAAAATCGACTGAGTTTTTTATTTAACCTGAACTTGGGATAAGAAGTTAACTAACAATTTTTAATACATATATATTTTTATTTAAGCCTTCTAGCTTGATAATTTTTCTTAGTACAAGGCAAATTTGTGCGTCAATAGCGAGTCTATTGCAAACAAATTTAACGCAGTAATAAGTAAAAGTAGCTGCTAGAAAGTAATTTGTTATTCCTAGCTCAGGTTATTTAATACATTGATTTTAAATAGATAAATTCAAGCAGTGACAAAGGACGTAGGTTGTAACTGCTTGTTAGGAATTTTTTTAGAGTCTTCCAGCAAAGTGAAACAGCAAAAAAGCCTTATTAGATTTGTTATACCAATAAACTAGCGGGCCTTGGATTTGCTAATAAATCTGCAAACACCTGCCAAACAGAGGTTTTATCTTGCATATTGGCATGTTTTTCAATGTAGGCTTTAACAATATCTTGGCCGAGGTTGTAATTAAGTACATAGGCACGGTTTGCTTTAATAAACCCTAAGCGCTGTGTTGCACGCTCTTTACTCACTAAGGTGTATTTAACTAATAAATCGATTGCGAGTTGCTCTGATATTTCGCCATCGAGTAAACGTTTAGCGACCATGTTGTCAGCATAAGAGAGTTTTTGCATTAGCGTTTGTACTTCATAATAGCGCTCAGCTTGTGAGACATCGAGACCGGCAAGCACGAAGAGCACTTCTTTTTCAAATACCATGCGCTCATGCTTTGGAAAAACCACTTCAATGCCATAGTTAGCAGAGCCTTCGGCAAGCAGTGACATAGGGGAAAATAATGGATAAACACAATATTCCATCCAACCTTTTTCGTTTACTAGGTGTTTTTCCATCAATGAGTTAAACACATGGTGGCCGGGATAGCCTTCATGGGCAGCTAAATCGACCGCACGTGAAATATAAATAGGGAAGTCTGTATTCATTTGAATCAGGCTAAAGTTATCGCCTTTATACCAGTTATAACCACTCCAAATTTGGTCTGTTACATACTCCAGCTGAAAATTCTCGTTATCTGCGAGGGGAATAAATTGTTTGGTAATCTCGCGTGAACGCGCTACTGCGGCTTTAAATACGTCATCGAGTTTGTTTTTGGGGATTTCAAATTGTGCGTTAAATGCCACCATGCGTTCGCTTAAAGTACCATCACCTGGCACTAGTTTTTCCAGTTCTAACAATACTTCATCAAAATCAGATTCTGTCTTATTTGGCGAAATGGCGTCGTATAACGCAAGCGACTCATCATCGAATTTCGGTGCATTGCCCGAAATCACATTTATAAAGGTTAGCATTGATTCACTTTGCTTTAATAAAAAGGTATGTCTGAGTGTTTCGCTTTCACTTGGTGTTGTATTTTTTAAGGTATCTACAAGCTTTTTAACCTGCTTTTGAATAGCTTCAAGCGGCTCTTTCGTTGTGGGTTGCCAGTCACTTGGGCCATAGTAAGCGTCAACATAGTGTGGATGATGAAGGCCAATTGCCAGTACTAGCTTTACGTATTGCTCTGCAAGGGGATTTAATGACATCGCTAACTCATTTTAAACGTTAAAGAGGTTTGTATCTTAACGAATTTTGAAATTGTATACAATTAATGGAGGGGTAAGCGTAACTTAAATTACTGCAAATATTGCTAAAGCGATGTTGGTCAAAGAAGGTTTAGGCCAAGGTAACATGACAGACTTCTTATCAGTCAGCTTTTCATCGAATGATTATGTGATTCATGTGTTTGGTCCTTCGTCGCAAGGAGCTGAACATAACCTAGTGAGACTAGATAGCACCTTAGCTGAATTCTTTAAGTAGCTTGATAACCAGGTTGGATTAGAAAATACCTTAATTGTACTTTCTGCGGATCATGGTGCACCTGAAAGTGCAGATTATGCGCATACTCTGGGTATTGATCATGCCAGTTATTTTGCAATTGATACGCTTATTAATGACGATATTAAATTGGCTGTTAAAAATCGTTTTGGTCTGACAGACAAAGTATTTCGCACATATACACATCCTTATGTGTATTTAGATAAAGACTATATTGCTAGTAAAAATGTAAAACTGGCTGATGTACAAACCTTTGTCGCAGGGCTTATACGAAAACAACAGGGCGTTTATACAGCATATGCCGAAACCGAGATTTTACGAAATCAATTAACGCCTTCGCGAATAGCACGTTTGGTATCGAATAATCATTTTGACGGTAGTTCAGGTGACATTTATATCGTGCTCAATAAACGAGGATATGTGAATGATTTTGATGGCTTAACAGTATCATCAACCCATGGCTCAGTGTGGCAGCACGACACGCATGTGCCGATTATTTTTGCAGGCTATGGCATAAAGCAACAAACGATTTACCGTGCTGTAACCCCTTATGATATTGCACCTACATTAGCGCTTAGTGCAAATACCACTATACCCAGTGGTGCAATTGGAGAGCCACTTGTTGAAGTATTAACGGGGAAATAGAGGCTTTTTCAAATAAAAAAAGACCCTTTTGAGATTACACTTTAAATTGAGCCACTTGATTTTTAAGTTCACTGGCGAGGGCTGCTAATTCGGTACTTGCACTACTCGTACTGGCTGCTTCTTGTGCTGTATTATCTGAAATGGTCGAAATATTCACAACATTTCGATTTATTTCTTCATTCACACTGGTTTGCTCTTCAGCTGCTGTGGCAATTTGCGCTGCCATATCATTAATAGTTGCAACAGCAGCTGTTATTAAGTCTAGTGCCTCACCTGCTTGAGATGCGTTGGCAACGCTGTTTTCTGCTTGTTGTTTGCTTTGTTCCATTAGTAAAACAGCATCTTTACTGCCACTTTGTAAGCTTTCAATCATTTGCTGAATTTCTTGGATTGAGCTTTCGGTGCGAGAAGCGAGAGAGCGGACTTCATCAGCTACAACAGCAAACCCACGCCCTTGCTCGCCAGCACGAGCTGCTTCAATCGCAGCATTGAGTGCTAATAAGTTTGTTTGCTCGGCAATGCCACGAATAACATCCAGTACACGTCCAATTTCTTGGCTATCGTTTGATAGTTTATCAATTGAAAGGGATGCAGTATCAATTTGTTGTGCAAGCTTATCGATACTCGCAACGGTTGATGAAACTACCTGTTGGCCGTTTTCGGCCTGATTATTGGCATCTATTGCACCTGATGCTGTGTCAGCAGCATTACGCGATACTTCATTGGCAGTAATCGCCATTTCATTCATGGCAGTTGCAACCATATCGGTTTCTTGTCGTTGTTCAGTTATAAGTGAGCTGGTGTTTTCACTAGACTGTGCCAACATATTGGATGATTGATGTACTTGCTCACTGGCATTCACGACTTGTTGGAGAGTTGTGTGAAAATTATCAATTAAAGCGTCAAATGCCTGACTTACCGCGCCTAACTCATCATGTGATACAAGATTAGTACGTTTTGTTAGATCGTTTGAAGATGAGATTTGATTGATTGATTCACGTAATTTAAGTAATGGGCTGATAATGTTTTTGGTAATTATCCAGCTTAAAAAAGCGGCGATAATAGTGACGATAACTGCAAAGTAAATTGATACTGAAACGGAAGATTCGATGCTTTCTGAAGTATTTTGTTCAATGATGCTTTGCTTGCTGTCAATTAAGTCATCAAGCGCTGTGAATTCTTCTCTAGCAGTTGCTGCTAAAGGGCTTAAATCTGATTTGTATTTCTGCCATGCGGTTGTAAGTTCTTGTTTAGATGAATCAGCTGATAATGTTTGTAACAGCTGCAAACTTTGATCTAAAAAACGTGTCGTCGAGGTTTTAGATTGCTTGATCATTTGAGCAAGGCGATTGTCGATATTTGGGTCTATTGCTTGAATAGTTTCAAGAGAATCAAATAAAGTTTTAATATTATTGATTTTGTCTCGCATTTTATTCATGTTTGCATGGTAGTTATCGCCAAGCATTATGCTGCGATTTAAACGAGAAACATAATTAGTGTCACGATTGATTTCAAGCGTGGTTACTTCTAGTGCCACTGCAACTTCACTGTATTTTTTAAAGTTTGCTTTAATTGTTGATAGTTTATAAATCTCAAAAGAAGCAAATAAAATCAATGCAGAGAGTAACGTTCCTGATAGAATATTTATTTTGTTTCGAACAGAAATATTTGAAAGCAATGTGTTCATATGTGCAGTCCATTATTTATTAGTATGATTTATTCTAAACAACAAGTTTAGCCTAACTTATTGTATCGACATATTATCTAAAGTATTAATAGTAAATATTGGAATTAATTGATAAATCGCAATGAATAAAAAGGTTTCCCTTATTTTAGGCAGCGGTGGTGCTCGCGGTCTTGCTCATATTGGTGTTATAAATGCGCTAAATGAGCATAACTTCGAAATTTGTTCGATATCAGGGTGTTCAATTGGTGCGCTAATAGGCGGAATTTATGCTGCAGGTAAATTACCTGAGTTTGAGAAATGGATATTAACTATTGATAAGTACGATATTGTGTCTTTACTTGACCTTGCATGGGGCAATAATGGCTTAGTAAAAGGCGATAAAATTATCAATACCTTAAAAACCATGGTTGATGATCTTACTATTGAAGAGTTACCCATGCCTTATACCGCGGTAGCAAGTGACATACTTAATGGTAAAGAAGTGTGGTTAAACTCAGGGCCACTTTTTGATGCGATAAGGGCTTCTATTTCTCTGCCACTTTTCTTTACACCCGTTGAAAGAAATGGAAAAGTATTAATTGATGGTGGGGTGCTAAACCCAGTACCCATTGCACCTACCTTTAACGATGACACAGATCTGAAATTAGCTGTTAATTTAGGCAGTGAACTAGCAATGCCTCCGGAGCCTATCGAGAAGCCTTTAGTGCACAGTGAAAGTTCGGCAATTTCACGATTTATTGCCTCCTTAAAATTTGATAAAGAAGAAAAAGAAGTTAATAAACTAGGAGCATATGAAGTTGCCGACAAAGCATTTGATGCTATGCAATCGCATTTAGCGGCAGCTAAATTGGCAGCATACCCACCTGATGTACTGGTTGAAATTAGTCGAACTGCCTGCGGTACCTTGGAATTTGATAAAGCGGCAGAAATGATAGCGCTTGGGTATAAGACCTGTATTAAAGCTTTAAAAGATAATTATCTTATTTAAATTGTGTAACTATGGGTTTAATGAGTTTAATCGAGCTTTATTAGTGTTAGCGGCGTGCCTTAAGCGAAGTCGAAACTGCTTAAAGTGTTTTTCTAATTTGTCTAGATTTTTAGCGCTTTATCCAATGCTGTTTGAAACAGCTGGGCATTTTGCGAAGCTAAGCTATTTTCTTCAATCTCTTTTTGCCAATGAACGCACCACGTAAATTAAAAGAACATAGGCGTCAACTGGGTTTTGTTTTAATGTTTTACGCGTTTTATCAAATAGCACCAATCACATCAAATACGTATTGCCATTGGATGAATGGTCGTGCTTTTAGGCTGGTGCATTGGCAAGCTTATGTTGGTCAGTTTTTAGAAACCTTTAAGGAATACCCGCCAAGACAAAAACAGCGAGATTTAGCATTGTTCAAGTTATGGAAAAGTTAAATACGTCTGTTAATAATTAAGTTACTCAAAATGTTAGGTAAGCTTTCTGTTGTTTGAAAGCTTACCTATATTGTTAATGATTTGTTTGAAATAAGATCATTTATTTCTTTTGAAGATGCGATTTCTGTTTTACACTGTATTAATGAAACAACAGCAGTGACAGCTCGTTTGTTTACTTTTTCTTTTACGAATGGATTCATGGGGCTAGGGTTTTATTTTTGTTTCATAAAGTCATCTCTTTTTGCTTAATTTTATTATTTGCAATCAGCAATGCATATTCTGCTGAATATAGCCGTTATCTAAAAAATTATTCTGTTGAAGAAGGGCTTTCACAAAGCTATGTAAATCAAACCATTCAAGATGATTATGGGTATTTGTGGGTTGCAACAGACTATGGTCTGAATCGCTTTGATGGTTATGAGTTTGAGCAAATAAGCGGTCCAGATAATATTTTTGCAAATGATGGCATCATTGCAATAAAAAAACTAAAAAATGGTAAGTTAATTGTAAGTACTTACTATACTGGTGCATATTTTCTTGATCCTTTAACGCTTGATGTTACTCGCTTTTACGATGGTAAGTTAATAGAAACAAAAGATGAGTACCTTAGCGTTGAAGAGGTTATTGAAATAGATGACAACTTATGGCTTGCAATTGGTCGTCATCTAGTTTTGTATGATACTTCAACAAACCAAATGAAAATTCAGTTTTCGCTCGCAGAAGTACCTGATTTAATTCGCGCATTATATTTGAAAGATGAATATATTTATTTAGGCACTTCAAAAGGACTGTATGTTTATCACATAGAAACTGGTGGCGCTGGCTTAACACATCATAAACCTTCCGAACTGCCAGACACCGATGATAATAACAATGTTAAGTATTTAGCATGGGATCATCGATTGGGGTTATTGGTTGGCACAGTAGAAGGTTTATATGCAATAAAGCCACATGAAGCAGACTCGAAACCTCGTATGCTTATCCCTGATTTAAATATTTGGGGTGTTGTGAGAAATGCAAATGCTTTTTATATCGCAACAGAAAAAGGCTTATATCGATTTGACCCGATTAATTTAGATCTAAACCTTTTAGCACAATATTCTAAGCGACATCCCTTAGTTAGTAATAATGCGATAAAGGATATTTATCAAGATGATAGTGGCCTTCTTTGGCTTGCTTCAGAATCTAAGGGGGTTTATTACTGGCATCCGGATTTACAAAAATTCTCGAGCTTTAGTAAAGCTTCAGGTGTGGATTTATCCAATTCTTCTGTAACTGATTTCATTGAAATAGAGCCAGGTATTTTATGGATTTCAACAGAAAACGGTTTAACTAAACTCAATATCAAAACAAAAGCAACAAAACACTTTTTTGTTGAGAGCAATCCTAAAAATAAGTTTGGCAATCATTTTATCGGGCAAGTTTTTGATGCGGGTGAGGGCAAAATTTGGCTCTTTCATACTGAAGGGCTAACGTTATTTGATACGGTAAAAGAAGTGGTTGTTCCTACTGCTTTATCTCAAGAAGTTAACAAAGAATTCTCTGAATTGTATGCCAATAGTATTTATCCGATTGATAAAGAAAGATTTATATTTGTAAGCTTCAGGGGTCATTTTATTCTTGATACAAAAAATAATACGTTAAAGCCGCTTGCAAATTTAGATAAAAACTTCGACCCAGAATTAGCAATCGGGTTTATGAAGAGCTTTGTTGATGACAGTGGTGTTTTGTATAGTGTCGGTGGTGAAATTTATCACTACAATTATCAAGAAGATACTTATCAACTAATACATCAACTTGAGAATTATCAAGTACATGATTATAAATTCGCATCTGATTGGGTACGTGATGCTGATGGTATCGTTTGGATTGCCTATAATGCATATGGTGTTTTGGCACTTGACGATAAGTTACAAGTACATAAAGAAATTACTTTTGCAGATGGGTTGCCTGACAATCGCTTATTCAGTATTAGTCAAAGCGATAACAATGCGTTGTGGGTAAGCTCGCAAAGTGGTTTATTGAAATACGATAAATCACTAGACACCATCAATCAATATACCCATGAACAAGGTTTAATAAGTGATGAAGTCTACAGTGCACCTCATAAACTTAAAGATGGCCGCATAGCGTTTACTTCGCCAGCAGGCATTATTTTCTTTAACCCTGACGACATCGAAAAAAGCGGTAAAGATAAAGCTGTTAAGTTATTAGATCTGGAAGTTAAATCGCGTAATAGCAAAACAACTATTGCCAGTATCTTAAAGGATGATTTTTCACTTGAGTATGACGATTTTGGTTTAAAGTTTCATTTTTCAAATTTTGATTTTGCTAATCAAAAGCAAACTAAATACTTCATAGAACTGGATGGACCAAGCCACGTTAAATATGAAAACTACAGTAAAAACAATATTGAGTTTACTCGTTTAACACCGGGCGAGTACACATTTAAAGTCGCAGCTTATTCGCTTAAAACAGGTGTTTTAGGTAAAACTGAAACCTTCAGCTTTGTTGTTAAATATAACCCTTGGACCTCACCGCTTGCGATTTTGAGTTATGTATTTGCGTCATTGCTGATTTTTGTTGCTATTTATATTCGTCGTGTAAAACAGCAACATATTTTACAAAAATTGCATGATGATTCGATGGCGGCTAAAGAACGTGCACGACTAGCACTTGAAGCGAGTAATAGTGGTGTGTGGGTGTATAACAGCCAAAACCATCATTTATACCAAGAGCGTATTATATCTGACCTAGGGTATGGTAATGAGCTAAATGGCAGCTTGCATGATCATATGACACTTATTCACCCTGATGATAGAAAACGTTTAGACAGCGAATGGCAAACATTTTCACAAGGTAAAACTAATCTGTGGGATGTTACTTACCGGATGTTGTCTAAAAACGGGGAATGGATCTGGTATCGCGATATGGGCAAACTTTCTAAAGAGAGTAATGCTGACGGAAGCCTTGTTTATACAGGGACTTATACCAATATTAGTGAAACAAAAAATAAAGAGATGCAAGCACGTCTATATGGCGAAGCGCTTCGTAAGATGAATGAATGGCTGATTATTCTCGATAGTCAATTTAAGCTTGTTGCCTCAAATGAAGCTTTTAATAAACGCTTTGCTAAAAATGGACAAGATGCAAATCAGGAAACCTTACTTGCATTATTTGATGAAAATAAACAAGCAGAGTATCGGGAGCAACTGGCTAAATTAAAAGTCGGGCAACACCTGCGTCGTGAAGAAGTATGGGTTTTTGATAATGAGCACATTGATGTGCTGTTATCAATTTCAACGATAGGCGAAGACAATATTTCCAATTATGTTGTAGTGGTTACAGACCTTACACAGCAAAAAATAGCTGAGAAAAAACTAAAACAAATGGCAAATTTTGACCATTTGACGCAGCTTGCTAACAGAAGTTTAATTAATGATCGTATCGAACAAGCAATTCTACATGCCAAGAATAAAGTGGTTGCCGTTTTGTTTATTGACCTTGACCGTTTTAAGCAAGTAAATGACTCATTAGGTCATAGTATTGGTGATAGATTATTAGTTAAAGTTGCAGAACGTATGTCTCGAGTTGTAGGTGAAGAGCATAGTGTTGGCAGACAAAGTGGCGATGAATTTATTATTCTGTTTGAGGATGTAGTTTCACCGGAAGAAGTGAGCCAATATGCGAGTGAGCTTAATAAACAGTTAGAAAAACCTTACAATATTGATGGCAATACCATAAATATAAGTTCATCGATTGGAATATCCTTCTACCCGTTTGACGCAGAAAACACCGAAGAGCTTATTCAAAAAGCAGATATTGCAATGATCCATGCCAAAAATAGTGGCCGAAATTGCTACCGTTTTTATACAGAGCAGCTTAATAAAGATGCACGTAATCGTGTACTTTTAGAAAATGAATTAGTTAATGCAGTAAAGCAAAATCAATTAACTAACTTTTATCAACCAATTATTAATACTCAGTCACAAAAAGTGGTAGGTGTTGAACTATTGTTACGCTGGTTCAATAAAGAAGAGATGATATCCCCAGGTGTGTTTATTCCGCTTGCAGAACAAATTGGCCAAATTGTTACTATAACGGAACTTGCCCTAGAAAAAGCTACTTTGGAGTTAAAAGACTGGCTTGCCAATGATCGCAACCGCTATTTATCAATAAACTTATCAGCCCTGCATATAGGTCAACCTAACCTTGTTAAAAGTTTTGTGGATATTCTCAATAGCACCGCCGTATCTCCAAGACAAATACGCCTAGAAATCACGGAAGGGATCTTGATTGATGATACGTCTAATGCGCTTGAACAATTACAACGCTTGAAAGATGCTGGTTTTAAGTTGTACTTAGATGATTTTGGTACTGGTTACTCATCCCTTACTTACATTAACCAATTTCCGATTGATGTAATTAAAATAGATCAAAGCTTTATTCGTCAGATGCTTTCCAGTAAAACCAATCAAGCTATTGTACAAACAATAGCAGTACTTGCTAAAAACTTAGGTACTTATTGTATTGCTGAAGGTGTTGAAGAGTTAACGCAAGTAACCGTATTAAAACGCTTAGGTTGTTATAATTTACAAGGGTTTTACTTTGCAAAACCTGTCCCTGCAAACACATTTTTAAGTGAAGAATTTCAATCTAATGTGGAGCGCAAAATTAGCGCTTGTAAGAATGCTTAAAAAAAGGGGCAATTAAGCCCCTTATACACGAAGGGAGTGTTAATTTAGGGTTTCTGTAATAACAGTATCGATCACATGAATAACACCATTAGTAGTGTAAATATCCTTAGTAACCACATTTGCACCTTGGATCTGTAGGGCAACTTGTGGCAGTGATACTTTCCACCAAACATTATTTGCGCCATCACCTTTAGTTTCTCCTGCAGCCATATCTTGTGCAAAGAAGTATAAAGGACGACCCATAAATGCCGCTTGTTTAGTGCCATCAGCACGTGTGATTATGCTCAGACCTTGAATATTATCTGCCATTTCATCAGTAACTATTACTGGTGGCCACGCATCTGCACATGCATCAATACATGTACTGCTAGCTTGACCAAGGTCATTATCGAACACATATAACGTATAACCTGCTTTGTCAGAGCCATTACCACCTACGAGCATTTGACTTGCTGCATCATAAGCAACTTCATCTGACTCCGAATTGGTTGATTCGGTGTAATTGATTAGATCTACTGAAACATCATTGTTTGCAAGAGTGTCCACGGCTTTACCATTTGCGGCAAACGCAGAAACCGAATCAATTTCAGCTGCGACAACATGTTGAAGTAATACATTTGTAAGCGCTGTGTTGTCAGCAAGGAGTGCTGAAAGCACATCATCAGGGATTTTATCAAAAGCCGCATTAGTTGGTGCGAAAACAGTATACGATTTAGTTTCATCAGCTAACGCATCAACCAAGTTTGCAGCTTGTAATGCAGTTACAAGTGTAGAGAATTCAGGGTTAGATACAGCAACTTCAACAATGTTTTGTGTCGGTTCACCTTTAATTGACGGCGGTAAAATTACTTGGTCTACAACGTGAATTACACCATTGTTTGCAGCTACATTCGCAGCAGATACTTTTGATGCATTGATATATAAATCAGTACCAGATAATGATAAAGCAGCCATTTGAGTATTAGCCATAGTGACTTTATTATTCTCACTATTCGCAACTGCAACAGCACCGTCTGACATTACTTTTTCATCAGCGATTACATGGTAAAGTAACACATTTTTAAGGGCTTCAGTGTCAGCAAGTAAAGCTTCTAACGTACTTTCTGGAATTTGTGCGAAAGCTGCATCAGTAGGAGCGAAAACAGTATAAGTAGCTGATTCATCAGCAAGTACATCTGCAAGGCCTGCGGCTGCAGCAGCAATTAATAGTGTGTTAAATGCCCCGGCTTTTGATGCAACCTCAACAATATTTCCAACAGGCTCTGGTACAGTTACGTCACCCACAATAACAGCGTCAATTACATGAATAATTCCGTTAGTAGTATAGATGTCTTTGGTAATTATCTTTGCTCCACCGAACATCAGTGAATCTGTTTCAGAATTAATAGATACAGGTATTTTTGCTCCAGAGGCTGTTTCTGCTTCCATACCGTTTAACGTGTAAGCAGTAACGGAATCAACTTCGCCCACAACGACATGTTGCAATAGAATGCTGCTCAGCACATCTGTGTTTTCAAGCAAAGTGTTAATGGTTTCTTCACCTAAAAGTGCAAAAGCATCATCGGTAGGTGCAAATACAGTGTAAGATTTTGATTCATCAGCAAGTACTGTGTCTAGGTTTGTTGCTTGTAGGGCGGCAACTAAGGTGTTAAATGTACCTGCTGCAACAGCCGTTTCTACTATATTACTAGTTGGCATGTCTTTGTCTTGAGGTGGCATCAAAACAGCGTCGATAACATGAATAATGCCATTGTCGGCCATAATATCCGTTGCGGTAACTGTCACAGTGTTAACAAGCAAGCTGTCACCGTCTAGTGATAAGCCAACGTAATCGCCATTGACCATTTCAACCTTTGAACCTGCACTAGAAATTGCTGCAGACGCATCAACTTTACTACCGATCACGTGATAGGTAAGAATATCTGTCAGCGTATCCGTATCAGCAAGTAAGGCGTCTAAGGTGCCTTCGGGTAAGAGTTCAAACGCGGCATCAGTTGGTGCGAACACAGTAAAATTCCCGTCAGTGTTTGCAAGGGTTTCATCAAGACCTGTAGCCTCTAATGCAGCGACAAGTGTTGTAAAATTACCATCATTTACTGCAACATCAACCACGGTAGTGGCTGAAGGCTCTGGGATGGTGGGTATTTCGACTTTTTCGTTGTTGTCATCGTCATTACACCCAGTTACCACGAGCATTGATGACACTAAGAGTGCAGATTTCAGTAAATTTCTCACAGTGTTTATCCTTTTAAATAATTAACTGGCGATATTTTGTACGCACAAAAAATTTAAGTAGATCAAAGATTCTAAAGTTATTTATTATTCAGTTAATAAAAGAGGTTATTCTGTGAAAGATAAATAAATAGATTTTTGTAATATTTCAGATTGTTACTAAACTTAAAAATAGGGTTTTAATACTCTGGTATTTCGCAATTGCAAGGAAAGCGGCATGCATAAAAATTTAATTAGAATCGCAATTGTTGATGACAGTAAAACCATGTTATTAACACTAAAAGCAATGCTTAATGGGCTCGGTTATCCCAATATTGAGACCTTCTCTTCTGCGCGCTTAGCGTTTGGAATAGTGGAAAAAGATGTTAATGCGTTTCACTGTATTTTAACTGATTTAAATATGCCAGAGTACGATGGTATGGCGTTTATTCGTCAACTTGGAGAAATAGGTTACCCCGGTGGCGTTGCTATTGTTTCTGAAATGGATGAGCGAGTGATTGCACTTGCGGCGGATTTAGCAAAAATTCATCATATTAGGTTAATCGGCAATCTTTCAAAGCCTGTCAGTATTAAACAAATTGAAATGGTGTTAGACCGGCTTAGCACGTTGAATGTCATTAAACAACAAACACTGCAATACCTTTCTGAACAAGAACTTATTGATGCTATTGAAAACCAGCAAATCGAACCTTACTACCAACCTAAAATTAATAGTATTACAAATCGAGTTGAAAGCCTTGAAATCTTAGCGCGTATTGTCAAACCAGGCCACATAGATGCGATTTTACCGCAACATTTTTTACCAACGGCTGTTGCGTTAGGTATCGAAAACATTGTCACATTCCAGTTGGTTGAAAAGGCTGCAAGGCATTACTCTGAACTTAAAGTTCTTTTTGATCATGATTTTAAGTTAGCAATTAATTTGTCGCCAAAACAAATGCAGGATTATTTTTGTGCTCAGCAAATGGCCACGATTTTATGTGTAAACGGCTTAGAACCTAATCAATTTATTATTGAAGTAACTGAAGAATATGCACTTAGAACACCTGAGCAACTAGAAACACTTAACCGCTTACGTATGAGTGGTTATGGCATTGCGCTAGATGATTTTGGCACCGGTTTTACTAATTTAAATCAGCTTAGAACATTACCATTTACTGAAATAAAAATTGATCGCAGTTTTATCTCAAGTATTCGTGATGACAAATTCTCGCAAGTTATCGTTAAGTCATTAATCGATGTGGCAAAAGAGCAAAAAGTAGAACTAGTTGCTGAAGGTGTTGAAGATGTTGAAGATTTAGAATATCTGCAAAAAAGTGAGATTGGGATTTTACTACAAGGTTTTTTTATTTGCCGGCCTAAACCAATTAAAGAAGTTATACGTTGGTATGCAAAATGGAAACAAATGACCGAAACACCTCTTTAAATGAGTTCATAAATAATAGTCATGATATCTAAATAAAAAAACCTTAAACACTGTTCTTTCGACTTAAACCACTATAAAGTAATGTTGTTTTTATGGCTTTAAGGAAAAAGCGAATGAAAGTAACTTATCCACTCATCAGTTTTACGATTTTATCTTCACTGACTTCTTTTAATTCAATAGCAGCCGATACTGCTGACATTGCTAAAAAACTGCAAAACCCAGTTGCTGATATGATCAGTGTGCCTGTGCAATTTAATTATGATCAAAATATTGGTTTAAACGATCAAGGTGAACGCTGGCTTACCAATATTCAGCCAGTGGTACCGTTTGATTTAAATGACGACTGGAATTTAATATCGCGCACCATTATTCCTGTGGTTAATCAAGATTTTGGCAATTTTACGGAATCAGGTATTGGCGACATCGTGCAAAGCTACTTCTTTTCACCAAAAGAAGTTACTGACAATGGCTGGATTTGGGGTGCTGGTCCTGTTTTGATGTTTCCTACGGCTTCTGAGCCTATGTTTGGTACTGAAAACTGGGGAATAGGGCCTACCGCAGTTGTGTTAAAGCAAGATAACGGTTGGACATATGGCGCTTTAGCTAACCACATTTGGGGCTTTGGTGCTGATGAAAAGAAAGGCGAAACAGATGTAAATGCGACCTTTATACAACCTTTTATTGGCTATACATGGCCATCTGCAACATCGCTATTTTTAAACAGTGAAACTACAATTGATTGGGAAAATGATGTTGAATCAGTACCTATCAATTTGGTAGCAAGCCAAGTAGTTAAATTTGGTGACAATGTATTTAGCATTGGAGGTGGTTTGCGCTACTGGGCAAAATCACCAGATCCGGCTGCCGAAGGGTTAGGCGTACGCTTAATGGTAACTTGGTTAATTCCTCAGTAGGTTTAAGTAATGTTTTAGTGATCTGTTAGCTTTAAAGCTAACGGAGCACTAACCAATCTTTAACTTGATGATTAATAAAGCCGCTTTGACGGTATGCTTTTTCTATTTGGCCTTTTTCACGAAGAATCGAAAGGCCTTTCTCAATTATTTCAAAAACCTGTTTGTTTTCTTTTTTTGAATTTGACACCACAAAGTGCCGACTGCCAGGAAGCTTAACTTTAAAACCTTTGATTGGCACAAATCGTTTGCCGTCCTGTGTGAAACTCAGGTCACTTGTATTATAAAATGCAGCTAACATCACATCGCTACGACCCTTAATAATCATATCGGTCATCTGTGTGAATTGACTTACATTATCAAGGTGTTTAAAGCCAATCGCCGACATAATTTTCCAGTCAACTTGCCAGTGTTGGTTTGATATAGCGTGTAACTGCCTTAAATCAGCAAGTTCAGTTACAGCAGTTGCTTTTTTATTTTCTTCAGAAGTATAAAACCCAGCTTCAGCCTCGCCATTGCGAAGCAGTGGTGAGGTAATAAATACACTTTCTTTAATCGATAACGCATCCGATTGCCAAATAGCGGTGACACTTAAATCTAACATGCCTTGCTCTAATAATCGTAAACGTCTTTTATAATGGTCCGCTTGAACAAATTCAATTTTGCCATCATAACCGCCGTAATAAAGAGCCTGTAAAAGCAATACTTGTTCGATTACATCACGATAGGCAAGTGGTCCAGAGTAATCAGTGATTGATTGAATAGGGCGGTTGTTTATGAACTGTTCGACATGCGTCTGTCCTTCAAGTTGAACACCAATGCGAAGAGCGGCATTAACATATGGCGAAACCAAACAACATAACACTGCACAGAAAAGCCAAATACGCATCTTGAATCCTTTTACATATATAAATCCTATTTACAACAATGATTTAATCATAATTATTATGTTAAAGCAGCTTTAGCGTTTAATTTTATAAAAAATAATCATTAGGTTAGAAGTAGGTTGAGTTGTAAATAAAGTCATAAAAACAGCAATGGAATAAAGGTTTTCAATTTTTATATTGTATCTTGCTTATAATTCAGGCACAGTTTCCGTACTTACCTTTTTGGAGTCGACGCCGACATGAACAACTAACTCCCATACAACACAAACATTTTGTTTTCTGTTCGGGATTAGTGGGCGTTACTTCGTCGATTTTCTATCAATTTTTTGTATGTTTTAACAACATAAAACTACGACAATTAGCGCCATAACGCTTATCCCGTTTTACTTTTGTAAAGGGAGGCTGTTATGCCACACATTATTATTTCAAATTTCACTAAGCAACTTGGCAATAAAGTTTTATTCAATAATCTTAATTTGACACTTCAAAACGGCGTTTATGGCATTGTTGGTAGCAATGGTTCGGGCAAATCGACATTTTTAAATGCATTAAATGAAGTAAATCTGGGCACTAATACCATTCAGTTGTTTGGTATGAGTATTTTGTTTTCACAACTATCAACAATACCAAATCAAAATATAGCTCAATACCTAGGTGTAGATAAGCAGCTAAAAGCGTTTAATCAAATCGAAGCGGGTATTGCAAAAGATACTGATTTTGAATTACTTAATGAACAATGGCATTTACCACATAAAGTGAATGCTTTATTAGCTGAGCTAGGATTACCAGAAGACCCTTTTATGTCATGTAAAAATTTAAGTGGGGGGCAATTAGCACGGTTAAAATTGCATTTATGTTTTGCTAGTGATGCAAATATTTTACTGTTGGATGAGCCTTCTAATCACTTAGATAGTAAAGGCAAAGAGTGGCTGATTTCATCCATAAACAAGTTTAAAGGGCTGGTGTTAATTGCAAGTCATGATGAGCAGGTATTGAGTTGTGTAGATAACATTTTGCACTTTAATAATAACAGTGTTCAAAGTTACCCTATGGACTATCAAACGTTCAAAAAGCACTTTACCAGTCAACAGGCGTCTTTATTAGCTAAAATAGATCATGAAAAGGCGGCGCAAAGAAAGCTTAAAAAAGTAGCTCAGCAAAGCCTCGAAAAAGCCCAGCAGCGTGCTGCACAAGGGAAGAAATTACGCGCGTCAGGCAGCCAAGCCAAAGTGCTATTAGATGCTAAAAAGAATGCTGCCGATAAAACAAAAAGCAGGCTTATATCGATGCAGCAACATCGATTAAGTGATGCAAAAGAAAAACTGGCAAACCTCACAACACAGCAATCTTCGTCTAAATCACAACATTTTTACCTTAACCAAGCGGAGCATCATAAAGAGAGTACTTTGCTTACAATAGAAGATTGGCAATGTGCTTATTTAAATAGCTCAAGTGTCTCGTTTACAGTAAAACAAACAAATCGAATTTGGCTAAAAGGGCCAAACGGTTCAGGCAAGTCAACGCTATTAAAAGCTCTCACAGATGCAGAGAGTACCTCGCCATTTATTACTTTTAAAAGTGGTGACATTACCTATTTAGATCAACATTATGTGTGGTTAGATAGGTTTTCTTCAAGCCTAGACGCCTTAATGACGATATCTAGTAATTTGACTGAGCAACAAGCAAGAAGCTTGCTTGCAGGCGTAGGTTTTAAAGGTGATAAGGTTTTTTCAAACACATTAAGCTTAAGCGGCGGTGAAAAAATGAAACTGGCGATGCTATGTGTAAGTTATGCCAAAGAAAATGCGTTATTATTGTTAGACGAGCCAGACAACCATTTAGATATTGAATCTAAAGCGAAGTTAACAAAGGCGTTATCGCGCTTTATACTTGTAAGCCATGATATTAATTTTGTAAATTCATTGAATATCAATATGATAATAGATATACAGGTTGGGCATACTTTTGCAGTAAATTAAAAATGCTGCTCTGTAGTAACATTTGAAATATTGATGCTCTAAGAGCCTATTTATATTTGCACTGCAATACTATTTTAAGGCGGTGTGTTATTAGTGATTGCTTGGTAAAGTCAAACGCGTCTTTTTACCTCTAAATCAATGAATTCATAACTTCAGCACAGGTGCTTTTTGCTTAAATTAAGACCATTAACAATCGATGATAAAGACGCACTCGTTAATTACTTAAACGATGCGTCTGTCACACAGTATTTATCAAGTAATATTCCATCTCCTTATACACAAGAAGATGCAATTTGGTTTATCACCAAAGGCAGTTTAGAAAATGCGATGGTTAGAGCAATAGAACGAAACGGTAAATTGTGTGGTGTCATTGGCGTATATTTAAAACAAGCTGAATATGCGCATAGCGCTGAAATTGGTTATTGGATAGGGAAAAAGTTTTGGCAACAAGGGATTGCAACAACTGCGGTTAAACTATTTGTTGATGATATTTTTAGTAAAACCCAGATTTCACGAATTTATAATCCTGTAACGAGTGCAAATATCGGGTCCATCCGGGTTATGGAAAAAGCAGGGTTTGTAAGGGAAGGTGTGTTAAAACAGTCTGTTAAACATCAGGGCAAATTGTATGATGAATACTTTTACGCCATAACCAAAACGTTTAAAAGCGAAGGTGATTAGTAAATCACCTTCGCTGTTTATTGTTAGTCTAAACTCGGGCTAAGAAGTTAACTCGCAATTTTTTCCGAGCTCAGGTGAGTTATGCTTTAACCTTTTCAGCGAATCGTAAAAGAGTATCACCACTCATACGGTAGCCAATCCATTCATGTTGAGGCTCTGCACCCAGCGATTCATAAAATTCACGTGATGGTGTGTTCCAATCTAAACAGCTCCATTCAAATCGACCGCAGCCTTTTTCAACAGCGATTTCTGCTAAGTGTTTTAATAGTGCAATGCCAGCACCCTTACCACGATGCTCTGGTGAAACATAGAGATCTTCGAGGTATAAACCAGGTTTAGCAAGCCATGTTGAATAGTTGTAGAAGAACACAGAAAAACCAATTGCTTTACCCTCTAATTCACAAATTAAACCGTGAACACCTGAGTGCTCAGCAAACATAGTCTGTTTAATGGTGTCAGGTGTGGCTAATACTTCATGTTCAGCTTTTTCATAAATCGCTAGCTCTTTAATGAAATACAAAATTGTGTCGACATCGTTTATCGTTGCTGGACGAATAGTTAAGCTCATGGAAACCTCATCTAGTAAATTTGCAGCTAGTTTATGTTTAAATGGATAATGAAACCAATGCATAATAAACATAAATACATGAATATTGATCATAATTATGAATGTAAAACAGTTTGATTTAAATTTACTCATCTTATTTCATAAACTTTATTTAACAGGCTCTGTAAGCCAAGCTGCAGATGAAATGTGCATAAGCCAGTCAGCATTTAGCCATGCTTTAGCCCGCTTAAGAAAAAGTTTGAACGACCCGCTTTTTGTCCGTGAAGACAATCAAATGAAACCGACAGAGCGTGCGCATTTACTTGCTAACTATACTGAAAAAGCACTGCCTTTGATTGAGCAAGGCCTTAGTCGTGTAGCACCATTTGAACCGCTAACAAGCGAAAAAACCTTTCGTATTGCAGCAACAGATTTCTCAGAGTTTTGCTTATTACCTAAATTAACCAAACATTTTGCATCTGTTGCGCCTAAAGTAAAACTGCAAGTTTTACCAGCAAGCCCGTTACCAGTTAAGCAGCAGCTTTCGCAAGGCAATTTAGATTTTGTTCTTGGTTTTCAACATCAAAATAGCGAGATGGAAGGGGTTAAACACTTAACTTGGTTAAGTGATGAATATGCAACTTTAGTGTGCCAACATCATAAAGACATCAAACAGCAAATTACCTTAGAGCAATTTTTAGCTCAAAAACATATTTTAATTGCACCCTGGGGCGAGAATGCAGGGGTTGTTGATCACGCCCTTGCAAGTTTAGATTTAACTCGCGAGATAGGCGCTCAGCAAGCGAGTGTTCTAGTTGCTCCATATTTACTACCTAATAGTGATTACGTGTTAACCATGCCTAAACGCATCGCAACCTTAGTGGCGGACGACTTGAAATTACAAGTACTCAAACCACCTATTCATATTCCTAACTACTTTTTACAGTTGTATTGGCATGCAACGAAGTCAAATAATGCAGCAATTACGTGGTTTGTAGAGCAGGTTGAAAGGTTATTTGTTGAATCGTGAAATCAAGTAATTCACAAAACATTGTTAAAAAGCCAGTCAGATTGATTGACTGGCTTTTGCTTTAAAGGCTCGTTTTAAATTGAGTGTGTGCGAGTGCTTCTTCAGATTCCATTTCACCACGGTGATCTTTTGCTAACTTTTCATAAAGTAACGGCAAAACAATTAAGGTGAAAAAGGTACCAATTAACATCCCCGCGACTAAGATAATACCAATACTGTTACGGGCTTCTGCACCAGCACCTGTCACTAATACCAGTGGGAAATGACCTAAAACGGTGGCTCCCGTTGTCATTAGTATTGGGCGTAGTCGCGTTGCTGCAGCGCCTTTTACTGCGTCTAGCTTAGATTTACCTTCAAGCTGTAAATGATTAGCAAATTCAACAATAAGAATACCGTTTTTAGCAATCAATCCAATTAGGGTAATAAGGCCAATTTGGCTATAAATATTAACGGTTGTTAGCGATAAAAATGGCAGCATTAATGCGCCTGCAAGAGCAAGGGGCGCACAGCCTAAAAGCACCACAAGTGGATCGCGGAAACTATTAAATTGAATCGTTAATAAGAAATACACCACTATCATTGAAACAAGTAACACACCAACCATGGTATTACCTTCTTTGCGCAGCTGACGTGATTCACCGGCATAATCAATAGAATAATGTTTTGGTAAAACGTCCGCAGCAATTTGCTCAATCGTACTTAAACCTTGCTCTTTTGTGATGTGTGGTAATACACCAGCTAAAATTCTAAATGAACTTTGTTGGTTAAATGAACCAAGTACACGCGGGCTTGTGAAAGTACGCAGTGTCGCAAAGGAAGATACAGGAATAAGTTCACCACTGCCTGTACGTATTTTCATGTCGAGAATGTTTTCAGGATTATAACGTTCGTTTGCGCCAACAATTGGGATAACGCGGTATGCTTTACCGTCTTTGTTGAAGTAATTTACAAAGTTATTGGACATTAAAATACTGAGCTGATCGTTTACTGACTTTAGGTTAAGCCCTAAATCGGCAATTAACTCACGGTCAATTTCAAGCTCTGCCTGTGGTAAATCGATTTTTAAATCGGTGTTTACAAACATAAAGCTGCCACTTTCATTGGCTTTAGCAATGATTTGATCAGCGTACTCTTTCATTACCTCAGGTTTGTCGTTTGCACGTAATACTACTTCAACATCAAATTGCCCTGCGGTAGGCAGTGACGCAGGTAAAATAGGGAACAAACTTAAACCGGTGACACTACCAAGCCTTGCGTATAAATCAAACAGCAAATCATGTACGGAGTTTTCGCGTTCTTCGTATGGTGCAAGTTCAACCCCACCGAAACCTGCAGCCGCAGTAATAATTTGCCAGGTAAATTTACCGCCTTCCGTTGCATTCATAACCACAGCTGTGTCGTTCATTTTAGTTGCAGTATATTCTTGAGATGATTCAGGCGGTGCTTCAACCACGACTTGAATACTGCTTTGGTCTTCAATCGGCGCGAGCTCTTTTTGTGACAATAAATAAAATGGCGCTGATAAAATTGAAAACACAATTGCCACAAAGAATACCTGAGGGCGAAGTGCAAATAGCTTATCAAGTGCATTAAAATAGAACGCTTGTAAACGGTCAAAGTAGCCATTCACTTTTTGTGTTAATTTACCTTCTTTACCACCTTCTGCATTGACCCATGCACTCATAATTGGCGACAAGGTCACGGCAACAACGCCTGATATTAATACTGCAATGGCGAGCGTGAAAGCGAATTCGCGAAACAAGAAACCCGTTAGACCAGTAAGAAAACCAATCGGTGCATAAACTGCTGCCAACGTAAGCGTCATCGCAATTACTGGTACTAATAATTGGCGCGAACTGATAAGTGCTGCTTGCCAACGAGGGCGACCTTCGCGCATATGACGGGCGACGTTTTCTACTACAACAATGGCGTCATCTACTACTAAACCGACGGAAAGTACTATCGCGAGTATTGTAAGCAGATTAAGTGAAAAGCCCATCATGTAAATTACGGCAATGGCGCCTAATATAGAAATTGGAATCGTGATAAGTGGCACCATAGCGGTTCTAAACGAGCCCATCATGGCAAGTACTACAATCCCTACAAGTAAAACGGTTTCGCCGAGCGTGGTAAAAATCTCTTTAATTGAATCACGCATGTACAAGGTACCATCGTAACCAATTTCAATGTGTAAACCATTCGGTAAAACATCATTTATTTGATCAAGTTTTTCGTAAAGTGCATCACCAATAACAATTTCATTTGCACCTGGTAATGCCCATACAGCTAAAAACACCGTGTCGTGATCATCTAAACGGGCAGTAACCATACCTTCAGCTTCGCCAATTTCAATTTTGGCAACGGTGCCTAAACGAAGTTGGACTCCATCACTTTCCTTGATCACTAAATTTTCAAAATCAGCAATGCTTTTAAGCGATGTATTGGCCATTAAATCAATGCGCTGACGACTATTTTCACTATAGCCAAGTGTGGCAATAGTGTTATTTGCTTGCAGTGCTTGAAATACATCCACGGCACTTATGTTATAAACTGCAAGTTTGTCAGTATCTAACCAAATACGCATTGCTGGGTCGCGGCCACCTTCTAGCGTTACTTTCTGAACGCCTGGAATATCGCTCATTTGCGGCACAATGTTACGAGTTAAATAATCACTTACTTCACTGCGGGGTAAGTCTTGCGATTGTACGTCCAGGTAAAAAACGGCATACGGACTATCAGCACGGACAATTTGAATTGATGGATCTTCCGCGCCAGTGGGTAACTCAAATTTAATTTGATTTAGCTTAGTTGTGAGCTCCGCTAATGCGTCAGTGGTGTTGTGATTTAATTCTAACCAAGCAGTTACCTTGCTAAGACCAGCTGTGGTGATTGAATCAACGTAATCTACCCCAGGTACTGTTGAAGTTACGCGTTCGATAGGCTCTGTAACGTAGCCTTTAACAACATCGGCAGCAGCACCGGTATAAACGGTATTTATCACAAGCGACGCACTTTCTATTTTAGGGTATTGCTGGACAGAAATTTTTTGTGCCGCATTAATGCCCGCTAATACAATTAGTACAGAGAGTACAATGGCCAATACCGGGCGGTTAACAAAGATATCCATAAAGGATGGCTTATTTTCATGTAATGCACTCATTACAAGCCCCCAGTATTTGAGCTATCTTGCGCAGTTTCTGTTGTATAAACCAATAAGTTTTCTTTTAATTTAAAGGCGCCTTCGCTGGCAATAAATTCACCTGCGTTTAAGCCACTTAAAATTAACTGTTGATCCGCATTTTTATCGCCAAGTACAACTTTAATTGGCTTAGCACGCCAATTTTGTTGTTCATCTTTTTCGAGTCTATAAACAAAATCACCAAAGTGATTGCGTGTTACCGCATTGGTTGGCACAGATACTGCGCTTATGGCTTCAATCGGCACAAAAACACTAACAATTTGATTATGATATAAACTGCTATTCTTGTTACTCAATTCAGCACGATAACTTTGTTGGCGAGAATTGATGTCGATATTGGGTGCCGTTGCAATAATTTTTGCGCTGAGTTTATTACCTTGAGCGGTTTGTTTTATTAAAGCAATTTCTACCGTATCACCGATGTTTAAACGGGGTAGGGTTTGCGGTACTGAAAAATCCACCCAAATGTTAGCATCTAAACCAACAAGCGTTGAAATTTGACTATTCACATCTAGCAGCTGACCAACTTGATATTGATTTAAGCCAATGCGTCCAGAAAAAGGTGCCTTAATTGTCTTTTTATTAATGATCGATGTTAAGTTTGCAACTTCCGCTTTTGCAACGCTTACATTTGCATCAGCTTTATCAACTTCGTCTTGGCTGATACGTTTTTGCGCTAAAAGTTTTTCAACGCGTATAAGTGTCGACTCTGCAAGTTTAAGGCGAGCTCGAGCTGCACTTAAATTAGCTTCTTCAATGCTAGTATCTAATTTAATTAGCAACTGGTCTTTTTCTACAATGTCACCTGGTTTAAAACCAATGTTAGTGATAGTACCAGCATATTCGTTGCTTAACGTTAAAATACTTGGGGCTTGAACTTGACCAACTACTTTAACCGTTTTGACATGCTCAACAGATTGCGCATAAGTACTTTTAACACTTGCCGATGGTTCAGGAAAAGATTCGGCAAAGGCAATCATCGCTTGTATTTGGCTAAATTTAACGAAGCCTAATCCTAGAATGACGACGAAGATTAAAATAATGGCACTTAGCCAGCGTTTGAGTTTCATAACTTTCCTTTAGTAATGTTTAACGCAAATTTAGCTCTTTCAACGTAGTATCAATACGTTGCAAAGAAGTTTGAGATAGTGGTTCTTGCCATGGGTAACTATTGAGTAAGCGCATTGAGCTGCGAATAATCGGGTGATCTAGCGCCAAAGGCTCTAGAAAAGATTCGGTACTTTCGGTGATTTGTTTTGTTTGTTGAATACGCTGAACATGCTCATAACCAACAGTAATTGCCCAGCCACTAATAATAATTTCTTCAATGACCTCACCGAGGTTAGGCACTTGCTTGAGTGCACCAGCATTAATGCCATCAGTCAATGCAAGCTTAAACGCTTGCTCACAGCGCGTACTTGCTTCAATCATTTTCTCTGTCCACATAGTTGATGCGCGTTTAATTACTGCTTCATTTGTTGCATATGATTGCAAGTCATAACAAAAGCTAAAACGCTGTAACTTGCGAGGCGCGATCAAGCTGATTGCCAGTATCTTTTCATGGGTTGCAAGAGATGAATGTAAAACTTGATTAAACACCACGGACGCGTGATTGAATGATTCATAGGCAAGTGCTAATACAATATCTTCTTTGCTCTGTACAAATTTATACACAGAACCCATAGATAGCCCTGCCAAACGGGCGATTTTGGCCATGGTAAAGTCAGTAACAGAGCTTTCCTGAATACACTCTTCTGCTGCTTTTAGGATTAAATCTTGTTGTTTCTCTGCACTAAACTTAGGAGCAGGTGCCATACAAATGCCTCACAATTTTCTTTGGTAATCTTGTTCGAATGATATTCGAATGATATTCTACGTTCGGTTTCAGTTAAGTCAAGCTGCAGTAATGCTGTTTTAATAAACAAGTTTCAGGTTGCTTGCTCATAACCTCGATAACACTTGTATATTCCTAAGATTTAAGAGTAATGAAGATGGACTATATAAAAATAAATAAAGAAACGTGGGATCAGCGTACTAAAGTGCATGTTGAGTCAGAGTTCTACGATGTAGCAAACTTTAAACAAAATCAAAATTCGTTAAACCCAATTGAACTCAAGCAAGTTGGAGATGTATTCGGTAAAAAGTTACTACATTTACAATGTCACTTTGGTCAAGACTCGCTTTCTTGGGCGCGACTTGGCGCAAAAGTAACAGGTGTTGATTTATCTAACGAAGCGATCACAAAAGCACGCGAACTTAATGACGAGTTGGGTTTCGATGCACAGTTTATTGCGCAAGATGTATATGAATTTGGTAATGAAAACCAGCAAACGTATGATCTTGTTTATACTTCTTATGGGGTATTGTGCTGGTTACCTGATTTAAATCATTGGGCAAAAGTCGTTGCTAATGCCTTAAAGCCTGGTGGCGAATTTCACCTAGTGGAGTTTCATAGCTTTAATGATTTACTTGACGGTTATGCTTATTTCCCAAAAGAAACTCCTGATATTGAAGAAGAAGGCACGTACACAGAAAACTGCGATGGTACTAAGGGCAAGGTTGTTACATGGGCACATTCTGTCAGTGAAGTTATCTCAGCGTTAATTTCAGTGGGCTTAGTGATTGATATATTTGAAGAGCATGCTTACTCTCCTTATGACTGTTTTGCAGATCTGGAGTTGGTAACGAATAAAGGCTATCAAAAGTTACATAAGGGTCAGCAAGTACCTATGCTTTATTCGATCAAAGCGCATAAGTCTGTTTAGCTATTTATACCAATCGAGTATTTAATAAAACTAATGAGATAAAGGCAGAGAAAATTGATAAACTTACCGGCGCTATTTTGACTTTTTTCTGTAGTAAATGATTATATTTATAACCGAATTTGTGAACTCTTAATCTAGTTACTTAGTGATTAATGCAATGCAAGGATGCAAAATGAAAAAAGCAATAAGAGTTGGTAGCTTAATCTTTATTTTTGTATTGAATTTCGCAACTGATGCCAAGATTTTATTATCAGAAGTTTTGATACAGCAACATGCTTATTTTGAACTCGACAACAAGTTAAAAGTACTGGCTATCTCAGATTCGACAACGAAAGAGTCAGCGGCATCGGTAAGTTTAGTCTTTGGTCAAGCTGATGGGCCTTTTGAGTACCCTGGTTTGGCCCATGCCCATGAACATGCAATGTTTTTGGGCAGCAGAAACTTTCCAAATAGTGATGATTGGCGACGCTTCTTTAAACCTAATACCGCAAATGCATCAACACTCACTGATCTCACTCGTTATCACTTTAAAATTGAATCCGAACATTTTGATGCAGCTTTGACTCGATTTCATGATTTATTGTTTAACCCATTATTTACACCACAGGGGGTCAAACAATCTTTGCAAGAAGTTGATGATGAGTTCCATCGTAAAAATAGCGATTGGCGCAAGTTGCTGTCTGTGATGCAAGCTAACATCAACCCGGCACATCATTTATCGGTTTTTGGTACCGGCAATTATGAATCTTTTGGTGAGTATTCAGAGGCGAAAAGACAACTATATATCGATTTACATAAACAATACTATGTTCCTGAAAATATGGTATTGGTGGTATACCATTCAGCGTCATTAGAAGTTTTGAAAGGGCAAATTAAGCGTCTGTTTGGCGAGCAAATGGCGGGGACATTTTCGTTACCGCGTAAACATGTCCCGTTATTACTAAGTTCACAACAAAGAAATTACATAAAAGTAGCAAAAGGCAAGGGTAAGCCTTCACTAGATATACGCTTCGAAATCCCACCAAGGACAAACCCAGTTAATTCGCTATTGCCAGAACTGCTCCATCACTATTTAGATATTTCCGTTGCAGAGACATTGAAACAAGCTGGACTGATTAGCAATCTTTCAATAGCTTATCAAGGTGATATGTATACTGGGATCATGGATATATATATTCAATTAACAACGTTAGGAGATAACAATAGCCAACAAGTTATAAAGCGCGTGCTAAAAGCAATTAGATCTTTTCAAAACGATTTCAGAGCAACTCAGGTTAAAGCGTGTGACTCACTAAATCAGCGTTTTCGAGGTCAACGACAAGAGATCTGGGATTGGCTGGGTGATATCTCGAACCAACTTCGAAGTTGGCAGCACGAACATTATATTGTGATTGATTATTGTAAAACAGAGGTATCTGAATCGGACTTAGAAAATTTTGCAAGCTATATTAAAAGTAATCAGTATCAAATTTTTCATGTGACCGGCTCTGAATTTAAAGCCGATAGTAAATCTAAATATTATCACGCAGCTTACCAAAAATTTGGACTATTTTTAGAAGTTCCATAATCGTTTTTAACATGACGTAATGATCTAAATGAATACTAGTGTGAGCGCAGTGATGTTAGATATAGAGCTTAAAACTCAAGTTTTCCGATTATCGGTAATTGGTGTTTAAATTCAATTTTACGTTTTTTCGAAGCAAGATGATTAATTATTAGCCTTGTTTATGAAAATTTGCAACATTATAAATGGTGTTTATAATGGGTATTGTTATGGTAAATCTTGCTATTGTGCTTAGCATGTTACAATCGTTGAAAATAGATATATGGTGAAGTTAGCCAATTTAAAATAGGCAACTGTATATAATCAATTGCCCATATATAAAGCATTTAACGCAGGATTTTTAAAATTTAGCTTGTTGGTAATAGTAATTATTATTAATAACTTAACGGGTGTTTGATGCTTTGCTTCATCATAGTGACTACTAAGGTTATCAATTAGTATTAATTTACTGAGTTTTTCATGTTTTTTAGACTCGACAGTTTAGTGAGTGAGTAAAAATCATGTAAAATACTTAGTTCATATCTTTTCAAAAACACGTCGAGAGTTTTTTATGAGTTTGTACACAGAATACATGGAAGAAATTGAGGTTCGTAAAAAAGACCTTGGTTTAAACCCAAAGCCAATTGATAGTGCTGAGCTACTATCTGAAATCATTGCTCAAATCAAAGATACAACAAATGAGCACCGTGAAGATTCATTAAAGTTTTTCATTTACAACACGCTACCAGGTACTACCCCTGCAGCGGGTGTAAAGGCAGCATTCTTAAAAGAAATCATTCTTGGTGAAGAGAGCGTTGCTGAAATATCAGCTGAATTTGCATTTGAACTGCTTTCACACATGAAAGGCGGTCCTTCAATTGCAGTACTACTTGACCTAGCATTAGGTAACGATGAAGCAGTAGCAAAACAAGCTGCAGATGTACTTAAAACTCAAGTATTCCTATACGATGCGGATACAACTCGCTTACAAGACGCATTCAAAGCAGGTAATGCGATTGCGAAAGAAATTCTTGAAAGTTACGCAAACGCTGAGTTCTTCACAAAACTTCCTAACATTCCAGAGAAGATTGAAGTTGTAACTTACATTGCAGGTGAAGGTGATATCTCAACTGACTTACTTTCTCCAGGTAACCAAGCGCACTCACGTGCTGACCGTGAACTTCACGGCCAATGTATGATTACACCTGAAGCACAACAAGAAATCGTTGCACTTAAAGAAAAGCACCCTAACGCGAAAGTTATGCTTATCGCAGAAAAAGGTACTATGGGTGTTGGTTCTTCACGTATGTCTGGTGTGAACAACGTAGCACTTTGGGCGGGTGAGCAAGCAAGCCCTTACGTTCCATTTATTAACATCGCACCTGTAGTTGCTGGTACTAACGGTATCGCACCTATCTTCCTTACTACGGTAGATGTAACAGGTGGTATTGGTCTTGACCTTAAAAACTGGGTTAAGAAAGTAGACGCCGATGGTAACACAGTGACTGATGAAAATGGTGACCCAGTACTAGAAGAAGCTTACTCAGTTGCAACGGGTACTGTGTTAACAATTGATACCCAAGCGAAGAAACTATACAACGGTGACAAAGAGTTAGTTGATGTATCTTCTGCTTTCACACCACAAAAAGTTGAATTTATGCGTGCGGGCGGCTCTTACGCGGTTGTATTCGGTAAGAAACTTCAAACGCTAGCAGCAGAAACACTAGGCGTTGATGCACCAGCAGTTTACGCTCCTTCAAAAGAGATTTCACACGAAGGCCAAGGTCTTACTGCTGTTGAGAAAATCTTTAACCGTAATGCAGTAGGTGTTCAATCTGAAACGCCACTTCACGCTGGTTCAAACGTACGTGTTAAAGTTAACATCGTAGGTTCGCAAGATACTACTGGTCCTATGACATGTCAGGAACTTGAAGCAATGGCTGCTTCAACGATTTCACCACTTGTAGATGGTGCTTATCAGTCTGGTTGTCACACAGCATCAGTTTGGGATGCAAAAGCGCAAGCAAACATTCCTAAACTAATGGCGTTTATGAACAAGTTTGGCCTTATCACTGCACGTGATCCAAAAGGCATCTATCACTCAATGACTGACGTAATCCACAAAGTATTAAATGATATTACTGTGGACGACCGTGCAATCATCATCGGTGGTGACTCACACACGCGTATGTCTAAAGGTGTAGCATTCGGTGCTGACTCAGGTACAGTAGCACTTGCTTTAGCAACAGGTGAATCGGCAATGCCAATTCCTGATTCAGTTAAAGTAACGTTTAAAGGTAAAATGGCTAAGCACATGGACTTCCGTGACGTGGTACACGCAACGCAAGCACAAATGCTTAAGCAATTTGGTGGCGAGAACGTGTTCCAAGGTCGCATCATCGAAGTTCACATTGGTACGCTAATGGCTGACCAAGCGTTCACTTTCACTGACTGGACTGCAGAAATGAAAGCGAAAGCGTCAATCTGTATTTCAAACGACGAAACGCTTATCAAGTCAATTGAACTTGCTAAGAGCCGTATCCAGATCATGATCAACAAGGGTATGGAAAACGAAGCGAAGACACTTCAAGGTCTTATCGACTTAGCTGACGAGCGTATCGCCGGTATTAAGTCTGGTGAGCAACCAGCACTTGCACCAGATGATAATGCTAAGTACTACGCAGAAGTAGTAGTTAATCTTGACGAAATCGTTGAGCCAATGATTGCTGACCCAGACGTAAACAACGATGACGTTTCTAAGCGTTACACGCACGATGTTATTCGTCCAGTTTCTTTCTACGATGGCAAGCCAGTTGATCTTGGTTTCGTTGGTTCTTGTATGGTTCACAAAGGTGACATGCAGATCATCGCACAAATGCTTCGTAACCTAGAAAAACAAAACGGTTCAATCGAGTTTAAAGCGCCACTTGTTGTTGCGCCACCAACATACAACATTGTTGATGAGCTTAAAGCTGAAGGTGATTGGGAAGTACTTGCTAAGTACGCAGGTTTTGAGTTTGACGATGCAAATCCGAAAACAGCTGCACGTACTAAGTACGAAAACATCTTATATCTAGAACGCCCAGGCTGTAACTTATGTATGGGTAACCAAGAAAAAGCTGAACCAGGTGATACTGTTATTGCTACATCAACGCGTCTTTTCCAAGGCCGTGTTGTAGCAGATACTGCTGAGAAGAAAGGTGAATCGCTACTTGGTTCAACACCATTAGTAGTTCTTTCAACTATTCTTGGTCGCTTCCCAACAATGGCTGAGTACACAGCAGCTGTTGAGGGCATTGACCTAACTGCGTTCACACCACTTGAAGAAGAACTAACGACTAAGTACGGTTCTGAGCAAGCAGTGCCAGTTAAAATGGTTTAATAAACCGATTTAACGAAAAAGCGCGGTAAGTTATGCTTACCGCGCTTTTTTATTTAAATGAACAACAATTCTGATAAATACAGATTTGAATAGGTTAAAAATCTATTCGTGATACTTACGAATAACCGCTACTTTTCCATTTTCAATTTCGAGCACTTCCATCATTACATTTGAATACTCAAGCGCTTGATTGTTTTGTGGGTGAATACCCTTAGCATTCGAGGTGTAGCGGATTGCGACAGCTGAATCATTAAAAGCAAATACATTGAGTAGTTTTGAATTGTATTCAGTATGTGCACCTAAATAAAATGTCATGCCTTTTCGCATCGCTTCTTTACCATCAGGCAAACGTGCATCATCGGTAACATAAGGTAGGTGTGAGTGACCCACATCGTCAGTAAGAAAAGCCAAATAAGCTTCAAGTTCTTTTGTTGTTGCGTTTGGTGCTTGAGAAGCAACCATCGCTTTATAGTAGTCTGTAGCAAATGTTTTAAGATCAAGTTGCTCTGCGTTTGCGAGCACATTTGGTATTGTGAACAATGAGAGTAAACAAATAAAGAGTAAGCGCATTTTAATTCCTGTTGATTTTATAAACATCAACTAATCTAGCGATTTAATTTTTTAAAGCCAAGGAAAATAAAGGCTTAGAATTATTTTGTTACATTAATCGCAAAGCAAAATAACTTACCCAATAGCAAATAATCACAGTAGATGTATGTATAATTGCTCGAATGAAAAATGGATACTTGCTTACATCTACCTTCAATTTACTCGATACTATGACGGCTAAACTCATCACAAAAAACCAAGGTGTACAAACAAAAAAGGTGTCTTTTTTAATTAAACTTACCGCTAAGTCATGAAGTAGCCCACTGATACTAAACGTTAAAATTAGTGCGAGAGTGTGAGGCAAAAAGTGCGTTAATGGTTTTTGAATTTTCGTAGCTAAGTAATAGCCCCAAATTGGGTTCCAATATAGCCAAAATTGTGAAAAGTTTTTCGCACCAAGGGCATTTTTGAGCATATTTGTGAGAGAACTTGATGCACCGAGTGGTACACCATTACGGCGTTTTACATATTGTCTAAGGGATAATTTTCTAGCCATTACAAGACATTTAAAGTAACAATCCATTAGTAATGGGCTGAAAACGACTCGCGCTGTAAATGAGAGACTGTGCAGTCAATTTTTCAACCCCATATACCCAGGTTTCTATACCATGTTTAGCTGCAACTTTTTGCAGTAGTAAATCGAAATCCCCATCGCCAGAGAGTAAACACACTACATCCACATTTGGGGCATGCTCTAAAACATCAATGGTAATGCCCACATCCCAATCACCTTTTGCTGAGCCATCAGCGCGTTGGATAAAAGGTTTGAGTTTTACGTCAAAGCCAATGTGCTTAAGCGCTTTTTGAAATTTATGTTGTTGGTCATCTTGGCGTGCAATTGCGTAAGCATTGGCGAGCACAATCTCTCCTTGATTTGATAATTGTTGCCATAATTCACGGTAGTTAAATTGGCGTTGATATGCTTGGCGTGTTGTGTAGTAAATATTTTGAATATCTACAAAAAGGGCGATTTTTTTCAAAATAAGTCATCGTTTTAAGTTTTGTTTACTATAGCAAGCATCGATTGAGAGTAACAGGGTAGCGATGCTGTGGTATAATTAGCTTTTTGAAATTTTGAGTAATCACTTTGTCTACAGCTTCTTGTTTCTCCCAAACGGCGTTATCGCCAGCACTTTTGGAAAACTTAACCAGTTTAGGTTATAGATCCATGACCGATATTCAGGCGCAAACCTTGCCGCTTATACTTGCAGGTAAAGATGTGATTGGGCAGGGTAAAACCGGTTCGGGTAAAACAACGCTTTCGCGTTCAAGCAGTGGTTGTGTGTCCTACTCGCGAACTAGCCGACCAAGTAGCAGTAGAGATACGAAAGCTTGCGCGCGCTATTCATAATATTAAAGTGCTTGCGTTATGTGGTGGAGCACCAATGGGGCCACAAATAGGCTCGCTTGAACATGGTGCGCACATAGTGGTGGGCACACCAGGGCGTATTGAAGAGCATTTACGAAAAGGCCGTTTAAATTTAGACGAAGTGAATACCTTTGTGCTTGATGAAGCCGACCGAATGCTTGAAATGGGCTTTGAAGAGTCTCTTAACTGTATTATTGAGCATTTACCGGCTGCTCGCCAAAACTTGCTTTTCAGTGCAACTTACCCAACTAAAATCGAGCAGTTAGCACAGCATGTGATGGTTAATCCTGAAAAAATCGTGGTTGAAGCAACACATGACCACAGCTCAATTAGCCAATATTTTTATGAAGTTGAAAATAACGAAGCGCGCTTAGATGCGGTTAATCGTCTGTTACTTAAGTTTCAGCCAAAATCAGCCGTGGTGTTCTGTAATACAAAAAATGAATGCCAAAGTGTGTGTGATGAATTAAGTCAGTTTGGCTTTGATAGCGCAGCGCTACACGGTGATTTAGAACAAAAAGATCGTGACCGTACCTTAGTGCGCTTTGCTAACAAGAGTTTAACTATTTTGGTTGCAACAGACGTTGCTGCGCGTGGTATCGATGTCGACCATGTTGATATGGTTATTAACTATCATATTGCCCATGACCCTGAAGTGCATCTTCACCGTATTGGTCGTACGGGCCGTGCCGGTAATAAAGGCATTGCTTGTTCACTTATGAGCTATAAAGAATCACATAAGGTGAATGCCCTTGAAGACTATTTAAAGATTGAAGCAATGCCCACTGATTTGCCGAGCGATGATGTGTTTGCTAACCCAATTGAACGCGCACCTAATATCACACTACAAATTGATGGTGGTAAAAAAGCAAAACTTCGCCCGGGCGATATTTTGGGAGCTCTAACTGCAAATAACGCAATTAGTGGCGATCAGATTGGCAAAATCAAAGTAACTGCAATGGCATCCTATGTTGCCGTTACCCGCAAAATAGCAAATTTAGCGGTAAAGACAATTAGCGAAGGTAAGATGAAAGGGCGCAGCTTTAGGGTACGTAAAGTTTCTAAATAATTTTTAGTATGGCGATCTACTTTGTAGTATCGCCACTATAACCCATGCTTTACGTTATAGTCTTTGAGAGCTTTTCTTATTTTATCGACAAGGGCTTTGTCTGTTTTTAGTCCAAATGCCATACACCCCTCGGCATCGCTTGGTTTTTTAACTTCAAATATTTTTTCAACATCAGATGCTGGGCGCTTGAAATGGCGCAGGTTTTCTTTCATTTCCCATTCTGTTTGCAACACTAAATCAACGCGCTCGGCAAAAAATTTACGTGTTCCAGCATAGGGGTCGCCTGTCACATCTAAATTAACACCATTGATAAAGCCTTTGGACAACAGATATTCGTGATCACTTTCACTTTTTTCAATGGAAGTAACGTAATTACGAGCATCCTCAATGGTATTGATATTGATATCTTTTCGTTTGGATAATTTGTAAAGGTGAACTTTAACAGGGCCAATCAGCGGGCAAATCCATTGAAACTTGTCTTCGCGGTCTTTGGTCCGGAGTATTGTATAAATAAGCGTGTTTTCATCATTAGATGTGAGGATCATCGAACGCGCCCAAGGGTAAGATGAAATGGTGTATTCGATGTTAATGCTGTCTAAAACTGCTTTTAATCGTTCAGTTGCAATGCCGGTAATTTCACCATTGTCGTTGGTGTAATTAAATGGGCGCCATTCTTCAGTCACTACATTAAGCTTGGCGACTGCGAAAGACATCTTTGCAAAGGTCAAAAATAGAAAAACTACACAGTTTAAAACAACCCGAAACACACTAATCGCAACTCCTTAAGCAAATGCGATTATGTAATTTTAGTACGTGATCGCATAAATAATTTCAAATTTAAGAACAATTTAATCCATTTTTAAGTTTCACTATATAACGTTGTATTAAGTTTTTAAACTAGGAAATAAATTCTTAAAAAAGAAAGTTTCAAAACTACATTAGTTGTACGTTGTAAATGATGCTATGGATTGGTTATGAGCCGATTTAAGTAAACAGAAACAGGCACTAAAAAAAGGGCTTACAGCCCTTTTATAATATACTTAACTTTCAGAAGTAGCATTTTGCTCTAACGCTAACTTTTCTCGCTCAGCCTTAGATATATATTTTGGTTTATTACTCTTATGTACTTTCTCGTTGGCTTTTTTGTCTTTCTTCTTGAGCTTTTCGTAGATTTTTTTACGACGGTTCATGATTATCTCAATAAATTTATCTTTGATTATTTTAACACAGCAAGTTAAAAAGCAATCATATTATTCACTTGCTAAACTTAAATTGTATAAAAGCGCGGCATGATCACTCCCGTTAACAGGAAGTGTAGAAAAGCTGTTAAGTTTAACTGTATTGCTTACTAAGCAGTGGTCAATGGTAATTCCAATCAATGAAAACAATGAATTGGGTAAACTGAAAGGAGCCCATGAAGCATAATGGCCTGAATTATCATAGCAGCTGCTGTATTTCGTCATTTTAGGAAAATGTGTTGAATGTGGGTTTGTATTAAAATCGCCAAGTACAATGGTGTGTTTTACTTCAGCTTCACTTTCTAATAAATTTTTAAGTTGTGTCAGCATCATATTGCGTTTATGCCACAGCGTTTGTGTTCTTGGTGATGGGGGATGAAGTGCAAATACTCTTACTTTTGTATCACCGACAGCGAGCATAAGTTCAATAATTACGCCGCGTACACTGCTTTGAAATATTTGGTGTTTTTGGCGAGATAGTATTGGGTACTTCGAAATAATACCTATGCCATCCGGAAACCCCTCTATTTCAGCTGAGCCATAATCAAAGTAATTGCCTCTTAACCTAATAAACTCGGCTCTGTGGCTATCATTTACTTCAAACAGCACGGTAAGCTCCGCTCTATTCGTTGCAAGTGTTTGATAGACTTTATTAATATTTGGATTGTAGTAATTTAAATTAAGCTGAAAAACACTAATAGCAGGCTGAACTTCGCTTACTGAAGATGAAAAAAGAGGCACCTTTGTAAATAGCAAACCAATAGATATAAACGTAAGCAATAAGCCAAATTTAATATTAAAACAAAGTAATAGAAATGAAATTACGCTGGCAAATATAATCAACTGGGGTGTGATACTACTGCTCAAATCGAGCCAGTAGAGCTCCGATGCAAACGATGAGTTTGACACTAAAACAAGCAGCACAATAACACACCACATTAAAATCAGAAGATTTTTAGCCATATTTCTCATTTGTCTTTTAGTTAGTGTAATAAGTATAGGAGGTGATTAGCTATGATGATATTTTGACTTGGTATGGCGGTAGTGAAGCGGCATTAGGGTGTTTTCACATGCGTATAATCAATGACGTCTGAAAGCTACTGGCAAAATAAAGAATCAGTATCGTTATGCGCTTAGTCAAATTGGCTACTTCCCAAGAATGAACATTCCTTTTTTAGGAAATAACTCCTCACCAGTTTTACCTTGATAGATTTGATGCAATCAAAGTGCTTAGTTATTAAACAAAGTCGAACAAGCTTTGCTTGCGAAGCTGCTTTTATTTTTAAAAGAAATAGAAGTTCCTAAACCACTGTGCTAATCTGCGCGACCTTTTTTTGCTTAGGAGTTTTCTATGATTGTTGGTTTTGATTATGGTAGTTCAAACTGCGCCATGGGCGTAATGGATGAGTCATCACCTAAGCTAATTCCTTTAGAGCAAGGCAAACCTTATTTACCTTCTACACTGTACGCGCAGCACAATAGTTTGATTGTTGATTATGTCGCTAAAAATCTGTCGAAAAATGCCGAACATGAGCATTATCTAGCATCACGAAAAGGCTTATTAAGCGGCATTCCAGCGATTCGTGCTGATTTAGACTTAGCTTCACATGAAAGCGGCATTTACATTGGTAAAGAAGCAATAGAAGAATATATAGAATTCCCTGAAGAAGGTTTTTACGTCAAATCACCAAAATCATTTTTTGGTGCGACAGGATTAAAAACAGAGCAAATTGCCTTTTTTGAAGATATTGCAACAGCCATGATTATGGCAATAAAAAAGCGTGCTGAAAGCCATTTAGGGCGTGAATTATTGCAAACGGTAATAGGTCGACCGGTTAATTTCCAAGCGGTTGGTGGTGAAGAAAGTAACCAACAAGCGGTTGAAATTTTAACAAAAGCGGCCAAGCGTGCAGGTTTTAAAGATGTTGAATTTTTATATGAGCCACTAGCTGCTGGTATCGATTTTGAATCGTCATTGAAGCAAGACAAAAAAGTACTTGTTGTTGATATTGGCGGTGGTACATCCGATTGTTCATTTGTACAAATGGGGCCATCATTTCGTGATAAGCATGACCGTTCGCACGATTTTCTTTCTCATAGTGGTAAGCGAATTGGCGGGAATGATCTTGATATTGCCCTTACTTTTCATAAGTTAATGCCACAGTTTGGCTTAGGCACACAAATGAAATCTGGGCTGCCAATGCCTCATCCACTGTATTGGCAAGCCTGTAAAATAAACGATATTCATTTACAAAGTGAGTTCTACAGTGATGCAAATCACCGAGAATTAACTCGCTTGCTACGTGAAGTAGAGCAACCAGATTTGTTAGCGAGACTGATAAAAGTATTAGAGAATAAACAATCTCATCAGCTAGTTAGGCAAGGCGAGCTGGCGAAAATTGCGCTTTCTGAAGATACTGAGCACACGGCAGATCTTTCGTTTATTGAATCATGTTTAAAGCAATCAATCGCTAGTAATGATTTAAGCGATGCGATAAATGATAGCCTTAAACAAATGGTAAATTTGGCCAATGATGCTATCACAAGTGCAGGTACACGCCCTGATATCATCTACTTAACCGGTGGCAGTGCACAATCACCATTTTTGAAAAAAGCATTACAACATGCCCTTGGTGATATCCCAATGTTAAATGGTGATAATTTTGGCAGTGTGACTGCAGGTCTTACAAAATGGGCACATAAACTCTATAAATAATTAAAAAGCGCTTTGTTAAGGTTACAAGTGATTGGCCTTAACACTGACAATGGTTGCTATTAGCGCTTTTCTTTGTTTATAGTAAAACCTACTGCTAAAGGAGTTATGCAGTAGGTCGATAAATAAACAACAATTTTTTCAAGGATGACATATGGAATCTTCAATCCATAAAGAGGCAGAACAGGCTGTGATGTCTGTTCATACAAGCCGCAAAATAGATTTACTTTTACTGTTATTGCTCAGTATTTTAGTTGTTGTAAATGCTTACTTAGCCCACTATGCATCGATAAATCATGCAGCTTTTAATGTGAAAAGTAAGCAAGTTGCATTTGTGTTAGCTGCGACATTTGGTTTGCCATTTATTTGTTTTGTCACAAGTCTTTGTTTTCCGGCAATGCGGAAATTATCAAACCAGCTAAGAATGTTTACCCTTACTTCTGCAATTGTCTTTGTCTCTAACATGCCATTGCTGGCTTTGGTTTTTTAAATAGCAATAAGCCGCTTTTAAAGGCGGCTTTATTGTTTGTTTCGTTTTTACTTGAATTAGCTTTGAGTAATAACAACACATTCACTGTACGTTATTGCAGTAATACTGATTTTTTCAGCCCTGACGAGAGTGCCATCTAAAGCCAAAATTTGCTCATCCCCTTCGCTTAATTTCATTTCACCTTGGTATACATACACCATTGTTTTACTGTCAGTATGGTAAGTTTGCCCCGCTTTAAGCTTTACAATATGCATATGTGTTGTGCTATCGAAGGTGTCATTTTGCGTTATATCACCACCATAAATATGGGTTACACCGATTTCCTTGGGGTTGTAATGTTTATATTCTGCAGGGCGACCAAACTCTTCTGGAAGCGCCCAAATCTGTAATAACCGGTTTTGAGAATTATTGGGGTTAATCTCATTATGTGAAAAGCCTTCACCACCTGCACGTTGAACTTGGGTTTCACCTGCTTTTAAGCTTTTACCATGCTCAAGAGAGCCTTCATGGGTTACTTCACCTTCTAACATAACAGTAATCACATCAATTTCTTTGTGTGGATGCATTGTGGTATCGCCAAAAGGATTAAACTTTGCATCTGCTAAGTAAACAAATTGTCCTAAACCTTCAAAAGTGTTTGGTGATTTATGATTGCCAAATAATCGACTATCTGTAACTAAACGGTGCTCTGTTAAACCTGCAAACCCGCCAAGTGGCAGTGAGTTTCTTGTAAGTACTTTCATTGTGTTTCCCTGTAATTAGTTGTGTTTTACCAATGAAAGTAATATTAGGGTGTTTTTATTGTTCAATAAATATAGTTTTTTGATTAACATAAATCCATAACTAACAACAATGATGTGTTATGCAAGACCTAAACGATATGATGGTATTTTTGGCTGTTGTTGAAACAGGCAGTTTCACACTGGCTGCTGAGCGTTTAGCAATGCCTAAAGCTAATGTGAGCCGCAAAGTAACAAAGCTTGAAAATGCGTTAGGCGTTACACTTTTAGAAAGAACAACACGTACTCAAAGATTAACCGAAGCAGGTAGAGCCTATATTGCCCATTGTAAGCGGATTTATGATGAAGCAGAGTTAGCAAAAGGCGTTGCAGACAAAGCCCGAAATTCTATTTCAGGTCCCATTAAACTTGGGTGTTCTGTGTCAATTGGGCAAGAAATTCTAAAACCCAATATTGCAGGGTTTTTGGCAAAATTTCCTGACGTTGAATTACAACTTAATTTGACAAATCAGCGTGTGGACATGGTCGAAGGCGGTTTTGATATGCTGATCCGTATAGGCAAACTGAGCGATTCTAGTTTGATTGCTAAAAAGCTGGGGTGTGCAACACGTAGCCTTTATACAAGCCCAAAATATTTAGCGTCATTAAATGTCGAACCTAATCTCGAAAACTTACATCAGTTAAATTGGTTGGTGATGAGTAGCAGTGTGAGTGCCCAAGGCATTACACTTTTGAATGCTAACAAAGAGAAACATGTATCATTTAAAGCAAAACTGATAGTTGATGATTTTAGTGTGATCAAACAAGCAACAATTGATGGTTTGGGTATTACTGCAATGCCAAACTATATGTGCCAAAAAGAACTTGAATCTGGAAAACTGGTTAAGGTGCTGCCTAACTGGCAACTGGAACCCTCAATGATGTATGCGCTTTATGCAAAAAATCGCGTTAATCTACCCAAAATTAATGCGCTTTTAACGTTTTTACAAACGGTATTTGAAAACAAGTTAGCATGCTAATAAAACTAAAAAGGGAAGCAATTGCTTCCCTTTTAAATATTAGATGTAAATCAAATTAGGTATAAATACTGAAAAGATCCGCATTTAACCAAAGGTGAACTAATATACTTGCCGCATAACCAAGGGCAATTACTGGCGCCCATTTTAAGTGGCCAAAGAAAGTATAGTAACCACGTGCTTGACCCATTAAAGCAACGCCTGCCGCAGAGCCAATAGACAGTAAACTACCACCAACACCGGCTGTAAGTGTGATTAACAGCCATTGACCATGTGATAGCTCAGGTGACATTGCCAGAACTGCAAACATCACAGGAATGTTATCAATTACAGCAGAGATTAAGCCCAGTAACACGTTTGCGGTAGTTGCAGACATACCACCATAGAGTGCTTCTGACATTAAGGTTAAGTAACCTAAGAACCCTAAACCACCAACACATACCACGATCCCGTAGAAAAACAGTAATGTATCCCATTCTGCTCGCGATACTTTTGCAAATACATCAAATGGTACAACGCTTCCCAGTGATTGAAGACGTTTCTGATCACCTTTACTTTCTGCCATCGCTTTTTTGCGAGCCAATGAGCCAGGTAGGGTCATTCTCAGGAAGTAACCAAAGAACTGAAGGTAACCAAGACCCATCATCATGCCAAGTACAGGTGGTAAGTGGAGTAGGCTGTGACACAGTACCGCAGTTGTTACAGTCAGAAGGAATAGACATAAAATACGAATGGCTCCACGCTTTAATTCAACGTCTTCTTGGGCTGCAGCAGGCTGCTTACGTTCAACGAAGAAACTCATAATCGCTGCTGGCACAATGTAGTTAGCAACAGCAGGTAAGAATAAGGCAAAGAATTCAATAAATTCGACTTTACCCGCTTGCCAAACCATTAAGGTTGTAATATCTCCGAACGGACTGAATGCGCCACCAGCATTGGCTGCAACAACAATATTAATACAACATAAGTTAATAAACTTTTTATCGCCAGAGGCAACTTTCATCACAACGGCACACATTAGAAGGGCTGTAGTTAAATTATCGGCGATAGGTGAAATGAAAAATGATAACCAACCAGTGATCCAAAACAGCGCAGGATAGCTAAAGCCTTTTCGAACCATCCAAGCACGTAATGCATCAAATACACGGCGCTCTTCTAAGGCGTTGATATAGGTCATCGCAACCAGGAGGAATAACATAAGCTCGGCAAATTCGAGCAAATTATGCCTAAAAGCAGCTTCGGTAATGGCTGGCAAGTCGTTACTGACATAATAACTACCAATTAAAATCCAAATTAAGCCCGCTGCAACTAACACCGGTTTAGATTTGCGCATATGTAACTTTTCTTCAAGCATTACTAAAGTGTACGCAAGTACAAAAATGGCAATACAAATAAAGCCGATAGTACTTGAAGTTAAGTTAAGCGGTTGGCCGAGATCTGTCGATGCAGCCAATAATGAAGAAGGAAACAGCAAGCAGCTGAATAGGAGTAGACATAAATACAACTTGTTATTCATCGGTGTGCCTTGTATTAAAATTGCAGCGTTTGTTAAAAAGCGCGCGAACAGTAACACAAAAAATTAACAAATTGCATAAGACAGAGGTCTAAATGGCTAAAATAATGGTTAATATCGGAAATAGATCAAAAGAATGGCTAATATGGTCACTATTAACTAGTAATTTTATTCAGGCGAAGTGAGCAAGTTGAGTATTTGGAAATAAGTCCTTAAAAATCAGGATTATTTTTTAGATGATATAAAAAAGCCCAGCAATGCTGGGCTTAATTTTTGGTAATTAAATTACCAAATACGTACGCGCTCTTCAGGTTTTAAGTAAAGTGCATCGCCTTCTTTAACGTCAAATGCTTTATACCATGCATCATGGTTACGCGGCGCAAGTGCACGGAAACGACCAGGTGCGTGTGTACCCGCACGTAATTGGTTAAGCATGCTTTGCTCAGTACGCTTTTCTTTCCATACTTGTGCCCACGCTAAGAAAAAGCGCTGGTCGCCAGTTAAGCCGTCAATTACTTCAGCTTCTTTACCATTTAAGCTTAACTTGTAAGCATGGTATGCCATAGCAAGGCCACCTACATCACCAATGTTTTCGCCAAGGCTGTTACGGCCGTTAACAAAGTTATCAGGAATTGGCTCGTACTTGCTGTATTGCTCTGCAAGTTTATCGGCTTTTGCTTCAAATGCTGCGCGATCTGCATCAGTCCACCAATTACGTTGGATACCGTTGGCATCTGATTTAGAACCCTGATCATCAAAACCGTGGCCCATCTCATGACCAATTACCGCGCCGATTGCGCCATAGTTAACCGCTGCATCTGCATTTGGATCAAAGAATGGTGGTTGTAAAATCGCTGCCGGGAAAACAATCTCGTTAAATGAACTGTTGTAGTAAGCATTTACACGTTGTGGTGTCATGCCCCAGCGGTTACGGTCTGTTTTTTCAAGCTCTTTTGCTGCGCTTTCAGCACGGAAGAACTGACGCGTGTTTTTAATGTTGCCCATTAAATCGTCTTTGGCGATTTTTAGGCCATCAAACTCTTGCCATACATCTGGGTAACCAATTTTTGGGTTAAATGCAGCAAGTTTTGCTTTTGCATTTACTTTGGTCTCTTCACCCATCCAATCTAAGCCATCAATACGCTCGCCAAGAGCTGTGCGAAGGTTTTCAACTAGTTCAGCCATTTGTGTTTTTGATGACTCTGGGAAGTAACGATTTACGTATACTTGACCAATTGCAAAGCCAAGAGACTCAGTGCCTGACATTTCGCTGATTGCACGTTTCCAACGAGGGCGAGGCTCTTGTTGACCGCTTAATTCTTTACCGAAAAATTCAAAGTTATTTGCATAAATTTCTTCAGAAAGAAGGCTGGCATTACCGCGAATTGCGTGGAAAGTTAAATAGTCTTTCCATACATTAATGTCTTCACCGTTAATTAGCGCGATCATTGCTTTAATTGGCTCAGGTTGAGACACATTTAACTGTGGTACTTTATAGCCTGTTTGCGCGAAATACAGATCCCAGTTAAAACCAGGGTATTCTTTTGCTAAATCAGCACGTTTAATTTGGTTAAGCGTCAAGTCACGGTTACGACGTTTTTCACGTGGCCAGTGACCTTCTGCAATTTTAGTTTCTAACGCTAAAATTGCTTTTGCGCGTTCTTCAGTGTTTTCAACACCCGCAAATTTTAGTGCGCTGGCAATATGTGCAACATAAGCATCACGTGTTTTTGCAAAACGCTCACTGTCTTCTAAATAGTATGAACGATCAGGTAAACCTAAACCGCCAGCGCCCATCGACATCTCATATTGGTTTGGGTCTAAACGGTTAAACCACATGCCACCCCAAATTGGAGAAGACACACCCGTTAACCAAGCATTACCAAATAGTTTTGTTAAATCATCTGTACCTTTAACAGCACTGATCTCATCTAATAAACCTTGGATTGGTGTAATGCCCTTTTTGTTGATTGTTTCAACGTCCATATAGGCATTGTAAAAGTCAGCAATAAGCTGCTCTTCAGCATTAAGATCTGTACGGCTGATAATATCATCGATAATTTCTTTTACTTGTTTTTCACTACGTTCAGCAAGTGCAGTAAATGCACCAAAGCGTGTTTTGTCAGCAGGCATAACGTAATTGTCGTACCAAGTACCACTTGCATACATAAAGAAGTCATCGCCTGGTTTAATTTCTAGATTACGTGCTGTTAAATCAACACCAAAGCTACCTAATTCCGCTTTGTTTGGAGTTTGACTTTCGGCAACTACTGGTGCAGCAGCTTGTTGTTTTTCTACTTTAGCTGTTTCAGCTTGTTGGTCACCACAACCACCAAGAAACGCAGTTGCAAGTGCAACTGCTAGCATTGATTTTTTCATTAAGATTTCCCTTAGCGTTTATTTTTTCTATTTTGCGTTAAAAACAGCAAAACTTAGCTTGTTTTTAACCAAATTAAGACAAGATAGCAAATAGAACACGTTTAATAGCGTGCTGTTTTGTAAATAAATATGTATATAATAATAGTTAGTCTGCTTGAAGGGTTAGCAGTTTATCGCTACTCAGGTTAAAGCAAACAACTTGATTTCTTCCATTTGCTTTTGCGCGATAAAGGGCTTTATCTGCATTAATGATTGCTGGTTTTAAATCATTTTGTACTTCTGCAATACCAAAGCTTGCGGTGATTGATAATGCCTCATGATTGTGAGAGCTAATCCGAGTTTTTTCGATTTGTATTCTCAATTTTTCGATAAATTTAAATGCAGACCGTTCATTACAACGTGGTAGAGCAATAATAAATTCTTCCCCACCTAACCGAGCGACAATTGCATTTTCTGGAGTGAATTTCTTAAGAATATCTGCAAATGCAGTCAACACTTCATCACCAACTAAATGACCATATTGGTCATTGAATTTTTTAAATAGATCAATATCTGCAATGGCTATACTTAAAGGAGTTTGGTCAGAATCTTTAGTTAGTAATTGATTAGTAACTTCATCAAAATAACGGCGATTATATAACTGTGTAAGTGGATCTGTATTTGCTTGTATTTGTAAACAGGCTTGCTCTTTTTCGATACGTTCAAGTTCTCGTATGCGGTAAGAAATGATAAAAGCAAGCATAAATGCCTCGAGCATGATGCCGATACCAACAGCATGGCTTGTCACATAAGTGTTTGGCAGAATACCTTTGTAATAACCAATGGCAAGTATGCTGAAAAGAACAAAAAAACTGTGACCAATTAAAAAATACTTAGCTAGAGGGTTACCCTTATTCTTGATAGATAAGCTGACAGTTAACGTAACTGCTATCATTATTGCAGCATGAGTCGATGTAGGTTCAAGCGCTGCAATGATATCGATAGTGCCATAGAATATATTCAAAACAATTAAAACGAGTACAGCTAATAGTGCTTTATGTTCTAATGGATACATTCGTTTTGTTTCGAATATACACATCATAAATAAAATTAAGAAACATGGCATGGCTAGTAATGACAAATTTATATGGATCATTGATTGGCCATAAATCCCAAATAAAGTGGCTAAAAAACCATATGAAAGAGCAATCCATACGGATGATGCCACTAAATAAAGGGCATAGAAGATATTTTCTTTTTTCCGTGATGTAATAAATAAGATGATGTTATAAAACATTAAGGCCAATAAGATGCCGACCATGATGCCAATATCGTAATTTTGACTGATAAGAGCATGTTTAGAATTTTCCTCATCATAAATAGCTAATGTAAACCATTGATGAGAAAAGGTTTCATTTTTTAAATAAATATAGCTTTCAGAATAAGGAGAAAGGTTAATGGGAAATATGGCAGTGCTGCCATATAGTTTTGTGTTTGGTTTGGCATCACCTAAATAAACAACATGACTATTTTCAATTAAGTTATTAGTCGCCTGATAAAGTGTCAGTTGTTTGGTGTGGTATGCTTCAGGGATATGTAAAAATAACTTTTTTGTTTTAGGTGAGGTATTAGATAGCAAAAATCTTACCCAAGTAGTTTTTGCATCTTTTCCAAGAGTAAGTCGATTAGATGAATTTTTAAAAGACTTGTTTTTGACTGTGTAAAAATCATCAGCACCAGATTTATCTACATAGTATTCAACGCTAAATCTTGTAAATGATGTTTCTGCTTCGTTTACTTCAATATGAGCATTTGAGCTGAAACTAAAAAAAAATAATAAAAGAAGCAGCATCGTAGCGGTCAGTGGCATAATCCTTTAGCCTTTATAAAACACCCCTTAGCTAAAAGATATCACACTCTATAACAATCTCATATGAAATATGAAATAAATTCAACTTACTCAATAATCGTACAATGAAATATGAAATATGAAATATGAAATATGAACTTTAACTTTTAAAATTAGTGAACGTGTATCAAAAAATTAATATGTTATTTATCCCTATATCAATTGAAAGGTTTTTAAATTTGCTCTGCGTTTTGTCTGTAGCATTGCAATGTGAATAGTCGTAACTTGTATAACGCATAGCACATAGCGGCAGTAATAACCGAGTAAACAATGCCACTTAGTGCACCAAAAACAATGCTTAGGCTCAAAGCAAATCCTAAAATACATTCAGCACGATATGCCTTTACTAAAAAAGCAATAAATGCGATTGCAATAATTAATATTCCAACATAGTCGGCGTAGCCCAAATACACACTACCTGAAATAGTCGCGCCATAATTAAATGACAGTAAAAAGCCAATCAAGGTAAAAGTCGTGTTTTTTGCGCGTTTACGGGCATTTTGCTTAAACCGAGTTTGTATCAAACAAAGGCAAATATATACAAAGGTCGGCATTAAGATAACTGCTAACCAGCTAGGTAATTCAAATGAGTAAGGATAGTTTGAGAAAGTATAAATCGTTAAAATGTTGTGATTAGCCTCAAAATTTAACAGCGATAGCTGAAGCATTGCTGTAAACGCTGTGACACTCCAAATAAATTTGTTTTTTAACATTTCCCACACCAAGTAACATCTTTTTTTATTCTTTAATGGCAAAAGTCGCGCCAAAAATAAAATCATTTGAATTCAATGCTCTATATTTCAAGGTGGTTGTGTGCTTTGGGTATTTAGTTATATTTTAGTGAACTTGGTAAGAGAGTTAGTCTTTTTCACAACTTTCAATGATATAATTTTGTGACTTTGCGCTTAATTATATTAACTATGGCATTTTCAGATTTTCGTTTAAATAAAACGCTTTTAACTACACTGCAACAATTAAATTATTTAGAGCCCACACCAATCCAACAATTGGCGATCCCTGAAGTATTTAAGGGGGCTGATTTAATAGCCCATGCGCAAACTGGCACAGGCAAAACGGCGGCCTTTATGTTGCCAATTATTCATCATATTTTAGAGAAAAATGAAGTCTCATCTTTGCCAAGTAAACAAGTAAGCGCACTTGTATTAGTGCCGACAAGAGAACTTGCTCAACAAGTTGCTAAGGCTTCAGAAAGCTATAGTCAAAACAGTCAAATTAGCGTTGCGTGTTTATATGGTGGGGCAAATATTGGCCCGCAAGAAAAAAAGCTCGCAAAAGGTGTACAAATTGTGGTTGCTACGCCGGGTCGATTGCTCGACCATTTAATTAAGGGCACTGTCGATTTATCCCAACTAACCCATTTAGTGTTTGATGAAGCCGATCGCATGTTAGATATGGGGTTTATCGGAGAAATCAAACGCATCATGCGACGTGTTCCTGAAAAAAGGCAAACATTATTGTTCTCAGCTACGGTTGATGAACATGTGATTAACAATGTAAGCCAATGGCTAAATAACCCACAACGAATTGGCGTCGATGCGCCAAATACGGCTGCAACCAAGGTTGAACAATTATTTTATGCTGTTGATGAAGAACGTAAACGCGAATTAATTGCTTACACCATAGGTAAAAATAACTGGCATCAAGTGCTTGTATTTACGCGTACTAAAAATTATGCCGATGAATTAGCAAAAGAACTCAATAAAGATGGGCTAAAGACGCAAGCAATTCATGGCGATAAGTCACAAGGAGCGAGAAATAAAGCATTAGAGCAATTTCGTGATGGTGAACTGCGTGTGTTGGTAGCAACCGACGTTGCTGCGCGAGGCATTGATATTCCATCGTTAGATTTCGTTATAAATGCTGAATTACCTTATGTGGCAGAAGATTATGTGCATCGAATTGGTCGAACAGGGCGAGCGGGTAAAGTAGGCACTGCAATTTCATTGGTTGGGTTAGATGAAAACTGGTTGCTAGAAGAAATAGAAGTACTTCTTGATGAACGCCTTACCCCGCAATGGTTAGCTGGATTTGAACCAGATCTTACTCGTGAACCTAAAAATAATCGTAAAAATACGGCAAAATCACGAAAGCAGCGTGATAAAAAACGCATTTTGGGGCAGCGTAGCACGCGTCGTCGCAAAAAGAATTAAGTAAAACTAGGTACTGACTTTTTGAGGCGAGTTTCAATAAACAGAGCTTTCTTGAAATGCGTCTCTTATTTTAAGCCTCTAATTAATTCCACTTATAATCCTTTCTAAACGCTCAATCTTCAAAAAATTAGTCAATTAGTTTAGCTATTTTAGTTAACAAATTTTCTTTTTATAAAAATAAACTATTTTGAAAGAGGTATCGTATTAACTAATTGCTTTGCTAGCCAATCAATGGGGCGTTCATAATGCTAAAAAACCTTCCTATTTTGCTCAAGCTACTGCTAATTCTACTTATTCCAAGTGCATTATGTGGCATGCTCATTTACCAATTAAATAAAACCAGCGAAGTGCAAATCACAGCTCAATTGGACATCAATAAGGTGATTGCGCTTACACAAGGGCTTAATAACGTTGCGCACAACTTTGCTGTTGAACGTGGAATAAGTGCCGGATTTTTGGGTTCGCGAGGAGCAGAGGGCAAACAAGCCCTTGCGGAGCAACGCTTAAAAGCAGATAAAGCAGCGGAAGCATTATTACTTGAGCTGGATGAAATTAAGACGCTATCACTAAATAAGCATTCGATTGAGGTGATAAGTACTTTAAAAAAACAATTTGCAGAACGAGAAACCGTTCGATCAAAAGTGGATACACTCACAAGTGATTCAGATTTCTTTGCTTTCTATTCCTCACTAAATGCCAATGCCATCACGCTTACTGAAAAGTTATCGGTGTATATTACCGACCCAACTTTAGCCGCTAAATTCAAAGCATCAATTCAACTAATCTGGTTAAAAGAGCATTTAGGGCAAGTGCGAGGAGCGCTTAATGGTATTTTTGCTAAAGGAGATTATGCGAATAACCGCGCAACCCAGGTTAATCAATTTTTGGCACAACTAGTTATAAGAGAAAGACAATTTAAGCACTATGCAAATGATGAATATTTGAGCCTTTATGAGACACTTAAAAGCAAAAAAGAAGTCGAAAATGTAAAATCAATGACGTCAATATTTACTAATAATGTAGAGCTTCGAAACCAAAACAAAGCGCTAAAAGTTTTACTAAGCCAGAACGTTGTTAATCAGAATGAACTGTTAGAGCTTAAACAAATATTAAATGAGTTGAAGCCACTTGTATCAAATGAATTCTACAGTTCATTATCTGGTGAAATTAATTTAATACAGCCTAATTCTGAGATTGCGACCAAGAATTTAAAACGGATTAATTCACTTTTATCTACAGCTGTAGTGCTACTAAAAGTAGATGCTAAAACGTGGTTTTTAAATGCCACAGAGGAAATAAAGTTTGTAAATGGTTTAATTCAAACACTTTCAAGTGAAATATCAACTAAGGCGCAGCAAACCTTAACTAATACCCAAAAAACAATTGAAAAAGCGCTCTACACAGTCTTAGCTTTTCTGTTGATAAGCCTTGTAATGGGTTACCTAATTGCCCGTTCAATAAAACTTGCACTCAATCAGATACAGCAAACAATCGAACAGGTTCAACAGGATAATAATTACAGCTTAAGAGTTCCTTTAAAACAAAAAGATGAAATTGGCAAAACCGCGGATAATATAAATTCATTGCTTGGCAATTTAAGAATGGCATTTGATGAAATAACTACAATGAGTGATGCATTAGCAAATGGACGTTATAGTGATATTAACTGTAAAGGCAGTTACACCGGCGATTTGTCAAGCTTAGTTAAACAAATCGAAACGGCAGGTAGGCAAGTAGGTACAGGTGTTGGCGAAATAAGTTCGGTGATGTCAGCTGTCAAACAAGGTGACTTTTCCAATACCATTCAAGCTGACTTAAAAGGGCAATTGGGTCAACTAAAAGAGGATGTTAATAATACAGTAATCATCTGTGACCAATCATTTAGTGCTATTACATCCGTTGTTACAGATTTGGCTCATGGTAATTTGAACAATCAATACGCTAATGATTTAACTGGTGAGTTTGGTAATGTACTCAACTCTGCAATTCAATGCCGAGACATTTTACACAAAACAATTGAACAAGAAATACAACAGCTGGTGGATGCTGCTTCCAAAGGCAAATTAGACGTTCAAATAAAAGAAACAGGTAAAGAAGGGTGTTTCTTGGCGTTAACTGTTGGCATAAACAAACTCCAAACTCTAAATCGCCAAGTAATTGGTGAGGTAGACAAAGTATTTGCAAACTTAGCAAAAGGTAGTTTAGCTACTAATATAGAGGGCAACTTCGACGGTGCTTATGCCCGATTGCAGGAAAATGCAAATAAAACGATTTTAACCCTTGAGCAAATTATCGAAAAAGAAATTGCGAATATTGTTGACGATTGTTTGATTGGCGAACTCTCATCAAGAATAAATACCCAAGATAAAGAAGGTTTCTTTCTCTCATTAAGTCAATCACTTAATAATTTAGTATCTCTTAATCAAAATGTCATAAGTGAGTTGAATTCTGTAGCAAATTCTCTTGCTAACGGCAATCTCCATGTAAGTGTTGTTGGTGACTATAAAGGCGAATTTAACTCTTTGAAAGTTAACATTAATAAATCACTTTCAGAACTTAGCCAAGTGATAGAGGTTGAAGTGCAAGAGGTTATAAATGAGTTAAAAGTAGGCAATTTAGATAAACGCATTGACAGTGAGAATAAACAAGGCTGTTTTTTACAGTTAAGTGACGGCGTTAACCAGATTATTTCTGTTGTGAGTCAGGTTTTGAATGATTTAGATAGTCTATTTGAAAGCTTGGTTTCAGGTGATTTAACCGCTCGCGTAACAACACATTATGATGGGCAGTTTAAGCGTCTTAAAGATAATGCGAATAATACGGTCAGCAAGTTAGACTCATTACTTTCTAATTTACTGACCCTTGCACAATCAGTATCGAATAGTGTGCATGAAATTGCCCATGCTAATGAAGATTTAAGAAGACGGACAGAATCGCAAGCAAGTGCAGTGGAGCAAACCAGTGTCAGTGTTCAGCGCGTTAATGAATCTGCAAAAGTAGCTCAATCGAATCTTATGGATACAGAGCAGTTGATGCTTACAATGTAAACAAATGCAAAAAGTGGTCAAAATATTGCCTTTGATGCTAAGGCAACCATGCAACAAGTGAGCGCCTCTAGCGAGCGAATTAAAAATATCATAGGTGTGATTGATGAAATTGCTTTCCAGACTAATTTACTTGCTCTTAATGCAGCTGTTGAGGCCGCAAGAGCAGGTGAACATGGTCGTGGATTTAGTGTTGTTGCAAGTGAAGTTCGAAATCTTGCTCAGCGAAGTGCGCAATCAGCAAACGAAATCAAATCACTTATTACATCTAGCGTTGAACAAGTAACTCACGGCAATCTTCATGTTGATAAATCAAGTGAAGCGTTGGTGGGTATTGCAAGTTCAATAACCAATGCAAATGAAAAAATGGAAGAAATTGCAGAAGCGAATAAACAGCAAACGGCAAGCTTTAACGAAATTAATATTGCGGTAAATAATATTGAGCAAAGTACACAACAAAATGCCGCAATGGTTGAGCAAATTGCAAGCTCGGCAGCTGCACTTAACGAAGAAACAAAACGTATGGTAGAAGAAGTTAATTACTTTAAGGTAAGTTAGCATGAAAAGGAAATTACCTTTCCATGCTAACGTCTTGGTGTTGCTGTTTAATTGAATTCAGCAACTAATTGGGTATTATCAACATCTTGCTCAGTTGTTGGGATCCACTTCATTAAGCATTGTTCATCTTTAACACAGGGGTCAGTTTGTGCTTTTAAGAAAGCAACAACGGCATCCACTTGTTGGTCTGTGTATTCAACAGTTTTTAGTTTAGCTGTACCCGCATTTTGTAACTGTGTTAATTGGTTTAGCGCTTTTTCTGTATTTGCTAACCAATTTTCAGTTTGTAGCCCAGGTTGTAAAGTACTTGGATCGTAATTAGCAATCGAAACTGCTGGATTAAGATGATGTTTTACAACCTCTTCTAATGTTGCAAAAGCACCGCTGTGGCCGTATGGGAATGTTACTTCGATATTGGTTAAATGCGGCGTTCTAAACGCAAAACGATCGCTATCAGTTTTAGTTTCACGAAAGCGGCCAAAATCTTCATCACCATTAACACCATCGCCTTTGCCGCGGCCAATTTGTGGCATGGCAATCACGTGGAATGATTCATCTGTCATAAAGTCGCCTGAATGACAAGATGCACAATTAAATCCACCATTTTCATACGACGTATAAAAAAGTTTTGCACCAACTAATTGTTGCTCGGTTAATGCATTATCATCACCTTCCACAAATTTGTGCCAAGGTGAGTTAATTAATACTTGCGAGCGCTGGAATTCACCAAGTGCAAACGCAATGTTGTCATAAGTAATTAATTCTTCTAAAGACGTTGTGTCGGCGCTGGTTTCAAAGCCAGTTAAAAACGCGTCAAACCAGCCATTGCTTGAGAGTTCATTCGTTTTTCCTTGCAATCGACTAGCAAGTTGATCTCGCAATTGTTGGTTTGTTAAGCCAACGGCAAACGAAAAGCCACGCATTTCTTCTTTAGAGGTTACAGGGAAGCGAGCCTGTGCAGCCGATAAGTTATTACCTGCGAAAGTGTCGACTGTATTAAATAGGCTATCAGGCGTGCGGATATCTTGACCAACACCGTTGAGTGTTGTGTCATCTGACAAACTTTCTACACGACCATCATGGAACATTTCTTTGTTATAAAATGCAATGTTAAAAGTTGATGGCGCATTACGCGGTACTGTTGGACCACCATCAGCATGTTCTGCAGAGGGCAAATGTTCGCGGCCAGGACCCAGAAGTTCAGGGTCAATAGCATCAACACCGATAGGGAGGGCTAAGTCATCACCGCCGCCAAGAAATGGATGATGGCAACTTGCACATGCTGTATCCATATTGCCACTTAATGATTTGGCGTAAAACAATTGCATACCAAGTTGTGCGATAGGCTGTTCAATATGCGGCAATTCAGCAACGTGTTGTGATAAGCCTTTTAATTGATAAGGTTCAATTAAAGTACGCACTTCACTGGCTAAATTGGTTTCAACATCAGGTTCTTTTACTTTGTTATCATCGTTACAGCCAAGTAACGATGATAACACCACTAATCCTATAAATGTCCTTATCATCTGCGCCCCTGTTTTTATTTTAAATTTAAGTTAAGAAGCGCAATACTAGTAGATAGTAACAAGATAGCAATGAAATCTGTTGTATATTTTCACATAAAATAACTGATATTTTATAAATACATTGGTGCAGAAAATTAAAGAATTGTTTTACTTTATAAAGTAGCCAATTGTTTGCCACTTGCCGTCAGAGAACATCATAGATAATGTTTCAATACTTTGGGCTTTATTTTCAAATTGTGTATCAAACTGGATAACTTGATAGCGTCCCTCTGGCATACCTGGTAGTTTTGCATGTTCAGTCGATTCAATGACATTACGATGTATCAACTTACCAAGAGGAAATCGAACCTGTTCTAAAGCTGTTTGCCATTGTTTTTCATTTACAAGTCTTTGAAACCGTTCACTGGTGCCTTGCCATGATGTCGCATACTCGCCTTTATCTACAAGGGCTAGCCATTCATTTGCAGCTGGTTCTATTTCATGTTCGTTTGCTAACAGATTAGCCGAAAATAACAGTAAAAAAGTTAAATACTTCATAGTTTGGTATGCCCTTAAAAGTTGTTTGTGTTCTTAATTGGTAATTGTTAGTTAAAATGTTTTTTATATTTTAATTTAGCTTTTGCGCCCATTTTGTATAACAGGGGACGTAGTGCGCGTCGTAATTTTGGGAAAAGATAAGCCAAAGTGGTGAGTTTGCCACTAAACCAAGGCATTGCTATTTCTTCTTTGTCATTAATTGATAGTGCAACAATGGCATTGGCAACATCAAGTGCACTACTCATAGGTTGTGAATAAACGATGTCTTCCACGTCGTCTATTTCGTCCATAATAAAACCGGTATTAATCGGACCTGGTGATACAACTGCCACTTTGACATTATATTGTGTTAATTCATCGAACAATGAATAGGTAAATGCTCTTAATCCAGCTTTGGTTGCAGCATAAACTGCGGCGCCTTGCAGTGGTGCGCGACCCGCAAGTGAGCCCACCATGACAATTGCACCATTATTTGATTTTTTAAGATAAGGTAAACACAAGCTGGTTAAGGTAAGTGGTGCTGTTAAATTGACCTGAACCATATTAGTCACTTGTAAGGGTGACAGACCTTGAAATTCCCCACGATGATGCAGACCTGCATTATTCACAAGGACATCTATTGAACCAAAGGTGTTAATTACGTCATCAACGAGCGTAGCAAGGTTATTAATATCACCAATATCACAAAGGAATATTTCGGCATGAGTATATTGGTTAATTTGTTCAGCAAGTTCTTTTAGTGGGCCTTCATTCCTTGCGACTAGCGCAACATTCGCTCCTAGTTTCGCAAATTGTTTCGCTGTCTCAGCGCCGACACCTTTAGAAGCACCTGTTATTAAAACCGTTTTATTTTTATAGTTATTCATTTCAATAGCCATTCAAGGTACATTAAAGCAAGATTGTTGTTTAATTTATCTGAAAATGTATGGAAACACTATTAGCACTTATTGGTTTGTTAATCACATTATTTATCTTAGGCGGTGTGATCGTAGCATGGATAAGCTTTGCCAAAATACGAAGTGCAGATGAAAGAATAAAGGAACTGACACTTGCAGTGCTTCATCTAAAGTCACTGGTAAAAAAATTAAGTGATAATGTTGCTGAAAACCAATTGAGTCAATTTCCGCCAACTGAATTTGAAAATGAATCTCAACCGGCACAACAATCTTCGAAACCCACATTGCATGAAGGGTCACCAGAATATCAAGCAACAGAAACAGAGAATCTAAAAGCCACCGCTACAAATAAACCGCCTATTAAGCAAGTTAATAAAACTAAAGTAAGCTTGGCAGAGCGCTTAGAAATGTTTCTAGCTAACAATGGCTTACTTTGGATTGGTGGGGCAATTCTCGCCCTTGGAGGTGTGTTTCTTGCGAAGTATTCAATAGAATCTGGGCTTATTTCAATTACTGTAAGGTTAATCATTGGTGGCGTATTTGCCACTTCACTAGTTGTACTGGCAGAATATCTCTATCGAAAGCATCTAGGAAGTGCAGAGTATATTACTTCCTTTGCGGCGCTAGCGAGTGGCGGAGTGATCACTGGCTTTGCTTTAGTGCTCGTTACCTTTAGCTACTATCAGTTTATTTCACCTTTTATTGCGTTTGCAGGACTTGGTGTAATATCGCTTTTAGCCACAGCGTTAGCACTTCGGTTTGGTCCATTACTCGCGGTAATAGGTATTATTGGCGCTTATGCGGTACCTGCATTAGTGAGCACAGGCAGTAATAATGTGTTTGCTCTTCTATTGTATGTAAATTTTGTTTCACTGGCGGCTATTTGGGTGGTTCACAAGGTAGCTAAACAATGGCTATGGTGGCAAAGTTTTGTCGGCCATTTTTTATGGTTGAGTATAAGTGTTTTTATCGCGGATAAAGCCGATATTTGGATAATTTTAGCGACAATTTTCGTTGGCTTGTACTTGTATGTAGTTTCAAGTGTTTTGGGCTGGCGATTGACTCGTATTAATGTAGAAGCACTGCCAATAAAAATCTTATTAATGCCAAGAAAAGAACAGTTAGCAATTGTGATAAGTGTTTTCCTACTTTCTTTATTTTATATATTGCACGGCTTTAATAGCAGTTTAATTATGGTCACCATACTATTAACCTGTTTGTGTTTATACTTACCACTTAGGCACAGTGCATTTGATTCATGGCCATTTGTGTCATTACTGTTTAATTGTTTTGTCATTCTAAACTACCCGCCGCCAATTGAATTAACTGACTCAATGCTTATTTTTTCAGGCATGTTTTTATTTGCTCAGGTGACGGCGATAAGTTATTTCGTGTATGCAGTTGTTTTTCAAAAGGTATATAATGAGCGGCCAAGTTTTAGCTTGCTCTTAGCAACAGCACCCGTATTACTGTTTGCTCTTTCGTATATTGTTTCTCCGAAAGAAGTTGAAACAGCGTTGTATTCACTTTGGACGTTTTATTTGATGTTGATAGCCGGCTACGCATTATGGCAAACAACTAGGTCCAATCATGTAATAGCGAAAATTACTTTCTGGATTCTGGCAAATACTAATTTGGCTTTAGTCGCATCCATGTGGCTAAATGCGAGCACATTAACGTTAGCAATCTGTAGTCAGCTTGTACTTATCGCCTATGGTCAAAAACGCTTTAAAATAGAGCTGCCATTGTGGTTAAGCAAAATTGCACTAACACTTGTGATGATTCGAATTACGCTTTCGCCATGGACTGCAAAGTACAGTAATGAAACAATTGTTGGTGTGCATTGGAGTTTAATTGTTTTACCAATAATAACAGCCTTAGTGTACTTTGCTTATAGACTGCATACCAACCTAGCACTAAAAAAATGGTATGAAGGTGCTTTAGTTCATTTAGTTGCGTTGTTTGTAACAACTGAAACAAGTTACTTGTTAGTTGGACGATATCCAGATTTTAATAATCTTAATTTTGCTGAACTTGCTGTTTTATCGATGAACTGGCTAGTGCTTGCTGCTGTGTATAGTTGGCGATATAAATTAAATGAGCGAAAGCTTTACTTATATGCTGCGTCAGGACTTACAATAGCAAGTGCTTTGGCGCATGTGGTGATTAATACAGAATATAATCCGTTTTTAACGTCTATTTCAGTAGGGGAATACTTCTTTTTAAATTGGTTACTAGTAATTTGGGCGGCACCTGCAATAGTACTTGGCATTGTTTATCACTTTAATCTTCTGCCAGGCATCTTTGAAATTAGTAAACAAAAACTACTCTTACCTTTAATTGCAGTCTTTGGTTTTTTATTTATAAACGGTGTGATCCGTGACTATTTTCAAGTAAATCAAATTTGGCTGAAGCTTTCGACCAGCCAGGCTGAAATTTACGCCTATTCAGTGGTTTGGTTAATGATTGCTGCTGGCTTTATACTTTTAGGGCAACAGAGGAACAAAGCAGTACTTTATCAATCCGGATTTGCTATATTGCTGGTTGTAATATTAAAAGCATTTTTGTTTGATATGGCGCATTTTGATGGGCTTTATCGAGCGATTTCGTTTATTGGTTTAGGTTTATCGTTAGTTGCTTTAGGCTGGTTATTTTCACGTTTTAAGCTGTCTGGCAAAGAGGATGTTAAATGATCGTTCTGATCATCATTTGTTTTATTATGTGGCTTTTTATGATGTGGCTGACATATTCAAAAAAGTTAAACAGTGTTAACCACTTAATCACGAAATCTGAAGGTGTTTTGTATGTTCGAGATACGCCTATTGCCCGATTAATAAAAGGGTTGTCGGTTTCGCTAGCAATAGATGAAATAAGGCAAATCGAAGCAACGAATACGCATGTTATACTGCGTACTGCAAAAAGCTCGGTTGATCTTTTTATCAACCATCGTTTTATTAATAATGTACTTGATTATCTCAAAGAAGAATTGGACGAAATCGAGATAAAAGATTTGCGCCCAATTGGTAAGTAAAGCGCTATTTACTTAGCGCTTGTTTTAATTTACTACCAGCTTTAAAGCTCACTTTATTTTGCCCTGCAATCGTTATTTGTTCACCAGTTTGCGGGTTTCGCCCTTGTTTTTCTGGGTGATAGCTCAGTGAAAAGCTGCCAAAACCAGGTAATTGCACTAAGTCACCTTCAGATAAGGAACGAATAATACTACTCATTAGGCTTTCTACAATAAGTTTGGATTTGGCTTTTGTCATGCCACTTTGTTTTGCAATTTCATCTATTAGTTGGGATTTATTCATAATAGCGCCCTTAAAAAGCGGGAAAGGCTAATCGTCTGTTGCCTAGGAGTCAAGTATTCTGGTGCTTGTTGCGCACTTTCTTAGCAAAAAAGTGTAATAGGAAATGTGATCGTGTTTTTGTTCAATTGCGTAATTACAAATGACAGAGATGATTGCGTTGTTGGAGGAATATATGGAATTACTAGTTTCTGTATTAGCTTATCAAAAAGCCCGTGATGAAGGTAGAAAAGATCCTGCTGAGCGAGATTTTGAATGGGCAGAGTTAAACTTAAGTTACTTTGAAAGTCATAAATTTGAATTCGGTTTATGCGATAACATTGAAAGCGCAGCTTCTCCGTTTGATTAACTTATTTTTGAAATGGAATTCAATTGTGTTTTTCTTTTTAATCCACTCAACATTACTGCTATAGGTGTTTATTAAATAAACCGACACCCACACATCTTCATTTTTACTTACCGTTCGAAATCAATTTTAACCGTTTATCATTTTTAGTTTTTCAAAATGTTTCAGGTTGTTATGGTTTGTGTATCAAAACAACTAAAACGGGTAACACTATGAAATCAGAAAATGCTATCAGCGCAATTGGCGATACTTTTTTAGCGCCAACAAAAGCCTTTAACGGATTAAAAGAGGCAAAAGGCTGGTCTTGGCTGGCAATCATCTTAATTTTTATTTTTGGCGTTTCTGCGCAAGTAATTTATTTCAACTCAGTTGATCAAGCTTTCTTTGTTGAGCAGCAAGTAGCACAAATGGAACAAAGTGGCGATTATAACCCGGCGCAACTAGAACAAGCCGAGGCGATGACCGCACAGCAGTTCCCAATGATGTGGATTTTCTCTGCAATTGGTGTGTTGATTGGTGTACCAACCATTTTTTGTATCTTTGCGCTTTATTACTACTTGATTGGCAAACAAGATATGGATTGTCATATGAGTTATGGCGATTGGTTTGGATTTACTGCATTCACCAGTTTACCAACTATTTTCGCTGCAATGGGTACTATTGCCTTGGTGTTAACAGCCTCAACCGGTGATATTCCAATGAGTGTCTTAACATTCGCCTCACTTAACCAATTAGTTTTTGGCTTTGAAGCAAACCACGCATTTGCAGGGCTATTAGAAAGTATCAATATCTTTTCAATTTGGTCACTGGTACTAACTTATGTTGGTTTGAAATCTTGGACAAACTTTAGCAATAACAAAGCATTACTATTTGCATTACTACCAAGCCTACTAATTTACGGTATTTGGGCAATCATTGCAGCACTTTAATGTGCTGCTTTTTCAGGGGTTGAAAATGAAAAAACTTGTAATTGTAATTGTTGCTATTGCCGCATTTGTTGCACTGATTGTTAGTCAGCAAATCAAAGGAGACAGTAAAGTACCTGAAGTTAAAGTGACTATTGCAGAAAAAGGTAAAATCAAAGATTCCATCTTGGCATCCGGTACACTGGTGTTTAACACACAAGTACAACTACGCTCAGAAGTCACAGGACGAGTGGAGCGCGTATTTGTAGAAGAAGGGCAACGTGTTGAAAAAGGCGATATGCTAATGCAACTCGACACCGAAGCCTTTGAAGCTGAAGTTGACCGTTATAAAGCGCTAGTAAGACAAAGCGAAATTGATATTGAACGCGCACAAACACAACTCAAAAATTTTGCTTCACAGTTAAAGCGTCAAAAAGAATTATACGATGTCGGTCTTTCGCAACAAGAAGTCTATGACAATGTAAAAAATGCGAAAGAACTCGCTGAAATTGATGTGGAAGCGCGAAAAGAATCACTCAATCAGGCAAAAGCATCACTGTCTATTGCAGAAGATCGTTTAAGTAAAAGTGTTTTTAGAGCAACTATGAGTGGTTTGCTTGCATCTGTAGATATTAAAGAAGGCGAAACGGTTATAGCCGGTACTACCAATATTGTTGGTTCAGATCTGATGTTACTTGCTGATCCAAGTAAAATACTTGCAGAGCTTAAAGTTGATGAAACGGATATCGCAAACATTAAGCTGCATCAAGAAGCTGAAATCTACGCAGCTGCCTACCCAAATAAACCGTTTATTGGGCAAGTAATTCATATTGGCACTTCAGCAAAACAGTTTGCAGGGTCGCAAGGGCGTTCATTTAAAGTAAAAGTACTATTAAATACTGACGAGCGTACACTTTATGCCGGTATGAGCTGCCGTGCTGAAATTGCGACAGCAATAGGCGAAGATGCAATTAAGTTACCTATTGAAGCCGTTCAAAATGAAAAAGACATGCATTATGTTTGGTTGTTAAATGATGACAACACAGTGACAAAGAAATCAGTTGAATTAGGCGTTTCATCAGATATTGAACAAGCTATTGATGATGGCGTCAGTGCAGAGCAGAAAATTGTGATAGGCCCAGCGCGAGCAATTAGCAAATTAAAAGAAGGTGAAAAAGTTAAGATAAAAGCGAATGAAAAGGACACTAAAGATGTCAGTGATCGCGCTTAATAACATTCGTAAAGAATATAATATGGGCGAGCAAACATTCCGAGCACTCGATGATGTGAGTTTAACCATAGATGAAAATGAATATTTGGCGATTATCGGCCCTTCTGGCTCAGGTAAATCAACGCTAATGAATATTATCGGCTGCTTAGATGTTGCCTCCAGTGGTGAGTATGTATTACAGGGTAAACCTGTAAAAAAAATGACAGAAACAGAACTTGCTGGTCAACGTAATAAAAGTGTGGGGTTTATCTTTCAAAGCTTTAATCTTATTCCCCGTGCAAGTGCATTAAGTAATGTAATGCAGCCGCTTATTTATCGCTTTATTTCAGCAAAAGAGAGACAAAAATTAGCGACAGAAGCCCTAGAAAAAGTGGGGCTTGGCGACAAGCTCAATCATTTACCATCACAATTATCAGGCGGCCAAAGGCAACGTGTAGCAATTGCTAGGGCGTTGGTAACTAAACCTGATATTTTATTAGGGGACGAACCAACCGGTAACTTGGATAGTAAAACAACTAATGAAATCATGGCGTTATTTGATGAATTGCACCGTGAAGGGCATACAATAATTCTGGTTACACATGAACAAGAAATTGCTGAACATTGTCACCGCGTAATCCGATTAGTCGATGGTAACGTGGTATCTGACACCCGAAATAGCGAGGAAAAAACATATGTTTAAATCATTTCTTGCGATTATTGAAGGTACAAAGGCTGCACTTCAAGCAATACGTGCAAATGCCATGCGAAGTGCGCTTACTTGTTTAGGTATCATTATAGGCGTTGCTGCAGTTATTACTGTGGTTGCAGTAATGCAAGGTTTTACTAAGCAAATTAACGACCAACTTGCTGATATGGCACCCGATGTGACAACCATTAAGCCTTATACAACGCCACAACAAGAAATGCTTGGTAAGCGCTCTTACCTAACAGTGAATGATTTTGAAACACTCAAAGGTAAAGTTGATGGGTTTGATACGATAACAGCCCAAATGATGGCATTTCGTTTTCAAGGTGCGGTGGAGTACAAAGGTGAAAGCCATAACACGCGAGTAGTAGGTACAGAGTCGAATTACCAAAAAGCCTATCGCATTTATCCTGAATCGGGACGCTACATTCGACCTCAAGACGATGAAAAACGCCGTCGCGTTGCGTTTATAGGGGAAAGTTTAATTGAAAAATTAAAGTTACCTAAAAACCCTGTTGGCGAATATATTAAACTTGGTGGAGAGTGGTTCCGAATTATTGGTGTTGCTGAAAAGCAAGGTAGCTTTTTAGGCTTTGACCAAGATGATTACATTAATATTCCGATTAGTACCATGCAATTGCTTGAAGGAAATCAGCGCAAACCTTACTTCCAAATTATGTTTCGCTTAAAAGCTGATGTTGATGAAGCTAAAACACTAGCGCAAATGAAACGAATCTTGCGACAAAATCATAAGCTAACAAAAGATGAACATGATGATTTTGAATTTGAAACGGCTGAAAAGGCGCGAGAAAACATTGATAAATTTACAGGAAGTGCAACGGCCATAACTGCAGGTATAGTAGGTATTAGCTTGATTGTCGGTGGTATTGGTGTAATGAATATTATGCTGGTTTCGGTAACTGAGCGCACGCGTATTATAGGTACATTAAAGGCATTAGGCGCAACACCTGGCTTCATAATGCTGCAGTTTTTGGTTGAAGCGGTGGTTTTAAGTCTTTTTGGTGGCATTATTGGGCTTGTGACAGGATATGGCGCTGCTGCTGCAATTTCCGCAATTGTACCCGGTATGCCAGATGCGTACATTCCGATGTGGGCAATTTTGTTGTCATTTGGATTCACTTCTGCAATCGGTGTTATCTTTGGATTGGTACCTGCAATTAAAGCTGCAAGACTCAACCCCATTGATGCATTAAGATACGAATAACAAGTGGGCATTAAGGAGTTTAAAATGAAAAAATGGTTTTTCGCCTTACTGGTAAGTACATTTTTAGTTGGTTGTGACTCAAATGAAGTGGGTGATGTATCACTTGGTATGTTTACGACTAAAGATATAAAGCTTAATCACTTTAAAGACCCAATTATTACCGGGGTGACATGTCATGTTGCATCAATTGAAGCAAATTTGAGCCTATCCGACCCAAGTGATAGCTCAATTGCTTGCAGACAAACAGGCCCAATTACCAAAGAGATGATTGCAAAAATAGATATGTCTGATTCAGGTGAAGTGATTTTTAAAAAGTCTAAAAGTGTATTATTCAAATCGATGAAAATAAGACGCGTTTTAGATAAAGAAAACCAAACATTGATGTATCTTGCTTATTCTACAAAAGAAACTTCTGGTAGTTTTAAACACAGTTTATCGACAGTACCACTGTGGAGAACTAAAGCGTATAATTTCCAAAGCATAGAAAATTAACATTAAATTCGGCTTTGCTATGTTAATTTGTGAATTGTAAACAAAAAACCAAATAGGAGATTTTGATGATTGTTTTAAACCCAACCGGGTGTAATGCATAAATAATTTCACCCGGTAACAATTACCGGGGTTAAAGCCCCTTTTTTAAATATTAAAGGGCATAAAATGATAAATATTAGCAAGTTAAACCTTATTGGCTGGCAGCCATTCTTTCAACAACAATTAACTATGGAAGAGTGGTCAGACACAACACTAGTACGTGTAATAGAGCAGCATCGCAATCAAATAGTTGTTGATAATACAGAGCAGCTACTAACGTTGCCAATAACAGTGACAACATCAGAGTATGTTGTGGGTGATTGGCTGTTACTTGATGAAGCGCATAATTAATTAGGTTACTTGAGCGTAAAAGCTTATTTTCACGAAAATCAGTAGGCTCACAACGTGAAGTACAACACATTGCTGCGAATATAGACGTTGCATTTATTATGTGTTCACTTAACGATGATTTTAATTTGAATCGGATTGAGCGCTATTTAGCATTAGTGAATGAGGCTGAGTGTGAAGCGGTTATTATTTTAACGAAAGCGGATCTAGTTGATGATTGCGTGCAAAAGCAAGCATTAGTACAAGCGTTAGATCCACAACTAAACGTTGAAGTAATCAATTGTTGTGACGATAAAGCGAATGAACAACTTGCACCTTGGCTAAAACCGCAAACAAGTATTGTATTGCTTGGTTCATCAGGTGTTGGTAAATCAACTTTAAGCAACACGCTTTTAGGTGGAAGTGTGCAAACTACAGGTGCAATCCGTGAGCAAGAAAGTAAAGGGCGGCACACAACTACCAGTCGTCATTTACTTATGCTTGAAAGTGGAGCGGTCATTATTGATACTCCGGGCATGTGTGAATTGCAGTTAGCCGATGTAACTTACGGCATTGAGGCGACGTTTAAAGATATTGAAACGTTATCAAATAACTGTAAATTTGCTGATTGTTGTCATACAACTGAACCTGCTTGTGCAGTGAGGATGGCAATTGAATTGGGTGAATTATCTGAGCGTCGGTTTTTGAACTTTCAAAAGTTACGTAAAGAAAACCAGTTTAACACGGCCTCTTTACAAGAGCGGCGGGCACTTGATAAATCGATGAGTAAATATTACAAACGTACTCAGAGCCAAGCGGTTAAATTAAAACGATTAGATAAGATGAATTAGACTATCAGGGAGCAAATGCTCCCTTTTTTATACTTTAAACCGATTCACTAATTGCTCTAAATTTGCCGCGATATTTACAAGGCCTCTAGCTGTTTCAGCTGCTTTTTCTGCGCCAGCAACAGTTTGCACTGCCATTTCATTAACTTGGCCAACACTGTCAGTAATTTGCTGCGTTACCACATTTTGCTCTTCCGAAGCCCCCGCTATTTGCATATTCATATCCCTAATGGTGCCCACAGAACTCGAAATAGAATCAAGAGCCAGATTGGTTTCATCGGCTTTTTCTGTTGTGATACGAGCACTTTCTAAATTGGCATTCATTTGGTCCACTGAGGTTTTAGCTTCGTTTTGTAACTTATGTATCATGGTTTGAATTTCTTCAGTACTCTGCTGCGTGCGACTGGCCAAACTTCTCACTTCATCAGCAACTACGGCAAATCCACGTCCTTGTTCACCTGCGCGTGCTGCTTCAATAGCGGCATTAAGTGCAAGTAAATTTGTTTGATCCGCAATTGCTCTGATCACATCAAGAATTGACCCTACAGATTCAGTTTCGCTTTCTAAATTTTTAATAGAACTACTAACTAATTCAATATTACTGACCAGGTTATCAATAGCACTTCTCGTATTATCAACTACTTGCTTACCTGTATGGGTTTGCTCGTCAGCATTTGTCGCTGCATCTGCAGCAAGTTGCGCGCTTTGAGTGATCTCCGCAACGGTAGACGCCATCTCATTCATTGACAGCACAGTTTGATTTAGCTGTTCCATTTGGTGCTCAGCACCTTGCATTGAACTAGCTGTATTTTCATCCAAAATAGTGGTTGCACGGGAAAGTTCCTTAGTGGCTGATTTAAGGTTATCAATGATATGTCTTAATGTTTCGACCATCTCGCCCATGGCTTTATAAATACCTGTCTCATCACCATTTTTAGAGAAGGAAATAGTGAGATCGCCATCAGCTATACGATTGGCAATATGTTCAATTTCAATTGGCTCACCACCAATTGGTTTACGTATTGTTACAGTAATAAACCAACTAAAGAATACGCCAACAAGTATTACTATAATTGATACAATAATAATCGTAGTTATGGTGTTTTGGCTTTGAGATTGTACAAGTGGACCTAATGTGTCTTGATCTTGTTTAACGGATAATTTGACTTGTTCAAGATCAGAAGCAATTTCAGGGCCTACTTTGTTAAGTACACCTTGAATAATCAAATTACGTTCGGTTATTACTGCATTAACATTATCAATTCCAGCAACATATAATTTGAGTAATGTAGTTGCTTCTTCTAATAGAGCACGTCGGTTGTTAGATTGTGTATTGTCATCGAGCTCTGCAAGGTGCTCGTTTAAAGTACTAAATTCTTGTTTTGCTCTTTGATAATCTTGTTGAGTATTGGTGACTAAAAATTTGGTGGTATAGAGCCTGCCTAGCAATAGTTGCTCTTGAACAAGTGCTGCAAAATAGGTGACATCAGTGTCGCCATCTTCATATGCTGTTCTAATGATTTCACTGATGTTTCTTCGAATTTTAGTGCCATTTGCATCTAATTGCTTTGATACAATGTCATTGCGTTTTTTAAAAAGTTCGACAACTTTATAAAAACCTTCTTCATATGCAATAACTTTATCGTAGGAGCTATGAATTAAACGTGAACGTTCTGGTTCAACAATCTCCTCTTTGGCTTGATGCAGTAGTTCGTTTAGTTGTTTTTCGCGCTCTTTAAATTGCGTAACGCTTTCAGGGTTTTGCTCTTTTAAAAATTTAAGTGCATTAAGCCTAATATGAAGTAAGTTAGACTGCACCATGGCTGCTAAGTTACTGTCTCTAGCAAGTTCACGATATTCTACAAAATTTGTATATCCTCTACTTAAACCAAAGTAAGCGATTGAAGCGAGGAGAACCATTAATCCAATCATGGCACCAAATGATATCGATAGTTGCTGAACAAGCTTTAACTTAGTAAACATGGAGCCTATCCTTCTGTGAAGAAGTGTTTTAGGAAAAATTTAAGTTAAGTATAGATAGAAAAATCAGAGTAATGCTAAAAATTCAGTAATGAAAACAGAATTGTTTTAATGAGAGATTTTGCAAGTGTTAAAAACTGGTATGCTTTGCGGGAAATTATGTTTCTTTGAAATAGTAAGAAAAAGAAATAGCCAGAAAATTGATCAAAGAAAAATTATTATTAATAAAAAAAACGCAGGACACGCCTGCGTTTTAAAAAGTGTACTATTGAGCTAGAGATTAATGCTCAAAAAGTGCTGAAATAGATTCTTCGTTGCTTACGCGACGAATTGTTTCAGCAAGCATATCAGCAAGTGTAAGCACTTTAATCTTATCGATTGCTTTAAGCTCATCAGTCAGAGGTACTGAGTCAGTTACAATTACTTCATCAATTACTGAGTTTTTGATGTTTTCTGCAGCAGCTCCTGATAATACTGGGTGTGTAGCGTATGCAAATACACGGCGTGCGCCATGCTCTTTTAACGCTTCAGCGGCTTTACATAATGTGCCACCAGTATCAATCATATCGTCAACGATAATACAGTCACGACCTTCAACATCACCAATAATGTGCATTACTTGCGAAACGTTAGCGCGTGGGCGTCGCTTATCGATAATCGCAAGATCCGTGTCGTCTAGTAATTTTGCAATTGCACGAGCACGAACTACACCGCCGATGTCTGGTGATACAACTACAACATCTTCAAATTTCTTAGCTTTCATATCTTCAAGAAGAATTGGGCTACCGAAAACATTATCCACAGGTACGTCGAAGAAACCTTGAATTTGCTCAGCGTGTAAATCAACCGTAAGAACACGGTCTACACCAACGCTTGAAAGGAAATCTGCAACTACTTTCGCGGTGATTGGTACACGAGCACTACGCACGCGACGATCTTGGCGAGAATAACCGAAATATGGGATAACCGCAGTGATACGGCCAGCTGATGCACGACGAAGTGCGTCAACCATCACGATTAATTCCATTAAGTTGTCATTAGTAGGCGCACAAGTAGATTGTACGATGAAAACGTCAGAACCACGCACGTTTTCGTTAATTTGAACGCTAATTTCACCGTCACTAAAACGACCAACTTCAGCGTCACCAAGATCAATGTATAAGCGTTTTGCAACTTTTTGAGCTAACTCAGGCGTTGCGTTACCAGCGAAGAGCTTCATGTCTGGCACGGTAGGTTTCCTCAGGCACTTTTTTGGGTAACGTTAGTTACCAATAATTAATTTAGTTTAGTACGTAGCTCCGAATGTGCTGGAGATATGTTCGTACTTCTTGCTACAAAGCCTTGCCAAGAGTCAGGGAGCATATTTAACGCTGCTTGGGCTGCGTGTTGTGTTTCAAAACTGACAAAACAACATGCGCCGGTACCTGTCATTCTCGACGGAGCGTATTTTAACAACCAGTTAAGGGTCTTTTCAACCTCAGGATAGCGCTTTTTCACTAACTCTTCGCAGTCATTGCGATGATTAACGCTTTGCCAATGGCTTGATAATTTAGGTGTATTACGTGGTAAGTCAGGATCGTTGAAGATTAATCCTGTACTAATATGCACATTTGGGTGAACTACTAAGTACCATTTTGTGGGTAATTCAACAGCTTCAAGTTGCTCACCGATACCATGTGCAATCGCCGCGCGACCATTTATAAATACAGGAACGTCAGCACCAAGTTTTACACCAATTTTAGCAAGCTCTTGCAATGATAAATTTAATTGCCAAAGAGCGTTTAGTGCAAGCAGGGTAGTTGCTGCATCGGAAGAGCCTCCGCCAACACCGCCACCACTTGGTAAACGTTTATCAAAAGAAATCTCAGCGCCTAATTTGCAACCAGTCGCTTCTTGTAATGCAACTGCTGCTTTGTAAATTAAATTATCGTTATTATTTAGCCCTGTAATTTGTGTAGTTAATACAATATTGTCGCTTGTGGTCGTTTTAAAATGAAGGGTGTCACCATAGTCTAAAAAAACAAACAGTGTCTCTAGTTCATGATAACCATTATCTAAACGGCCGTTTATATGAAGAAATAAATTGAGTTTTGCTGGTGCAATTAAAGAAAGTTCGTTTAAATCTGCCATGAATATACTTTTAATTTAAGTTTTACACTGTTGTGGGTAAGCGAAATTGAATAAGGCAGCCAATAACCACCGTGTTTTTTATAATCGTTGTACGAAATTTGCCACTGTTCACCTTTCGAATCAGTTAACGTAGCTTGGTTAACACGGTTTAGTTCATCTGCTAGATACTTTGTGGTGTTTGGTAAGCCTTTCAACCAATTTGGATCATCTAAAAACGGCAAATTCATGCCTGTTAACCAATAAACTAATTGTTGCGCATCCTTTCCAGAATGCGTTTCGCCATCAAATTCAAGAGTTGCTTGGTTTGCTGTTTTTTCGAGTGTTAAAACAGATGTACCCACAAAACTGGTGAGATTTAAATTATCTTTTAGCGGGGTAGTAGACCAAAATAAATTTGCGCTTTGTCTTTTGTTTGGTTGAATAATCGCCAGTTTTCCTTGGGCTTGCCAGGTATCCTGTTGAAGTAATTGTCTTTGCCAATTTTCTTTTACTGTCGCATTATCGAAGTATTGACTTGCACAGCCACTCAAAAAGACCAAAAATATGACAAATATCATGCGTAATTGCATCAAATCTTAAATCCTTACTTTTTTTATTGACTTGATTTACGTAAAATTAATCGCTTTAAAACGTGCTAAAAACAAATTGTAGACATAATGACCATAGTTGCTTTAGGCATTAATCATAAAACAGCATCAGTAGAACTCAGAGAACGCGTGGCGTTTTCACCCGAGCAAATTGATGTTGCCCTTTCTCAGCTTTGCCAACAATCTGGTGTAAATGAAGCCGTTGTTGTGTCTACCTGTAATCGTACAGAACTCTATTGTATCCTTGAAAATCAACATCCCCAAGTGCTTATTGAGTGGTTAGCGCAATTTCACAAAATTGGTGAGAATGAACTAGCTGAGCATATTTATCAGCATCAAGACTTTGCGGCTATCCAACATTTAATGCGCGTATCGGTCGGGTTAGATTCATTGGTATTAGGTGAACCACAAATACTTGGTCAGATAAAACAGTCCTATGCTAAAGCGAAACAAGCTGGGGTTGTTAATGCATTACTTGAACGCTTATTTCAGAAATGTTTTTCAGTAGCGAAACAGGTACGTACCGAAACAGATATCGGAGCGAGTGCCGTTTCTGTAGCTTATGCTGCGGTAAATCTAGCAAAACACATCTACGGTAATTTAGAACCAACCAAAGTGCTTTTGATAGGTGCAGGCGAAACAATCGAGCTAGTAGCACGTCATTTATATCAAAATGGCTGTCAGCATATGACGGTTGCCAACCGTACGTTATCTAGAGCGGAAAATTTAGCAGCAGAATTTAACGCGAAAGTTGTACCTTTAGCACGTGTGCCGGAAAGTTTAATTGAAGCTGATATCGTAATCAGCTCCACAGCAAGTACTTTACCGATTATTGGTAAGGGAATGGTTGAACAAGCTCTTAAAGCGCGTCGATATAAGCCGATGCTTTTAGTAGATATTGCCGTGCCGCGTGATATTGAAGCGCAAGTAGCAGAACTTGATGACGCATATCTCTATTCAGTTGATGATTTGCAAGAGATTGTTAATCAGAATATGGAATCCCGTGAACGTGCTGCGTCTGAAGCTGAAGAAATCATCGTAAATAAAGCCAATGAATTTGTCACTTGGCGAAATGCGCTAGATTCTGTCGATATAATTCGCAGTTACCGCGAAAATATTGAACAAATAAAATTAGAGTTAGTACAAAAGGCGCAAGGTCAGTTAAAATCAGGAAAAGATCCAGAGAAAGTATTAAATGAGCTTGCTAACAAATTAGCAAATCGCATTATACATTCACCTACAAAAGCGATTAAGCAAGCGGCAGAAGAAGATGATATTGCCAAGCTTGCACAAATCAAAAAAGTTTTAGATTTAGATAATTAATAGGCGTCAAGCTTAAATGAAAGAATCCGTTTATAGAAAGTTAGAAACGCTGGTTGAGCGTTACGAAGAAGTACAAGCACTGTTAAGTGACCCTGAAGTTATTTCAGACCAAGACCGTTTCCGTTCGTTATCAAAAGAGTACTCAGAACTTGAAGAAGTAACAAAAGCATTTAACGCATATCGTCAAGCTGAAGAAGACGTTGCAACAGCTGAAGAAATGCTAAAAGACAACGACCCTGATATGCGTGAAATGGCGCAAGAAGAATTTAAAGAAGCAAAAGCCAATATCGAAGCGTTAGAAGATGAACTTCAAGTGCTTATGCTACCAAAAGATCCACGCGATAATAACAACGTATTCTTAGAGGTACGTGCAGGTACGGGTGGTGATGAAGCTGCTATTTTCGCAGGTGATTTATTCCGTATGTATAGCCGTTACGCTGAAACACAGAAATGGAAAGTTGAAATTGTGAGCACGAATGAAGGTGAGCACGGTGGATTTAAAGAAATCATTGCTAATATTTCAGGTGATGGTGTTTACGGAAAACTTAAATTTGAATCAGGTGCGCACCGAGTACAACGTGTTCCCGAAACTGAATCGCAGGGTCGAGTTCATACGTCAGCCTGTACTGTTGCAGTTATGGCTGAAATTCCAGAAGCTGAAGCAATTGAAATTAATCCGTCAGATTTAAAAATCGATACTTTCCGTGCATCTGGTGCCGGTGGTCAGCACGTAAACAAAACTGACTCAGCAATTCGTATTACGCACTTACCAACAGGCGTGGTTGTTGAATGTCAGGATGAGCGTTCTCAGCATAAGAATAAAGCGAAAGCACTAAGTGTACTTGCATCACGCTTACAACAAGCGGAAGATGAAAAGAGAATGGCTGCCGAGGCAAGTGAACGACGTAACTTAGTGGGTAGTGGTGACCGTTCAGAACGTATTCGTACTTATAACTATCCGCAAGGTCGTGTAACTGATCACCGTATTAATTTAACGCTTTATAAGCTAAATGAAATAGTTGAAGGTGATTTAGGCTCAATTGTTGATCCGCTTGTGCTTGAACACCAAGCTGATCTACTTGCAGCGATGGGCGATGAGTAATTATTCACTTGAACAAGCACTTGCGTTTGGCGCAAGTGCTTTAAATACGACCTCTGAATCCCCTAAATTAGACGCTGAAGTATTGCTTCTTGCGACCATAAACCAATCACGTACCTATCTTTTTACATGGCCTGAAAAAGAACTTACAGATGATCAGCAATCACACTTTATTGCTGCAATTGAAAAACGTAAGTTGGGAAAACCTGTGGCGCATATTACACAGTGCCGTGAATTTTGGAGCCTAAATTTTAAAGTAAGTCCCGCGACATTAATTCCGCGTCCAGATACCGAAACGCTAGTTGAACTTGCATTAACTAAAGCCACAGAAAAGACAGGCAAATTACTTGATTTAGGCACAGGCACAGGTGCGATTGCTTTATCGCTTGCTAGTGAACTTGTGAATTGGCAAGTAACTGCGGTTGATTTTAAACCGGAAGCAGTTGAACTTGCTACCGAAAACAAACACGCGCTCCAAATTGAAAATGCTGAAATTTTACAAAGTGATTGGTTTAATGCGTTGAGTGATTCACAGTTTGATATTATTGTTTCAAACCCTCCTTATATCGACCCTCAAGATCCACACTTACAACAAGGCGATGTTCGTTTTGAACCTCTTTCTGCATTGGTTGCTAAAAAGCAGGGCATGGCGGATATTGAGCATATAATAAAAGCAAGTCGTAAATATTTGAAAGCAAAAGGCTGGTTATTGATAGAACATGGTTACGATCAAGGTCAGTTAGTGCGTGATTTTTTTGCAAAAATGGCATATAAAGTTATAACAACAGAGAAAGATTTAGGCGGCAATGACCGTGTTACCTTAGCCAAATGGGACCCAGATTAGTTATTAAAATCGGTGCGTTAGCTAAGCAGTCATAAGGGGTATGGATAAGATGGCAAGTGATTTTTTATTTTCAGAAGAATCAGAGCAAACACCTGAGCAAGAAAATAACCACGGCAGCTGGAAAGTATTAATTGTTGATGATGAACCCGAAGTTCATGCCGTAACAAAGCTTGCACTGAGTGATTTTTCTTTCCAAGGGAAACGTTTAGAGTTTTTCAGCGCATTTTCAGGTAAAGAAGCTGAGCAATTGATCCTTGCACATCCCGATGCCGCAATTGTGCTGCTTGATGTGGTGATGGAAACGGACGATGCGGGTCTTAAAGTTGCGCAATATATTCGTGAAGACGCCAAGAATAATCACGTACGTATTATTCTACGTACAGGTCAACCAGGACAAGCACCTGAGCGCCATGTAATTGTTAATTACGATATTAATGATTACAAATCCAAAACAGAACTAACCGCGCAAAAACTGTTTACAGTTGTGATGTCTAGCTTGCGCTCTTACCGCGATATTCTTTCAATTGAACACTCGCGACAAGGGCTTGAAAAAATTATCACAGCATCACGCGACATATTTTCTGCACATTCAATGGATACGTTTATCCACGGTGTAATGCAGCAGCTGACTTCTATTCTTGGCTCTGTGGATGAAGCTATGTACGCCACATCGCTTGTTGCTAGCAATCCCAATGAAAAAGAACAAGAACTAATTGTATTTGCTGGACAGGGCGAATTCGAAAAAAGTGAAGGCAAGCCTGTTAGTAATGTCCTCACGGAGAACCAGTTACTAGCGTGTAAAGAAGCGCTGCAAAATAAGAGTATTGTTTATAAAGAAGATTATTTGTTTGCGTATTGCTCTAGCCGTTTTAATCATAACTCAATGTTATATGTGTCGGGTATTCCAAAAAGTTTGACTCAAACACATAAAGATCTGATTGAAATATTTTCTCAAAATGTACAAATTGCTTACGAAAATGTGCAATTACAGTCTGAAATTGAAGATACACAGCGTGAAATCGTATATCGCTTGAGTGAAGCGGTTGAGCAACGCTCTTCCGAAACAGGCAATCATGTAAAACGTGTTTCTTTAATCAGTTATGAATTGGCCAAAGGCTATGGTTTAACTGAAAAAGAGGCTGAGATTCTTCGTTACGCAGCACCATTACACGATGTGGGTAAAGTGGGTATTCCTGATACTATTTTACATAAACCTGGTGCGTTGGATGATACAGAATGGAAAGTGATGCAAACTCATGCCATAAAAGGCCATGATATTTTAGCAGGATCTCGTCGTGACATAATTCAAGCTGGTGCAATATTATCACGTGACCATCATGAAAAGTGGGATGGAACGGGTTATCCTCGCGGTCTTAAAGAAGAAGAAATCCATATTTATGGTCGAATTGTCGCATTAGCTGACGTTTATGATGCGCTAAGACACAAGCGTTGTTATAAAGAAGCATGGACATTAGAGCAAGTTGTTGAAGAATTAACAAATCAACGAGGTAAACATTTCGAACCAAAATTGGTTGATGTATTACTTAACAATATTAATACCTTTGAACAAATTTTAAATAATTATCCAGAGTAGTAAAAATGGAATATACAGCGTTAAAACATACCCATATGTTGTTTGCACTAATCAGTGTTGTGCTCTTTTATATACGAGCATTTGCAAGAATTAAACAGCTTAATTTAGCTAAAAATAAATTGCTCTTTATAGGTAGTCATAGTGTAGATACACTGTTGCTGATTTCTGCTGTAGCACTTGCAATGACATTAGGAATGAGTCCTCATAATCAACCATGGTTACTAGAAAAGATTATTTTAGTGGTTGCTTATATTGCAGTTGGCATTTTCATGGCAAGGCAAAAACACATAAAAGGCCAGCTTTCCTTATTGTTGCTAGCAACTACAGTTATTTTTGCAATTTTCTATCTTGCAAGGTTCAAAACACCATTTCTTTTTTAAAGGCTGATTTTTCAGCCTTTTCTTTTGTATTTTGAGTAATTCACTTTTAACAAAGTTTAACAGATTCAAATTCTTTTTGAGCTAAAGCATAAAGTTAGCCTCTATTCTTTATCTATTCTGCTGTGAACGTTGGTATTCATAGTAAAACACGATAAACTGGCAGTAATTTTTAGTAACTATGAGACCGAAGGGTATTGATGTTTGATATCTCTGAGGAAGAATACACAGCAGCAGTCGAAGCGCCAGTATTTACGTGTTTAAATCATGAATCATCATGGCTCAATAAATTCGACCACCTTGCATGTAAAGATAAACTTTCTGAACTTGTCTTAATGGCTGTTAAAACACAAAAATCCGAAAACACAATCGAGCAAAATCTAAATTCATTGTTAGATAGTTTTTACAGTGATTGGGCTTTTAGTGGCACCAGCCAGAAAGTACCGATGAGTTTATTAAACAGCGTTGCTTACACCTTGCATTATCGTACTGGGAGTACAATTTCTCTTGGTATGATTTTAACGTATGTGATGGAGCAACTCGGGTTTGATGTTGAAATGCTGGTCTTTGAAAATGATATTCAGGTTTTACTGGAAGTAAGCCAAGGCGAAGGCTATTTAATCGACCCATGTTCTGGCTCCCAGCGTTGGTATATCAAGCCTGAAAATGATGAAGACAATAGCCTTGAAAATGCATTTCAGCAATTGTTTGAAGAAGACGTTGAGAAATTATTTTTAGCACATCAAAAATGGGCATTTATAAGCGAAAAACGCTACGGCGAAGCATTTAAATGTGTTGAAAAGTTAATGGTCTTAACGGGGGGGGATCCTTATGAGCTTCGTGACCGTGGCTATTTATTACAAAATCTAAACTGCGACGAATTAGCTAAAAAAGACTTTGAAAAGTTTATTGAAGAATGCCCTGATGACCCATCAATTGAGCTATTACAAAGCCAAATTGAGGAAATGGATAAGCATCTTCGCACCATTCATTAATTAAAAACAAAAATACAGGAAGCAAACTAATGGACTCTCACTCGGTTATGTTCACAAACGACGCAGTCGTTATGGGCATGTTGGCCATTATTTTAGGATTTGTTTTTTATACATCTAATCTTAAAAGAGGTTTTTGGGCAAAATTTTATAAATATGTACCAGCGCTTTTAATGTGCTATTTCTTACCGTCATTATTAAATACATTCGGCATAGTGGATGGCGAAGGGAACAAAGTATATACCGTTGCTAAATATTATCTGTTACCTGCTTGTTTAGTGTTATTAACATTAAGTATTGATTTAAAAGCAGTTGCAGCCCTCGGTCCTAAAGCAATTATTATGTTTTTAACTGGTACGGTAGGGGTTGTGATCGGTGGACCAATTGCGCTTTTAGTAGCCGCGACTTTGATGCCAGAATTGTTAGGCGTAGATGGTGCAGGCGAATTATGGCGTGGTATGGCGGCACTTGCTGGTAGTTGGATTGGTGGTGGCGCCAACATGGTTGCGATGAAAGAAATTTACCAAGCCAATGGTGATATCTTCACAATTATGGTGACAGTAGACATTGTTGTAGCCAATATTTGGATGGCAGGCCTGTTATATCTTGCGGCACGCCACAAAGAAATTGATAAGCATACCGGTGCTGATACCAGCTCTATTGATAAACTAATTGATACAGTAACCCATTTTGAGAAGCAGAATTCACGTAAACCAGAATTACGAGATTTAATGCTATTAGTCGCTTTTGGTTTTGGTGCAACAGGTTTTGCGCACCTAATTGCAGACACTGCAGTGCCTTTTTTCCAAGCGAATTATCCCGAACTCGAAAAGTTTTCACTGCATTCAAAATTATTCTGGATCATCTTTGTTGTCACAACAATAGGTCTTAGCTTGTCATTTACCAAAGCACGTCAATTTGAAGCAGTAGGTGCATCTAAAGTGGGCGGTGCATTTTTATATATTCTTGTTGCCACTATTGGTCTTCATATGGATATTGGTAAAGTTTTTGAAGCACCGAAATACGTTATTATTGGTTTAATCTGGATGGCTGTGCATGTCATTTTATTATTTGTTGTTGCTAAGCTAATTAAAGCGCCTGTTTTTTATGTTGCAGTAGGCAGTAAAGCAAATATTGGTGGCGCAGCGTCAGCACCTGTTGTTGCTTCCGCGTTTCATCCTGCATTAGCACCTGTTGGGGTACTGTTAGCTGTGTTAGGTTATGCTTTAGGTACTTATGCGGCTTGGTTCTGCGGACAGGTCTTACAACTCGTTGGAAGTTAATAATTCAGTTAGGAATTTGAATGAATACACAAATTATTAAAGTAGGTAACTGCGACGTTGCCAACGACAAGCCATTTGTTTTATTTGGCGGAATGAACGTGCTTGAATCACGTGACCTGGCAATGCAAATTGCAGAGCATTATCTTGAAGTTACATCAAAGCTAAATATTCCATATGTGTTTAAAGCGTCATTTGATAAAGCAAATCGCTCTTCAATAAATTCATATCGTGGCCCTGGTTTAGATGAGGGTCTTAAAATATTTGAAGAAATTAAGAACACTTTTAATGTGCCAATAATTACAGATGTGCATGAACCATATCAAGCAGCACCTGTTGCTGAGGTTGTTGATGTAATTCAATTGCCAGCATTTTTAGCTCGTCAAACAGATCTTGTTGTTGCAATGGCTAAAACAGGTGCAGTGATAAATGTTAAAAAACCACAGTTTTTAGCACCTCACGAAATGCGTCATATTATTAAAAAAATTAATGAAGCAGGTAACGACCAAGTTATTTTGTGTGAGCGTGGTTCGAGCTTTGGCTACAATAACCTCGTTGTTGATATGCTGGGAATGGATGATATGAAGCATCAAGCGCCCGTTATTTTTGACGCAACTCACGCATTACAACGCCCAGGAGGACGTGCCGATTCAGCAGATGGCCGTCGTGCACAAGCAGCAGAACTGGCAAGAAGCGGAATGGCATTAGGCTTAGCAGGTTTATTTATCGAAGCTCACCCTGATCCTAACATTGCAAAATGTGATGGTCCGTGCGCATTGCCGCTTGCAAAGCTTGAAGGGTATTTAAGTCAAATGAAAGCGGTAGATGAGCTTGTGAAAAGCTTTGAGCCATTAGATACTTCTGCAAGTTAATAACTTAAAAAAACACCGGCAAACGCCGGTGTTTTTTTGTATTTAAAAATTCATACTAGCTGTTTACTAACTTCAAATTATTAAAAAAAAGAAATCTCAAACAACGCAGGTTCAGCTTTTATAGTGTTTAAATTCCTTTGATTAGAATTTTAACTCGAACTCTTTAATAGAAATGCTTGAACCAGAATTTCCAATAACGTAGAGTATTTAAGTCTTATTTTTATATGGAAATTGAAAAATGTTAAGATCAATCACACTTTCACTCGTTGTACTTTCTTCACTTACTCTTGCAGGTTGTGGCTCTACACCACCAATTCAAGCACAAGAAAAAACCATAGCATATAATGGAAAAACGTATGTTTTTGGTGGTCAGTACGACACAAAACGTAATGAAGTACAGCTAACTGTGAATGGTGATCCTGTAATGAAGGGCCGTTTCCCGCCGTATACACCAACACTTAACTTAGATACAAATTACCAAGATGTGAATGTTTCAAGCTATTGTTACTTTAGCTCGGTATTGAATAATCAAGGTGGTGTTTTTGGTGCGGTAGCTGGCGCAATTCAGTCATCTAACTCTAAATCTGGTGATAAATGTGAAGTTAAAATTGCTGGTGAAATTGTAGAAAGCCTTTATTTCTAATTGAATGAAAGTGTAGCCAAAGGCTACACTTTTTTATAATGTTAATAGTAACGTAACTCGTCAACTTTGCCCCAAAACACCCTGTAAGAAAACGCCGTATACGCTAAAATTGTTGGCACAACAATTAATGCTCCCCACAGTAAAAAGTTAAGTGATTCAGGCGCTGCAACAGCTTGCCAAATAGTTAACTTTCCTGGAACGATTTCAGGGAAGAAGCTAAATGCTAAGCCAAAGAATGACAGTGAAAATATCAACAAGGCAAAAATAAAAGGCAGGCTCGCTCCGATATTAGGCTTGCACTCTAAACGCTTTAATACAAACCAACATAAAACAAAAAAACTGGCGCAAATAAGCGGAATTGGAATTAAAATCAACGCATAAGGGAAGGTAAACCACTTTAAATATATTTCAGGTGAAATAAAGAGATTCACTAATGACACTGAAAAAATACCCAGAAAAGTGATTATAACAGTGGATTTACATACAGATATGGCCTTTTTCTGCAGTGCATCTTCAGTTTTCATTACAAGCCATGCACTACCAATAAATGAATACGCCGCGGTTACGCCAATTGCACTTAAGACTGCAAAACCATGAGATTCAAAACTATTATTAAACCCCATTACATATAAACCAAGCATATAACCTTGAGCAAGTGACGCAAGCAGTGAACCTAATTTGAACACGGTATCCCAACTTCGTTTATGGGCTACAATTGCTTTAGCTCTAAAATCAAATGCAACACCTCGCATTATTAAAGCAATCAACATGAAAGTGCAGGGAATATAAAGTGCCTGCAATACAATGCTGTGCGCTGTGGGAAAAGCAATTAATAGCAAACCAATTGCAAGCACCAGCCAAGTTTCATTGGCATCCCAAAAAGGGCCTATAGAAGCAATCATGGTATCAGCATCTGTTTCATTATCTAGAGGCAATAAAATACCGACTCCCAAATCATAACCATCTAAAACAGCATACATTAAGGTAGCTAAGCCCATTAGGGATACAAAAATCACAGCAAGCGTATTTTGATCAAACATAAGCATTCTCTCCATTTGGTGAAATTGTTTTGATAGGTTGTTCAGCCATATCAAACTCTTCAATTTCTACTGCACGGCGTGCCATTAAAAAGACAGTGTGAAGGTAAGCGACTAGTAAGACGGCATAAACACTTAGATACATTGCTAAGCTAAAGCCAACATTTGCTGGGGCAATTTGAGTTGCAGCGTCCGATACTTTTAATACACCACTGACAAGATAAGGTTGTCTGCCAATTTCTGTTACATACCAACCAGCAAGAGTTGCAAGCCAGCCTGAAAAGGTAAGTAATACAAAGCTACGCATTAACCAAATTGGCAATTTTTTTCGTTTTTTAAGCTGATAAACACCAAACCAAGACGCAGCAATCATCAATAATCCAAGGCCAACCATAATTCTAAAACCAAAAAAGACAGGTTTTACAGGAGGGTGCTCGCCAATAAATTCATTAAGCCCTTTTATTTCACCTTCCCAGTCATGGGTAAGAATAAAACTGGCCATGTTTGGAATACCTATCTCGAAGTGGTTAGTGCGGCTTTCTTCATCAGGTATGGCAAATAGCAATAAAGGCGCGCCTTTTTCGCTATGCCAAACGCCTTCCATTGCAGCAATTTTTTGCGGCTGATGCTTGAGTGTATTTAAACCATGCAAATCACCTACAAATGCTTGAAGTGGAGCAAGCACTGCGGCAACAATTAATGCGACTTTTAGTGTTAGTTTGGGGGCTTGTTTGTCATCACCTTTTAATAATCGATAACAACTAATACCAATAATTAAAAAACTTGCAGTTAAGCCTGATGCAAGCAGCATATGAGTTAAACGGTACGGAAAACTTGGATTAAAAATTATTGCAAACCAATCTGTTGGATACGCAACCCCGTCTCGCATCTCAAAGCCTGTCGGTGTTTGCATCCATGAATTTAGGCTCAAAATCCAAAAAGCTGATAGCGTAGTACCAAGAGCAACAATAAAGCATGCAAGGGTATGGACTTTCGGTGGCACACGTTTAATACCAAAGAGCATAATGCCTAAAAATGTGGCTTCTAAGAAAAATGCCGTAAGCACTTCATAACCGAGAAGAGGGCCTGCAATATTACCGACCTTTTCCATAAAACCTGGCCAATTTGTGCCAAATTGAAAAGACATCGTAATGCCACTAACCACTCCTAAAGCAAAGGATAAAGCGAAAATTTTCACCCAAAAACGATATGCACGCATCCAAACAGGATTACCTGTCATATCAAATCTGACTTTAAAGAATACTAAAAACCAACACAAAGCGATGGTAATAGTGGGAAATAAAATATGAAAACTAATGTTGGCCGCAAACTGTATGCGTGAAAGCATTAATGTATCCAACATAAACAACCCCAAAATGAGGCTATCAATACTTATTCCTTTAAAAATGTATTGAATAGCACGACGACAAAAAACACCTTATTTGGTGCACAAAAAAAGCGGAATGGTTATTTACCATTACCGCTTTTTAAAACCTTATCTTTAAATTCGAGTACTTTGACTACACCAGAGCCAAGCTTCATTAATGTGGTTAACTTCTCTGGGCTCATACTTTGTAATTCACTTGCCCAGACTGTGATTGTTTCAAGTAAATCATGGATTTCAGCCATTTTATCTTGTGCATATGCTTCTTCGGCATTCGCGGGCTCGTCGATAATAGAAGCGCGCAAGAGAGATAGGGTTGGGTCCATCTCTCTTTTTCTGCGCTCTTCGAAAACTCGGTTTGCTAACTCCCAAATATCACCAGCAGGTGCGTAATAGTCTTTTCTATCACCTGGTTTATGAATAACAGATACTAAACGCCATGACTGCAGCTCTTTAATTGCCATACTGACATTACCGCGAGAGATATTAAGAGTCTCTGACAAATCAACGGCACTAAGGGGCTGTTCACTCATGAGTAATAATCCCATGATTTGGCCAATTGTACGGTTAAATCCCCAACGACTGCCCATTTCACCGCAGTGCATGACAAAACTTTCGATTTTTGGTGTTAATAACATTTTAAACTTTCAATAATTTCTGAAACTTTAAAATAATGGTAATTGTATACTTGATGTAGATCAATATTTTTATTGAGATAACAGGAAATAAATTGAAGGGCTTTTAGATTTAGTAACGATATAGGTGATTTTTATATGAATTTATGATGTATCAATTTGGCTAGAACTGAAGCCAAAATAGGGTGATTAATAAAAGCTTCATTAATATGAGTTATGTTTTAATTTGGGAGTTAAAATGTCTTTATTGTGCTTTTATAGATTAAAACTGTTGTTATGCTTGTGTTGTTCATCGCAATTTTAAGTGTGCATGGATGGTTTTAACATTATAAGTGATACTGAAAACTTCTTTTTTTATGCGGCGAATTAGGCAGTTATAAATATTAATTAAAAAAAATCGTAAATTTATTGTTTAATAATTGGTAATAATACTTCTATACTCTTATTGAAATTTATTGATGTGCAGTATCCATGTGGAATAAAACAAGCTATTTAACCTTTATCACTTCTTTCTTATTTAATTCATTATTACTTTTCTTAAGCTTTACAACTTCTGCTAATTACACAATTGGTGTGATTGGCAAAACTAAAAATGATAGTTTTTATATTCAGTCGTTTAAAGGGTGTGAAGCAGTAGCCAAAAGCGTTCCCGATTTAAGATGCATTTATGATGGTGCTGACGATTTTCAAGATATTCGTGGTCAAGTATTAAAAGTAAATCGTCTGATTGATAATGGCGTTAATGCATTACTTATATCAACCACAGATTCTGAGTTTTTGGTGAATGGTGCATTAAAAAGAGCGTATGAGAGAAATATTCCTGTAATTACGTTTGATTCAGACTTACTACCGCAACATCATGATTATCGTATGGCTTATGTAGGTACCAATAACTTTGATTTTGGCGTTGCGCTAGGTCAATACATCAAAGATCATGTTAAAAATAAAAATACGGTTTGTTTGCAATCGGGTCACCCATCAACACCTAATTTAAACGAGCGTATAAAAGGTGTTCGTCATGCGCTAAGTGGGCAGAGTATTCAACGCTTGAAAGGGCAGCAAGGCTGGTATGAACATGAATTATGTCCACTTTATAGTTTAGGCAAACGCGGTCTGGCATTAAGCCAAATGGTAGGCAAACTAAAATTAGAACCTTCTCCAATTTTTGTAGCAGTTGCAGGCTTTGCACAATTTAACCCGCGTTATATTGAACAAATGGCACTTTTTAAAAATAAGATCAAAAAAGATCAAGTTGTTATAGTGTCAGCAGATACAGAAGCGCTACAACTAAAAGCACTTGAAAAAGGCCTATCGACGGTAAATATTGGTCAAAAACCGTTTGATATGGGAAAAAAAGGGGCTGAATACCTCTATCAGTTTTTACAAAGCAAAGAAAAGCCCAAACAAGAATTTACTTATTTAGGCTTTCATTATTGCGATAAAAACAACGTACAAACATGCACTGTAAATTATTAATGTATTCATGTGTCCGCTTTACAGCATTGGCACTATTGAACACACTAAAAGCGCGGCCATAATCCAATTAAATAACTTAACTTTTAGTGGTGATTCAATAAATCGCTTCATTTGTTTTCCTAGTACCAACCAGCAGAAAATGGCTGGAAAATTCACAAGTAGAAATACAAAAGTTACAAATAAAACGGCACTTAGCGTTTGTTCGTTTGCATAGATGGCATTCACACTTATCGCCATTGTCCATGCTTTTGGGTTAACCCATTGAAATATTACTGCCTGTAAAAAAGTAAATGGTTGTGGGTTAGCTGAATCGCATTTAACAACATGGTTGTTGGCAATTTTATAAGCCAAATAACTTAGGTAGATAATACTTACCCATTTTAATATTTCATAACTTATTGGAAAAAGGTTAAACAGTTTTCCAATACCAATACCGACCAGTAAGACCATCATGGCAAAGCCAAACGTCACACCAAATAGATGATTCAGTGAACGCTTTAGACCAAAATTTAATCCAGAGCTAAGCAACAATAAATTATTAGGACCAGGAGTTATTGAAGAGACGAAGCAAAACGTGACTAGGGCAATGAGTATTTCTGTATTCATAGATTATTCTCCAGTAGATTAAACAAGAGAATAATTTACTTTTAACGCAATTTGGCATCTTATATTGTTATCTATAAGTATTTAGAACAATTTTAATTAAGCATGGATAAATATAACGAACAAATATTGTTTGAGTTAACTCGCAATAGCAATATATCAAACATAGAACTTGCTGAACGGATCGGATTATCACCGTCGGCATGTCTAAGGCGTGTTCAGGATTTAGAACGTAAAAAGGTGATAAAAGGCTACAAAGCGACGATTGATACAGAGCAGTTAGGTATAGGTTTTAAAGCATTTGTGACCGTAGGATTATCTGTGCATACAAAAGCTGCGCAAACACAATTTGAGCAAGCAATTACATTATCAAAAGAAGTACTCGAATGTCATAACGTTACCGGTGCTTTTGAATATATTTTGCGAGTAGAAACTGCTGACCTTAAAAGTTACAAGCAATTTCATACGAATGTATTGGGTGATATTGAACAAGTGGCGACGATTACAACGCATGTTGTAATGGCTTCGGTAAAGGATTCTTGATTAGCGAGCCATAGTGCTAGCAATTTATTTGCAGTTCTCCAAAGCGTATAAATAGCTTTCTGGTTAGCCTAATGTTGTTTCTAGGTAATTATCGGTTAGTAAGGTTCATTTTGAGAGCTGTTTTACTTAGTCACTTAACACATAATCTAAAAGTCTTTAAATATCAATATTTTGATTTATTAATACAATTTAAGGCAAGAGCTATATTATTTAGTTATGTAGAGTATGTAGTATTGACATAAATCTGTAATAACAAATGTGCCATTCATACCGATTGTTAATAAAGTGTAAAAAAATATTGTAAATGTACCTAAATTGGTTATTTTGTGATCGGAGGTCACTCCTCCGATCACAAAATAATAATTAGGAACACACAGTATGAAAATAATTAAAATAATAGCTTATGCGGTGATGTTGTACGCAAGCAATAGCTTATTTGCTAGTCAAGGACTCGCCTTTATTCATGGCACTGGAAATCAAACGGATGCTTACAATGATTACTGGACAGGCGACTTTGTAAACTCGGTTAAACAAGGCCTTTCTAACACCAATAATGTTACAGTTATAAATTGTGACTTTGATCAGTATATGTGGGATGCGCGTGCATCCGGATGTTTAGCTGAACAATTAACCACATTTATCGAGAGTAAGAATATTACCTCTCTAACCCTTATTACACATTCAAATGGTGGTAATGTTGTACGTTGGATTCTATCAAACCCTACTTGGAATAGTCGTTTTGTAAAAATCATTAATACTGTTTCCAAAACAATTGCTTTGGCACCTTCATCAGGCGGCACACCTTTGGCTGATGCGGTAACTACGGGTAATTCATTTGAAACAACGCTTGGCTGGATTTTAGGCTATGGCAGTGATGCCGTTAAACAGCAGCAAGTTGGCTGGATGGCACACTATAATCAAAACTGGTTGAATGGCACTCCAAATAGGCCTGCGCTTAGCTCGCAATTTGAAGTAGTGGTTGGTAGTGATGTGGATTCGGCGATTTGGGACGGTGATAGTTATTGTGGTGGTTATCAATATCAAGTTGCTTTGGAGGTAACCCAAAATTGGTTAGATAATTGCTCAGATGGTTTCCTTGAATGTAGTTCACAATCACTTGCAGGAAGCGTGTGGTTTAAAGACAAAAACCGGACAAGAGGCAGTGAACCATTAAGTCATCATCAAAGCCGACGTAAATGTTTTAACCTTGATGGTCTTTTACGTAACCGCATTTAAGGAATAATAATAATGAAAAAACTTACCTTATTAACGCTTTGTTGTGGTTTAGTTACTGCTGCAAATGCTTACTCAAATGACGTTGTATATCAATTTAAACAAGTACAACCACGAGTTGAAAAAAATACTACTCAATCTATTACAAGCAATGAATATTGGATCACTGTATCTGGTAAGCAGTTAAGAAATGGTGTCGATTTACCACTTTCTGCACCTAATAGTTTTGTTCGTGTTGCGCCAAAGATCACCCATAAAAATGATGAGCAACCCTACATTGAGCCACTTGATGTGCGTTCACTCAAGTTAATATCAGTTGATGGTCTACAAAATGAAGAAGGTTTTGCTGAACATGTATTTGCCCAAAAAGAAATGGATGATGCAGGCTTTTCAGATGGCAGTGTTGCGCTAAAGGTAAAATCAAATAAAGCGTTACAAAAGTTTGTGCTTAAAACAGAACAATATCTTGATGATTCGTCGCACTATTTGGTGCATGTAAAAGAAAAAGAAAGTAATGCAATTTTAAATGTGGTTTCAGTAAATGAAATGAAAAACACATCAAACTTATTTGCATTTCAGTCACTTAAATTTACTGATCCTAGCATTAAAGTAACTAACGTTTCCGCACGTTTGAAAAGCCCGACAAATCAATCGGTTGATGTAAATGTTACACAAAATGGTGCTAAGTTTAGTGAGCCGCTTGATTATGTAGGTGCAATTAACGGTTTATATGAATTAGAGCTGCAAGTTGATGCTATACAATCAAATATGCCAATTAAACGCACAATCAAAGTACCATTTGTAAATAGTAAGCAAACAGCAAAAACACTGCCAGATTATAACTTTAAAGAATTGAATAATACGGTAAGCGCATCTGTTCAATTAGCTGTTAATGAGCCGGGTAAATTTAGCATTCAAGCAACTTTACAAGGAAGTGATGATGGAAAACGTTTCCATAATATTGCAACAGTAGAAATGGCTAAAACATTTTCAAGTGATGGTAAGTTTGAAATTCCATTTAATGTGAGTAGTAATTTTAAAGAATACCGACTTACAAATCTGACATTAAAAGATCACAGTCGTTTACTTGTGTTAGAGACACCTAAACCACAATATAATTTGAAACCTAAACTACTACCTTAATCAAACTAGTCTAATAAATACGCCAATCACTTTGGCGTATTTTCTTATTTATAAAAAATCACTTTAGAAATATTACGTTATACTCAGTAAAACGCACTATTTAAAGGGGCCAAACAATGGTGTTAACGGTAAAGCAAAAAATAACATTTGGCTTTGCATCAGTTGGGATCTTGCTTGCAGGTGTATGTGTATTTTTCTACTTTTCGCTCGCAAACATTGAACGTGCATATTTAAATATCAAAGAGGAAGCATTGCCAATTCAGCGTAATGCGGATGATATCCAATCAATTATTTTGAACTATACCAAAAATGCCAATGGTATCTATGGGGCTTCCAAAATAACGGCAATAGAAAAATTGGCAATGCAGAACAAGCAGTTAAAGCAAAATCTATTAGCGATATTAAAAACAAATACAGACTATGCAATAGATTTAAATAAGCTTAATCAACAATCAATTTCATTGATTGAATCTGCTGAAAACTTAGTTGTCAATAAGAAAGCCTATATTGAGGCTAAAAATGACAACCAAGCACTCTTGTCAACGCAGTTAGACTTGATAAAACACAGCTCAGATTTGCTTTACGATTTAGAAACGTTAGATGGATTAAATGGTCGATTGTTAGATGAAGTAATGGGCACGGTAGTACGTATCGACGATATGCTGTTTAATCTCACTGAACTTACTAACGGACTCTTACAAACTCTTCCACTTGAAACACAGGAAAAGCACCAAAATGATACACGCTTTTTAATTGCCAACATCAAAGATAATTATAATTTTTTATTGCAACAATTAACGTCGTTAGAGAGTGGTGAGTTTAAACAGCAATTTGAGCAAAACTTAGCCATATTTGACGAGAATATTGATAACCCTGGTGAGTTATATTTACAACAAAAAAAACAGTGGAATAAGTTTGAACAAATTGAAGCAAGCTATCAAAAGATGGAAGTTCTGTCTGATTCAATTTCAGACTCAATTCATCAAATAAAGCAAAGTGCAGGCGAAATTGTTAATCGATACCAAAAAATAGCAGATAATAAAATAGATGATAATAAAGTGCTATTAATCTCAATTGCGATTGTATTTTTGTTAGCTGCCATTGTTATTGCAACACTTACGATAAAAGCAATTATCGCACCGCTTGGCTATATTAATGAATCTCTCACTAAAATAGCGGATGGTGACTTCTCAACAAACGCTAGAAAATTAAATGATGATGAATTTGGTGAGATAAGTGACAAACTTAATCGCGTGATCAGCAACTTAAAAGAATTAATTAATGATATTTTTGCACAAGTTGTATTACTCGAAGAACGTTTAGAGAACTCGTCAAAAAGAAGCAATACCGTATCAGCAAATGCAGAAAAACAAATTGAACGTGCAAAACATACAACGTCACTAGCCGAAGATGTGCATGCAAGTGCAGATTTAGTCAATATTCAAACTAAGCAAAGCAGCAATGATATTTTAGAAGCAAGCAAACAAAGTGATGCAGTGCTCAATCTGGCAACTCAAAATAGAGAGCAGATTCAAATGCTTGCTTCAAATTTAAATACTTCAGTAAAATTGATGGACGAGCTTTCAGCACAATCAAGTAATATTGGCAGCATTTTAGATACAATTGTTGCAATTGCGGAACAAACTAATTTATTGGCATTAAATGCAGCCATTGAAGCTGCTAGGGCAGGTGAGCAAGGGCGCGGCTTTGCGGTGGTTGCTGACGAAGTTAGATTGCTGGCATCACGCACACAAGAGTCTACCAAAGAGATTGCGCAAATGATTAATCGTTTGCAAACGGGTACAAGTGAAGCGCAAAGTACAATAAACCAAGGGCAAGAAGTTGCGATTACATGTACAGAACGAAGTGCAACATTAACCGCTGCTGTTGATAGCATTGAACAAAGCTTGTCGCGGTTAGCAGAACAAAGCAATCAAATTGATAATTCAAGTGCGACACAAAGTGCCATGGCGCAAGATATTGTTAACCGTATGCAAGAGGTAGAGAAAAGTGCTGAACACAACAGTAACGAAGTCTTAGCACTAAGTGAAAATATTGGCCAAATAAACGAGTTAGGCCACAAGGTAAGCGAGGCGTTAAATCGCTTTAAACTTTAAATATTTGGCCGTAAAAGAGGTTTTATAAGTAAGGTAACAGAAGCATCTGAACATTTACCTTAGCATTGAGCCGTTTGGCAATTAAATACAGCCCGGCAATTTTTCGATGAATAAAAAGCGCATCGACAGGTGGTGTGTGCCATTGATCCTTTTGTTTATTAATGCTTTGGCTTTCTATTCGTAAAATTGATGCAATATCACAAGTGGAGAAATCATATTCTCCGTTATAACGTATTGGTTGTGATGCGATTTCAAATAAATCGAGGATTTTTTCTAAATATTCAACATCAATATGTTGTTTAAAAAATCCGATATCGCGGGCGGCGCGTTCTATTTGGTCTTTATCTTCTAGATAAAGTGCTTTAAAAAGAGCTAAATAACCAGAGGATATTTCATTTGATATTTCTCGCGTTGCGCCAAAGTCTAATAATCCGATGGTTTGGGTATTTTCATCATACAAATAATTAGCAAAATTGGGGTCTGTTTGCATTAAACGAATATTGAATAATTCGTTAAAAAATAAGGAAAACAACTGTTCAGTGATGTGATTTCTAACAGATGGCGGAAGTTGTGCTGTTTGTTCAATCGGCATTCCTTCAATAAAACTCATCACCAGAATATTTTCATTGCTTAAATTGTGCACTTTAGGCAGTGTGAAACACGTGCTTTCTAAATGTCTTTCAAACAAATAAATGTAATGCGCTTCACGTATATAATTTGCTTCATTTGCCAGTTGCTTTGCCGTTTTGTTTAACAATGAATCTAAATCGACTTGTTTTGGAATAAGGCCAGAGAGCTTTAAAATGCGGCCAAGATTAGCAACATCACTTTCAATAGCATCTTTTACACCTGGATATTGAAGTTTTACGGCGAGTTTTTTGCCTGCATCATCATGGGCTATATGCACTTGGCCAATTGATGCACAAGCAAATGGTTTAAGATTGAAATAAGCAAAATTATTTACCCAATCTTTTCCCCATTCGTCACTTAAAACCGATACGAGTTGCTTGTGGGGCATTGCATATGCGTTATCACGAAGTGACGCTAAAATCTGGCTGAGTTCGGGTGATAAAAATTCACCCGCATCCATCGAAAGTAATTGCCCTAATTTCATAGCCGCACCTCGCATTGAGGCCAGTTCATTGGCTAATTTTTGCAAATTACTTGGTGTTAGCAGTAAGTCAGAAAAGGTCGGTTTTTGCCCACCAACAAATTGTTTTGTGCCATTAACTGCCACGTTGCTAGCAACTTTAGCAAACAAGCCACCTAATTTAGTTGCTCTACTAAAACGCGAGCTAGGCACTTTTAACTCTTTTTTGACCATTTTGCCTCCAAATAAATTGCAAAAGGCAATACGTTCAACTTAATCAATAAGTTTAGTTAAAACTGATATTTAAGTTGTGCTGTGAAGTTCCTTGGTTCACCTACAAAATAACGATGGTTACCGAACGCGTAATCAGCGCGCTCTGCATAGCGTTTATCAAATAGATTTAAAACAGCAACAGAAAGGCTAAGCTGCTCATTTAAATACAAGCGAGTGCGCAAGTTGCTAACAGTATGACCTTCGTATTGCTGGGTGTTCTCAGCATCTAGGTAGTAACCGTCGAGATAACGCGTTTCAAATTGGGTATTCACATTATCAGATACTTGCCAATCTATTTGCGCATTAGCGATTAATCGTGGAGAGGTATCAATTTCATTTCCTTTAATGCTCGGTCCATTTTGCGGATTATTTTGATAAGTATGCTTGGCGTAACTGCTATTTAATCGTGCCTTAATATTACCTGTAAGATGCCAATTTAGGTCGAGTTCGATACCGCGATGACGAGTATCTAAGCCATTTAAATAATGTCTATCAGCATCTTGATAAATGGCATTTTGTTTTTCTAAATTATAGACATTTAGTTCGCTGAAAAAGGTTCCATTAACAAAGCGCATGCCAAATTCTTGCTGTTTAGCATCAACACTATCGATGGTGATGTCTTTTTGATTGTTTTGCAAACGATATAACTCAGCCGTATGCGGTGCTCTAAAGCTATCATCAACTTTTACAAAAATTAGAGTGTGTTCATTTAATGCATATGAATACCCAACACTGTAGCTTAAATCGTTAAAGGCATTGGTTTGATTGCTAGGGCGAGTATAACGGCAACCACCAAAGCCGCATGGTGTGCCATCGTCTTTTAAATTACCGCTTGAGATGTTGTTAGTATAATCGTATTGGGTTAAATCATAGCGTAAAGCAACAAATGCGTTTTGCGAGGATGATAATGCCATATCCAATTGACTAAAGAGGGCATAACTTTGACCAAACACGCTGTAGTCGTAGTGTTTTCCCTTAGGTAAAACAGCGCGTAAAAAAGCAGAGTCAGATTCTGTCTCATTACTTTGATATTGCAGCACTTCGCCCTCGGTTAAATCAATATCACTGCCTATTTTTAATTTAATCTTGTCACTGATAACGCCAACTCTGTTTATTTGCACCCCGACGCTTTGTTGTGAGTTTTCTTCTACAGGTGTGCCAGGTAAAAAATGCATTAAAAAGTCCATTTGGTTGTAACGCAAATAGGGTGTTATTTGCCAAATTGACTTATCTAATTCAAGTTGGTTGTTAATACTATAACGTAGTGACAAGCTATCGCGATAAGCATCTGGAAAAGCATTTATTTTAAGCAACGATTTATCTTGGTAAGCATTTTCACCTTGTTGTAAATAACCGGCTGTATCTTGCGTGAGATTCGTTAAAGTAAAATGATGAGTGGATTGCCAATTGCCGAAATTGTGTTGTGCCGCGGCAGATACTTTTTGTTGCTGATAGCCTGAGCTTTGCTGAAAACCACCATCAGAACTTAAAGTAACTGCAGCACCAAATGATAAATCATCAAAGTCATGGCTATACGTTCCATTAAATCGGTAAAAATCATCACTTGCGATATCGATACTTGCTTGTGGTGTTTGATTATAAAGGGTGTTTGTTAAGTTGATAATGCCATGAATTGCATTAGAGCCGTAACGAGCAGAGTTATTACCTTTTACCACTTCAATTTGGTCGCTAATTTCGAAATGACTATCAAATAACTGATTTACATTACAAAAACCAGGCGCACGTAAACTAATGCCATTTTCTAGGGTTAAAAACTCTGCGCAAGACCCTGAGCCTGTCAGTACTGGGGAGCGAATAGAAAGTAGAGATTCTTGCCCATTTCCGCGGCTTAACCAAACACCCGAAGCAAGGCTTAACACTTGATTTAAATGTTCAGCATTAATTGATTCGATAGCGTCTTTTGCAATAACACTGGTATTACCAATAAGCTTAATATGGCTTTGCGCTGAACGGTTTGCGGTAGTTACGATGGTTTCTATATCAGTATTCTCGTTATTTAATGTGATTGCGTTCACATTGAATTGAATTGCAATAACACTTGTTATAATTGATTTTTTAAACACTTTTCGCACCAAACTAACCTTTAATCGCAACTTGACTGTAAATTTAAACTCGGCACATTATACTGCATTAAGCAATTAATCGATCTACCGTGAAATAATAATATGTATCAAAAAATGAATAAGTTACCGATATTAGGGGCGGCAATTTTTGCAGCTTTAAGTTGTTCTGTTCAGGCAAAAGTTGAAGATCTATTTAAATCAACCTGTGCTTCGTGTCATGGTGAAGCATTAACAGGAGGCATGGCAGGTTCACTCGTTGATAAGGAGTGGCTAACAAAAGGCACCGATGAAGCTCTTTCGAATGCAATTAAACAAGGCATCGCAAAAGCTGGAATGCCAGCATTTGGCGGTGTTTTAAGTGATGAAGAAGTGCGCACTTTGGTTGTTTATATTCGCGAAGCAGGCGCAAAAATTGAACAACAAAAAGCGCCTGAGTCACAGTTAGGAAAAGTATTTAAAACAAAACATCATACCGTTAGTACACAAGAGATATTAACGACGGATGGCATTGTTTGGGCGCTTGATTTTTTACCTGACAATAGTCTTCTTTATACCCTAAGAGAAGGGCAACTTTGGCATGTTTCTAAAGAAGGTAAAAAAACATTAATTAAGGGCACTCCAGAAGTGTGGCATAACCGCCAAGGCGGTTTACTTGATGTTTATCCAGATCCTGATTATCAAAGTAATGGCTGGATTTATTTATCGTTCAGTCAATCTGCAGGTAAAAATGAGGCAGGTGATGAAATTGCTTTTACAAAAATTGTACGAGGTAAAATTAAAGACGGTACTTGGGTAGAACAACAAACTTTGTTTGAGGCAAAACCACAGAACCGTAAAAACCGAGGCTGGCATTTTGGCTCACGTTTTGCCATTCAAGGTGACTATTTATTCTTTACCAATGGCGATGAGGGTCATCAAAATGATGCGCAAGACATTACCACTCAAAATGGAAAGATACATCGAATTTTCAAAGATGGAAGCATTCCAAAAGATAACCCGTTTTATAATGAAAAAGGGGCTCAGAAAACGATTTGGACCTATGGTAACCGTAACCCTCAAGGTTTAACTATTAACCCTACAAACGGCCAACTATGGTCTACTGAACATGGTCCTCGTGGTGGTGATGAATTAAACCTAGTTAGTAAAGGTGTTAACTATGGCTGGCCAAAGGTAACGTTTGGTATGAATTACAATGGCACCCCGATTACTGAGCATACAGAACTACCTGGTATGCAATCGCCAATACACCACTGGACACCGTCGATAGCTGTTGCTGGTATTAATTTTTATAGCGGTACGCAATTTAAGCACTGGCAAGGTGATTTATTTGTCGGTAGTTTAGCGAAGAAAGAATTGCACCGTTTACGTATCGAAGATAATAAAGTGGTCGAAGATGAGATTATTTTAAAAGGCCTCGGGCGCATTAGAGATGTAATTACAGCACCGAACGGCTCACTTTATTTAACCATCAATGATCGAGATAAAAACCAAAGTAAGATTATTGCGATTACTCAATAACTACTTATAGAACAAGGCACATTTGATTAATGTGCCTTGTTTTACAATTTGCGCGAAACAAAAATTTGAACTAAACATTAAATAAAACAAATAGTGTTTAGCCATGCCAGAAGTATCTTTCCCCGACAATCAAATCATTGTATCTAAAACGGATACTAAAAGTATTATTACTTACTGCAATGCCACCTTCATTTCTATCTCGGGTTATCAAGAGAGTGAGCTAATAGGTCAACCTCATAATATTATTCGTCACCCCGAAATGCCAAAAGGGGTATACAAAATGTTATGGCAAACCATTGCTAAGCAAGATGAATTTTTTGGACTGGTAAAAAATCGATGTAAAAATGGCGATTATTATTGGGCGTTTGCCAATATTAGCGCCTCCCTCGATGCCAATGGCAAAACCATAGGTTATTACTCTGTCAGAAGAAAGCCAACTGAAAACTTAATTAATTTATTGGCGCCAATTTATGAAAATATGCTGAAAATAGAACAGCAACAAAGTGATAAAGAAGCTGGTATGAATGCCTCTTGGCAATACTTACTGAATGAATTTGATGGGTTAGGAGAAGATTATGTGGCAACGTTACTTCAATTCTTTGAGTGAACCCAAAAATGTAGTTTCTGCAATTTTAATTTTACTTTTAACCTTGGTGTTAGTGTTTGGGGGCGGGGGTAACTTTTGGTGGTTAATTTGCTTACCTGTATGGCTAACGGTTAACTTTTTTCTGATTGATAATAAACAGCAGAATATAGACCCACTGCTACAAAAAATCATTGCTGCAAGCGAGCGATATGCAGAAGGTGATTTAGAAACGCGTATCACGAATATAAACAATTTTAGCCAATACGCTCCCCTTGCTTGGAATTTGAATTCTGCTATTGACCAAATAGAGGCATCTTTAAGAGAGATGCAAGCGTGCTTTAAAGCAGCAAATCAAAATCGATTTTATCGTAAATCACTGCAAAAGGGCTTAAAAAAGGGCTTTCATGCAAACTTAGCGATAATTGACCGCTCCATCGATTCGATGAAAGAAGACTTTATGCGTGCAAGGCGCGATGCCACCCTAAACGAACTTTCTGCTAATAAAGCTGACAACCTTATCGATAACTTAAGTGCAACCCAAAAAGATTTAAACACCATCGCGCATGATATGACTGAGATCCAAACATTATCGCAAGAGTCACTCAATATCACTATGCATAACAATGATAATGTGGGTGTGCTTTTTAATACGATTGAACGCTTTGCAAACGACTCCAGCTCATTGTCGCAAACAACTGTCGAATTATCTGAAGCGGGTAAGCAAATTACAGAAATGGTAACCATTATTGTAAAGGTAGCGGAACAAACTAACTTATTAGCCCTTAATGCAGCCATAGAAGCTGCTCGCGCAGGTGAACATGGTAGAGGCTTTTCTGTTGTTGCTGATGAAGTAAAAGTACTTGCTGAAACCACAAAAAAAACAGCTGGCGAAATTGGCTCAATAGCAGGGCGCTTTACATCAGCTTTAGAAGACGTATTGAGTCGTTCAGATGGTATGGCTCATGCTTCAACAGAGTCCAAATCGCTTATTTCAACCTTTAGCGGGGGCTTTGAAAAAGTAATGCGTGCCTCACAAGAAGTGTATGAATTGGTTTCCAATGTGCATGCCATTTGTAATGTAACTTTAACCAAGGTAGATCATACTTTATATATGCAGCGTGCTTATTGGGCGGTTGAACATAACGATGCTCGCAGTAAAAATGCAGAACAAGTAATGGTAGATGATAAGTCATGTCGATTTGGGCATTGGTATCATAATGGTGAAGGGGCACATGAATATTCTCATCTACCTTGTTATTCAGAAATAGACGCACCGCATAAAGCCGTGCATGAACACGTGCATAATGCCCTTGCTTTATTAAATACTGATTGGCAAACCAGCAAAGAATTCCAGAAATTATTACAAACTGAATTTGAATATGCTGAAATTGCCAGTAAGCAATTAGTTAATTTAATGGATACGCTCGCTGAGCAGAAAAAACATTTTGAATCGAGCTCCGCTAGCACAGCAGATACTGAAATAGACTTGTTTTAACAAAGCATTAAATTAATTACAGTGTATGTTAGATACTAGTTCATTAGAGATGAATGATGTTTGCCAATGTTAATGTAATCAATATCACCCATTATGATTGAACCCGTATATGATGTAACACTTAAAAATAATCTCGTAATCGCTAAGATTTCAGGTGATTGGAATATTCAAGCTGACATTGGTTATTTAACCTCGCTTGATGAAACGATATCACGGGTTAGAAATGTACCTTGGGCGCTTTTTGCCGATTTACGTGGATGGCGTGTATCTGAAGAAGTTATTAACTATAAACATAATAAGACAATTCAACTCGCAAGAAGTAAGCAAAAAGCCGAGTGCTGGTTAGTAGACAGCATAGAGCAAGGTCAACATATTCAACATCATATCGAAAATGCACATATCCCGTTTATAAAAGTCACAACAATGCAAGAAGCAGAAATATGGCTTTCTCAGTATGACTTTCACATCAAATCAACTTAGAGATTTAATACCGCTTTAAAAAACATACGAAATTTAGAATATGCTTTGAAAAATTTCCTTACTTAATACTTTTCTACTTATAACTCAATTTTGTGTACAGTCAGTTAATCTTAAATTAAATAGTCATGTGTACGAAGAATGTTAAACAAAAAATCATTAAATGAGGCAATATTTTAATGTTTACCGAAAGGCGGACACGCTGGTTTGCCCGTGTGTTTAGTATTGCTACTGCGGTGGGGTTGATAACCATGTTAGATGGTGATTATTCTTATCGTATTCAAGGTAACGAAGTGATTGTAACTGCGATTAATCAACCTTTTAAATTTTACACAAGCTTAATTGTCGACTTGGTTTTATGTTTTCTTACAACATGGATAGGCTTTTTTAGTAAAGACCGACCTAATACGGGAAAGCGCTAATGGGCTATTATATGCTTTTGGTCAGTGTAGTGTGCTTATTAATAGCGACTTGGTTACTCATAATTCGTTTGAGATTTCGTGCAAAAGCTCACATTTATAAAGGTGTCGTAATAGATTTGGTAACAAAAAATCATGATGGCATCGCAAAGGGGGCTCGCAATAAACATTTGCTAATTGAGTACTATGATACCCAAGGTAGAAAAGAATTCTTATGTGAGGATGCGACGATTGCGGCCTTCTATCATATAAATGATAACGTTGAAGTACTGGTAGGAAGTGAAGGCAAAAATGAACGAATACACATTAACAATTTATTTTCCTTAGCTTTACCCTCTATTGTGCTCACAATTATTGGACTGGGTAGCTATCTTGGTGCAAATTCAATCTTTGGCTGGTGGAGGTGACGACTAATTGTTCAAATTAAATAAGTTAAAAGTTGGATAAAACTACGATAGCTTACTTTTAGGGACAAAGGCTAAGTTACTAACCCGAACTAAGTAATGTTAAGGTGTATGTTTAGCTAATAAAAAAGGCGCTTATATTAGCGCCTTTTCAAATGGAGATTAACGATTTTCTTCAGCTTCTTTTTTCGCTAAATATTCATCGTAAGTACCTTGGAAATCGATAACTTTTCCGTCTTTAATTTCCCAAATGCGTGTTGCAAGTGATGATACAAATTGACGGTCGTGAGAGACGAAGAACAAAGTACCTGAGTACTGCTCAAGCGCTAAGTTAAGTGATTCAATCGATTCCATATCCATGTGGTTTGTTGGTTCGTCCATCAGCAAGATGTTTGGTTTGTGCATCATTAGCTTACCGAATAACATGCGACCTTGCTCACCGCCCGAAATCACCTTAACGGATTTTTGAATATCGTTCTGTGAGAACAGTAAACGGCCTAAATAACCGCGAACAACTTGTTCGTCATCACCAGGCTGTTGCCATTGCTCCATCCATTGGAAAAGTGTAATGTCTTTTTCAAAATCATCAGCATGATCTTGCGCGTAATAACCAATATTGGCATTTTCAGACCATTTAACTTCACCATATTTAGGTGCTAAACGATTAGCAAGCGTGTGAAGAAGGGTCGTTTTACCTACACCATTTTCACCGATAATGGCAACTTTCTCGCCTACTTCAACAAGTGCCGTTAACTTACTGAACAAGGTGTCATCATAGCCTTGGCTTAAGTTTTCAAGTTCTAACGCATTTCTAAATAATTGCTTAGATTGTTCAAAGCGAATAAATGGGTTTTGACGGCTTGATGCTTTAACTTCTTCTAATTGTATTTTATCAATTTGTTTTGCACGTGATGTTGCTTGCTTTGCTTTTGAAGCGTTTGCTGAGAAGCGAGAAACAAACTGTTGTAATTCAGCAATCTGTGCTTTCTTCTTGGCATTGTCTGAAAGTAGACGTTCACGCGCTTGAGTAGCAGCAAACATGTACTCATCATAATTACCCGGGTAAATACGAAGCTCACCAAAATCAATATCTGCCATATGCGTACATACAGAGTTTAAGAAGTGACGGTCGTGTGAGATGATGATCATAGTACAATCACGTTGATTCAAAACATCTTCAAGCCATTTGATGGTGTAAATATCTAAGTTGTTGGTTGGCTCGTCGAGTAACATGATATCTGGTTCAGCAAAAAGTACTTGTGCAAGTAGCACACGTAGTTTCCACCCTGGGGCAACTTCCGACATCAAACCATAATGCTGCTCTGTAGGAATACCTACACCGAGTAATAATTCACCAGCCTTAGCCTCTGCTGAATAGCCATCCATCTCAGCAAATTGTGTTTCAAGCTCAGCAACAAGCATGCCTTCTTCTTCACTCATTTCTGGAAGAGAATAAATACGATCGCGCTCTTTTTTGATATCCCACAGCTCTTTATGGCCCATAATTACGGTATCAACTACGGTAAATTCCTCGTAAGCGAACTGATCCTGATTTAGTTTTGCAATACGCTCATTAGGATCATATGAAATGTTACCAGCGCTTGGCTCAAGCTCACCACTTAAGATTTTCATAAATGTTGATTTACCACAGCCGTTTGCGCCAATTAGACCATAACGGTTACCGTCACCAAATTTAACCGAAATATTCTCAAAAAGTGGCTTTGCACCAAATTGCATGGTGATATTGTTTGAACTAAGCATTGTTTATCTATAACCCAATAAAAATTTGCGGCATTTTATCACCATATAGCAGCACAAAATAGCAAATGCAGCGTTTATTTTAATAAAAGAAAAGCGGCGCAAATTAGCGTTAATTAAGTAAATCGCTGCAAGTTGAAGAGACAAAATCACCAAATAATGATTCAAGTTCGCCACTGGCGAGTACTGTTTCAAGCGCCTTGTTGAACTGCGCCATGAATGTTGGCGAAATACTGTATTTATTGAAAATAAAATGAATATCAGCTTGTGAGAGTAGTAAAGGGTGAATATTAACGTTTTTATGATTTTGACGGGTTATTTCACTACAAAGAACAACGTCATCATCAATCACAATATCAACGCGATTTTTAGCTAACATTTCAAGGCGTTTGATTGTGGTTTCAGAAAAAATAAAACCGTTATAGTCTTTTTTGGCATGCTCCAATTCATCACCGTACCAGCCAGCAAGGTTAACACCTATGAGTTTACGGTTTTTGATAATCTCTTTAAGGGAATCGATGCTTTGTAAACTGCTATCATTATGTCGATAAGCAAAGCGGTTACGCTCAATGCGGTATTTATTAGAAAAGTGAAAATCTGACTCTCTCTCGGGGTTTTTACTTGCACCAAGGGCGATATCAAAATTCCCCATGCTTAATTCAAATAAACTTCGCCTTTCAGGAAATTGTAAAACGATTAAATCACAATCCATCTCAAGCAATACTTTTCTTAAAAGCTCGACATCAATACCGCTTGGTTCTTCATACTTTGAATAACGAACATAAGGGTACCAATCATTGGTAATTGATAACTTAAGAGGCGTATTACATTCAATTGGTTTTACGCTATCTAAAGCAATTACACTCAATGAATATAAGCTGAAAAAGGGTGCAATACAGAGTTTAAACATAGCGGCCACTTAGCAATAACGTTATTGTAAAGTATATACAAAGTGAGCATTTTTGCTGATGTGATCTGTGATTTGCCTTTTAAAAAATGAATTTAAAAAGCGATATATATAAACTAACAATAAAAAAACAATATAGTAATTAATAAATAGTTGTTACTTAGCAAGCGTTAAACGTAAGTTAAAACATATGGTAAATAACTCAGTGAGATGATTTATGTTACTTATGTTACTAAAGCGGTGTAACCAAACAATGTATCGCGTAAAGTGAGTTTAGCATTGTGAAAATTATATAGGATTCTTTATGTCGCATTCGCACCACCACCATCATCACCATGGAGATAAACAACTGTCATGGGCTGTTGCGATAAATATTGTATTAACCATTGCACAAATTGTTGGTGGTGCACTTGCAGGCAGTATGGCGCTAGTTGCAGATGCCCTTCACAATTTAAGTGATGCTGGCGCTATAGTTATAGCAATAATCGCGAGGCGCATTGCGCGAAAACCTGCTTCAAGCACCATGAGTTTTGGCTATAAACGTGCTGAAATTATTGGTGCATTAATTAATAGCTCAACCTTGATTGTAGTAGGAGCCTATTTAATTTATGAGGCAATAACACAGTTTTTAGAACCTAAAACGGTGGATGGCTGGATAGTGGTTTATATTGCGGCGATTGCGCTTGTTATTGATGCAGTAACGGCGTGGTTAACTTACAAAGCAGGTGCTAAAACTAACTTAAATTTAAAAGCTGCTTTTGTACATAACTTATCAGATGCTTTTGCATCCCTTGTTGTGATTGTGTCAGGCAGTTTGATTATTCTTTACCAATGGTATTTGGTCGATTTAATCGCAACAATTGTCATCTCCATTTATGTGATTTATCACGGAATTGGCTTTGCCAAACAATCTATAGTTATCTTAATGCAAGGTACGTCAGCAGAAATCGATGTTGATGCAGTGCATCAGGCATTACTTACACTTAAAAACGTAAAAGCAGTGCATCATCTGCATGTGTGGCAATTGGATGATAATACACTTCATCTAGAAGCAAATATTGAACTCACTGATCAGGATCTTAATTTAGTTAAGGCGATGCTCAAAGAGGAGTTTGCAATTAGCCACTCGACCATTGAAACCCTCTTAAATGAGCAATCATTTGATGCGTGTTATTTACCAAACACACAGAAATAGTTATCGGTTATTACAGTTTGGTGTATTGGCCATTTTAGCCTGTTGATAGGTTTCCCATGCACCTATTGAGATAAAGCAATAGCAAAGTAGTTCTAAGCCTTCTTGGATGATTGTTTTTACGACAAAAGCATCTTGGCTAACTACCTCTCGCCAAAAACTACCCGTACCAAAAATACGACTAAAAATAACTAAAACCACTACGCCGACAATCACCTTACTCATTGCAGGCAGTTTTAATAAATTGACAAATTCACGCAGACCTTGTTTTCGTTTTCTAGAAAAAAGATAAAGAACAGACAAAGTTGAAATCAATGCAGGATAAAGCCAAAAGCCGTGGCTTATTTTATCAAACCAAAAATCACATTCACGAATCAAAAGTGCTGTAAAAAAGCCAAAAACCAATAAGCTGCCAGAGCCAATACTGCTAATTTTAATCGCTTTATAAAACAAAATATTAATAAAGATTAGCGCTAATCCCTGAAGAGTTTCTGTTATTGATAGTTCAGGGATCCCTTTTAGGAAATAATAATCTAAACGTACGCTTAGATTAACCATAAGACAAACAGCAATCACCGCAAGAATATAAAATAAATTCCATTTAACAACAGTTCTTGATGAGTGATTTGACGAAAAAGTTGAGAGAGTATTCACATGTAGCGTTCCTGCTTTTAGTACATGTGGGCAGTTTAGGGTGCTAAATGTATGGGGTAAATGCTTCTTCTGTAATTCTTCGTCGGAAAGTGTAAGTGACTGTAAGAAAAGGTTAAACGAACGTTAATAATGTAGCAAACTAAACCTGTTTACTACATTAATCTAACTTTCGCGACAATTACGATAATGTACGATTAAAAAGTGCTACCGCTTGTTGATACATGGTGATTGCAAGTGCTGCATCATAGCGTTCACCTTCATCACGCATAAAGGCGTGCTGTGCATTTACTTCTTGCCAGTGAAAATTAATACCGCTTTGCTGGCACGCTTGGTAAAGTTTGATTCTTCCTTCAACAGGTACATGCGGATCTTGTTTACCAAAAATAAAGTGAATTTCGCCTTGTATATCTTTGATAAGTTCTAACGAATTATTGCCACTATTGGCAGGTAAAGTATTGCTGTGAATATCGGTTGCATACAAACAAAATGCCGATTTAATATTGCCATTAAGTGCTGCTCGATAAGCAAGGTGGCCGCCAATGCACACGCCAATTGCACCAACATTACCATTACAACCTTCGAGCGTTTTTGCAAATTCAATTAACGCAACTGTATCGCTGTCATGCGATTCAAGTGGTTTGGTCCACTTGTCGTTATTACCTTTGTCCTTGCCATCATCATCGTAACCAAGCACTGTACCTATCGGATTTAGCTCATGAAATACCTCAGGCACTAATACATGAAATCCATGACTTGCTAATATTTTTGCTGAACGTGCGATAGGCGCTGTTTGTTGAAAAATTTCAGAATAAAAAATTAAGCACGGATAATTTCCCGTTATAGCAGGAGAGTAACGATAGGTACGCATTACACCTGTGGGTGTATCTAAGTCATGTTGGTGCTGTGAAATAATCATAAAGCTGTCTTAACTAGTAAAATTATTGGTATTTTAAAATTTACAAAACCGATTTGCATATGAATTAAATTAATAATTCGTTTATCGCACCGGCTTTTCAAGTTCACTAAAGCCATCATAAAGTGTATCAATTTTACTTTGCAGTAATGTTTGTGCGTCATAAAGGCCTTGATTATAAAAAGACGCTGCAATTTCTTTTGCGATAAAATCCAGTAAAAAATCTGCATCGAATTGACCTAATTCTGTATCTAACTCTGCTTCAAAATAGTTTTGTAACTTCTCAATGCATAGCTGTTTATCGTGATCGTTTAGTGTGATTGTCATGTATTGTGCTTCTATTATTATTGATAAATTTTATTTAAATCCGAAAGGTTAACTCTTTTGATTGCCACAAACAATTAAGCGACAAAAGCCTGCTGTTTATCGCAAACAAATTGGCATTATTTTACTAATAGTTAGAATAGATGCAAATAATTATCATTTATAAAGGTAAGGTTATGAACACACTGAATTTTAAACATGGCTTTTGTGTTTTGTTTCTGCTGATAAGCTTATCACTCACGGCAAAAGACACATCGGTGGATTTAATCTATGCTGATGTAAATCAAGTAACAGAGCCGCTGGCACTTTCAGGCACTATAAAATCAAAACAACAAGCAAATGTGACTGTATTAGAACAAGGTGTAATTGCACATATTTTTGTAGAAGCCGGACAAAAAGTTAAACACGGCGAACCGTTGCTTGAATTAAATAATTCGCTTGCTAAAGCACAATTGGCACAAGCAAAGGCCACCCTTGAAGCATCTAAAATAGCCCATCAAGAAGCCGTACGCTTATATCAAGAGGTACTGTCATTATCAAAACAGCAAGTAGTAGCAAAAACACTCATTGCTGAAAGAGCAGCAGCTAAAGCTAAAGCTGAAGCCCAACAGGCAGTCGCCAAAGCGCTTTTTGAAGAGCAACAAGAGGTAGTGAATAGACACCGTTTAACTGCACCATTTAGTGGGGTTATAAGTAAACGACATGTAGAAGTTGGCGAATGGATCACACCCCAATCACCGGCATTTTCAATTGTGGCAAATGATAAACTCAGGCTTGAGTTAGCAGTACCACAGGAATATTTTTCAAAGTTCCAACATAACAAACTTACGGTTTTAGCATCTCCTGAGCTTACAAATTTTGCACCAATTGAATTACCGATATCACACGTCATTGCAGCAGCAGATGAAACGACACGTACTTTTACTGTATTTGCCGATATTACAAATAACGAAGGATTAATCTCCGGGGTATCAGCACGGGCTTTAATTAGATTTTCAGCTGGGCAACAACAAATTTGGTTACCAAAAACAGCAATAAAGCATCACCCTGATGGTGGTTATAGTGTTTTTTCGGTAACTGAGAATGTAGCCAAACGTCACCTAATTCAGATAGTTGATGAAAAAGCGGATCAAGTCGCGGTAATTAACGCGCCTAGCAATTTAGCATTTGTGGTTTCCGGTGTTGAGGCTCTTAAAGAGGGTATGCAAGTCAGTGTTGCATCTGTAAAGGGAAGTGCTAAATGATAAGTGCAGCAGTTAATCGTGGGATTTTAGTTGCGGTTTGTGTGCTTATAACCAGTATTCTTGGTTTAGTTACTGCCCTTAGTATTCCTGTGCAAATGATCCCTGATCTTGAAGTAAGAACAATTACTGTACAAACAGGCTGGCCCGGTGCCACACCACAAGATGTAGAAAAAGAAATTATAATTGAGCAAGAGCGTTATTTACGTTCTTTAGCTAATTTATCACGTATGACGTCTTACAGTGAAATGGGCTCAGCGAGTATTGAGCTCGAATTTCCGTTTGGTGTCGATGCCAATGATGCACTTATTCGTGTAAATAATGCTTTAAGCCAAGTGCCAGCTTATCCCGAGAATGTTGACCAGCCTAGGCTGTTTTCGAGCTCGTTTTCGGGTAATGCATTTATGTACTTTACATTGAAACCGCAAAAAGGAAATCCTCTCAAATTAGATGTCGATTTGTTACGTGATTTTGCTGAAGATTATGTTAGGCCTCGAATGGAGAGTGTAGCGGGAGTGTCTGAAGTACGCGTTGGTGGTGGCGCGCAAAGGCAAATTCAAATTAAAGTTGATGCACATCGTTTAGCACAGCGTGGGATTAGTTTACCAGAACTTAGAACGGCTATTCGCAGCCGTAACAAAGACGCTTCAGCAGGAGACATTGAATCGGGGTCAAGCCGCTATTTATTAAGGGTTGTTGCACGATTCGAAACATTAAAACAACTCGAAAATCTGATCATTGCACGCAAAAACAATGTCGATATTTTATTAAAAGATGTTGCCTCTGTGAGCTTAGATCATTTTGAAACAAGAAGCATGTCTTACTCTGATGGTGAACGAACACTTAGCTTATCGGTAAGACGTGAAAGTGGCTCTAATGTATTGGCGATAAAAGATGCAATGCTACCGATTGTTGATGAGCTTAATCAGCAGCTGCTAAGTCAAAATGGTTTAGAACTCAAGTTAATGAGTGATGATGTTAAATATGTCAGAAGTTCACTTAAAAATGTATGGTTTAATCTTGGCTTAGGTGCACTACTCGCAACGTTAGTGATGTACTTTTTCTTACGTTCAGGGCGTGCAACCCTTGTTGGCATGATTGGTATTCCACTGTGTACTATTGCGGCATTTTTTGCGTTAAGCCTCTTTGGTCGAACAATTAATGTTATTTCTCTTGCGGGGGTCGCTTTTGCCATCGGCATGACAGTGGATAATACCATTGTGGTGCTAGAAGCCATTGTGCAAGCCAAGACAAAAGGTATAAGTAAGCGTCAAGCTGCAATTAATGGGGTTAAAGAAGTGTGGCCTGCTGTGTTGGCATCTACAGCCACAACTGTGATGGTTTTTGCGCCAATTTTATTTGTGCAACAAGAAGCAGGGCAGCTTTATTCAGATATCGCCATTGCAATCTCCGGGGCAATTATTGCGTCTATGTTAGTGGCTATTTTTATTGTGCCGAGCGCAATTGCACATATAGGTAAAAGTGAGCAACTCAGTGAAGGCAAACAACTCATTCTTTCAAAGGTGTGGTTAGTTCCAGCTCATTGGCTTATTAAACATACTAAACGAGCTCGTATTAGTGTTGCCGCTTTTTTTGTTGTTATTTTAGCCAGTGCAATTGCCTTAATGCCAGCAGCTGAATACTTGCCTGAAGGTGAAGAGCCAAAGGCCTTTTCAATGATGATAGCGCCGCCAAGTTATAACCTGTCAGAAATGGAAAAAATTGGCAGCGAATTGCGCCAGTATTTTGATGTCTACATTAATAAAGACGATAGCGATTTTACCCTTGGCAAAGATGATATGCCGCCGCTTGCATATTATTCTATGTCAGTATCTGTTGGGCGCATTTGGTTTTTAAGTGCACCAGTAGATCCTGCGCATATCAATCAAATGATGGAAGCAGTTACAACAAAATTTAAAAGCTATCCCAAAATGCGTGCCTTTAGTTCTCGTGGCTCAATAATATCCAGTAATGATGGTGGGACTCGGGCAGTGGCTGTGGATATTGCGGGCAGTAACATTACCGATTTATATGCAGCAGCTGAGGCGGTTTATGATGAGGCAAATCAACTGTTTGATAAGCCGCAAATAAATTCAGATCCTAGCTCGTTAACGTTAGAACAGCCTTTAGTTGAAATAAAACCGCGTTGGCAACGCTTGGCAGAGCTTGGTATCAACAATGCTGACTTTGGCTATGCAATCGCAGCGATGAGTGATGGGGCATACGTTGATGAATTTATTTTGAATGATGACAAAATTGATATGTTTTTATTCAGCGGTGCTGGTAATCGACAAACCATGTCGCAGCTCGCAAGTTCGCCTATTGTCGCGCCTAATGGCAGCGTTCTACCATTACATGCATTAGCAGATTTAACTCATTCAAATAATAGTAATTCGATTCGTCGAGTGGATGGCAACCGTACTGTAACTGTTTATATTATTCCGCCACGCAGCGTTGCGCTTGAAACTGCAGAGCAACAAGTGCGTAATGAGCTTATTCCAACACTTTGGCAACAAGGTAAACTGGCGCAAGGTATTAAACTTAATATCAGTGGTGCTGCAGATCAGCTTGAAGCAACAAAGGAAGCTCTTTCGAGTAATTTTATAATCGCCTTAGCACTTAGTTACTTATTGCTGGTGGCTATATTTACTCATTGGCGATACCCACTTTTTATTTTGGCAACAGTGCCACTTGGAATGGCGGGAGGCTTACTCGGATTAGTCTTAGTAAATGGCGTTAATTCCTTACTTACTGAGATTGGTTTAAGTAGCTATCACCAGCCTTTCGATATGATAACCATGCTAGGTTTCTTAATTTTACTTGGTACTGTCGTTAATAATCCTATTCTTATTGTCGACCAAACAAGGCGCTTAATTGTAGAACAAGGCGTAAAAGTAAAAAGAGCCGTTTTACTGGCCCTTGAAAAACGTTTAATGCCCATTTTAATGTCAACAGCAACGACATTATTTGGTCTTGCCCCTTTGGTACTTATCCCTGGTGATGGCACAGAGTTGTATCGGGGGGTTGGCGTTATTGTAATGAGTGGCATTTTAGTGTCGACATTACTAACACTGACGTTTTTACCTGCGTTATTGGTTGCTTTGTTAAAAGATAAACGTTCGTAGACTAAAAGTTTTGATGTAAGGGCTCACAAAGTGGGCCCTTTTGGGTTTTAGTTGCGAGAAACTTCTTATAGCAGTTGGTTTCAACCCTTTAACAAGGTACAGTTTTAAAATGGTTTGTTGTATGTAGTAAATTATGTCGCTAGAGCGTTTTATTCCATTTAGAAAGTCTGATGTGATCAGCATGTGTCAGTCACTTTTTATAAAAGAAGAGCAACCGTCTTTTATCGAATTTGCAGAATTATTTGCCAGTGTTATTCATTTTGAATATCACAAGCGCTTAGAAGTATTAAAAGATAATTACGCACCTTTTGACCCAAATGCTGATACGCAATTGCTAAAAAGTATTAGCGATGATGAAAAGCTCACCTGCCAAAAAACCTTTGCACAAGAATTTGCATCAATACTGAATGCAGCAAATTATGAGATCATTACAGATCAAGACTTGCAAGATGCATTAACGGAAGAATCACTGTTTAAAGTCAGGCTCGAAGTGGCCTTTGATGATTTTGCTGAAGTGGTATTTTATCGTCGTGGTGCTTCAACAAAAAATGAAACACTCAGCACTTGGTGGGGACTTAGAAAACAAACCATCAGTTTTACTAATTACGATAGAGTTGCTGTTTTTATACGTTTTAAAGATGCAGCACATTTTGCCAATAAAAAAATAAAGCCAGTTGGTTTTGAGCCAGGCGCTACCATCATCAAACTCTTTCAAAATGTGCCCAAAGCTGATTTAGAAATGCTGTTTCCAAACAGTGAAGTACGCATGAGGCCAATTGATAAAGTAATTATCGGTGCATCAGCGGCAGTAGGTGGGGCAGTTGTATTGGTTACTAAATTAGGGGCATCAATTATTTTAGTTGCTGCGTTAATCTCATACTGGTTAGGACTACGTAATGATAATGTTGAGTTTAATCAGCAGCATTTAATCAGTTTAGGGTTAGGCTTAGGACTATTTGGTAGCTTTATTTTTAAAGAGTGGAGTAAGTTTAAAAATAGAAAAATCAAATTTATGAAAGCATTAGCAGATAACCTCTATTTTAAAAATTTAGACAATAATGCCGGGGTGTTTCACACCATAATTGATGCAGCTGAAGAAGAGGATTGTAAAGAGGCAATAATCGCTTACAGTGTGCTGTTAAATTCTAAAGCACAGCTAACGAGTGAAGCGCTTGATAGCGAAATTGAAAATTGGTTTGAACAAACATATCACTGCCCATTAGACTTTGAAATTGCCGATGCAATTGCAAAGCTTGAAAGGTTAGACTTGATAGAACGTGACGGTGACTACATCTCTGCGCGAACACTCGATGATGCTAAAGCGCGACTCGACGCTCGCTGGGACAATTTTTACCAGTATTAATACTGGTTTTGGTGGTATTTGGGGTTTTGATTTTGTGGTGAGAGATACATTTTAATCTAAAACATCTAGGCAAATAAAAACGCTGAATCGATATTGCATTTAGTAACAAATTTTTATTACCCAAGGGTCGGGCTAACTGCTAACGTTAAATTTTTGGGAGTATTATTTTGATCGCACATTTAAAATCATTGTTATCTTCATTCAATCAACAATATAACACTAAATCAGCTATCGATTTTGAAACAGGACTTGCTGCACTCTTAGTTGAAGTAATGCGTGCCGATGGCAAAGTGGTATCAGAGGAAGTTGAAAATATTCACACTACACTGACCACGTATTGTAATTTACCCAATGAGGCAGCAACACATTTATTAGATAAAGCGAAAGGCATCGTTGAAAAGGCCATCGATTTGTATTCGTTTGTTAACGTAGTGAATGAACACACCAGCGATATTGAACGTATTGAGATTATAGAGTTACTTTGGCAGGTTGCCTTTTCGGATGGCTCTGTGGACGGGCATGAAGATCATCTGATACGAAAAATAGCAGGTTTGATGTATGTTACTCATGCGGATTTTATTCAGGCAAAAATTCATGTGCAAGAAAGCCGCCAAAAAGCGAGTGAGTAATTTACGCTGGCATTTAGTGCTTATTCTGTCAGCTGTTTCATTCTGTGCATCTTCATTTGCAACCATTACACCTAATAATTTGGGCACTTCAAAAACCATAAAGTACCAACATTTAGATGCGCTTTCGTTATCACATCAACAAAAAATTAAAGAGTGGATTTCATTTGGTATAACAGCGAATGAGTTGGTATTAGGCGAACCTTGTCAAAGCAACTATCAGTTTGACTTAAAACCACGTTATTTTTCAACAGAACCAGTACCTTGGGCAAGAATAGTACGAGGGACACCAGACACAGTTGAACTTCATTTTAATCGTTATGCCTCACTTGTTAGTTTAAAAAACGATTGGACGCTATATCACGAGTTATCCCATCTTTATCATCCTCTTTTCGATTACAGTGTTTTTTGGTTAGGTGAGGGACTGGCAACCTATTTACAAAATATTGTGATGTTTAAAAATAACTTAATTAATCGCGATGAGTTTTATACTCGGATCAAAGCGGGGCTTTCAAGAGGTAAAGTTAATACTAAAATAAATAGCGGACGGCTAAGCGATATCAGTGAAAATATGTGGCAGTTAAAGGCGCATCAACGTGTGTATTGGTCTGGTGTTGCATTTTTTATAGAAGCTGAGAATGCTTTAAAAGCGCATAATAAGCCAAGTTTAGTTGCTTTGATAAAACAATATCAACATTGCTGCGCTATTAATGCGAATACCAGTAACGCCGGTGACTTTTTACGTGAACTCGATAAGTTATCGCGGTCAGCAATTTTTTCCAGCCTTTATCGGCGTTATCGGGACCGAGAAGACTTCCCAGTAATTACTGATCCACAAATTAAAAGCTTAATAGCACCTTCAACATTAAAATTCTGACACGAAGCGCATGTTTAAATTCATATTTGGTTAATTTTTCAACTGCTATTATTTATTCCTAATTAATAAGGAGAGCGCAAATGAATATGTTGTTAAGTCAAGAGGAGCTATCGATGTTACTTAGCGATGTTCAGGAAAAGGATTTAGTATTCGAAGCACAAAACAGTGAGGCTTCTGAAGGTGCAAATGATGTGTTTGAGAATATTGTTACGCATTATCAAACACTGCAAATAGAAGCGCGTAACACCATGTTAAGTAATACAGAAAAAGGCGATATCGCTGCTGTTAATCAACAACTTAATCGCCTGACACTATTAAACCGAAAAATGTTAAATGAGCTTAAACAAACCCTTTATTTTGCGGGTACTTCGGTTGCCTGAGTAGTCATTTGATATTCACTTTGATGAACACTCGATAACAAGTGCCATTCACTGTGCGCTCTTTCAGGGGTAAACGTTACAGTCATAAAACCACGCTGATGGATATTGGCATACTCAAGGTCGTCAACAAGCAGTTTAAGTGCTTCAGCAAATTGCAGCGCCATTTGTTCTGGCAGTTGTAAGTAATATTCTAAACCAGGCGAACTTACCGAGCTTGTTGCAAATTCATAACCACACAGATTACCTTTACCATCTTTAAGTGGACCGCCCCATGCATTGTGGGTATCACCTGCAAGTGTAATCAGGTTTTTACCTAAGCTATGTGCTGTTTGTAGGATCATTTCGCGCTCTACAGGGTAGCCATCCCAGGCATCTAAATTGTAAGGTGCAACAGTCATAACACGTGCTTTTTCAAGCTCAGTTAACGTAGGATCACCTGCAAGTAATCGCCCTTTAATTTGTGCAAGTTCTGTTAGTGTTTGCGCGGTTTGCGTGCTTGGATTAGCAAGTTCAGCCAGTAATTCAGCTGGAATATGCATACGATTCATAAGTACCTGCTGGCCAAGCACTTGCCATTTTGCATCTGAATTTATCATGCCATCTTGTAGCCAAATTAGCTGATCAGTGCCAATTAATTTTTGTGTTGGCTCAATTAAATCAAGAATAAATCGGTTGCTGTCAATTTGGCCTGTTACAGGATCAATATAATTTGCATAATCTAGCGGTTTTGCACGACTTTCATGACGTGTATCAAGCATATAAAGAGATACCAGATCACCAAATTCAAATTGACGGTATAAACTTTCGGTTTGACCTTTTACATATGGGCGGATGGGCATCCACTCAAAATAAGCCTGTAGGGCAGCCAGTTTTCGCGCAGTGAAGTCACCTTCGCCTTCATTATGGTTCTCTGCACCGTTTTTAAAGGCATCGTTGGCAACTTCATGGTCGTCCCATACAGCTATAAATGGGCTGTTTGCATGTAATTGTTGTAAAGCAGGGTCGCTGCGATAAAGTGCATAACGCTTACGGTAATCATCAAGGGTAATGATTTCTTCTGCATTGTCTGAAGCAAGCTCACGGCCTAGCGCTACAGCGTTTTCAGTTGCGTAGCCATCTGCACCGTATTCATAAATGTAATCACCAAGGTGTAATACTGCATCAATATCAGTAAGTTTTGCTGCTTCTGCGTACGCATGAAAATATCCTGCAGGGAAGTTTGCACATGACATAACGGCAAACTTAACACTGTTGATTGCACCCTGTGGTAGCGTTTTAAATTGCCCAACCGGTGATGTTTCATTTTCAGTCACAAAGCGGTAGTAATATTTGCTGCCAGCATTTAAGCCAGTAAAGTCGATTTTAACTGTGTAGTCATTTGAAGCTAAAGCCACAACCGTTTGTTGTACAAGGTTTACTTCAAAGTTTTCATCATCTGCAATTTGCAGTGTTAAATTAACACCTTGTGGCGCACCAGCAGGTGTAGCACGTGTCCATAAAATAATTGCATCACTTAATGGGTCGCCACTGGCAACACCGTGATTAAAGCTGACTGAAAATTCATTCTCAGCAAGCTTATTATCATTATCGCTATTACAGCCTGTAAGAGACATTGCGATGGTGGCGGCACCCAGTCCGTAAATAGATGCTTTTAAGAAATTTCTGCGTGAAAAGTGGTGATTCATAGTGTGACCTTTTGTTTTTCTTATTATCATAGCTACCTTATATGACAATATTAGGTCTGGTCAAACCTCTGTCCACATCAATGTGAATGGATGTAACAAGTTAATCTAAAACACATTTGAAGTTTTAGGGTGATAATTAATTAGAGACTAAATAGGATGTTATTATCAACGCCTAGTATTATGTTCATAGCATAAAAACGCATGCTGGATTTAAACAGCATGCGCTGCTTGTACCTATAAAACGGTAATTACGTTGTCTTTTGCTAATCGTGATTTTGGCAGTGACGCGTTGTAGTCTTCACTTGGCTCATGATAGCCAATTGCTAATGCAACTTCACAAACATAACCATTTAGCTCTTCTGCAAATAATTCGCTTATCATGTCTTTATCTACCCCTTCCATTGGTGTTGAGTCTATGCCTAAACGTGCAACAGTATGCATGGCATTACCAAGGGCAATGTATGTTTGTGCTTTCGTCCACTGTGCGTTATTGCCTGCCTCATCAGTATTCAAATCTACAAAAGCAAATGCACCAAACGCTTTTTTGATGTCAGTATCAATAACTTTCTCATAGTCACTACGTGCATACTTTGGGTTATAAGCAAATAAAAGTGTGTGCGATGCAGCTTTAATATGTGGCTGATTAAATTGAAACTTATTAACAAACGTGTTGTGCATACGTTCTTTTGCCTCATCCGACGCAATCACAATGATCTTCCAAGGCTGTGAATTAATGGATGATGGGGAAAGACGTATTGCTTCTAAAATGATTTCTAGATAACTTTGTGAAATTTTTTTACTCGCATCATAACGTTTACTTGTATAGCGGCGGTTTAAATCGGTAATTATTGGGTGTGTCATTAAAATCTCCTAACAACAAGCTGTTGTAAAACATAGGATGTAGTTTAAAGCTTGATTAGCTAATTAAAAACAAGGTAATGTTTGAAATATTATCAAAAAATATTAGTTAATATGTTGGTAGAAGATTTAAAGCTGGTCGTTAAAATCTCTGAAATGAAGAGTATATCTAAGGCTGCTTCATCTTTAGATTTGCAATCAGCAACAGCGAGCGCTGCGCTTAAACGTGTAGAGGCAGAGCTCGGAGCAGAATTGTTTATTCGCACAACACGCAGTATCCGATTGTCAAAAGAAGGAGAGCGCTTTTTACCGCAATGTGAAGAAGCGTTATCTTTACTCTCACTAGCTAAGCAAAATATAAAAAGCGATAACAAAGATATTGAAGGGGAGCTGCGCATTGCGCTTTCATCAGATCTTGGTCGTAATGTGGTTATGCCGTGGTTAGATGATTTATTAGATAGGTATCCTAAGCTGAGCGTAAGAAGCCATGTAAGTGATAGCAACATTGACTTTTATCGTGACTCAGTTGATTTAGCACTACGATATGGCAAGCCAAATGACACCAACATGTTCGGCTTTAAAATATGTGATGTACCAAGAATATTATGCGCCTCACCAAATTATTTAAAACAGCATAAGGCACCGAAACACCCTAATGACTTGCAATATCACCAAGGTTTATTTTATCAGTTACAAGAAAGAATAAACGATACATGGGAGTTTTTAGAAAACGGCAAAACAATCAAAGTGAAAATGAAAGGAAGGCGAGCCGCCAATGATGGTGATTTGGTCAGACGTTGGTGTGTAAAAAGTAAGGGAATTGCAGTTAAATCATTAATTGATATTGCCGAAGATTTATTAGCCCAAAGGCTTGTACCGTTAATGACAAATTATCCTCACAAAAGTACCGAACTTTGGTTAATGTGTCCTAGTCGTCAGTCCATAACGCCTGCTGTGCGATTAGTACGGGATGAATGTCGAAAACGCACCAAAGCATTAATGGAAGAATTAACCAAGAAAGGCATCTTATGTTGAGATTTTTGTAATTTATTAGATGTATACAAACGTTAACATTAACTCAATAGTTCAGAACAATTTAAGCTATAATGTGTTAGATATTTGTTTTTAAAGCCACTTCAATTATGCATTCAAAGTTTGAAAGGCAATTGTTTAAATTGAGTCTGTCAAAATCCGTTGATGGTGGCAATTTGCATGCTGCCTCACAAGAGATTTTATCGGCAGCGACCACAGCGTTAGATATTACCCGTGCAAGTATTTGGCTGTTACGCGATGATCATATTTTTTGTGAATTTCTATTAGAACAAGGTACGGCGTTTCCCTCGCTTGGTATAGAACTAAGTAGACATGATTTCCCCAGTTATTTTGCTGCAATTGACTCAGAGCAAGCTATTATTGCAGACGATGCTACACTGCATCCTGCAACCTTTGAATTCACAGAGAATTATTTAAAGCCACTCAATATTAAATCGATGTTAGATTTACCAATAAGACACCTTGGCAAAATGATAGGGGTGATCTGTTGTGAACATCAAGGTGAAGAAATAAAACAGTGGTCAGATGAAGAGGTGACCTTTGTTCTAACACTTGCAGAAATTTATGGCAGGGCATATAACGCAAAATCACGATGTGATTATGAAAGTGAGTTGAAAACACTCAATCTCAATTTAGAAAAAGTGGTTGAGGAGAGAACTTTTGAGCTGGAGCAATCTCTAGAAGCATTAAAAGCATCCCAAGAGTCACTTATTGAAAGTGAAAAGTTTGCAGCTTTTGGCGAACTAATAAAAGGTATTTCGCACGAATTAAATACCCCATTTGGTATTGTTATTACCTCAATTTCTCATGCCTTAGAAGAAGTTAAAAGTGGTGCAATTGCTCTTGAGTCAGGCAGGCTAACCAAGACACATTTAGAATCATTTTTTGAAGAGCAGCAAAAAACCCTCAATTTAGCCGAAAACAACATTAAAAAAGCATCTCGCTTAGTTGAAAGTTTTAAGCAGGTCTCTATGGTTTCGTTAAACGATACCCCAGAGCCCTTCAATATCACGTTGTTTTGCAAACAGGTAACTGACACTGTTTTACCAATGGCAAATAAACATGGTGTACAACTTGTTTTAAATTTCGAAGAAGAACTGGAAGTTACTTCTCAGCAAGGACTTTTAGCGCAAGTGTTAATTCAATTAGTACAAAATGCACTGACTCACGCATTTAAAGATGATCACCTTGATAAAGTTATTACCATTGGCATTACTAACAAGCAAAATACTGTTGAACTTATATTCGAAGATAACGGCAAGGGAATCGACAATAGCTTACATAAAAAGGTATTTGACCCGTTTTTTACAACCACGCGCAACGATGGCTCTACAGGATTAGGTTTGTCGCTTGTTTCTAATATTGTGCATCATAAACTTGGCGGGCGAATTGTTTTAACAGACCCACAAGAGAGGGGATGTAAATTTATTATTTCGCTACCTAATCTAAAATAAAAAGACTTAGCTTCAAAATTCACTAAGTCTAAGTGTTAAAAATTAGTCTATTTGTGCAGCTATTACTGATACTTCAACAAGTAATTCAGGGCGCGCCATTGCAGCTTCAACACAAGCACGAGCTGGTGCATACCCTTCAGGTACCCATGCATCCCACACTTCATTCATTTCTTTGAAATATTGCATGTCTTTAATGTAAACCGTTGCACTTAACATGTGTTTGCGACTGCTACCTGATTCGATAAGTAATGCATCGACTTTATCTAGCATTGTTTGCGTTTGCTCTTTGATATCTTTGGTTGCATCAGCACACACTTGGCCGCACAAATAAACAGTTTTGTTATGTACCACAATGCGACTCATTCGTTCATTGGTATGGGTACGTTGAATGCTCATATTATTTTCCTAAACTTGAGTTTTGTATGGCCGAAACTCTATCAAAACCCGCTATAAAATAATATGTAAATCAGTAGCAATGTTATAAAACATGGGTGTAGCTTATAACGGTTTGATGTATATTAGTGGCTTGAAAAAATAAGGCTATATTAATGAAATTAAAATTTATCTTTCTTCTTATCTTAAGCATTTTTAGTGTTACGGTGTTAGCCAATGATGCAAAACCGATGAATGAGCAACAACAAGAAAAAGCACTTAAAGAATTAAACGAACCGCTTTACCGCCCACTGTTGGAGCGATATGTGTTGGACGAGTTGAAATCGTTGCGTCAAGATCAACAAAAACTTCGTGAAGACACCACAAAACAAATTACACACACTGAATTAAGCGCAGCTGATAGAGCACTTGATTACACTAATGACACAATAAACAACGTGATGTTTATTATTACCGCCACAGCAACAATATTAATTCTCGTAGGTTGGAATTCATTACGTGATGTAAAAAATAAAGTTGAAAGTATTGTAAATGAACGCGTAAAAAGTATTACCGAAGAATATGAAACGCGTTTAGGTGTGCTTGAAAACCAATTAAAAGAACGTTCTGAAGAAATTCTCAATAACCAGCGGAAAATTACCATTACCAATGAAGTTCATTCACTTTGGATGCGTGCGAATTTAGAAAGTGATGTAAATTCTAAAATTGAAATTTATGACGAAATTTTAAAACGTAAACCAGATGATGTAGAGGCGATCACATACAAAGCAGATGCATTATTAGAGCAAGGTAAAACGAATAAAGCGGTTGCACTTTGCAATCAAGCAATTGATGAAGATGCTGATTACGGTTATGCCTATTGGCAACGTGCCTGTGCTTATGCACAAGAAAACCGCTTGTCTGAATCGATGGACGATTTACAAATGGCGCTGAAGCTTTCACCAAATCTTAAAAATGAATTGGCAAATGAGCTCGCATTTGAAAACTTACAGGTACTACCTGCATTCTTAAAACTACTTGAAGATGCAGGTATTAAATTGAGTGAGCAAGCCTAATTAATTTAGGCTTAAAAACATCATTGCGATTGGGCAAATTAAACCCACTAACCATACGCTCGATCGCAATATATGCCAATTTACGTAGTAACAAACGCAATAAAGCACGCGTGCAATAATATAGATAATTGCAAGTGTTTCAGTTGTACTTGTTATGGTATTTGTTGCAAACACTACCACTAATGCAATGGTAAAAATTAGCAGTGATTCAAAACTATTTTGATGCGCAGCTAGTGCACGGGCACCAAATCCAGTTAATTTGCTTTGCTGTGCACGTGGATGACGGTTGTCGTAACCACCTTGTTTATTCATGGCAATTGCAACAGGTGCTTTTGCTAGATAAGGTAAAAGTGCGGCAATAATTGCACACAGGATTAATGTATTCATCGTTATTCTTTAATAAATGTGATGTTAGTTACACCTAACTTTTTAAAATACTCATCTCTGAAATTGCGGATTGCCGCTTTATCTTTAGCATACAAAGTAACTTGGTGCTCCATTTTTGAATAATCAGCAATATCAAAGCCCTCGGCAGCTGCAATAGCTTCAAACATAGAGTTATACTTGTCTTGCGCAAAATTTATCAGTTTTTGTTGGTGATTAAAGGTGTATTGAATTTTCTTAGCCATAAATGTCTTCTAACAATATTTTGTGACATTGTACTTAACTGTAAATAATCTGGATATACGAAATATTCGCTTGGTGAGTTTAATTGTTAGAAAGTGATTTTAATTTGTTGGTTATTTTGAGGTATTCATTTAATGCAGGTTTAAATTCAACTTTGTGTGAAGCCACTTTTTCATAATGAGATACAAGACGTTTTAAATAGTTTAAAGCGGTATCAGGTTTTGTATGCTGCCAAAAACTCTCGCCAACAGGGCTTATTAATTTAGCGCTATTTTTTGATATATAGATGATCTCATAAAAGCGATTATTTTCTTCAACGAGTGTTTCTTTTAAAAGCCTAAAGTCTAATTCAATTAATTGTTTGCGTAGTAAAAAGGAATGATGAACAGGGCAAATAATAAAGTCTATTTCTCTTATTGGGTATTTAGTCTGAATAGTTGAAACAAATTCCGCGGCTAAATCGCCACCTACACCTGCAATGATAACCAAATGCCGGCCAGGATAATCATCAATTGGTAGAGCATTTACGCTTATTGTATGGCAAAGCCAATTCGTCTTGGAAAAGCGTGTTTTAAGGTTATGCTCGAGCGCTAACATTATGTGCTTTGCAATATCAACAAAATGGATTGTGCTAGCTGGATTCAAGTTGCAAAGCGCTTTGCCCAAAAAACCATGATCGCAACAAGTATCCCAAATATGGTGATAGTTGGGCTCAATAAAATCAACGATGGTTTGTAAACGGTTTGATAAAGACATAGCAAGTGTACAAAAAATAAAGTGAGTTATTTTAACAAGTTTTAATTAAAAATACTGGATATTAAATGTATATTGCATGCAAAGTAAATTTTAGGGAATTTAAATGAAAATAGCGATAATAAGTGGCAGTGGTCGTAATAATTCAAATAGTTTGAAACTAGGTCAAAATATAGCATCAAGATATCAATCTGAAACAATTACAATGGATCTGATTGATCTTAACCAACATAGTATTTTACTTCGTCACTATGAGCCATTAGATGACCCTCAGTTAATGTATGAGAAAGAGCAATTACTGAATCGATTATATGATTGTGATGGTCTAATGATTATTGCACCAGAGTGGGGAGGCATGTTACCACCTGTATTACATAATGCTCTATTGTTAACTGCGTTTGGCTCTGCATCAGGCTTTCCGTTGGGGCACAAACCTGCCTTTGCGATAGGCGTGTCGGCATCAGGTGGTGGCCATAATCCTATTAGTATTTTAAAAGGCTATGGTGCAAAAAACCCACATTTAGTTTGGTTACCTTTTCATTTAATTATCAGCAATATAAACGAATTTTTATCTGATATTGACGAAGACAGTCAAAACACTCGACACCTTCAACTAATGTCACGTTTAGACAGCGGTGCTCATGCTTTAACACTCTATGCAAAGCAGCTTAAACCAATACGAGAGCAACTAACAAAACTTTCAGAGAAACACCCCTTTGGTCAGTAAACTAAATGTGTTTTTATTATCTCAGTAAATGCTTGTTTAAAAGAGTGTGTGTGACGAATGTTAAGTTCGCTTAAGCGAGTATCTTTTAATGCACAGTTATATGGTCGGTTAGCAATTTGGCTTGGTTCATTGATTGGTGAAATACCCTTTGTGTCCAGATTTAGAATTTCTGCAGATAATTTCGCAATTTCATACTTTGTATATGCTTTTTCATCTGATAAATGAAAGATACCTGATGTATTCTCACTTGGCTGTTTAACTAAATCGACCAATGTATAGGCGATATCGTCAACATGTGTAGGGAAGCGAATTGCCCAGTTATCATGTGCACTTATTGGCTTATCGTTCACCTGCTGCGCAATGGTAGTAATGGCTGACTCATCAAGTGATTCGACGTCTCCATATAATACAGGTACTCGAATAACCGTATGCGCTTTGCTGGTACTTAGCACAATTTGTTCACCCAATGCTTTGGTTTCACCGTAAAAATTCAGCGGGTTCGTTTTTGCGTTTTCTAAATAAGGCGCCTCTCTACCATCAAATACATAATCTGTACTGATAAAGAATAAACGGGCATTTATGTGTTTAGCTTCGTTAGCTAAATGTTCCGTTACAGCAAGGTTTAATGCCTTTGTGTGTGCTTGGTTATTTTCGCATACATCAGGTTTTCGCTCTGCTGCTGCATGAATGATGATGTCAGGTCTAGCAATATTAAGGAGCTCGGTTACAGCAACATTATCTGTTAAATCAAGTTGAATGATTGGCGCCTTTGCACGGCTAAAACCTGTGCCAATAACATTAAACCCTTGTTCGGTAAAAATTCGAAATAGCGCACGGCCCAAGAGGCCCGTAGCACCAGTCACCAGTACATTTTTCATAACATTCCTTAACAATAACATTATTGTTATTGTAAAGCGCTAAATGCGCCTAGTCTTTAACTGTTATTTTATGTGACACACTACGCGATATAGACATTAAAACTAAGAGAAATACGTGTTTTGCTTGAGCGATTTGGCATCACGCTATGTGGCACGTGAGAGCGAAATAGTACTATTCGATTTTGTTTGGCAGTGTAACACGCCTCAAAGGTTTCAAGGCCTACTTCCTCTGTCGCTATCGGTGCTGAAAAGTTGGGATGATAAAATTTAATGTCGCCAGAATTCTCAGGTGCGTCAAGATAAAACGAACCACTTACAAATGAGGGGTGAGTGTGATGAACATGGGTATGCACTTCTTGGCTATCGCCAGGGCGATAAAAATTAAACCAGCTTTCTCTTATCTCAATATGGTTGGCTTTGGGATTAAGCTTTTTAATAAAGAGTGCTGCTTGTTCTAAAATAAACTCGTGTGTATGGACTAAATCATATTTATGCAGTACTTGCCTATGTTCAGGCTGACGGGACTGTATATAAGAACGAGCATTAGCATCATCTTGTGTTAGGATTTGATTATACTCTTGTTGAATAATCGCTTTTAGTTCTTGTTGGATTAAAAAAGCACGATCTCCTTGGAGATCGTGACTGTATATAGGCGTGGCGAACCACAAATCAATTTTCATATTATTATTGTTAGTTAAAATTCATAACCTAAGCTTACAACAAATCGGTAGTCATTTTTATCCGGTGTAAATGTGCCTGTTGGTTTTGGATTTTCTATACGGTCTAGATAAAATGATAAGTCCAAATCGAAATCACCAATTAAGTCGATCTCTAACCCTGTTTTTAAGCGGTGTATATATTCACCAGCATCTTCACTTACTACTTTAACTTGGTAGTCAGCATCAAACTCAATATCTTTAGTGATATCCCACTCGATAACAGAGCCTAGATTTAACACACCTGATGTTTCGTTATCATCTTGACCAGGTTCAACGTTAATGTAGTTTGTTGATTGATAACTAGGACCTGCGCTTACTTCCCAAGAAAAATCACCAGTATCAATTAGCTCGTAACCAATACCCACACCAAAAGTATGTCTGCTATCGATATTACCAAATTCATCAGCAAAGTATTCATAGTCAGCAAGTCTAATAAAGGTTCTAGGTGAGAAAAACCAATCGAAGTTAGCGGTAAAACGCTGATCATTCGTTGTTTCTTCTTTTTTACCGGTTTCTTGACTAACTCGTTCACTGAAGTTACTGATAAACTCTGAAGAAAAACGGCTAGTTGATGTTCTTCGCTGTGCTTCAGCACTGATTGTGTAATCCGATTGTTCTGAATTACCGCGGCGGAAGTTTGTACCAAAGTTTACTTCACCGTCCCAGTAATCAAATTCATTACCATCAGCAGAAGCGATAGAAAGTAAATTACTCATGGCATAAGATTGTTCTGCGCCATCCTGAGAAATAATAAATTTTCCATCTTTAATAATAAGCTTGCCACTAATCACGGTACCATCATTAAGGCGGATACTTTGTGCACCTTTAGAGTAAAGTTCAGCAACATCTGCAATATCAATGACTTGGATGCCAAACTCATCGGAATCGAATTCAAGCTCTTCTTCATACATGGTAATTAGATCACCTTTAAGCCATTCCCCTGATGAGGTTTTAACCCAATCAAACTTTTGATCAAATGCAGGTGTGTCAGGTTTCCAAATTGGGTATGTATTTGCATGGGTAAAAAGAGGGGTGAGGAGAGTTGCGCTTAATAGTAAAGAATGTGCGAATTTCATAAAAATAACTTCCTGTTATAACTTAATTATTCACACATTATATTATTTTTGTACCGATTTAAACTGCTTTAGATCAAACTTTAGTTTCAGCTGAAAGCGGTAACTCCATAAATACACTTAGCGGGTTATCACGATAACGACCAAAACATTCACATCGAGTAAAGCCTAGGCTTTCGTACAAATGAATTGACTCTGTTTGTTTGCTACCGGTTTCGAGTCTGAGTAATGGAATTTGAGCCTGGCCTGCCCAATACATTAGATTTTGCATAATTCGGCGTGATAAGCCTTTTCCGCGGTGAGTTGGTTTAACATACACGCGTTTGATTTCACCATAGAGGTTAGATTCAAACTTTTTAACTATCGCACCACAGGCGATGATACCTTCATCAGTAAGAAGTCCAATGGCATGTACATTGGGTTGATTAAGTTCACTCAAAGGTAATGATTGGTCACTGGCAATTGGGTAAAGTGAATTCATCAAGCGATCTATTTCTTCGAATAGGCTAATAACATTTGGATCGTTTGAGTCTAATGAGACTAACTGCATAGTGTCCTCTACAACTTTTAACTTTGCCTGTCATATTGTGGCAAATAATTAAAAATCAAGTTAACAAAAAATACAAGTTTGATTTTCACCATTATTTATTTACTAACAGCCAATATTTTTGTAGGGTCTGCATAAATTGACACAATGAGTATTACAAATGCCAAAAGCAAGTGAAATTAAAAAGCATGCCGCTATTGATTATAACGGTCGCGTGATGATTGTTCGTGATATTGAGCGTTCAGTACCACAAGGTCGTGCGGGTGGAAGTTTATACCGCATGCGCATGTATGATGTGGTAAACGGTGGTAAAGTTGACGAGACTTTCAAAGCTGATGAAATGCTTAATTTTGCAGACTTAAATCGTAGACCTGCTGTCTTATCGTATATAGACGGTGACGAATATGTATTTATGGACGAAGAAGACTACACACCATATAACATCAATAAAGAATCAATTGCAGAGCAACTTTTGTTTATTGATGAAAACACCAAAGGTTTATTAGTGGTTGTGGTTGAAGGTAGCCCAGTTTCAATTGATTTACCTTCTAGTGTTGAACTTGTGATTGAAGATACTTCTCCCTCAATTAAAGGTGCATCAGCTAGTGCACGTACCAAACCTGCAACGATGACTACTGGTCTTATCATTCAAGTACCGGAGCATATTTCAGCAGGGGATAAAGTGAAGATTAACACATCAGAACAAAAGTTTATGGGCCGTGCTGATTAATAATTTATTTATGCTGTTAAGGCTTAGCATTTGCTAGGCCTTTTTTATGAGCAAAAATATATAAATTTAATATTATTCGTTAATAATTAAATTAGTCTTTATATGAGATAAACTAACATGCCGAATTATGGATAGAAAATAAGCTCTAGTAATCAGAGCTTCTATAATTACTTAAATAAAACTACAAAAGAAATTTTAAAAGGATGAGTATGAATATAACTATTGCAGGAACTGGCTATGTAGGCCTCTCAAATGCTGTTCTACTTGCCCAACACAATTCAGTTATTGCTTTAGATTTAATTCAAGAAAAAGTAGATTTAATAAATCAAAAAAAGTCCCCAATATCAGACCCAGAAATTGAATCATTTTTAGCAAGTAAAGAATTGGATTTAATAGCTACTACTGATAAAGAGCAGGCTTTTAAGAATTCAGATTATGTCATTATAGCTACGCCAACAGACTATGATGAAATAACCAATAAATTTAATACCTCTTCTGTGGAAGCGGTCATTCACGAAGTAAACAAAGTGAATCCATCAGCCATTATGGTTATCAAATCAACAGTGCCTGTTGGTTTCACAAAACGTATAAAACAAAAACTATGCACCAGTAATATTTTATTTTCTCCAGAATTTTTACGAGAAGGTAAAGCCCTTTATGATAATTTGTATCCTTCACGCATTATCGTAGGCGAAAAATCAGAACGTGCGCAAGTTTTTGCAGAATTACTCGCTGAAGGGGCAGTTAAAGAAGATATCGACATTTTACTAACGGGCTCTACAGAAGCTGAAGCTGTAAAGTTATTCTCTAATACCTACCTTGCAATGCGGGTTTCCTACTTTAATGAGCTTGATACCTATGCAGAGAGCCATGGCTTAGATACCAGAGAAATCATTCAAGGTGTTAGTTTAGATCCTCGTATCGGTAATCACTACAATAACCCATCGTTTGGCTATGGTGGTTATTGTTTACCTAAGGATACCAAGCAATTACGTGCAAATTTTGAAGATGTGCCAAATACCTTAATTAATTCAATTGTTGAATCTAACACGGTTAGAAAAGACCATATTGCCTTTTCGATCATTAACAAACAGCCTAAAGTCGTTGGTATTCACCGTTTAATAATGAAATCAGGCTCAGATAACTTTAGAGCTTCTTCGATTCAAGGCATTATGAAACGCATCAAAGCAAAAGGCATTGAAGTTGTAGTTTATGAGCCTGTGCTAGAAGATGAATATTTCTTTAATTCTCGCGTTGTACGTGATTTAGAAGAGTTTAAACAAATCTCTGATGTGATTGTCGCCAACCGAATGGAAGCGTGTTTATCTGATGTCGCATGTAAAGTATATACTCGGGACTTGTTTGGTAATGATTAGGTTTATATAACTTAATTCTGCTAGCACGAATCACCTAAATTAGTTAGCATTAGTGTTTTTGTTTTTAGGTAATTTATGGCTCAGTTGTACTTTTATTATTCTGCGATGAATGCAGGAAAATCTACTACGTTATTGCAATCGGCATTTAACTATAAAGAACGTGGTATGGAGCCATTAATCTATACGGCAGCAATTGATACACGATTTGGCGCAGGTAAAGTAAGTTCACGTATTGGTCTTGCTGCTGATGCGTCATTGTTCTCACCTGAATCAAATCTAATTGATGAAATAGCCACCAAACATGCCATCAAAAAAATTGATTGTGTTTTAATTGATGAAGCGCAATTTTTAACTAAGAAACAAGTTGAAGAATTGTGTTTAGTGGTAGATAGATTAAAAATTCCTGTGCTGTGCTACGGCTTAAGAACCGATTTCTTAGGCGAATTGTTTGTAGGTGCACAGTATTTATTGGCGTGGGCAGACAAACTGATTGAACTTAAAACGGTTTGCCACTGTGGGCGTAAAGCTAATATGGTGCTTCGAACAAATGAGCAAGGTGTGCCTATTACACAGGGTGAACAAGTTGAAATAGGCGGTAACGATCGTTATGTTTCAGTTTGCCGTAAGCACTATTTTGAAGGCTTGGAAAATCAATTAGCTGTACCTAATTAATTTTTTACTTAGATGGGCTCAATTATTTATTGAGTCCATCTAGTATTTATCACAATCAATTCAGTTACACGTTAAATTGCCAACACAATAAGTGCATAAGTTTTTGCCCATGCGCTAAAGGTAAAACTTGATAACTGCAGTCATCTAACTTTTCTAACGCTTTTGTTAACTGAGGTAAATTTTCCTTCTTTGAAATCAGAGAAGTAAAAATACCTACTTGAGATTTAAACAATTCACTTTCTTTAATCATGTTACGTAAGAAAGAGAGCTCGCCACCTTCACACCACAATTCTGCTTTTTGCCCTGAAAAATTAAAGCCTTTAGTGTCGTTTTTATCTAAATTTCGCCACTTACGTTGATTAGCCTTTTTGGCATCTTCTAAAGAGCCATGAAAAGGGGGGTTACAGCAAGTGATATCAAAATAGTCATTTTCTTTAATAATGCCCCGAAATATACGTTGGGACTCTTTTTGCAATTTCAGTTTTATCGGCAATTGGTTAAATGTTGCAAGGTTTTTAGCCTGTTTTAATGAGTTATTATCAATATCACTAGCAGTTGCTTTCCAACCGTAAATTTTATGCGCCAAAATAGGGTAAATTAAAGACGCTCCCGTACCAATATCAAGCAAGTGAATTTTCTTGCCTGTTGGTATATCGCCATCATACTTTGTTGCAAGTAAATCCGCTAAGGTATGGATAAGATCAGCACGTCCTGGCACTGCAGGGCATAAATTAACATCAGGAATATCCCAAACAGCAACTTTATAATCTTCGACTAACAGTGCTTGATTAAGCGCTTTAACAGCAATTGCATCGCTAAAATCTAGTGATGTTTTATCATACTCATTTTTAATTAATTGTGCTTTGAGCAAAGGGGAGTTCTTAGCTAAACGCTCTAAATCATAGCCATTAAGATGAATATTACGTGGATGGTGTTTTTTTGATGTCATGTTGTTTCAGTCTTTACTGATAATATTCCTATTTTAACACGCTCTTGCGTCAACTCTTGTAAAAACAAGCTTAAGTTTTTAGTATTTACGTGGTACGACCAGATAAAAGCAATAAATATGATTAAACAAGAGTCTCACCTAATAACGATGGCAAATGGCGACAAGGTTCATTTAAGGCAAATTTACACCAATGCTAAAGGGCCTGTTGTGTTTTTTATGCATGGCGCGGTAGAAAATGGCCGAATATTTTATACCCATTCTAATAAAGGATTAGCGCCATTTTTAGCTGAAGCAGGTTTTAATTGTTTTGTGGCAGACCTCAGAGGTAGAGGAAATAGTGAACCTAAAATTACAAGTGAAAGTAAAACGGGTCAACGAGATTCTATCGTCGAAGAAATACCAGCCATGTTGGAATTTATAACAAAGACAACTAAGCAACCCATTTCGTATTTTTGCGCTCATTCTTGGGGAGGCGTTTTACTGAATTCTGTGTTGGCACGTTTTCCACATTACCAAAATGAGCTAAAAGCGTGCGTCTATTTTGCATCAAAGCGGACAATTTATAATAATCACCCTAGTAAATATCTACAGGCAAATTTAGTTTGGTATTTTATTTCGCCAATTTTGATAAGAATCTATGGCTATTTACCTGCCAAGCGTTTTGGTTTTGGTTCTGACGATGAAACGCGTTTATCTCATAAAGAGGGCGTTGAATGGGTAAAAAGAAACCCTTGGGTATGCCCATTTGATGGCTTTGACTATGGCAAAGCACTGTCAGAACGAGCTTTACCGCCAACACTTCACATTGGTGCTGTAAATGACAAGGCTTTAGCGCAGAAAATAGATATTGAAGCGTTTATCAACGAAAGTGGTCAAGGCAAACAGTTATTAAATATGTATGGTAAAAAACATAACCACTTAATCGACTATGATCATATCAATATATTAACGGCTACTGAGGCCAAAGCCGAAACATTCCAAGATACATTAGAGTGGTTTAAACAACACTCCTAATACAAAGGAATTTAAACCAACAACTTTTTACAGAAATCGTTTATACCTTTTGCATTTCATGTGCGAAAATATAGGTATGCGAACGATGAAATATTTCCATAAAGCACCTGTGCGTGTGCTTAAAATAAAACAACAAAGAAGTCGATTAAAAGTTCGTCGTCAAATGTTGCAAGTAAAACATGCACTTGCTCAAGAAAAACAAGAAACAATTGATATGTTGATTACTTATCGTAATTATACGCAAGGTAAAGCAAGTAAAAGTGAATTAAAAGAAGCAAACCAACAATTTCTTGATGTGCTAAAAGGTGTTGGATTAGGCATTTTTGCAATCTTACCTTTTGCACCCATCACAATTCCGCTCATTGTTAAATTAGGCAAAATGGTAGGTGTTGAAGTACTGCCAAGCGCCTTTAATAAATCAGAAAATAAGTAAAATTTCTTAACGTTTAATTCAGACATTCAATTAAAATGTTTGTTATGCTATTACGCATAATTTTAAACAAATGAAGGTCTTTAAATATGACGCAAGCCCTAGTTCACCAATCTGAAGGGACTCCGCTTACAATTCTTGCTTCAAGCGAATTTAACGCTTGGCAACAAAAGCAAACCACCGTTGTTCAAAATTGGCTTAATGCGATAAGTTTTGAAGGCAAAGGTGTATTACTAGTACCTAATTTTACAGATGGGAAATTGGAACAGGCAGTGTTCTTTACTCAAAGTACAGAATCGCTTTGGGCATGTGGCGATCTTGCTAGCCAACTACCGGATGGCACATATTTATTAACCAACGATAAAGATACTAGTAAACTAATCGCGACTAGTTTTGCGTTAGGCTGTTACGATTTTGCACCCTATAAGCAATCTAAAACGCAATCGGTAAAATTGGCAATCGCTGACAAAACTGTTTTTGATGAAGTAGTGACCTATGTGAAAGGTGTTAGCATTGTTCGAGACTTAGTAAATATGCCAGCGGGTGATATGATGCCACAGCATATGGCTGAATTTATGTCTGATATGGCGGATGAGTTTTCCGGTACTTTCTCACAAATTATAGGTGATGAATTACTTGAGCAAAACTATCCAACCATCCACGCTGTAGGCCGTGCTAGTGCGAATAAACCAAGGCTGCTCGACTTACGCTGGGGCGATGAAAATGCGCCTAAAGTTACTTTAGTCGGTAAAGGCGTTTGTTTTGATTCTGGTGGTTTAGATTTAAAACCTGCATCAGGCATGCGTTTAATGAAAAAAGACATGGGCGGTGCAGCGCATGTATTAGGTTTGGCGCATATGATCATGGCATTTAAATTACCTGTTAATTTGCGCGTAATGATCCCTGCCGTTGAAAACGCGGTTTCTGATAATGCGCTACGTCCAGGCGATGTAATAAAAACACGTAAAGGCATTACTGTTGAAATTGATAATACAGATGCAGAAGGGCGTCTAGTGCTTTGTGATGCATTAGCTGAGGCTGTGAACGATAAACCAGATACGCTTATTGATTTTGCAACTTTGACAGGCGCTTGTCGTATTGCATTAGGAACGGAATTACCAGGATTTTTCAGTGATGATAAAGCGTTAGTATCAGGCTTAGAAGCTGCCGCTGAAGATGTTCAAGATCCAGTTTGGCACTTACCGCTTTATCAAGATTACAAAGATTTATTAAGCAGTTCGGTTGCGGATATGACTAACTGTGCTTCAGGCCCATTTGGTGGAGCTATTACAGCTGCTCTTTATTTACAAGAGTTTGTTGATGACAGCATTTCATGGGTTCACTTTGATGTAATGGCATGGAACTTAAGAAAGTTACCAGGCCGTCCTGTTGGTGGTGAAGCATTTGGTGTGCGTGCTGTATTAAAGTACTTACAAGATAAGTATCAATAAATTTATTTAGTATCGATATGCTCAAGTAAAGCATCTAAGCTGAGATCATCGCCTTGTGCAAGCTCGTTTATTAGCAGTCTTAATATATAAGATTTAGATAAACCAGAATGTTTTGAGATCTCGTCCAGTTGCTTTATATGATCTGGCGAAAGGGTGAAAGTCGCATTTTTGAACTTTCGCCCTTTTTTAATATGTCTTTTATTATCAAGGGTATTGGACTTACCTTGAGCATACAAATTAGCTTGCTCAATAAACTCATCCACCGAAATCTTTTCTTTTTGATTTCGTCCTTTATTCTTTTTTAAATCAATTAAACTCATGACCGTGAACCACTTCCATTGTTAATAATTCATCAACAATGGCTTTAATTTCTTGAGCTGCTTTACCATCAGGATCGCGCTCGATAACAGACTGCCCGTTTTCTTCACTATCATCATATATGTTTCTGCTGAATGTAACAGCATTTAAAACTGGAATACCATAAGAAGCACATACTTCTTTCGCTTCGATAATACGATTAGCTTGATTTGGCAGTGAAGGACATTGAGTAATAACAAATGCCGCATTTAATTTTGGATTAACCATTTTACAAGTTGTTAAAATGTCTTCCATATGCGGTACCGTTTTAAGATCACGGCGTTTCGGTCTTAGTGGGATCAAGGTATGATCTGCAACTGACATGGCTGCACGTAACGCAAGATTATCTTGTCCGCCACAATCGACAATGACATAATCATAGTGATTTTCTAAACTAAGTAAATCATTTCTAATTTTGCCATAAAGCTGAACACAGTTAATACAAGGAAGTTGAGGATTAGTATTACGGGCTTGGATCCAATCCGATGAAGTGCGTTGCGGATCACAATCAACAATTAAAACAGTAAAATTTTGCAGGGTTAAATAAACAGCGACATTTTGCGCTAAACAGCTCTTGCCACTACCACCTTTTTCGCCGCCAACAAGAATTATCATTTGTCACCCCCTTGCTCGACAAATTCCATTGCAATATCAAACCAATCATGCACCTCAGTTTCTCTTATTACCTTTGCATAAATTGAGTTTGTGGTGCCTTGTTTATCTCGGAATGTAACTTTTACAGGATTTTCGGTATTGATAGGGCGGTCAATATTAACTTTTAGCCCGCCATTAGATACATCAATACACATTGCTTGGCGTTTAATGATATTCCCATTTTCACATTGCCATTCTAAGCCGATAAGCTCTTTTTCCATGTCAAGTCGTAATGAGCGTCTTTGTTCTATTGCGGAAGTATGCTCATGCATAGTAGTACCCTTTAACATTCGCAAAATTGCAATCCATCACATGCGTTATGGCGCGTCTTAATATTTAAAGCGTAGTGTTAAAAGGAAAATTTGCAAATAAGAAAGCCTGCATAAATGCAGGCTTAATAAGAGGTTACTGACAATGCGCTACAGCATGTTGGATTAATTCAAGTCCAGTCTGATCGCACTGTGTTAATGTGTGTGAAGGTGCTGTTGTAGGAGTCGTGCGCTCTCCCCATTGAATATAACTTGCAGCCCATGTTAAACCAGCACCAAATGCCGCTGAAATAATGCTGCTATTTGGTTTAATTAAACCACATTCAACAGCTTCACACAGCGCGATAGGAATGGTCGCAGCAGAGGTATTACCGTACTTATCTATATTCACCATAACAGATTCGTCAGGTAATTTTACTTTAGTTTGAATTGCTTGGATTATGCGTAAATTTGCTTGATGCGGAATTAGCACATCGATATCAGCGATATCACTGCCCACTTGCTGCAATACATCATCCACTGCGGTTGTCATACCTTTTACTGCGCGTTTAAAGATTTCGCGCCCTTCGAATAAAATATCAGAAGGTCCTACTGCTTGGTATTTATCAATGTCAGTACCAAAATTACGAATATGAAGAATTTCACGGTCTTCACTATCACAGCCAGTTTTAGTTCCTAGTAGTCCTGATTTATCATCGCTTGCTTCAAGGACGACCGCACCTGCTCCGTCACCGAATAATACAGCGCTATCACGGCGCTGCCAGTTAACATACCAAGTCATTCGTTCAGCACCAATTACTACCGCTTTTTTAATCATGCCAGCTTGAATTTGCGCCGTGGCATTTTGTAATGCATACAAAAACCCTGAACATGCGGCGTTTACATCACATGCAGCTGCCCCTTTGGCACCAATATTTTTTTGAACTTGAGATGCGGTATTTGCAACCAATGTTGTGGGAGTGCACGTCGCAAGTAGTACTAAATCAATATCACTTGCATCGGTAATGCCAGCACAATCAAGGGCATTGCGTGCTGCTATAGTTGCTAAATCAGCAGTACTTTGATGAGAAATACGACGCTCTTTAATGCCAGTACGAGATGTAATCCATTCATCATTAGTTTCCATTATTTGGCTTAGATCATCATTTGTGAGTGTTACCGGTGGAATGCATTTCCCCCAGCCGGTAATTTTGGCATACTTCATTAGCAACCCTTACGTTCATTTCTTAGTGTGATGAACTGGTTATACCAGATACAGTGCTATTTGTCTTTGTTTAAACGAGTTACATGTGACTTTGCTTGCTAAATTTATTAGTGCAGAACCTTCATTAGCTTATCGAAAGCCAATTAGTCGATTATTATTTTTACGAACAGTATCAATTGCTATTCAATTGCTCAGTGTCATAGTGCTGCATTTCTCAATGGGTACGCATGATTATATTGGCGTGTTGCTGTTGATTATTGCATTCGAAACCTTGTTTCACCTCTCAAGTATTGTCTATTTTTCAAGACTAAATGCGACAAACCTTGCACTTACATTACAGATCCTTGCAGATATCACCTTCTTAAGTTTAATGTTACTTTATAGTGGCGGGGCAACAAATGCTTTTGTTTCGCTATTACTTTTACCGCTGATTATTGCCGCAGTCTGCTTACCGTTACGCTGGCAAGCGCTTTGCTCTTTTACCGCTGTTGGATTTTATACATTGCTGGTATTTAACATGCCAAAACATGAAATGCACCATATGGATATGCAAGAACACTTCCTTGGTATGTGGCTTAATTTTGTTTTATCCGCTTTGGTAGTAACTACAACAATAAGCGCACTCGTTAAAGCAAATACCAATAAAGAAAGGCAAATGGCTATTCAACGTGAAGAAACGTTAAGAAGTGAACAGCTTATGGCACTTGGCACAGCAGCTGCTCAAGTAACACATCATCTTGCAACGCCGATTGCTAACCTGCAAATGATTTATGAAGACTTAGAAGAAGAAATTGGTGGTAATAATTCACTTGTTAAAGAGATGGCAGCGCCGTTATTGCAATGTACACAGCAACTTGCTTATTTTCGTGATTATGCAAGCCAGATTAAAGCGAATAAAATAGCACCAATTTTTATAAATAACTTACTTAATGAGTTTTATGATGCCTGTTTATTGCATTTCCCAGAGCAACAGATTGAGCTTAATAATCAAATTCGTGCTGAAAGTAAAATAAATGCGGATAGCTTACTTTTGTCGGCATTAATTAATGTAGTGCAAAACGCGGTTGATGCGAATAAACAAGCTGCCAAGCAGACAATTAAAATTAATGTTTTTGAAAAGTCTGATTTGTTGAACATTGAAATAACCGATCAGGGTAATGGTTTTGATTTAGACTTGCTTGACTCACTCGGGCACGAAACCATTAAAAGTCAAAAGGGAATGGGGATCGCACTTTTCTTATCGAATACCACGGTAAATAAACTTGGTGGTGAACTAATCATTGAAAATAGTCAGCAGATAGGTGAAAACCATGGCGCTAAAGTAACAATAAGGTTACCTCTTTTATGAATTTACTGATTGTTGAAGACGATGTGGCCTATGGCCAAACCTTGTCGCGAAGAATGCACAAACAAGGCTTTAATGTCGAACTTGTATCAAGTGCAGACGAAGTACTACTAGCAGCTAGGCGATTTGAACCAAAGTACATATTACTTGATATGAAACTCGGCAATCAGACAAGCTTACCATTGATAAAACCTCTACGTTCGCTGTTGCCAGAAAGTTCGATAGTGCTATTAACCGGGTTTGCCAGCATTGCTACTGCAGTTGAAGCAATTAGACAAGGCGCAAATGATTATTTAGCAAAACCTGTGGATACACAGTCTGTGGTTGCAACCTTGACAGGTAAAAAAGCGACAGTGGAAGTCGATGAATCACCTTTATCTAGCGAACAGATGGAGTGGGAACATATTAATCAAGTACTTAAAACGAATAACGGTAATGTGTCTGAAACGGCGCGGCAATTGGGAATGCACCGTAGAACACTGCAACGTAAATTACAGAAGAAACCACTATTGGTGAAAGTTGAACATTATGGCTAAACCAAATAAGCGCTTACCAGAACGTGTAGTTGATATTATATGTACGTCATGTAAAACACGGCTTTACAAGTACCATAAAAATGGCAAAGGTTCGTTAGTTAAATGTTTTAAAGAACGTATAGCCAAAGATTTTTGCGATGTAAGTTGTATTTGCCCAACGTGTGGTCAAGAGTTTGCCCGAGAGCAAATGATTCGTGGTAGTGTGGCTTATAAAATAATTGGCGGTAAGGCCAAAATAAGTTAATTACTTTAAAACTATGTCAAGGACAAAAGTGTTTGCAAGCAGTTTTTAAACCATTAGAATAATCGCGACTGAGGGTTCTCCTCAACTACAAGCTGTTTCATGGAATGAAAATCGCCCTCCCCACGGACCGGGCCAGCATATTTGGGCGCATAAGCTTGGAGTTATCAATTGATCTCAATTATTTTCGATATTATCGGCATGACCGGTACATTTCTTGTTGTCGGTGCGTTCTTTTTATTGCAGTTAGATAAAGTTAAACCCACAGGTATTGCTTATAATCTAATGAACCTTTCTGGTGCAATTCTTTTACTTATAAGTCTTTGTTATAATTTTAATTTAGCGAGTTTTGTAATTGAATTATTTTGGATTGCAGCGTCATTAATTGGTCTTTATAAATACTATAAAGCACCTAAAAAAGCTGCAATCTAGTAACTGACTAAGGAAAGGGAATGTTGTTAAACCTTATTTACCGTGTAGGTTACATAGTATTAATAACAATCCCTTTTTTATCCTTTTCAAATTCCTCCTCAAGTTCACAATCAACGCCCAATGAAATTAAATCGATAAGTGCTGGACTGAAAAATGAAGTCACTGAAAGTGCGACATTATTTCGTTCGCGTTTAAATATTCATATGCAAAATTCAGCGCAATGGCTTGATAAATTAGTTAAAGATGATAATGCAAAAGGGGATATTGCAAGTGCAAAAGGCTATATATCATTAGGTTTTGCACCCCGCGCGAGAGATCTGCTCGATTTCGATAATCAATTCAAAGTGTCTTTAGATTTACCTAATTGGGAAGAAAAAGTTAGCCTTATTATCGATAACGATGAAGAGGAAGAAGATAGGCTACCGCTACAAAGTATTTCTACTGAACAAAATAATAACATTAACGCAGCGTTAAATTGGTACATGGTTCAGCGTAAGCGCTGGAATGTTGAGCATCGTATTGGTTTTAGCCGTTCTAACTTATTTGCACAAACACGACTTAAATTCCGTCACACTATCAACGATTGGCGATTTTCATTCAGACCCAGTATTGAGTATTATGTAGAGGACGGTGTTGGTGCACGCCTTTACACTCGTGCAGATGTAAAACTAACACCACACCAAATATTAAACTTTGCATTTAATACGCGTTATGTTGAAAGTGAGCCGACAAAGCGTGTATCCATTGGGGTGTTTCATAGCCAAACCTATAATCAAGATCAAGCAGGTGTAGCAGGGGCTTGGGCAAATGACAGTTTTAGTGGAGAACGTAGTTATTACGTATCTTACCGCTGGCGCATGCGCTTTTTTGAACATTGGCTGTTTTTTGAAGCTGAACCATTTGTTGAATTTAGAGAGCGTTATGATTTCGACGATGAACCTGGTATTGCTTTAAGACTCATCGCCTACTATGGTGTTTAACGCTTTTAAAACTAATCTATAATTTCGAGTAGTTCAATTTCAAAAATAAGTAATGATGCTGGTGGAATTTTCCCTACAGCACGTTTTCCATATGCCAAGTTATAGGGGATAACCGCTTTTACTTTCTCACCCGTTTTCATAAGCTGAAGTACTTCAGTCCAACCCGGTATTACCTGATGAAGTGAAAAGGAAAGTGGGGTATTTCTTTCTACAGATGAGTCGAAAACAGTGCCGTCAATTAATGTACCATGGTAATGACATTTAACCTTGCTTGTTTTACTAGGTTGTTGCCCATTAGAAATTGCAACGAGCATTTCATATTGTAGGCCTGTAACAGTTTCAATTACGTCTGGGCGTAGTTTGTTCTCTGCTAAATATTGATTTTGACATTCAATGTTTTGTTTAGCTATTTTTGCATTGTTAAGTGAAGATTTAACAATAAAAAAAATGATCGCAATTATGATGCATAAAAGGAAAAGGTTAAGCACAGGTGGTTTCCAAAAATAGAAACCATGCCTGTAAATAAGTTAAAAAGCAATTAGATGCGACGTTCATCACCGTAATATTTACCAGCAAGAATTTTTTGATAAAGTTCATTGGCTTTTTCTTTTGCTTCTTCCACTTGCGATGGAGACATTTTTCGTTCATCTAACTTGCGACTGTGGCTTGCATCTTTATGTCCATTAAATTCAGCAACTGAGTTCCAAATAAAAGACATTTCTAAACTTTTATCAACGCCTTGTCCTTCGAAATAAAGCAGTGCAAGATTAAATTGAGCAGCAGCATAATTTTGTGCTGCTGCTTTTGTGTACCAGTCTTTTGCTTGGAAAAAATCTTGGATTACGCCAGTACCATTGGCATACATAACACCTAAATTAAATTGCGCTGCAGCTAGGCCTTTTTTTGCTGATTGTTCGTAAAGGGAAACTGCTTTTTGTAAATCTTTTTTAACGCCTTTACCGTCTTGATAAAGTGTACCTAAAGCAAACATGGCATCTTCTTCTCCAAGTGCTACACCTTTTTCATAGAGTTCTGCTGCTTTTTTTGGGTCGGGAGCGATACCATATCCAAACTCGTGCATTTGACCTAAATGATACATTGCTGGTCCATAGTTGTTTTCAACTAAATAGTTAAAATGATAAAGGGCAGTTTCAAAATCACCTTCATTAGCCGCATCGATACCTTGTTGTAAATCCGCTTTTGCAAAGAATGTGAAAAAAGCTAAGCTTATTATTAATGTGTTCAATGTGATTTTCATAAATATGTTCCTACTTTACGGAATGAAGTTTGGTTCTTGCTGCTGGTTCATTTTCAGGTAACCAGATGTTGGTACCTGTGGCTGCAATATGATTCAAATTTGTTCTTAATACTTTTGTTCCAACATTATTCGATGTTTCAGGCTTAGATACAAGGTAGCCCTGCACACATTGGATCCCCATTTTCCGTACAAGTTCAAATTGTTCTGCAGACTCTACGCCTTCAGCAACAACTTTAAGGTTTAATTGATGCCCAAGCTCACTGATTGAATGGAGTATTTTATTGTATTTAGGGTTATCATTAGCCTGATCAATAAACAATTTATCTATTTTAATAACATCGACCGGAAGTTCAGCTAATGTACACAATGAACTAAAGCCAGTGCCAAAGTCATCTATTGCTATGGTTATGCCTTCATTACGCAGTTTTTGAAGGCTTTCAATAGTGTTTTTTGATGCTTCAATAAAACACGATTCTGTGATCTCTAACATCAGCGCTTTAGGAGGGAGTCCTACTTTACTTAAGGTATCCATAACCCAGTCATGAAGATCTCGATGTTTCAATTGAACACCGGAAATATTTACAGAAATTCTTACTCGGGTCATACCCGCGTTATACCATGCTGACATTTGGCGGCTTGCTTCAAATAATATCCAGTCACCTAATTCTAAAATTAAATTTGATTCTTCAGCGATAGGAATAAATTCTGTTGGAGTTATTGTACCTTCTACAGGGTGGTGCCACCTGACTAAACATTCAAAGTAATCAATACTACAATCATCAACATGGACAATAGGTTGAAATGAAAGAGTGAAATTATTACTACCAAGGGCTAAGCGTATTTCTTCTAATAGATAATGATAGCGGCGCATTTTACTACCCATTTCAGGCGAGTAGACACGAAATATTCCGCGACCATCTGTTTTTGCGCGGTACATTGCAACATCAGCCATTTGTAACAGAGCAAATGGACTGGAAGCACTATCTGGGTAAATAGCAATACCAATACTGGCACCAATTTTCACAACTTTGTTACCAAGCACAAAATCCCGTTCAATTTCATGTAATACGTTTTGGGCAACATTAACGGCAAGTGAAGGATCAATTAAATCATTAATAAAAATTGAAAACTCATCACCACCAAGACGTGAAAGGTTTTGTTCAATGCCGTTAATAGGGTGCTGACAAGAAAGGCTATGATTGCGCACAATCGTGCGTAAACGTTCAGCTACTTGGATCAGTACTTCATCCCCAAAACTGTGACCAAAAGAATCATTAACTTGCTTAAACCCATCTAAGTCTATAAACAAAAGTGCCTGTTTTTTATCAGTCTTTTCTGCGTGTGATAGTTGTTCTTTTAAATGGCTTAAATATGCATGCCTGTCAGCAAGGCCGGTTAACTTGTCTTGAAAGATACTTGTTTCGGTGTCGCGTTTATAGCGTTCAACTGCTTCACTTAGTGAGTTTATTGAATGATTTAAGCGGGCAAGATTATTTTCTGTCTCATATTTAGGTAAATCGAGATTAAATGCACTTAATAGATTATCAGTTTTACTGTTCAAAATGGTAATCGACTTATTCAGCCTTTTTTGCTTTTTATTAAATACAAATAAGGGAATGATGAGTGTTAACGTTAACAAAAATAACAAAGGGAAATTCGAAAACAACAGCATTTCAGTTAACAGTGTTTTAACGGGAATTGCGCTGATTTTGTTATCTGTTTTTTCAACTTGAATATAGATTTTATCGCCGCTGTTAACAAAATCGATGTAGCTGAACAACGACGACATAACGGTGGCATTTTGAGGCTCTAATTTATTGGCATCCAGAATAACTTGGTTTATCTGTGAGTCTTTGTGATGTGATAGTGCAACACCCTGAGTTAATGACAAGGCTAGTATTAAATAGATAGCAACAATAAACCCTATTGTAACCACAACAAATCGGGAAAAAATTTTCATATTTTGCACTTTATAATCCTGCTAAACCTTCGCAAAATTCCATAAGCTGACCTAAACAGTATAGTTTATGGACAAAGTGTTACCAGTTTTTATTTATATCGAAAATACTATCACGGATATAAAAATAAGTCTTTAAGATCAGAGAGTTTATTGATGCACATTTCAAAAAGTACATCAATGCGAATGATTATTCTGAGCGCTCTTGGTGTATTTGAAACATCGCATTTTTAAGCGCATTTGCCCAGCTGCGATAGATTGTACGCACATCACTCCAATTAAATACTTGTGTATTTAAACGCCAATTATCATGTGCTGCGGCTCTGTCAATGGAAGTTGCAATCACTTCATTAGATTCACCGTCAAGTATGACTGCTTTAAGAACCATAGACCCAGCATTTTGCGTGTAGGAGCGACCATTAATATTGTGATTTCTTCTTGATGACTCGATTGGAGCAGAGAGCCGTATATCGGTTATGTCTATATGTAAAACTAGGGTGTTTGCGTCCACACTATCTTTGTACTGCCAAGGCTGTTCATCATCAAAAGTGTTTTTTGCCATGGATATAAATTCAGCTTCAAGCTTTTTAAGGCCTGATTCTGGAATGTCAAAAGTTGCATTATACCCATCCCATTTTTTATCAATTTTTGGCGGCTTATAATTCTCTGGATGGTTGTTATCTGCTGTTATTTTAGCGATATGGATAGCATTGTACTTTTGCCAATCAACATTTCGCTTAACAAAAGACAGATCCATCTTGGAATTTTCGATTTTAATTAAATCACCAAATGCAATATCGTTATCAGTTTGTGATAGCGTTAACGGCTTAGATGCACAGCCTAGCATTGCTGCAGCGGTTAAAAGGGGGAGTAAAATACGCATGGTCATCCTTAATTTTATAATTACTTATTTACACTTAGGTAACTAGAATTAAATATTTGTGTCAAGCGGACATTTGACCTTATTATAGGAAAGCAGCAATCGGTAGTGTTAACTGCCTTTTTAAAAGTTTTATTTGCTAATATGACAACAATTCAGCAATTTGAATCGGCAATATCAGAATATACCGAACGCAAATCTTATCTAACAAGTGATGAAGTCAGTCACTTAGCCTCTCTATTTGACACTAAAAAAAGCTTCTTCGATGTTCTTTTGAAATGGGTGTCTGGTTATGCAATCGCGCCAGTTTCAAACTTTCACGTTGCAGCACTTGCTCTTGAAGCAGGCGAGCAGGGGCGTTTATTTTTTGGTGCAAATTTAGAATTTAAAGATGAAGCATTAAGTCTTGTAGTCCACGGAGAGCAAAGTGCTATTCACAATGCATTAATCCATGGCGCTGCAAAAATTGAAAAACTAATTATTAATGCATCGCCTTGTGGTTTTTGTCGTCAGTTTATTAATGAGATCAAATTAGAGAATCAACCACAAATCTCAGTTGATGAGACGACAAAATCAATCCAAGATTATTTGCCAGATGCGTTTGGTCCAAGTGATTTAGATAATAATGCACCGCTATTTTCACAGCCGTTTAAACAAAGTGTGTCCATTGACGATTTTTTTGCCCAAAGTTATGCACCTTATTCTGGCAACAATGCAGCGTGTGAAATAACAACTTCGAACGATCAACAATACTTTGGTGTTTATTTAGAAAATGCAGCATATAGTCCAAGCTTATCACCTTTGCAGGCAGCTTTAAGTCAAATGCAATTGCACAATAGGCATTCGGGTATTAATGGCATTAAGTCAATTTTAATAAAACAGCGAAAAGGCAAGGCTAATCAAAATGGGGTTACTTTAGCTGTGGCGAATAGTTTAGATAAAGCGATAGATGTGGTGTTTGAGGAAGTATAATACTTCCTCAAATTACCGCCTAAATGAGAATTTCAGCAGTCTTTAATACTGCTTGTACTGCAATTTTTTCTACTTTTTGATGATCGATATCAGGGATTTCACTGCGAGTTCTGTTAACTAAAACACCAGCAACACATGCCGCTTTTAATCCAAGAGAAGAACACATAGTAAATAATGTTGCAGATTCCATTTCGTAATTCATTACGCCCAGTTTTTGCCATTCATCAAAACTTCCTTGGAAAGCTTTTGTTACATAACCTGAGTAAGTGTCATAACGTTCTTGACCAGGATAGAAAGTATCAGAAGAAGCCGTAATGCCTAAATGATATGTTGCACCTAACTCCTCACAGGCATTAACCATAGCTTGTGTTGCAAAAAAGTCTGCAACAGCAGGGTATTGAATTGGTGCGAAATGTTGACTTGCACCGTCTAAACGAACGGATGCATGACTAACTAATAAATCACCTTCATTAATACCTGGCTGAATAGCGCCTGTTGTTCCAACACGTAAAAAAGTATGAATACCTAGCTGGGCTAATTCTTCAACGGCAATGGAGGTACTTGGACCACCAATACCGGTTGAACATACAACTACCGGTGTTTGTTTTAAAAAGCCTAAATAGACATGATATTCACGTGTTTTAGCAAGTGCTGTTGGGTTTTCAAGAAACTCTGCAATGCGTTCAGCGCGGGCTGGGTCGCCTGGTACAATCGCAAGTGTAGCCCCTTGCAGTGCGTCTTTATCTAAACCTAAGTGAAATACTTTTTTCATCCTTAATGCTCATACTTAGCAAATATTAATAACAGTCTGAATTATGGCGCTAATTTGTAAAGGACAATGGTCCGTAAATTTGATAGTGTGCAGCAAATTTGAAGTTTGAGAACACTATGAAAGCAAAGCAAACATTGATGGTACAAGGCACAACATCTGACGCAGGAAAAAGTATCTTAGTTGCTGCATTGTGCAGAATTTTATCTAATCATAATGTTCGGGTTGCACCTTTTAAACCACAAAATATGGCGTTAAATAGCGCTGTTACAAAAGATGGTGGCGAAATAGGCAGAGCGCAAGCTGTTCAAGCGGAGGCTGCAAGAGTTGAAGCTAGTGTTGATATGAACCCCGTGTTACTTAAGCCAAATTCAGACATTGGTGCGCAAGTGATTGTGCATGGTAAATCAATAGGCAATTCCGATGCGGTCGATTACCATCAGATGAAGCCTAAATTATTGAGCGCTGTACTTGAGTCTCATCATAAATTAGCGAATCTATATGATGTTGTAATTGTTGAAGGTGCGGGTTCCCCTGCAGAAATAAATTTAAGAGATCGCGATATTGCAAATATGGGATTTGCAGAGGCGGCTGACTGCCCAGTCATAATTGTTGCAGACATTGATAAAGGTGGTGTTTTTGCACATCTAGTGGGTACATACGAATTATTATCTGAATCAGAAAAAGCGCGAATTAAAGGGTTTGTCATCAATAAGTTCAGAGGTGACATAGCGCTATTAAAACCTGGGAACGATTGGTTGGAACAAAAATTAGGTATTCCTGTACTTGCAACGATCCCTTATATTCCAAACCTTTATATCGAGCCTGAGGATGCGCTTGATTTCAACCAAATTGTAAACGCAGATACTGTTTTGCATATTACTGTGGTTGTTTACCCTCGAATCTCAAATCATACGGATTTTGATGTATTACGTTTACACCCAAATGTAGAACTGAGTTACGCGCGTACTCCAAACGAAGTGAAGAAATGCGATTTGCTAATTTTGCCAGGCTCTAAAAGTGTGATATCAGACTTCAAATTTTTAGAACAAGAAAAATGGCAAGATTACATCGCTAAGCTCCTACGTTATGGTGGCAAAGTGTTCGGTATTTGTGGCGGGATGCAAATGTTAGGGCAAGATATATTTGACCCAAATGGTATTGAGTCAACGTTACTCGAACAAAAAGGTTTAGGTTATTTACCAATTAAAACAACTTTAATGCCCATAAAAAAACTCAGTAAAACGAATGCTAAATCTTTAAAAACAGAGGTTCCGGTATCTGGTTACGAGATCCACGCAGGTGTTAGTGAAGCTACTGAGCACTGTGAACGTTTATTTAAATTAGATAATGGTGAATTTGAAGGTTATCAAAGTGCGGATAACCAAATTAAAGCAACGTATTTACATGGTATTTTTGATAACAGCCAATATCTTACTGAAATCTTAACTTGGGTAGGTTTAAATGATGCTCAAACTTTTGATTATACGAGGGAAAGAGATGCACAAATAGAAAAGCTAGCAAGTGAAGTTGAAGCTGTTTTATCTATCGAAACAATAAAAGACTTACTCTCATTACCAAGGTAAACGCCTAAGTAAAATGTCGCGAAACATTAACCAATCACAAACAAAACTGTATAGCGGGTATTGAAAGGTCGCAGGTTTGTTTTTTTCAAAAACAAAGTGTCCAATCCAAGCAAATAAATAACCAAATAATAAACCTAAAAAGATATAGTAGGGAACTTGTAAAATAATAGCAGCTGCCAAACATGCAAGCCCTAAAAGCGAGCCTACAAAGTGTAATCTGCGGCATACCCTGTTTTGATGTTGAGATAAATAAAAGGGATAAAATGCTTTTAAGGATGTGTATTTAGATGTCATTTTGCTTATGCACTAAAAGAGCAATTTCATTATTGTTGATTTTTAAACAGTAAATGAATTTGGCACTGTATGCAATTAATCGCTTCATCAACACTGTTTGTTTTGGTTAATGCATTCACATAAGCATGAACCGCTCAATAAGTAATAAATTTCAATTTCAGCAACAGGGTAATGAGCCCTAACGGAATGTGGTAGTCGACGT
>NZ_JAPEHW010000020.1 GCF_028875915.1 Pseudoalteromonas sp. G4
TCGCGACAACCGGAATCACAATCCAGGGCTCTACCAACTGAGCTACAGCCGCCACTACTTTATGCAGTGTGTTGTTATATTTTTATAAATGGCGCACCCGGAAGGATTCGAACCTTCGACCGACGGCTTAGAAGGCCGTTGCTCTATCCGGCTGAGCTACGGGCGCATTTCGAACCACACCTATAGTGCAGAAACCCTTTATAAAAATGGTCGGCGTTGCAGGATTTGAACCTGCGACCCCTTGGACCCAAACCAAGTGCGCTACCAAGCTGCGCTAAACGCCGACTGCTTTTGAACATTCATGTGAGTGCTCGTAAACAACGGGGTGCATAATAGTGATTTGACCTAGTCCCGTCAAACCTTTTTTTTGAAAAAAGTGTTTAAGTGGTTAATTTTAGCACTAAGTGTTCAGTTTTTGTTATACCCCCTATTGTTACGAATAAAAGATAAACAAATTTATCGGACATTTGTCCGCTTCGCACTGTTGGCTATTGGGTAAATTCATGAGAAAATGCGCCCCACTCCACACTTTAGTATCTTATATGTAGGTTTTTTTAATGTCAGCAAACATCATTGACGGCAAAGCAATTGCAAAACAAGTTAGAACATCTGTTGCACTGCGCGTAGCAGAACGTAAAGAACAAGGTCAACGCGCACCCGGTCTTGCGGTTGTATTAGTAGGACAAGATCCTGCCAGCCAAGTTTATGTTGGCTCAAAACGTAAAGCATGTGAAGAAGTGGGTTTTGTTTCTAAATCTTTTGATTTACCAGGTGATGCAACACAACAACAATTGCTGGATTTAGTTGAGCAGTTAAATAATGACCCAGAAGTAGATGGTATCTTAGTACAGCTTCCATTACCGGAGGGTCTAGATGCTGAACAAATCTTAGAAAGAATTACTCCACATAAAGATGTTGATGGTTTTCACCCATATAATGTAGGTCGCTTAGCACAGCGTATGCCTGCACTTCGTCCATGTACACCAAAAGGCATTATCACATTACTTGATTCAACAGGCGTTAAGTACAAAGGTATGGATGCTGTTGTTGTTGGTGCATCAAACATTGTTGGTCGTCCAATGGCATTAGAGCTATTACTTGCTGGTTGTACAACAACAGTATGTCATAAGTTTACTAAAAACCTTGAAGAACATGTACGCCGCGCTGATTTAGTTGTTGTTGCTGTGGGTAAAGCAGAGTTTATTCCTGGTGAGTGGATTAAAAAAGGTGCGATTGTGATTGATGTTGGTATTAACCGCTTAGAATCAGGTCAATTAGTGGGTGATGTGGCATATGATGTAGCTGCACAAAACGCCAGTTTCATCACTCCAGTACCAGGTGGTGTTGGTCCTATGACAGTTGCAAGCTTAATTGCGAACACACTTGAAGCGTGTGAAACATATCACAGCTAGATTTTAGATTTAAATCTAGCCGAAATAAAAAAGGTTGCCGTGGCAACCTTTTTTATTGTTTAAGCTCAAATAATTAAGCTTTACGCCAAGTTGTTTTACCTGCGCTATCTTCAAGCACAACGCCCATAGCGGTTAGCTTATCACGGGCTTCATCTGCAAGTGCCCAGTTTTTATCTGCACGGGCTTGGTTACGCTGTAAAATCAAGGCTTCAATTTCTGCCACTTCATTATCATCCTGCTCACCTTGTAAAAAGCTCTCAGGATCTTGCTGTGCAATACCTAATATTTCACCCAGCGTTTTAAGTATAAATGCAAGTTGACCAGCTTGATTCGCATCTTCATCTTTTAAGCGGTTTATTTCTTTTGCCAGTTCGAAAATCACCGGTAGTGCTTCAGGCGTATTGAAATCATCATTCATCGCAGCGTTAAAACGCGCCACATAATCATTTTCAAGTGAAGTTTCAATGACATCAACACCGCGAAGTGCTGTGTAAATACGTTCCATTGCTGCACGGGCTTGCTCTAAATTCTCCGTTGAGTAATTCAGCTGGCTACGATAATGACCATTAATTAAGAAAAAGCGTACCGACTCACGATCATACTCTTTTAATACATCACGCAGCGTAAAGAAGTTGCCTAACGACTTAGACATTTTTTCTTTATTTACTTGTACCATACCAGTGTGGATCCAAGTATTTACATACTTTTCGCCCGTTGCGCAGCATGACTGTGCAATTTCATTTTCGTGGTGAGGGAATTGTAAATCTGAGCCACCACCATGAATATCAAAATGCGCACCTAAGTGCTTGTTACTCATTGCCGAACACTCAATATGCCAACCAGGGCGACCTTCACCCCATGGGCTTGACCATGATGGCTCGTCTACTTTAGCTTTTTTCCAAAGAACAAAATCTAGTGGATCGTCTTTGCCTTCAGCAACGTCTACGCGCGCACCCGCTTGAAGCATATCTAAGTCTTGCTGCGATAATGCACCGTACTGTTCAAAGGTTGATACATCAAAGAGTACATCACCATTGCTTGCTACATAAGCATGCTTTTTCTCAATCAAACGTTCAATCATCGCAATGATTTCATCCATATGACCGGTTACAGTAGGCTCAATATCTGCAGGTAGCATATTCAGCGCATCAAAATCTTCATGCATTGCTTTAGTCATGCGCACAGTAAGCGCATCAATTGCTTCGCCATTTTCATTTGCACGCTTGATGATTTTATCATCTACGTCTGTGATATTTCGTACATAAGTTACATCAAAACCAGCATGACGAAGAAAACGATTCATCACATCAAACGACACATAAGTGCGTGCATGACCCACATGACAGTAATCATAAATGGTGATACCACACACATACATGCCTACTTTGCCAGCTACTAGTGGTTTAAAGGCTTCTTTTTGTCGTGTAAGTGTGTTGTAAATCTGCAACATTTATAATTTCCTCTATGTTTGCGCATACTAAAGCGGCATTTTAACATGGTTGTGGTTAACGGATAAATCTTTCTTTGTTCTATTACCAGATATTTTATAAAATAGCCTGACACTTATTAAAAACTAACAGTTGGAATAAACATGGTTACTATTAAAACCAATTTTGGCGACATCAAAATCGCTTTAAATGCAGAAAAAGCTCCGAAAACAGTAGAAAACTTTATTAACTACGTAAAATCGGGTTTTTATGACGGTACTATCTTCCACCGTGTTATCGACGGTTTTATGGTTCAAGGCGGTGGCTTCACTGCGGATATGGAACAAAAAGACGTACAAGCACCAATTGAAAACGAAGCAAATAACGGCCTACAAAACAAAGTAGGTACGATTGCAATGGCACGTACGCCAGATCCACACTCAGCTACAGCGCAGTTTTTCATTAACGTGAACAACAACGACTTCTTAAACTTCACTAGTGAAACATCACAAGGTTGGGGCTACTGTGTATTCGGTGAAGTAGTTGAAGGTATGGATATTGTTGAGAAAATCAAAGCTGTACCAACAGGTAGCTATGGTTTCCACCAAGACGTACCACTTGATTCTGTTGTGATTGAAAGCGCAACTATCGACGCTTAATTAGCATCTTTTGCCCTGTGTTTCGCGGGGCAATTTCTGGCCTACTATGAATAAAACCTATTTTATTGCAGATCTTCATTTAAGCGACGACACTTCCTTGATTAATCAAGGTTTCTTTACCTTTCTTAATAAATTGCAGCAAAACGCCAAATCGGTAGACGCGCTATATATTCTTGGGGATTTTTTTGAAGCATGGATTGGTGATGACAACCATACAACACTCAATCAAAAAGTCGCCCATGAATTAAAAAAATTAAGCCAATCAGGCATAAAACTTTTTTTTACCCATGGCAATCGCGATTTTTTAATTAAAAAGCACTACGCCAAAGCATGTGATATGACATTGCTGCCGGAACAAACAGTCATTAATTTATACGGCACACCGACACTAATTTGTCATGGCGATGAGCTTTGCACTGATGATATTGAATACCAAAAATTTCGTAAAAAAAGTCGTTCATGGTGGTGGCAAACTTTAATGCTTAATTTACCACTTAGTTTTCGCCAGAAGAAAGCGGCTAAAATTCGTGCCCGCAGTAAACAATCCAAAAAAATGAAGTCGCAAGCCATTATGGATGTGAACGAACAAACCGTGTCAGAATATTTTACTAAATTTAATGTTAGTCAGATGATCCACGGTCACACTCACCGCCCTAATGTGCATACTTACAACAATAAAACACGTTATGTACTTGGCGATTGGTATACCGATTTATGGTATATCGAGGCATCACAACAAGGCATTAAGCTGATTAGTGAGCCCTTATAAATTGAACACAATCAAAAAGAGCGCTAACTGCGCTCTTTTGGTTTTCCACTGTGAAATTTAAAATCATCATCAGGTGATGAAATAAGCTCAGCTTCTATTTCACCGAAAAATTTCACGCGTTCTGAAATATCTTCTCCCGCAACCTGCTGTGCAAGAGCAAGATAATCTTCATAATGACGGGCTTCTGAGCGAAGCAATGAAATGTAGAATTTACACAGTTCATCATCTAAGTGTGGCGCTAGCTTGGCAAAGCGCTCACATGAACGAGCTTCTATATAAGCACCGCAGATCAGCTTATCAATCAAAATTGCAGGCTCGTGGGTACGCACATGTGTCATCATACCTTTAGCATATCGACTCGCTGTGATATTTTCGTAAGGAATACCTCGAGCCACCATGATCTCTAATACTTGGTAAAAATGATGAAGCTCTTCCTTAATTAGCAGTACCATTTTATCAATCAAGTCTTGGCCAAAATTCGAGTCACTTTTTGGTACAATTTCTTTGCTAAGCTTGTAATGCTCCGCGAGAGACTCTAACGAACCTTCTTTCTTATAAACAAACTTCTCATAAGGCTGGAACCATTCAAGTAAGGCTTCGCCACTTTTTTTGTCTGCGGCATATTTACGAATAAGCCACATTGCCGTTTGCCCAGCTTTTAACTCACAAATTAAATGATCGAGTAACAAAACGGGTAAATTTTCAGTTTTCTTGGCTTCAGTTACCCATTCATCAGGGGTTTCACACTGTAAAAACTGATAAATGGGGGCTAGTAAATCTTGATATTTAGCTAAACTCATATCTACGTTAGACAAAAATGAATAATAACTAATTTTATCATAACAACTTAAACTAAGTCTTGAATCTTCTTATTTCACCTTTGTTTGCATTGATCTTCATCAGATTTTATAGAAAACCTTCAATTATATTTCTTGACATTTTATTAACAATCACCAATAAGTAGTAATGACCTGTTTAAAAAAACAACAAACGCTAATTGTTGAATTTGAAGTCAAAAATCACATTAGCCAATCAATTTAGGGTAATACAAGGAACACAATATGATTTTAAATCACCTTTGGGGTTTATACGCCCACCCAAAAGAAGAGTGGCAAACTATTGATGCTCGCCACGAAAGCTTTGGTTATAGCATGTCTCATATCTTGCTTATTGCACTAGTACCAAGTGTAATGGGTTATTTTTCAGCAGTTTATTTAGGTTGGAGTGTCGGAGTTGGAGATCGCATATTCCTAACTGAATCAAGCGCCATGTTACTAGCGGTTTCAATGTATTTCGCTCTTATTGCAGGCGTATTTACACTGGCATACCTTGCACATTGGATGGCGGTTACATTTGGGGCTGAACCAAGTTATACACAAACACTTGAATTAGCAGCGTATACATCAACACCTATTTTCATGTCTGCACTAGCTGCGGTGTATCCTGAATTATGGTTTATTGTTCTGGTAGGCTGTGGTGCTGTCGCTTATTCAGTGTATTTACTATACACCGGTGTGCCAATTCTAATGCATATTCCAGAAGAGCGTGGCTTTATATATGCAAGCTCCGTTGTGACTTGCGGCTTAGTGCTACTGGTTATTATTCTTGCAGCAACTGCGATTATGTGGACATCAGGCTTCGGACCAATGTTTACATCAGGCTGAGTAAAAATTGCTAGCTAACATAGTTAATAAAACAAAAAAGGAGCTTAAAGCTCCTTTTTTATCGATTAATTTCCTAGAAATTATTCACTAGCATCTTGGTTATGAAGCTCTAAACCTGAAGACATTGCTGATTCGCGGTCAGATTTTGCAGCATCGTTACGCAGTGCATCAATACGGTTTAAGTAAGCTTGGTCAATATCACCAGTTACATAATTACCATCAAAAACAGATGTTTCAAAGTTAGTAATTTCTGGATTTTCTTGGCTTACAGCAGCGATCAAATCATTTAGTGATTGATAGATTAGGCCATCAGCGCCAATGCTTGCATTGATATCTTCAACTTCACGCCCATGAGCAATCAGTTCTTGCGCTGATGGCATATCAACACCATACACATTCGGGAAGCGAATTTCTGGTGCCGCAGATGCGAAGTAAACATTTTTAGCACCTGCTTCACGTGCCATTTCAACGATTTGCGCAGATGTTGTACCACGTACAATTGAATCATCGACAAGTAATACGTTTTTACCTTTAAACTCTTGTGCAATTGCATTAAGTTTACGGCGTACCGACTTTTTACGTAGCTCCTGACCCGGCATAATGAAGGTACGGCCAATATAACGGTTTTTAACGAAACCTTGACGGTAAGGCAGTTCAAGTACATTTGCCATTTCTAGAGCAATATCACATGACGTTTCAGGAATTGGAATGATTACATCAATTTCTTTATCAGCCCATTCACGCTTAACTTTTTCGCCAAGTTTAGTACCCATGTTTACACGCGCTGCATAAACTGAGATTTTATCAATCGTAGAATCTGGGCGAGCAAAATAAACAAATTCGAAAATACACGGGCTATAAGACGCATTCGATGCACATTGCTGTGAATGTAATTGACCATCGTTAGAAACAAAAATAGCTTCACCTGGTGCAACATCACGAATAAATGCAAAACCACACGCATCAAGAGCAACACTTTCAGATGCGAACATATATTCAACACCCTGCTCTGTTTCGCGTTTACCAAATACCAGTGGACGAATACCATTAGCATCACGAAATGCAATCATACCGTGACCGATAATCATCGCGATTGATGCATAACCACCTACCACTTTGCTGTTTACAGTCGTTACCGCAGTAAAAACATCTTCTGGCGAAAGCTCTAGTTTATTAGGCTTAGCAAGTTCATGGGCTAAGATATTCAGTAATACTTCTGAATCTGATGTGGTGTTAACGTGGCGCTTTGCTGTTTTGAATAAATCTTCTTTTAACGCTTCTGCATTTGTTAGATTGCCATTGTGCGCTAGCGCAATACCAAATGGCGAGTTTACATAAAACGGTTGTGCTTCAGCTGAGCTTGAAGAACCAGCCGTTGGGTAACGAACATGACCAATACCCATATCGCCTTGTAAACGTTTCATATGGCGTGTGTGAAATACATCTTTCACAAGGCCATTATCTTTACGTAAGCTAAAGGTGTTATTGTCAATGGTAATAATACCCGCCGCATCCTGACCACGGTGTTGCAAAACGGTTAGACCGTCATAAAGGGTTTGATTTACCGGGGTAGTTCCGACGATACCAACGATACCACACATGAGAAAAATCCTCGCCTGATAAGGGGTTACTGAGTTAAGAAGCTTGAATTATCTTCTAGGTATTCAAAAAACCATTCAATAATAAAGCTAAACTCTGGAATTAAATTTGAACGACTCCACCAGTCTTTACTTGGGGCACTGGTGAAAGCATCGAGAAAAAATAATAGTGCACTAATTATAAGCACGCCACGCAAAGCGCCAAATACCAAACCAATTACTCGGTCAGTGCCTGACAGCCCTGTTCTTTGGACTAATTCTCCAAGCACATAATTAACTAAACTGCCGACAATCAAAGTTGAGAAAAACAAGATTGCAATTGCAGCGCCATTACGTACTAGGGGTTCGGAGATTTGGTCTGTAAGGAAAACAGCGAGGTGTTCATAAAACATGCTTGAGATAAAAAAGGCAGCAATCCAAACAGCTAGCGACATTGCTTCTTTAACAAAGCCGCGCATCAAACTTATCAAGGATGAAAGCCCGATGATACCCAGAATGGTGTAATCTACCCAGATCATATTAACCTGCCCTTTTATGTTTCGCGCGCATTTTATATAAGCTTACGCTTAATTGCCAGCTCAATTTGTGATTTCGAATTGTGTTACTCGACCATTTAGCTTGGTTAATTTTTTTAACTGAGGTAATTGCGATTCTAACTTTTGCTTATCTAGCTCAGGGCCTACAAACACTTTTGTTAACGTGCCTGAGGGTGTTTTAATTGGTTTAGTAAATGCTGTAAAGCCAGCGCTTTTCAATTTGGCCAATAAAGAATCAACATTTGCTTTGTGCGAAAAACTGCCTAATTGAATCACCCAAGCAAACTCATTAAGGTTACTTTGTTCAGCACGTTTAACAGCAACTTTAGGCTCAACTTCAACCTCATTTACAGCTGGTTTTGCATCAACTTCAACCGTAGCCACTTTCTTTTCTTCAATGATTTCAGCTTCTGTTTGTGCTATTTGCTGATCGGCTGAGAGTTCATTATTAAAAGGTGAGTTTTCACCTTCATCAATCGCCGCTTCTTCAATCACAGGCGTACTTGGCAGTGATTCACGAGCAAGCGTTTGGTCAGGCTCAGGATCAAGTTCTATCGCTTTAAATTCAGGGCGCTCAGGAATGTCTTTAAAGGTTTCTCTTTTTTGTACCTTTTCACCATCCAAAATATTAGGAATAAACACAATCGCTGCTGTTACAACGATAATGGTACCCACTAAACGGTTGATAAATTGACTAGTCACCCTCACTCCTTATTTTGCCAAAACGCAATTGCATCAGCCACAGTGTAAAATGAGCCAAATACAATTAGCAAATCTTCATCATCCATGGTGTTTAAAATAGTGTTTAAACCTTGAGCTACACTTGCGTGTAATGACAGTTTTGGCGATTCAATTTCGCTCTGTAAATTAACTGAAAGATTTTCAGCCTTATCACCCCTAAAGCATGACAGCGTCGCTAAATGCCATTCATCTACTTGCGCTTTAACTGCGTTAAATACGGCTTTTTGGTCTTTGTCTTGTAACATACCAGTTAAAGCAATAATATTTTTACCGCACGCTTTAAATTGTGCCAATTTAGCTGCTAAATAGCGAGCAGACTCAGGATTATGAGCAACATCTGCATACACCAACGGCTTTTCACTTAAACGCTGAAAACGCCCTTCAACGACAAGGTTAGTTAGCACCTCACGGAGTGTTTGCTCGTTAGGTAATAGGCCTAATGTATCAAGCGTTGTGATTGCCGTTGCAACATTTTGTGCCGGAATATTTGGCACAGGCAATTGAAACGCTAATTTATCATTTTTATAGTCAAGCGCATCACCGCTTAACTCGAATGAATAATCTCTTTGCGCTGCAATTACCTGAGTGCCTAATTCTTCTGCGTATTGCCAAATTGAATTAGGAATCGCTAAATCACCAACAATTGCCGGAGCATGCGCTCTAAAAATACCGGCTTTTTCTCTACCCACTAACTCTCGAGTGTCGCCTAAGTATTCTTTGTGGTCTAAATCGATAGTGGTTATAACAGACGCAATTGGGTCAACAATGTTGGTAGCATCCAATCGACCACCTAACCCTACCTCTAATAAGATGTAGTCAGGCTTTTTCTGCTTAAATACTTCAAGTGCCGCCAGTGTACCAAACTCAAAATAAGTCAGGCTAATGTCACCGCGCCCTTGTTCAAGTGCATGAAATGCATCTACGTGGTCTTGATCGGGTAATTCGGCGCCATTAATGCGTACTCGCTCGTTATAGCGAATAAGATGTGGCGAAGCGTAGGTACCAACAGAGTAACCTTGCGCCAGTAGAATGGCCTCTAAACAACGGGCTGTAGTGCCTTTACCGTTTGTGCCAGCAATTAAAATAACATTTGGAAGTGAGGTATAACCTTGCTTTTCACCTACTTGGCGAACGCGAGTTAAACCCATATCAATGTTTGAAGGATGAATACTTTCTAAATAACAAAGCCAATCATCTAGACTCGACGATTGGCTTGGTACAACATGTGTCATAGTGCAATAAGTTGCTAAATCAGTTTAGATTATGCAATTCTATGCTCTTGTTCAGTTGACGGCAAGTGCATATATTTCGCAACAAGACGTGCAATGGTGTCGCGCATTTCACGACGGTCAACAATCATGTCGATTGCACCATGCTCTAATAAGAATTCAGAACGTTGGAAACCTTCTGGTAAAGTTTCACGAACTGTTTGCTCAATTACGCGTGGACCTGCAAAACCAATAAGTGCTTTTGGCTCAGCAATATTAATATCTCCTAGCATTGCTAAAGACGCAGATACACCCCCCATGGTAGGGTCAGTAAGTACTGAGATAAACGGTAAGCCTTGCTCACTCATTTTATCAAGTGCAGCACTTGTTTTTGCCATTTGCATTAATGACATAAGTGCTTCTTGCATGCGCGCACCACCTGAAGCTGAGAAACAGATTAACGGCATTTTACGCTCAAGACATGCATTTACCGCTTCAACAAAGCGCGCACCTACAACCGATGCCATAGAACCACCCATAAATGAGAATTCAAATGCCACAGCAGCTACTGGTACACCTTTTAAGCGGCCAGTCATTGCAACTAATGCATCTTTTTCCCCACTAACTTTCTGTGCGCTAGTGATGCGATCTGAGTATTTTTTTGAATCTTTAAATTTAAGAACATCTTTTGGTTCTAAATCTTGACCCAATTCGACTTGTTCGCCATCGTCTAAAAACTGTTCAAGACGTTTACGAGCGCCAATGCGCATATGGTGATCACACTTAGGGCAAACATGTTGTTGTTTTTCGAGTTCTGCCTTGTAAACGATCGTGTCACAATCACCACATTTAGCCCAAACACCTTCTGGAATTTCTTTACGACCTGTAGACTTGGTTGTTTTTGGTAAGATCTTTTCTAACCAGCTCATTTAAATCTCTCTCACTGCTATATCTGCTTTGAACGGCGCAGAAAATTTTTGCAATTAAAACACTAATCGTGCGACTAAGGTATAAAAAACTGGTCTAATATGTCGCTAAATTGTGTTATTTATTCGGTTTTTTATAAGCTATTTGGCAAAAATAGCGGCCCTGGATTTGATTTGGGTATCTCAAAATGTTCAGGGTAATCAACTTCAACTAAGTACAAACCGCCTGGCTTTGCCGTTGCAGATGCCTGTGTGCGGTCTTTTAAGGCTAAAACTTGCTGCATCCACCCAGGTGGATACTTGCCTTGACCAATATCTATTAAACAACCGGCAATATTGCGCACCATGTGGTGAACAAACGCATTGGCTTTAATATCAATCACAATAAAATCGTTAAAACGTTCTACATTTAAGTGCATTACGTTTCTAAACGGTGTTTTTGACTGACAATGCACTGCTCGTACTGAAGTAAAGTCTTGTTCGCCTAGTAAATAAGGCGCTGCTTGTTGCATTTTTTCAACATCCAACGGATGGTGATAATGGCTTAAGCCAGAGCGTAAAATACCTGGGCGATAAGTGCTATTATAAATAATATAGCGATAACGCCTTGCTGTGGCGCTGTAGCGAGCATGAAATTCTTCACTTACTTCTTTTGCCCAGCGAATAGCGATCGCATCAGGTAAATTGGCATTTACACCAAGAGTAAACGACACCATAGCTCTATCAGCCGTAGTATCAAAATGTACTACTTGACCGGTACCATGAACACCCGCATCTGTCCGACCTGCACAAGTCACTTCTATTTTTTCGTTACAAATTTTTGAAAGCGCATTTTCGAGCTCTTGTTGTACACTGTTAACATGTTGTTGGCGTTGCCAACCACTGTACTGAGAACCATCATATTCTACGCCTAGAGCGACTCGCATGAACAATATTCCATGAATTTGAAAAACCCCAATTATACCGAGACGTTGCCTTGATACCAAGTATAAAAAAGCCCGCATTGCGGGCTTTTTCAAATAATTAAGATAGTTGTTGTTTTAGTGCTATAGCTTCATCTTGAACTTCAGGAGGGCCATTATTAATAACCTCTTCTATTACCTTCAATGCACTTTCAGCATCATTTATTTCAAGATAAGCGCGTGCAAGGTCTAATTTAGCAGAGTAGCCTTGACCTTCCATATCAACATCTAATGCATCTTCTCCTGCTAGTAAGTCCTCAAAATCCCCTAAACCAACATCCATATCAACATTTTGGTAAGGCTCAATATCAGATTCAGCATCATCACTTTCTTCAAGTAAATCATCGATATCTAAATAATCAGACTCTGCAGTATCGATTTCTTCTACTTCAAACGGTTCTGCTTCTGTTTGTTCACTTAAAAGTGAATCAAAATCAAGTTCGAAGTCTTTTTGCGATTCAGCAGTAATTGGCTCTGGTTCTGCTAATTCATTTAATAAACTATCAAAATCAGTACTTTCTAAATCGTCAATGAGTAAATCATTACTGTTATCTAAGTCACTACCAATAATTTCATCATCAAGGAAATCATCTTCATCACTGGTCGATAGATCTTCAGTGGTGATCACTTCTTCATTAATAGCTTGAGCGTCTTTAATTTCAGGTAATGGATCTTCAGAGCTAAATGCTGGTGCATCAAGTTCTTCAAGCGCTTCATCTAGTTCAAGCTCTGGGTACTCATCCAAAATTTGGCTAGGTGCATCTGCACGCATTTGCTCGTCGTTATCAAATGCATCTGATAAACGCTCATCTTCTGCTTCTAAATCAACATCAACTAAAGGGTCATCACCGAAGTCAATACTGTCTTCAGATAATAATTGCTCATCAAATGTACTTTCTAAATCATCGTCTGATAAATCAAAACTATCAGCTGTTACATCTTGCTGTTGTTCATCTAGTTGCGAGATGTCATCGAGTAAATCATCACCTACATTATCTAACTCGACTTCTTGCTCTTCAGGTAATGCAGTGTTCTCATCGTGTGCTTGGGTTTGTTCTTCAAAATTATCAAGTGAAGGAATTGCACTTTCTTCAGATACTAGATTTTGAAGATCCGTTTCGTTATTCCCATCGCTAGAAATATCATTTTCATCTTCCAGCAGCGAATCAAGTAAAGCTTCATCATCCGTTGCATCAACGTCAATCAACTCTTCTGTAAAATCATTATCAAGATCAGCCAAGAAATCATCTGATTCTATTGATAGCTCATCTGGTAATTTATCATCAGTTGCCAGTTCGCTTTCGGCAACTTCAGCTTCAACGTTTATCTCTTCAATCGCTGAATCCAGTAATTCATCACCTTCAAGAGAGTCACTAACATCATTTACTTCTTCAACATCAACAGTTTCAGTTTCATCAAGCAATGCATCGATGTTGTCTTCTACAGATTCTGGTTCAAGCTCGTCTTGCTCAATTTCAGCAGTTGCTAACTCACTTTTAGGCAATTCTGCTTCTAGGTCATCTTCAAGCGCTGAATCAAGTAAATCATGCTCATCAAGAGAGTCACTAATATCATTTGCTTCTTCAACATCTGCAGTTTCATCAAGTAATGCATCAATATCATCGACTGCATTTTCTGGCTCAAGCTCGTCTTGCTCTATTTCAGATGTAGCTAGCTCGCTTTCAGGTAATTCAGCTTCTAGGTCTGTACCTTCAATTGCTGAATCTAGTAAATCATCCTCATCAAGAGAGCCACTAACTTCATTTGCTTCTTCAACATCAACAGTTTCATCAAGTAATGCATCAATGTCATCGACTGCAGTTTCTGGTTCAAGATCGTCTTGCTCTAATTCTGGCGTTGCTAGCTCGCTTTCAGGCAACTCAGCTTCTAGGTCTATACCTTCAAGCGCTGAATCTAGTAAATCATCTTCATCAACAGAGTCACTAACATCATTTACTTCTTCAACATCTGCAGTTTCATCAAGTAATGCATCGATGTCGTCTAATGCATTTTCTGGTTCAAGCTTGTCTTGCTCAATTTCAGCAGCTGCTAGCTCTTTTTCAGGCAATGCCGTTTCTAGGTCTGTATCTTCAAGTGCTGAATCGAGTAATTCATCTTCATCAAGAGAGTCACTAATATCATTAGTTTCTTCAGTAATTTCAGCTTCATCAAGTAATGAGTCAATGTCATCAGCTTCATTTACTTCTTCGTTACCTGCAGCTTCATCAAGTAATGCATCAATGTCATCTACTGCATCCTCTGACTCAATTTCATCAGAAGTATCTTGCGCATTTTCGCTTTCATTGATATCGATTGACTCTTCAAGGTCTTGCTCAGAAGTATCGGTATTTGCAAACGCTTCAGCAGCAGCCTGTTGAGAAGCTAATCGCTCAGCATCAGAATTTGCTTCTTCTAATAATGCATCTAGATCGGTTAAGTCTGTGTCATCTGCTTCAACTTCATCGATCATGGCATCGATGTCGTCCATGTCCAGTTGGATTTCAGGTTCTTTCTCTTCCGGCTCTAGGTCATCACTTAAACTTTCATCCAAATCAACTTCATCATTGCTAAGCTCGTCCATAATGGCATCAACATCAGCAACATCAGATTCAATTTCATTTGATGGTTCAAATTCTTCGGGTATATCAAGCTCAATCTCACTATCGCTAGCAACCATCTCATCGATAGCAATGTCATTACTGTCATTATCATTATCTACTGGAGAGTCAAAATCTTGTGCAAGAATGGCATCGATATCGTCTGCATCAAGTAATCCATCATCAGCAACATCATTGTTCATATCTGGCACTAAGTCATCAGAGCCATCATCATCTAGTGCATCACCTAATAATCCATCTAATTCATCTTGATCTAATAGTGAGTTATCGCTTTCGAGTGCTGGCTCTTCCTCTTCATAGAGCAGATCATCTGGCTCTTCTAAAGCATCATCTAAACTATCGTCAAGTGCGACAATATCGTCTTCAAGTGAATCATCAAAACTTTGATCCAATGCATCATCAAATGGGTCATCAAGACCTGCACTTAATTCATCATCTAATGGTTCATCTAAGCCATTAGCAAGCACATCACCTAAGCCATCTGATAAATCATCGTCCAAGTTGTCGTTTACGATAGGTTCAGGAATATTTGGCGAAGGCGTATCAAAAATTGGCTCTTCAGGTTCGCTATTCGCGGCGCGGGATTTAAACCAATAAATAGCACCACCCACAATTAAGAAACCAGGAATTAAAGCAAGTACAACTAATAGCAATGGATTATTTGTTAAATCCTGAAAGCTAAACGATTCTGCTTCTGCTTTTGCTTTGGCTTCTTGCGCTGCAAGAATACGGTGCTGCTCTGCCAGCAACGCTTTTAATTCATCAAGTGTTTGTCTATCGCTATCAAGCTGACCACGAATAAGCTCTAATTCAGTAGATAAACTTGAAACTTGTTTTTTAAGATTTTCATTTTCAGTGAGGATCGCTTCAACGTTATTTACAGACGACTTAAATTCATCTTTAAGTTGCTCTAATTTTTCGTTTTGTGCTTCTTTTGCCTGCTTAATTTCGTCGCTCAGTTCTTTTTTAGCAACGATTACATCTTGTTTTTTAGCTTGTTCTGCTTGCTTTGCAACCACGTCGATTTCAGTTTGAGTGAGTTCGCCTTTAAGCTTTTTATCCCAAAGCTTGTCATCAAGTTCTGAACGCTCTTGGGCAAACCCCGCATTAATACTTCTAATTTCGCGCATAGAGGGCATGCGCAAATATGAGCCGGTACGTAAATGGTTAATATTATTATCTAAAAAAGAGTCGGGGTTTTTCTGATAAATGGCCTGCATAACTTGGTAAATAGTAACCGAGTTATCTGGCCTTAATTTGGTTGCAATACGCCACAAAGTATCAGTATCACGCACTGGACCATAACGTTTACCTTGTTCGCCAACATCTACATTTTTGGGCCCACGGATCCGAGTATTTTCAGCATTAAGATCAAACGAAATGCTTGAAGCGCCAAGTAGCACTACCGAAAGAAGAAAAATCGCTTTTGAAGAAAAGAAGCTGCGCATGGGTTTCCTTTAATATTAACTCTGAAAGCTCATTTGTTCGAAATAAACGGGGTTCGAACACTAAACTTATGCAAAGTTTGCACCAATTTTATAAATTTCTTGGCTATTTCAACCTAAAATGGTGCGACTCTTTTTATAATTTTCAGCATAAAACTATAAACCAGAAAACACCGAATATCCATTAATTAGGCAGTGGCAAAGTAATTGGCAGGGAAACATTATCTCATTGATGATAATGCAGCTTTAAGCTAAAACTCAATTAGTTAGAGTCTGATGATCGTTCGCGCTAGTCTTTAAAGCAAAGAACAACAGACCCTAGGAATTATGCCAAACAAACTTAAACGTCAGTTTGTTTGGCATCAAAGAAATGACTATTACAGATATTGCTCTACTAACAGCTCAGCAATTTGCACGCTATTAGTAGCAGCACCTTTACGCGTGTTATCTGAAACAACCCATAAATTTAAACCATGCGGGTGGCTGATATCTTGACGAACACGGCCAACATAAACCGCATCATTGCCGCTCGCATCAGACACAGGTGTTGGATAATCCTGCTCATCTTCAATGTATTCCACACCAGCAGCTTCGTTAAGCAACTGCTTTACGTGCTCTACATCAACAGGCATACGCGTTTCTAGGTGAATAGCTTCTGCATGACCATAAAATACCGGTACACGCACAGCTGTCGGGTTTACCATTACACTGCTATCACCTAAGATTTTTTGAGTTTCCCACACCATTTTCATTTCTTCGCGGGTATAGCCGTTATCTTCAAAACTATCAATTTGCGGGATTACGTTGAACGCAATTTGCTTTGGAAACACATCATTTTCAAGTGGGCGCGCATTCATTAAGTTAGCAGTTTGCTTTGCTAATTCATCAACCGCTTTTTTGCCTCCACCTGAAACTGATTGGTAAGTACATACGTTAATACGTTCTATACCATATGCATCATAAATAGGTTTTAATGCCACCACCATTTGAATAGTAGAACAATTCGGGTTAGCAATAATATTGCGGTTTCTAAAATCGCTTAACGCATCTGGGTTCACTTCAGGAACCACTAATGGCACATCGTAGTCATTACGAAAGTGTGATGTATTATCAATAACCACACAGCCCGCCTCAGCAGCAATTGGTGCATACTTTTCTGAAACGCTGCCACCAGCAGAAAATAGTGCAATATGGGCATTTGCGAAATCAAAGGTTTCAACATCAATCACTTCAATGTCTTCACCTGCAAATTTAATATCTTCGCCTGCACTGCGTTCAGACGCTAATAAATACAAGGTATCAATAGGAAATTTACGCTCTTCTAGCGTTTCGATAATTTGACGGCCAACAAGGCCTGTTGCACCTAAAACCGCAACATTGAATTTTTGTGACATGTTATTCCTCAATCACATTAAAGCCGAGTTGGCTTAAACGTTTTGCATTTGCAGATGAACTGCATTTTACCGTTAAAGTGCTAAATTCGCGACGCCCTGGGTAGTTTTTTCGTAAACTATCGAACCCTTCACGGTTTAGTCCTTTCTTTAAGAGACCGTAATCACGGCGTGCGTCATAAACGCTGTGTACTAATTGGCACAAGTTTGCTTCAGTAAAAGTATTGCCTAAACTCACCTCAGTAAGTTCTGGATCTGGCAGAAAATCGGCCATTTTATGTGTCGCAGGTTTTCCTAATTGCTGACAAACCGCTTGATAAAGCATATCTGTGCCGCCCGCTTTACCTTCTAAACTGTGGCCAGCAATATGTACCGAACCAATGCGCGTATAAGGCAGTAAAGCTCGTTCAATATTTGGCTCATTCTCCCATACATCTAACACCAATGATAAACCCGCACCTACTTGCATAAACTCAAGCAATGCTTGATTATCAATGACATCACCACGACACGAATTAACCACAATTGCATTGGATTTCAACTTAGGCAGGTTGTGCTTATTTAGTAAATGTTTGGTTTGATATTGACCTTCTTTCACTAAAGGCACATGAAAGCTTAAAATATCAGCATCGCTAATAATGGTGTCTAACGATACGCCATCTTCAAGTTCGCCAGACGCTTGCTTTGGTGGGTCGCACAGTAATACGTTGCAGCCTAACGCTGCTAATTTTTTCGAAAGTCGGCTGCCAATATTACCCACACCAATAATGCCAACGGTTTTGTCTTGTAAGCTAAAGCCATCTTCTTGAGCAAGCGCAAGCAAGCTTGATATCACATATTCTGCCACAGCCGTTGCATTGCAGCCTGGTGCACTTGAAAATGCGATGCCTTTTTGTGTTAACAATGCCTGGTCAACGTGATCAGTGCCAATTGTTGCAGTGCCAACAAATTTCAATTTATTTGCATGAGTGAGTAGGTTTTCATTCACATTGGTAATTGAGCGAACTAATAAAATATCAGTATCAACAAGTTGCTGAGGGCTGAGCTCTCGGCCAGCAAAACGTGTTATTTCACCAAACTCTGAAAAGAATTCTTCGACCAGTGGCATATTTTGGTCAGCGAGGATGCGCATAGTTGTCCTATTTAGGCGAAGCAGATGCGCTATTTTAACGGCAATAAAAAAGCCACTCAATCAATTAAGTGGCTTTTCTTTCAATCAATTAGATTTGCGTTTTAAAAAGGCAAATTAGCCTTTGTATTTTTGCATTACTAGCGTTGCGTTTGTACCGCCAAAACCAAAGCTGTTCGACATTACAGTGTTGATATCTAAGTCACGCTTTTCAGTCACAATATCAAGGCCTGCAGCTTGCTCATCTAACTCGTCAATGTTGATAGATGGCGCTACAAAGTTGTTTTGTAACATTAAGATTGAGTAGATTGCTTCGTGAACACCCGCTGCACCAAGTGCGTGACCTGTCATCGCTTTTGTTGCACTGATTGCAGGTGATTTACCGCCAAATACTTCTTGGATTGCGCCAAGTTCTTTAACATCACCTACCGGAGTTGATGTACCGTGCGTGTTTAGGTAATCAATATCACCTTCAACTGTTGCAAGTGCTTGTTGCATACAACGAACAGCACCCTCACCTGATGGAGCAACCATGTCGTAGCCATCAGATGTTGCACCGTAACCTACAATCTCACCGTAAATCTTCGCGCCACGCGCTAATGCGTGCTCTAACTCTTCAACAACAACGATACCGCCACCGCCAGAGATAACAAAACCATCACGGTTTGCATCATAAGTACGTGAAGCAAGTTCAGGCGTTTCATTATATTTAGTTGATAACGCACCCATAGCGTCAAATTCCATTGCTAATGTCCAGTGTAGTTCTTCACCACCACCAGCAAATACAACGTCTTGTTTACCAAGTTGGATTTGTTCTACAGCATGACCAATACAGTGAGCAGATGTAGCACATGCTGAACTGATTGAGTAGTTAACACCTTTAATTTTGAATGGTGTTGCTAAACATGCAGACGTCGTTGAGGCCATAGTACGAGGAACCATATATGGACCTACGCGCTTAACTCCTTTTTCACGAAGAATGTCAGCTGCTTCAACTTGGTTTTTAGATGAACCACCACCAGAGCCAACAATAATACCTGTACGTGGGTTAGACACTTGATCTTCAGACAGACCTGAATCATCAATCGCCTGTTGCATTGAAATATATGAGTATGCTGCTGCATCACCCATAAAACGCATTGCTTTGCGGTCTACGTGCTCTTTTGGATCTAGGTCAATGCTACCACATACGTTTGAACGTAATTTTAGGTCTGCAAATTCTTGGTTGAATGTAATGCCTGAACGGCCTGCTTTTAATGATTCAAGTACTTCTTCTTGATTATTACCGATACTTGAAACAATACCGATACCCGTAATTACGGCTCTTTTCATGGATAAACCTTTTCTACAAAGTAAATTGTGCTCTATTCTACGTGTTATTTACAAAAAACTGGTCTAATCTCAGCGTACACGTGTTTCGAATTTACAGTATTTTAACCTTAACTGCCAAATTTATAAGCTTAATTTGTTCTAAATCAAGTTTTACCGCCCCCTTATATCTCGTACAATAGCGCCACGTTAAGTTTGTTTTAAATAATTATGATCCGCCACGCAAAAATTGAGTTTAATGAATCAGGCACACCGGTCGCACAAGACTTTGATGATGTGTACTTTTCAAACGATAACGGCTTATTAGAGTCAGATTACGTATTTTTTCAGCAAAACAATATTGCTGCGCGTTGGCAAAATCACCCAAGAAGGCACTTTGTTATTGCTGAAACAGGGTTTGGCACAGGCCTTAATTTTTTAAATACGTGGCAGCGTTTTAATCAAGATGACGATAAATCTGTTGAACAACTTCACTTTATTAGCTTTGAAAAATTCCCTTTAGAACAAGCATCGTTAAAGCAGGCGCTTGCAGCCTGGCCTGAGCTTACAGATTTAAGCGAACAACTGATTGCAAAATACCCTGTTGCCATGGCAGGTTGCCACCGCTTAGAGTTTGAGCAAGGGCGCGTTATTTTAGATTTATGGTTTGGTGATATTCAAGATACGCTGCCGCAACTTTGCTACAGTGAATCTGGCATTGTTGATGCGTGGTATCTCGATGGATTTGCGCCAAGTAAAAACCCGGATATGTGGCAACAATCACTTTTTGATGGCATGGCTAATTTAGGCCGAGAAAACTGTACATTTGCAACCTTTACCGCCGCAGGTTTTGTGCGCCGAGGTCTAAGTGATGCAGGTTTTACTACCAAAAAAGTAAAGGGATACGGCCGTAAACGCGAAATGGTTGTCGGAACTTTAGACACTGCTAATCACAATACCACCCAGCCTGCGTATTATAAACGTGAGCCACAACAACTTACTAAAGTAGCCATTATTGGAGGTGGCATTGCATCGGCAACTCTTGCCTATAGTTTTTCAAAGCGCGGTATAACTACTGAAATTTTTTGTAAAGACGATACGTTTGCACAAGGCGCATCCCATAACCATCAAGGCGCGGTATATCCAAATCTGCAGGCCGACTTTAACAGTAGCAGTGAATTTTTTGCCCATAGTTTTTATTTTGCAAAAAGGCTTTATCAGCAAATTGATGATGATGGCTTTCACTACCCCCATGATTGGTGCGGCGTTTTATTGCATGGCGTTACTGACAGCAAAGTTGAAATTCAAACCCGCCTTGCAGAAAAAGGTAATTGGCCAACATCGCTTATCCGCAGTGTAAACGCTGATGAAGCAAATCAAATTGCAGGTATAAAAGCTAACTACTCAGGCTTATTTATTGAACCGGCAGGTTGGGTTAATCCCCCTGCATTGGTAAATGCACTTTTCGCTGCAAGTCAAAGCAAGGCTCCATATAAAGTGCATTTTAATAGCGAAGTATGTAACATTGTAAAAACACAAACCGGTTATCAATTACATGATGAAAATCAGTGTTCACTGGGCGAATTTAGCCATGTAATTATCACTTGTGGTGAATTAACAACGCGTTTTTCACAAATGCAATCTCTGCCATTTAACCCTGTGCGCGGCCAAGTAACCCGCGTTGCGACAAATGAATCATCTAAACAACTTAAAACCGTATTGTGTCATAAAGGATATTTTACACCGCAGCTCGATAACACCCATTGCATGGGCGCGACATTTGAAAAACAAAGTATGTGCCGTGAAATAAGCGAAGAAGATAACTTTATCAACCTAAAACAACTCACATCGTTTTACCCTGAGCAATTAGGTATTACAACTGATTCAATGCTCGATGCAAAAGCTGCCATTCGCTGTACCACACCAGATCATCAGCCGATTGTGGGTGAAGCTGTTTGTGAGGAAACACTTTTAGATAATTTTGCGCCGCTAAGAAAAGGTCAGCACTATGATTTTGGTAATTCAGTTAACCCACATCAAGGTCTTTATGTATTCTCTGGCTTAGGTGCCCGTGGTTTATGTACCGCGCCTCTTGCCGCGGAAATGTTAGTGGCTGAACTCTGTGATGAGCCATTACCTGTGCCAACACATATCAGTGAAATGCTCCACCCTAACCGCTTTATTATTCGCGACTTAAAACGCAATAAACGCTAAAAAAATAGCCGCACCTTGCTAGGAGATGCGGCTATTGGATTTACCTAATTAAATACTCATTATATATTGAATGAGCAATTAGATAATCATTAACTTCCTAGAAATTAACGACAACCTGGTGTATTAAAGTCAACAACGATTGATGCACCATTGGCAGTACCTGACACTTTTACATAGCCCCAGTATTCGCTTTGATTAGTAATATAGATACATTCGCCATTGCCCACATTTTGTGATGATGCATCTACATTGGCAGCACTAGGCCAACCGCCATTACGGTATTCAAGGTTAATATCGCCTGAACCATTTGATGTTGTAATTGCCACACTTGTTGCACCGCTTACATCAGCAATGCTTAACCAAATTGGTTCTTGCTCGGCAAGACACATCACATCACCATCGTATAAACGACCACCACCGCTAGGACCTTCCGTCGCACATGCGTTAGGCACATTGAAGTTACCACCTGATTGAACAGTGTAATTCGCTTTTACTTGTGTATCGAAATTAGCATAGCCATACACCATTACATGGTATGTGCCCGCTTGTGGTTTTTCGATAGTACAGCGCTCGCTATTACCACCTACATATGGACGACAGTCATAGCTTGTAAGCGTAGGCGCATCGCCAAACTTAACGTATAAATCACCATCGCCAGAACCACCATTTAGGGTGATCTCAAGGTCACTTGCATTTGCTGGTACATTTACAACAAAGCGTTTTTCATCACCTGTGTTACCAGTCACTTGCTATGCTACACCGTTTTGTAACTCATTACCCACTGGCGGCTCGCTACCTGTTACCGTTGCAGTAGTTGCCTCGCTTGCACTCAGCCCTTCTGGATCAGTTACAGTCAAGGTAACCGCATATTCACCTGCAGTTGTATAACTGTGCGTAGGATTTGCTTCTGAGCTTGTAGTACCATCACCAAAATTCCAGCTGTATGATGCAATCGTTGATTCATTATCATATGAGCCATTACTCGAGAATGAGATCAATTCACCTTCAGCAGCACTATAAGGGCCATTAATCATTGCAACTGGGGCTTTATTTTGTGGCGGATTAGTATCACCATTAGCAAGTGCCTGAGTCCACTGCGTAAATTCATTACCGTAGTTTGCAGCCCAAGTATTTACTCGTGCTTTATATGCAGCCCAATCACCCGCACGAGTAGATGCAAGCATCAGGTTTAACTCATCGCGATGATTTTCAAACATAAAGCGAACCGCTAAATAACCCCAACGGTAAATACGATCTTGGTCAAAACCATCATAGGTTGTTTCAAAAACCGTGCCTAAGCTGAAAGTTGAGCCATCTTTAATCGTGTCGATAGCAGCTTGGTTATCATTTTCTTTTGCAATGTATTCAGCAACACCTTCGCTCCACCAAACAATTGCTTCAGTTGGCGCATTAAAGCCACCGTAAAGATCAAAACGACCATCTAAGTAATGCACATACTCATGCTCTAAGTTCCATACAAAGTGGTCAGCATTTGCATAGCTTGCTTCATGGGCAACAAAGTTTGGAATATTACCCGGATTTGATGGGTTGCCTTCTAAGTACATACCACCGTTATTAGTATCAATACCAAAAATAACACCTGCGTATTTGCCGTAATCATCGCTTGAGTCAAAAATATTTACTTGTAATTGACTATTAACATCATCTGCAACAGGCGTGTTGTTAGTTTGTAATTGACCGTGGAAATACGTTTCTTCGTAGCCCATTTTGCTACACGCTGCTTGATGCTGCGCGCTCGTCATATTTTGCGAGCGAATTTTAATTGTGCTACTACAAGTGTAAGTTTGAGAAAGTACTTGTGACTCAAGCTGCTGCTCAAAACCACAAATATTGTAGGTATCGCAGCTACCATAGTAACCTGCAGTATCGGCAGCACCTAACCACACTGAATCGCCATAACCATACATTTGATAATCAGCAAAAATACGATTTAATGCTGCATCAACACCAGTTTGAATAGTACCTGGATACTGTTTTAAGCGACCTAATTCACGCGCTGCATTAGCAATCATAAATTCAGCGTCTGAATCAATCATGTAAGTACTTGTGGTAAATTTTGCAAGCGCACTTACTAAATCAGTCGCAGAGCCAATTTTATTTTTAAATTCGGTATTCCACTGACCACGGAATAAAATCGTAAATACACCATTTACCGCACCGCGCATATTCCACTTAGCGGCATAACTTGCATTCCAGCGGTTTAACCACTCAACAACGACTGGCAGATACACATCTTGCTGCTCAGAGCTGTCCATTGTGATTAATACTTCAGAAAGTGTTTTACCGTGCGCATCGTTATCGTCATAAAAATGACTGTTATTTACAAACGCATCAATAGCGCCTTTAACAGCTGGCTTTACCCAAGATGCAAACGTTACTTGGTCGTTATAAAACTCCACATAATAACCAGCGCGTAAGTATAGGAATAATGCTTCAATGTCATTATCACCGCCACCTTGGTAATTTTGAGCTAGCCCTTTAACATGATTTGCAACCGCATACATATTATTCGAATCATACGCTGCTTTTTGAATATCGCTTGTTGCACCAAACAATTCATTAACACAGTTTGTACCTTGCGATTTAATTTCGCTAATAAGCTGTGTTGAGTTACTGGTTGCAAGTGCATTCACATTACACGTTACAGCCAGAGCTTGTTGCATATTTTTTAAATTTACAGTGTGCAAATCATGTTTAGCATGTTCAAACGGCTGATTTAATTGCTGTGTAGTTACTGCTGTTGGCGCATTATCCATGCGCTTAAATTCAACGCCGTGATGGTGAACCTTAGGTTGGTTTTGTGAAATAGGCGCGCTTGCAGCAAACGCAGTTTGCCCACAACTTAATGTGGCAAGCACTAACGCCAATTTAGTAAGTTTCATTTGTTATTTTTCCAATTGTTGTTGTCATAATGTTCGATAAATTTGTATCGAGTTTCGTTGCTAAACGATATATTGAAATCACAAAACATGAATTCAATATACTGTATACAATATATTAACTTTTGTTCTGAATATAGGGGCAGATCAGCACTTTTTTTGTTAGTTGATATATTTCAATTAGTTACAAATAAAAAAATAATAAAATGGCATGGGGTTATTGCCAATTTCACATCTCAAACGAGTTAAGTTTGCACATGAAAAGTGGCATTGCGTTAAAAACAACAATAAATAAAACATTCATTGCCCTAGCGCAAAGCGAGTTATTAGATACGCGCTAAACTAACAGTATTGAATTCTTAAAAGTTGAATACCATGACAAAAACAATTGCAGATTTAATGACCCGCAACGTACTTTCAATTGAGCTTGAGAATACCATGATGGAAGTTCATCAAATGATGAAAGAACATAACATTCGCCATATACCTGTATTAGATAATGGCTGTTTTTTTGGAATGGTTACGCAAAAAAGTGTTCTGGCTAAAACCATGTATTTACTAGACAAATATGGTGTAAATGCGTTACAAAGAAGGGAAAAACAAGTGCCTGTTTCAGAGCTCGTTGATAAAGACGTGGTGTTTGCCAACGAAACCATGCCATTAACCGAGGCAGCGCGTTTTTTCTTAAATAATCGGCACGGCTGTTTGCCTGTTGTAGATGACAAAAATCAGTTGCAAGGAATTGTTACCTCATCTGATTTCGTTAGACTATCCTTAACATTATTAGAAAGTTAGCCCAATACGGGTGATCAGGAGTTCTTAAATGAAGAAGTTATGTTGCAGTATCGCACTTAGCGTTTTAATGAGCCTAAGTCATGTGGCGCAAGCAAATATTGACGACGTACCCCTTCCCAATGACTTTCAAGTGCGTATGGCTCTTGAAGATGATTACCCAATGATCATTAGTGGTTTTGTTAAACAAGATTTAGAAACTGTAATGCAGTTTTACCGTGATAAGTTAGGTGAGCCGCAAATAGTAACTGAAGATATTGGACGTTACACATACTTTTATAATGTGGCAGGCAAAAAGGTAAAAATTGGGTTTTATCAGCAAGAAGGCTGGTGTGAAATCAGCATAATGATGACGGAATAATTCCGTCATCATTAAAGATTTTAGTAATTTAGATAAGCAAAGCTCTTACTATACTTTTTCAATTTGAATCACAACGCGGCGGTTTTTACCACGGCCAATAATTGTATTATTGGTTGCTACATGGCGTCTTTCACCAAACCCTTGCGTCATAATCTTTTCAGCATCTATGCCTTTTTCTGTCATATACGTTTTTATCGCTTCCGCACGTTTTTCTGACAGTTGTTGGTTAATATAACGGCCACCATACGAATCGGTATAAGCAGTGATCAACACCGAATCAATAGTAGGATCGTTCTCCAAATATAATCCAATTTTTTCTAAGCGTTTTTTTGAATCTCGCGTAAGTTCACTGCTGTTAGACTCATAACGCATCACAGTGTAAGCAATATCATCAAAGCTAAATGGCAATAAAGCATCTCGACACTCTAAAAAGCTTAAATACTGGTTACGAAAATTAACTGAAGACAACTCTACTTTTATTTTATCTTGGCTATTGTGCCAATCTTGGTAATAAAATGTTGGCACATTGCCCTTTTCTAGCTCAGTCAATAACAACCAAGAGGCTTTTGAATCCAGCTCTGTATCAAATTGCTTTAACAAATTAGCGTCAAATAAACTGCGCGCTGGGTTACCCGCTTTCCAAACAGGTGGCACCGATAGTACATCGGCAACATCATACCCTTCTGGCTTTATCAACATATCTAGTGTGAAATGAAGCGGTTTGTCTTTACTCGCAGTCGACAAAAATTTGGCTTTACCAAAGCGCGGGATATCATGCTCTAACTGACAACTTAAACGTGAGCTATCTGGCGTATTCCATTTAGCATTACTTTCAACAGCACCATAACTGCGAAGCGCAGCCTGTAAAGAAAAAACGGCACTTAACGCAAGACCAACGCACAAGCACTGCACTATTTTTTTAAATTGCACTTAGGTCTCCTAAATTTCATAAACGCATGGTTAAAAACAATAACTGCTGTAACAAGCTGCAGCTAATAAAAATAAAGCAAAAATTATACCTAAATGCAGTGTTAGTTCATAAAATTTTACTGGTCAGTATCAACCTAATTTTGCCATAATACGCGGCCTTATTAAGCACTGAAAGTAAGTATATGTCTCAAGCTGAAGCACCAACAACTTTATTTGCCAAGCGTTTTCGCGGTTTCTTTCCTGTAGTTATCGACGTTGAGACGGCAGGCTTTAATAATAAAACCGATGCATTATTAGAAATTGCTGTCAGCCTATTAAAAATGGACGACCAAGGTGAACTAAGCATCGACAAAACACTTCACTTTCACGTTGAACCGTTTGAGGGTGCCAATATTGAGCAATCAGCTATTGAGTTTAATGGTATCGACCCATTTTCCCCCCTGCGAGGCGCGGTAAAAGAAGACGAAGCAATAAAAGAAATCTGTAAAGCTGTGCGCAAAGCACAAAAAGCAGCAGGTTGTCAGCGCAGCGTTGTAGTAGCGCATAATGCGGCCTTTGATCACGGCTTTTTGAATGCCGCAATTGAACGCAATAGTATTAAGCGCACGCCATTTCACCCATTCGTAAGTTTTGATACAACCACCCTAGCTGGCTTAGCAGTTGGTCAAACAGTACTTGCAAAAGCATGTCGCGCCGCAGGAATTGAGTTCGATAACAGCCAAGCCCATAGCGCACTGTACGACACCGAACGCACCGCCGAACTTTACTGTTACATTGTGAATAAATGGCAAGCCTTAGGCGGCTGGCCAATGCCAAACGATTCTGAGCAAGTAGACGAGTAACGGCGGGGTTTATTACCAACGTTACTTTTAATACATGGATTTATGCACTAAACAGATTTTGGCTGCGCGTGCTAAGTGACACGTTTAGTTCTTCGATTGCGCTGAAATAATGCTTTTCAGCGTGTCATGTGCTTTTTCATTGTTAAATAAGATGTCTTGTAACGCGTGTTTTAACGAGTCAGATAATTCGGCTCTTTCAATAAACACATACACATCTTCTACCGAATAACTTTGCCCTTCGCTTACGTTCATAATTTCAAGCCAAAGCTCAAAAGCACTTTTATTCAACGCGTTAGCTAACACTTCAAAAAATACCCGACCACAAGGATAACTTGCACCAATTGATGGCGTTGACTCCAGATGTGAAAGCGCAGTTTGTTTAACCCCTTCTAAACACTCTTTTTGTTGCTGCTGTAAAAAATACTCAAAATGCGATTGTGGCATTAAGCCTGAATGCACCATTGCGCGATAGGCAAAAAAGTCAGCTGAGCCTTCGTACAGCCAAATCGGTGTACCATCTGATGGTTGCCAAAAATGTGCATTCCAAAGGTGTAACGCTTCATGTGCTAGGGTTAAATAAATTGTTCGTTGGTATTTACTCGGGTGCTGCACTGCATCTTGCCCTGATATCTCAAACATAACTTGGTTGGATAGTGCGCTACCCAAAAAACCAATGTATGGCGCATTGCTATTAGCGTTAATCAAAAATGTAACGTCGCGGTTTAAAGGGGAATTAAACTGTTGGCTAAAATAATTCATAAATTTAGTGCTATTTTGCTCAAGCTGCACTTTAAACTCATTTGGCAAATTTGGCTCAATAACGAAAGAAACACCATGATTAGAGGCATTAGACGGTAAAGTTAGACTAACAAACTGCGCTAAATTTAACGACGATACGTTGTTAATGGTGCGCGTTCGCTGATTTTGCTCATTTTTCATCTTTGTTGTTATATAAAATGTCACACTTAGCGCATCGCGTGTTAGTAATTCGTCCGCTACTTTCAATGAATGTGGCACAAAATAGTCAGCATAAAACGCGCCGTTGTTAGAAAAGTTAATAAACGGCGCATTAAATCTAAGTTCACTCACATCAAAACCATCGGAAGCTTCAAGCATTAAAATGTCATTAGGATTAGTTAGCTGAATTGTGCTGTCATCTTTAACCACCGCTTTGCCTTTAAGCGCAAAATGGTTAGTCAGGAAATGAGGTGGTAAGTGAGAAAAATCTAACGTTTGAGTAAATTTGGGCAATTGATAACTTACTTGCCACACGTTGCTACCAATCTGTTTTTCAACATTAATCGACAGCGCTACTTTACTCTGTGCAACCGCATTCATCGCTATACACATCAAACATATTATTATTGTTTTACTGATACTCATTGAAAACCTCCATTATTTCAATCAGCTGCATTGTATAGCGCCGAGCAATATTAACAAGCAAACAATCCCTGCCAACTCACTTTCAAATCAACATTAGTTTAAATTTAAAGCGATTAAACCATTTAAATACAGTTAATTGTGCTTTGCCCTTGTTTAACATAAAAACTAAGCGTTATAATCGTGCCAACTGAGTATGATTCAGATGAAACAAATTCAGGGGCTGATTAGGATTCGACGGGATTCATGAAGCCTAAGGTGCATGTCGAGGTGCGGCTGGCCTCGTAAAAAAGCCGTATTTAAAGTAATCGCAAACGACGATTCTTACGCTCTAGCAGCTTAGGCCGCTAGCGCTCCTTCCAAGTATTCTTATGGACTGGATTTTGGAGTGTCACCCTTACATAAGATCGCTACGGAAACCCTGGCCGGGGTTGAAGGGCTAAATTGAAGCGGCCTCGCCTTTACTTATCGTGTTCGTCCGAGATTTAAAGGTTAACCAAAAGACGATACTAAACATGTAGGACCGAAGGTCGACGCTTTTCGGACGGGGGTTCAAATCCCCCCAGCTCCACCAATAGCACAGACAAAGCCGCTTTTTAGCGGCTTTTCTTTTGCCTAAAATTCGGCACAGATATGAAATATCAATAACTTAGATTTTTAAAGGACAATTACAATCAAGATATAAAGTAGTACATTAAGTAGTACTACCAAAATGAATAAGAGCGGGTACTAGATATAGAATGTAATTGGCCATAGACCAATAAAATAAACACATAAAAACTGCCTTATTATCATTTTATTAATCAAGCGCTGTCTATTATCTCGGACTTACTAAGACTGGTATAAAACCCAATAATTGAAATACCTGAAGAAAGTAATCAACTATATTTTTGTACCATTGGATGTACCACCACATTTTAAATTTCTTAGTGGGAATTAAAGTCATATTTTATTCTTTGTGAATTTAGTGCGGCTTGCTTTACTCATCTAATTTATTCAAAAAAAAGCCTGTGAGATACACAGGCTTTTTGTTGCTTTTAAAATTTAAGCACAGGCTTAAAAGAAATAAATCGCGATATCGACGGCAATTAAAATAATAATCACCCACTCTAAAAACGCAGAGTGCTTGTGGTTTTGCTCGGTACTTAGCATGTCTACTAAGTTGTGAATGGTGTCGAGCTTCTTTTGCAAAATATGTATACGTGGCAATAAATCTAAATATTTGCTGAGCTGCTGATAAACCCCTTCTAAATTTGGGTTATCCCAAAAGAACTCGGGAGTATCGAGCAAGTTAAAGTGCAAATTGATATCGGTGCTGGTTTTAAACAAGGTACCACGTAACTTTGCTAATGCTTTTCGTGTTAAAGGCACCTTGCCAGTTTGCGCAAGCAGCTGAGATAAATATGCATTTTCGCTAATTACCGCTTGAGCTTGCTCTTCAAAAAACTCAAGCTTCGTCGACTGTGCTAGCGCATGGCTAAGCGCCAACTTGGTCATGTCATCTGAGTTATCTAAAAATAGACAATCATTTTTGATATTAAAATCACCATATTCGCCTTCGCGGTAAATATAGTGATCGATGCTCGGGCGTTTTTCAGGTGAGATGATAAGCTCATCAATTTGCGCGATCAGTTGTTCAAGCTCTGCCTGATTAAAGTCCCAACATACCAACACCGCATAATCAAAAAGCCAGGCTTGTTTGCTATTTATGCAGACACCATAAGCATCACGTATTTTTATAGCCCCAAGCTGTTTATTGAGCTTTATATCTGCTTTTTCTTTATTAATTGAATGGCCTAAAAAGCTGATAATAAGGCGATGATCTTTTGTGACTGTGTCACTCATTAAGTTGCTCCAATGAAGCGTATTTCACAATTACCAATACGTAAATCGGCAATATTTTTCAATTGGGTTTATAGCGTGTAACAGCCTAAATATAAATTAATTTTGGATGAATTTTGCCAATAATATTCTTGTCGATACGACAAAAATTTTATGTTGGACTTCCCCCCCCTATTCCCTTTAAATGCGCGCACTTTTTGGTCTTATGACCGATTTATTTTTTAAGGGTAAAAATGAAAGAAACCACTGCAATTGAACATGTTCGTGCAAGCTACAATGTACCTCATTGGAGCCAAGGTTATTATGGCATTAATGATCAAGGTGAAATTACTGTGTCACCAAATATGGCGAAGCCAACGCATGCAGTAAGTTTGTCTAAAATTGCCGAACAAATTCAACAGCAAGGGTTATCGTTACCAGCGCTTGTGCGATTTCCGCAAATTTTACACCACCGCGTACATAGCTTATGCAATGCGTTTAACGCGGCTATTGAAAGCTATGATTACAGCAACAACTACTTGCTGGTTTATCCAATTAAAGTAAACCAACAACGCGAAGTGGTGGAAGAAATTTTAGCAAGCCAAGCTAGCCAATCGGTAAAGCAATTAGGTTTAGAAGCAGGTAGCAAAGCAGAGCTGCTTGCAGTACTTGCGATGGCACAAAAAGTCAGCTCTGTGATTGTGTGTAACGGCTATAAAGACCGCGAGTATATTCGCTTAGCACTTATCGGCGAAAAGCTTGGTCACAAAGTTAATATTGTGCTTGAGAAACGTTCTGAACTTGAAATGGTGCTTGAAGAAGCACACAAACTTGGCGTAAGCCCACGCTTAGGTGTGCGCGTACGTTTAGCATCGCAAGGTAAAGGCAAGTGGCAAGCAAGCGGTGGAGAAAAATCAAAGTTTGGTTTATCTGCATCACAAGTATTAAGCGTATTAGCTGAGCTTAAATCGCACAAAATGGAAAGCGCACTACAACTTGTTCACTTTCACTTAGGCTCACAAATGGCGAACATTCGCGATGTGCGCACAGGTGTAAGTGAAGCAGCACGTTTTTACTGTGAATTACGCCGTTTAGGTGCAAATTTAGCCTGTATGGATGTGGGTGGTGGTTTAGCCATTGATTACGATGGCACGCGCAGCCAATCGAGCAATTCTATGAATTACTCGCTTGCTGAATATGCGAATAACATCGTCTACACCATTGGCGACATGTGTAAGCAGTATGAACAACCAATGCCGATGATTATTTCAGAGTCAGGCCGTGCGTTAACAGCGCATCACGCGGTACTTATTACCAATGTGATTGGCACTGAATCGTATCAGGTAGAAGAATTGCCAGCGCTTGAGAACGATGCACCACTACTTTTACAAAACATGTGGCGTTCGTGGTTACAACTTAATAACCGTGTTGATGACAGAGCGTTAATTGAGATTTATCACGATTGCATTAACGACCTAGCCGAAGTGCACAGCCAGTTTGCAATGGGGCTTTTAAGCCTTGAGCAACGCGCATGGGCAGAGCAAATTACACTGCGTATTAACTACGAGCTACAGCAGTTAATGGATAGCAAAAACCGTTTTCATCGGCCAATTATGGACGAGTTAAACGAGCGATTAGCGGATAAATTCTTTGTTAATTTTTCGCTGTTTCAATCGCTGCCGGATGCATGGGGTATTGATCAAGTGTTTCCAGTGTTGCCGCTTTCTGGTTTAGAAACCATGCCAGATCGCCGTGCAGTGCTACTTGATATTACCTGTGACTCAGATGGCACAATCGACCAGTACGTAGATGGCCAAGGCATAGAAACCACCTTGCCAGTGCCAAATTGGCAGGCCGACTCACCTTACTTGTTAGGCTTTTTCTTAGTGGGTGCTTATCAAGAAATTTTAGGTGATATGCACAACCTATTTGGTGACACTCACAGTGTAGTAGTTAATGTGGATGAAGATGGCAACAGCGAAATTGTTGAAATTAACGAAGGCGACAGCGTAGAAGATATGCTTCGTTATGTGCACCTAGATGCCGAAGAATTCAGACACGCATTTGCTCAATTAGCTAATAGCAAATTACCAGAGCATGAGCGCAGTGAAGTACTCGCTGAGCTAGATGCAGGTTTAAAAGGCTACACTTATTTGGAAGATATTTAACCTATGGTTAAAGTTTTTGAAAAACACAACGGCATGCTATTTGGCAACGGCGCAACGTTTATGCGCCAGCCATTAGTTAACGACCCAACATCAAGTGATGCTGATGTGGTTGTGCTTGGTTTGCCATTTGATATGGCAACTTCTGGTCGCTCTGGTGCCCGCATGGGCCCAGATGCGATGCGCCGCGCATCTGTTAACCTTGCATGGGAAGAAACCCGTTACCCTTGGCCATTTACACTAAACGATCATTGCGCAGTAATTGATGCAGGCGACTTGGTGTTTGCACCGGGCGATAGCGAAGGTTTTACACAGCAAGTTGAAGATGCAGCATCACAACTTTTAGAACAAGGTAAAAGCCTTTTAAGTTTCGGTGGCGATCACTTTGTTACTTTGCCGCTGTTGCGCGCCCATGCAAAACGTTTTGGCAAAATGGCGTTAGTGCATTTTGATGCGCACACTGACACTTATGCTAATGGCAGTCAGTATGATCATGGCACTATGTTTTACCATGCGCCAAATGAAGGACTCATCGACAAAAACAGTTCGGTACAAGTGGGTATTCGCACTAATTACACCCAAGCTGAGCATGGCTTTAAAGTGATTGATGGCGCTGAGAGCAATGCCCTTTCAGCGCACACTATTGCCGAGATGATTAAACACTCAGTGGGTGAGTTACCTGTGTATTTAACCTTTGATATTGACGCCCTTGACCCTGCGTTTGCGCCAGGTACTGGCACACCGGTTTGTGGTGGCTTAACCACCGACAAAGCGCTCAATATTCTTCGCGAATTAAAAGGGCTGAATATTGTAGGAATGGATGTGGTAGAAGTTGCTCCAGCTTACGATAACAGCGAAATTACTGCACTTGCAGGCGCCACCATTGCGCTCGAAATGCTGCATTTGTGGACGTATAAACATAAGCTAGGTGGATAACCTCGTTTATATTTTGGCACCCAACAAAAAGCCTGTGGAAACACAGGCTTTTTTTTATTTTTAAAACAGTGACTAACTTTGAGAGTACCTTATTAAGCATTTGCGTGATCCACTTATAAGCTTATTACGTTTAGCTAACTAAACACTTCAAAGGATTCTCAATGTTTAGTTTTTTAAAACCAAACCCAGTAAAAAAAATGAAAAAGGATTATTTTAAATTGTTAGAAAAAGCCATGCATGCCCAGCGAAATGGCGATATCAAAACCTATTCAATGTTAACAGCAGATGCAGAAAGCCTCTGGCAAAAAATAGAGGCTCATGAAAGTAAACAATAGTTTTGTGCCTATGATCTTGGCAATATAACCTTAATAGCCCTCACCATTGTAAGCTGGCTCTTTTAGTGCTGATGATTTTGCTTTTTGTGAGCGTAAAATTTCTGACTCTTTTTGCAATGCATTAATTTTGATTTGATATTGTTTGCTTACCGCTGCCATTTCTTGTGCAAGAGATTGTTGCAGTTTTGCTCCAGCTAGATTGGTATTAGCATTGCCCGACTGTTTCTTTAATGCCGCAACTTCCTCATTCATTTCACGCTGCAAGCGCTTAATTTGCGCATCATTATTCGCAATTTGCCTTTCAACCTTTTGCATATCTACATAGCTGCCTATACGGTTGAGTTCTTGTGTGTGCGAATTGCCATCGCCTTGGTTAGTTGCGCTACTGTTATTCAGTTTATTTAATTCATTTTGTAAACGCGCTAAGTTGCTTTGTTCAACGTCAATTAGCCCGCGGTAACGCTCAGTAATGGCGTTCATTTCAAGTGCTAGCGCTTCAGATCGAGACGCACCGTAGAGGTTATTAGCAGTGCGAACTGTCATATTCTTAACCGCACTAATTTCTACATCCATGTCTTTTTGCAGTTTTTTAATACGGGCTTTTACTTGTTCAATTTCGCGCTTTAATTGACGTGACTTAACATAAGTATCAGTTGAATCAGTATTTGGCTTTGCGTTAGCGTTTGGACGTTTTTTGATAACCTGTGGGTTTACTTCAATTTTTTCATACTTATCACTACATGGCTGATCACTAAAGGTGAGTACGCCATCAATTTCGCATTTATAAATAGCACTATAAGATGCAAAGCTCGTTACAAAACAAAGTGATAAAAATGAGTTTTTGAGAGTAAACATGAAAGTCCTTATATTTAGTAGCCTACCTAGATTACACCAATCTAGGCAGGTTTTGGACTTTTAATTTAGCAGCACTAAATGACAGGGATTATTTCAGTGCGTTACTTAAATGCAGGGCGTGTTGCTGTAGTTCATGGCCAAGCTCCGTTAAGTAGCCACCATCAACTTGATCAATAATTCCGCGTTCAAATAAACGCTTGGCCGATGCTTGTACACTTGCTGGCGCATCATGATGAATTTTTAATCCTTGCATCGCACTGGAGGTTGGAAATTTTAGCAGCAACTCTAAATCGGTGATTTGTTCGGTACCTAAGCTCATTGTGTTTCCTTTTTTATTATTTGTTCCGTTACACAGTATAGATAAGCTTTGTAAAATTGCTTGATCTTGCGCAGACAAAACTCAGAATTTTCAACAATCTGTATGACTTAGTCACTCTTTACTAAGCCCTTCAGCCTGAAAGCGTGCTAATTGCATTTCATTTAAGCGACTTAGTGTTCGCCTAAATGCAAATTCTAATATGCCTTGTGTGTAAAGCTGATGCAATGGTACATCTGCATTTATGTAAAGCGGAATTGAGCGGTCATAACATTCATCTACTAAGGCAATAAAACGGCGTACACCATCATCTTTACGTGATAACTGAGGCAAAGTACGATCTCCCGCGGCGACACGCTCTACGCCATCTTCGGTACCACGGGCGATATGCGTTGCAACTGAATCACACGATAGCTGCGGCACACCTTCAAGAAAAATCGCTTTGTAAGTATCGCACAATGAAATAAAGTCGACAGCCGCCAAAGGCTGTTCGCATATCGCGTTATAGTGGCAAAAGAGTAGATGTTTACTTTGGTTAATGACATCTATTTTTAGATGCCCAATTTCTATTGATTCATCCGAAAAACATGTTTGATTGTGCGTTTTGGCAAGCAAGTTAAATTGCTGAGTTAACGTATCGCTTTGCTTCACCCAGTAGCGCTTTTGGCTGTCCCCTGGGTGTAAACGGTGGTCTTGCCCGCCATCAACACTCAGTACCTGCATATGGTGTTTCAACGCTTCAATTGCAGGAAGCAGCCTGTCGCGATTAAAACCATTTTCATAAAGTTTGTCAGGGTGTTGATTTGACGTTGCCACTAGCACTAAGCCTTGGTCGAAAAACGCCTGTACCAGCCCACTTAATAAAATCGCATCGCCAATGTCACTAACAAAAAACTCATCAAAACAGAGTACATCAACATCCTTTGCCAGTTCACTTGCCAATAAATTGAGCGGATTTTCACGGCCAGTTAATTGAAACAAACGCTGATGTACCCAGCGCATAAAATGATGAAAGTGCTGCCGTTTAGCAGGTACGGTTAGGCTGTTATAAAAGCTATCCATCAACCACGTTTTACCGCGCCCTACCGGGCCATATAGATAAACCCCTTGCACACTCGTTTGTTTGCTTTCTAATGCTAAATAACAATTTTGCAGCGCAGCCACTGCTTGAGCTTGCGCGCTATCAGAGACAAAGCCATTTTCAAGTGCAGCTTGATACGCTTGCGCTGGGCTTAAAAGGGGAGAAGTATTAGTCATCATTTAAAAGTACAAATAAAAATTTGGCGCTAAACGCGCCAAATAACTTTACTGTAATGCTTTTTCAGCAAACAAATGCTTGATGGGTTTTGCTGCATCGACCAAGTTTAGCCCAATGCCGCGAATTAGTTTTTTAATTGGGTTACTGCCTTCAAATAACTCTTTTAACCCTTGCATCATCGCAATATGCGTTTGTGCATCGGCTTTTCGCGCCATTTCGTATTGACGAAGTGATTTCGCATCCGCAAAACTGCTGCCCGTTTCATCGGCAATCAGCTCTAATAGCTTCGCCACATCTTTTAAGCCTAAGTTCATGCCAAGGCCAGCAAGCGGATGAATAGTGTGTGCAGCATCGCCCATTAAAATTACACGATTTTCTACCCACTTTCGCGCATATCGCATTTTAAGTGGGAAGCTTAAACGCTGACTTTTCACAGCGCATAAACCGAGTTCACTATCAAACGCTGCGGTTAGTGCTTTATTAAATTCAGCTTCTTCCATTGCTAGCAGTTGTTTTGCTTGCTCTGGTGAAGTTGACCACACAATTGAATGAGTATTTGGCTCTGGTAATGGTAAAAATGCTAATGGCCCTGTTGGTAAAAATACCTGACGCGCCGTATTTGCATGAGCAGCTTGGCTTTTAATCGTCGCCACTACCGCATGATGGTCGTAATCCCAAAAAGTAATCGGCATTTTAAATTGGCTGCGAATCGCCGAATTTGCTCCATCACAGGCAATCAAAAGCTCCGCCATAACCGGCTCACCCGATGCCAGTGTTACCAGCACTTGTTGATCTGTTTGGTGAATACTGCTGTAAGGTGTTTCAAATAGCAGCTCAAGATTGCTGTTTTTTTCACACTCATTAATCAGTGCTTGACGAATAACTTCGTTCTCAACAATATGGCCAAGCTCTGTTAAATCTAGGTCGTTACTGGAAAAATGAATGCGTCCAGTTGAGTCTTTATCACGTACATCCATGTCACTGTAAGGCGCTAACCTTTGTGCCTGAATGCCTTGCCAAATACCTAAGTCTTCAAACAATGCTTGGCTTGCTTTGCTAATTGCACTAACACGCAAGCCAAATTCATCACTATTGACGTTTGCAGGTTTTCCCGCATCAATTAACAAAACTTTTTTACCAAGATTAGCTAAACCTAATGCCGCACTTAAACCGATACAGCCACCGCCAACAACAATCGCTTGAACTTGTTTCACTAGCCTACATTCCCCATTAATTGTTTTGCCAATGGCGCTTTTAAACGTTTGCACTTTGCCATAGCGGTTAACACAATGCTGCGCGTTAATGCAAATGCGCGATTGTCGTTAGAAAACCCTCTAACAAGGGCATCAGTTAACCATAACACGGTATCAACATCTTGATTTCGCTCAACTTGGTAGCGATTAAGCAAACTAACATCACCAATATCGTTTTGCTCAGCGGTGGCTTCGGTAATTAACTTCTCAAGTAAGATTACATCACGTAAACCAAGGTTAAAGCCCTGCCCAGCAATTGGGTGAACTAAATGAGCTGCATTGCCTAAAATGGCAACGCGATGATGCATTAAACGCTCAGGCTTACCCACTTTTAATGGATAAGCAGCACGCATACCGACTTTAGTAAATATGCCCGCACGATAACCAAACGACGCTTGTAACTGGGCAACAAAATCAGCATTAGATAAGCCCAGAAGTGCTTCTTGCTGCTCCAGTTTTACACACCACACCAATGAAAAGCGGTTTTTGGTCATAGGTAATAGAGCCATTGGACCCGTTTCAGTAAAACGCTCAAACGCTTTATTGTGATGGCCATCAGCTACTTCAATATTGGCTATAAGCGCTACTTGATCGTAATCATCTGTGTGAGTATGAATATGCAGCGGTGCTAATGTTTTGGAATGAGCACCATCAGCTACTAACATTAGTTTTGCTGACAGCTGCTCACCAGATTCGAGCGTTAAATCTATACGCTCAGCTTTTTGTTGGTAAGTACTTACCTTATCCGGACAAAACAGTGTTATGCCCTCTGCCACCATTTTTTTATGTAATTGTTGACCCCATGGCCTTACTTCAACAACATAGCCAAGCGCAGGTTCGCTGTAATCATCACTGTGAATTTGGGTCTTGCCAAAGTGACCGCGGTCTGAAACCAGTACTTCCTTTATCGCAGCAGTAAAATCATTATTTGCATCAAGCAAACCAAGTGAAAATAAATATTTAAACGATTCACTGGCTAACGCAATACTGCGGTCATCAAAGCTTGGTTGACCTTCATCTGTGGCAGCAAATGCTTCTATCACGGCCACATTAAGCGATGAATTTCGTAACTTAACAGCAAGGGCAGCACATGCCCCTGTTAAACCACCACCTACAATTACAATATCGAACATTGTTTTAATACCTGAAATTAGTTTGCCATTAGCGCTTCTATTTCATTCACTGCTTTTGGTACACCTGCAGTTAAATTGCGGTGACCTTGCTCTGTGACAACAACATCGTCTTCAATACGAATACCAATGCCACGGTATTTTTCAGGTGCATCGCTATCTTTTGCGATATATAAACCAGGCTCAATAGTCAGTACCATACCAGATGCAAATGGACGGTCTTTATCATCTAATTTATATTCGCCTACATCGTGTACATCAAGTCCTAACCAGTGACCTAAACCATGCATGTAGTAATCTTTGTATTTTTCATCCGCAATCAGGCTTTCAACATCACCCGTTAAAATGCCTAAATCAACTAAGCCTTCGGTTAGAATACGCACGACAACATCTGCCGTTTGTTTTAAGGTATTGCCCGGTTTAACCATCTCAAGCGCGGCAAGTTGTGCTTTTAATACCAGCTCATAAACTTCGCGCTGGGCCTCACTAAACTTACCGTTAATTGGAAACGTGCGGGTGATATCTGCAGCATAGCCATTTAACTCGCAGCCAGAATCAATCAATACTAAATCGCCATCGTTTAACACATCGCTATTTTCGGTGTAATGCAAAATATTGGCATTATCGCCGCCGCCAACAATTGTGCCGTATGCTGGGTGACGCGCACCTGCCATTGCATAATGGTGATGAATTTCAGCTTCTAATTGATATTCGGTAGCCCCTGCTTTGGCAAATTTCATTGCTCGAATATGCCCTTCAGCACTTATTTCGCCAGCTTTTGCCATAATCGCAAGTTCAGCATCCGATTTAAATAAACGCATTTCATGTAATGTGTTGCGAATATCTTTAATTACAGTAGGCGCCTTCCAGCCACGCTTTGGTGCACCGCGCAATTTGCTTAAAAGCGCCCAAACTTTGTCGTCGAACTCTTTGTAAGTGCCTTGTGCGTAGTAAAGCGTTTGCTTACCTGACACTAACTCTACTAGGCTGTCGTCAAGCTCTGCTAGAGTAAACGCGCTGTCAAAGCCAAAATCTTGTTGTGCTTTTTCTGCGCCAATGCGACGACCACACCAAATCTCTGCAAGCTTATCTTTTTCACGGCAAAACAATTGTGATTCTGTTGATTCGCCTTTAACTAAAACCAATACCGCATCAGGCTCTGGAAATTGGGTTAAATAGAAAAAGTCACTGTCTTGTCGGAACGCAAATTCGGTATCGCGACTACGTGTTACTTCAACAGCTGCAGGAATTATCGCAACCGAATTAGCTTCCATTGCTTCTAATAATTTAGCGCGACGCGCTTTTACTTCTTCAACAGAAATTGAAAGTGAGTGTGTCATGATAAATCCTACTGCTTAATGAATGGTGGTATTAATTGCGGCGTTTTGTTGTACTGACTTGCCAAGCTCAGCAAAACATAAATGTACTGAAATGCGCACATACTCAACTACTTCATGAAATGCTTGTTTGTCTTCTTCCGTTTCATCAAATGTAGTATCCATTTGATTTATTTCTGTGAAATCGTGAATTACTTCTTTTACTTCATTAGATAGTTTGCCATAGTCTTTTTGCTTAAGGCCAAAGCCTAATAAAAAGCCCGACACCCAAGAAACTAGCGCGTTTGCTCTGTCGTGAAGTGACTCGTCTTCATCTGGAAGGTATAACTCAAATTGCAGTTCGCAATTATCTAAAGTGCTGCGAATTTGGCTATAAAAACCAACTAACAACGTTTTTAGTTCGCCTGAAAATGCAATACAGTCATTAAACACATCGCTTAAAATCGTTAGGTATTCTTTGTCTTCAATATCAATACCGCATGCGAGTAAACCGGTAATTACACCATGCACTTCGCTAGGCATAATAAATAATTCATTCTCTTCGAGAGTAACTTGAGTTGCTTGATAATCTTGTGACATAACGCGCTATTTAAATTGCTGTAGTTCAGTGATAATGCTAACACTGACGCCCTATTCACGCCATTGTTTTAGCCTAAACTGTTTAAAACAAAAACAATTTGAATACTTTTACTGCACTTGATCAAACAATCACAGATTTTAACTAGTTATCTTGGCAATATTTCTTATAATAAAGATGTTCCCTCGAGTGTTGGAGAAAGGTTACGTCCCTGAGCCGATAAACTTTTCTTAGGAACTCAGTTCAGATTGCTATTGCGCATGCTCGGCATGTACCGAGAAGCCTACGGTAACTAACTGCGCTCCGCCTTGAGCCTTAGGGTTCAAGGGCTGACACCTGATACCGCACTTTTGGGAACACCTGCTTTCTACTTCCAATATCACCTCAATCACCTTTTGCTAATTTTTTGAATATTAGTCTAATTACCGACTTTTTAGTGATTCTGTTTGTTATTGCTAAATGTTAGAGTTAATACTCAACATCAATGCAAAATTAACAACAATAACAATGAACTACATTAATACTCTATTTTTAGTATTTACAGCCTTTACCTTAGTAGGCTGTGGCGGTGGTGACAGCGCAGAAGAAAATACTAATATCATTTTTAATTCCGCTCCGACCTTATCTGGAGAGCCAGCAAATGCATATGTAGGTGCAGCCTTTGAATTTGCGCCTCAACTTGAAGATAAAGATAACGATCCTATTAGCTTAAGCGCAAAAAATTTACCTAATTGGTTAACCCTTAGTAACAACATACTACAGGGCACTCCAAGTGAAGCTGACTTAGGCAGTGTCACCTTTGATCTTATTGTTTCTGATGGCAAAGCATCATCAACTTATACATTCAGTTTACAGGTCATTAATGCACAAGAAACCAATACAGCACCAAGTATTTCAGGGCAAATTCCAACGGCATATGTTGGCGTAGACTTTAGTTTTTCACCTTCAGTCATTGATAAAGAGAATGATGTTTTAAGTTTTGCCATTGAGAATGCACCTAGATGGACTGATTTTGATATTACAAATGCGCATCTTAGCGGCACACCCACACAGCAGGATTTAGGCACATATCAAAATATCACTATTTCAGTAAACGATGGAATAAATGAGGTTGAGTTTAATTTTGACATTACTGTGAAAGAAGGTTCAACAGTCAATACCCCACCGCAGATCCAAGTCATAAATCAAACAGCGGTAATTAATACAGAGTTTACTTACACACCCAATATAACTGATGCGCAAAATGATGTGCTTGCTATGGCAATTAACAATGCACCAGCATGGCTAAACTTTAATACAAATACCGGAGAAGTTAGTGGAACACCAACGATTGAACATGTTGGACTTCATTCAAATATAAAAATAACTGTCTCTGATGGTGAATACAGTAATAACGGAATTTTCGACATTACAGTAGTCAATCCTAACGCAAATAACACAGCGCCGGTTATCATTGGCACACCAACAAAAGCTTATGTTAATAAAGCTTACAGTTATTCATTTGAAATTAGTGATAAGGAAAATGATCCGCTTTCTTATCAAATTGAAAACTTACCAAATTGGCTTAGTTTTAATGAAGAAGGCTCAACACTGAGCGGTACGCCTGCAAATGAAAATATTGGCTTACATAACAACATAAAACTTACAGTAAGTGATAGTAAGTTAGAGACTGTTCATACATTTTCAGTATCAGTTGTTGAGAATGAGCCCGTTAATAACCCTCCTGTAATATCGGGCATACCAACTGATGCTGAAGAAAATAAACCTTATTCATTTATTCCAACTGCCAATGATGCGGATGGCGACACCTTACGTTTTAGTGCTAAAAACCTACCAAGCTGGGCAAGTTTTAATACTATTAATGGTGAAATATCTGGCACTCCAAGCACTAACGATATCGGCACCTTTGAAAACATCGAAATCACTGTTAGCGATGCGCAAGCTTCTTCAAGCATCACGGTAAGCATTACTGTAAATCAAGCGCCTGTTATAAATAATCCCCCTGTAATATCTGGCACACCAGATGATGCTGAAGAAAATAAACCTTATTCATTTATTCCAACTGCTAGCGATGCGGATGGTGACACCTTACGTTTTAGTGCTACAAACCTACCAAGCTGGGCAAGTTTTAATACTATTAATGGTGAAATATCTGGCACACCAACCGCTAACGATATCGGCACCTATGAAAACATCGAAATCACTGTTAGCGATACGCAAGCTTCTGCTAGCATCACGGTGAGCATTACTGTAAATCAAGCACCTGTTATAAATAATCCTCCGGTAATATCGGGCACCCCAGCAAATGCTGAAGAAAATAAACCTTACTCATTTATTCCCACAGCTAGCGATGCGGATGGCGATACCTTACGCTTTAGTGCTAAAAATCTGCCTAGCTGGGCAAGTTTTAATACTATTAATGGTGAAATAACTGGCACACCAACCGCTAACGATATCGGCACCTTTGAAAACATCGAAATCACTGTTAGCGATGCGCAAGCTTCTTCTAGTCTCACGGTGAGCATTACTGTAAATAAAGCGCCAATTACAAATACCCCACCTGAAATCTCAGGTACGCCGAAAAATGCTATTGTCGGCATTGCATATGAGTTTTTACCAACGGTTAAAGATAATGACGGTGACAAGCTGACTTTTTCAACATCTAACTTACCGGCTTGGCTTAACCTTGATGCAAATACAGGTAAGTTATCAGGCACAGCTAAAAATGAGCATGTAGGTACGTTTGAAAACATTATTTTGGCAGTAAGTGATGGCAAGGCCGAAAACTCTCTAACCTTCTCTGTAACTGTAGATGCGGCTAATAACTTACCCGTTTTAGTTACATCGCAAGCTTCAGCTCGCGCGGATGAAAGCTTTAGTTTACAGCTTCAAGTAAAAGATGACGACAATGACAGTGTAGAAATAACACCTAATAATTTACCTAACTGGCTTAGTTTTAACACCAGTACTTTGGTGTTATCAGGAACACCTAAAGACGACAGCGTTGGCAATCAAACACTTGAATTTAACCTGTCTGATGGTAAAGAGAGCAATTCACAATCACTTATTTTAACAACCGAGAAAAGTTGGCTTACCATTGCCATTGAAACCGGCAATGCATTGGTTGTAAAAGAAAGCGACACCATTTTAAACGCTGCAATAAACGAATTATCGTCACATAAAGCACGATTTAACGATATAAAATCACAACTCTTTAAGAAAAATAGCCAAGGCGATGTATTAGATGCTATTGACTGGGATCCAACCCATGATGCGGCTATTTTACAAGGTCAATATCCGTTTAACGATACTGTACTTTATACCACCAGCTCTAACCAATCTGGCGGACCAGATAGAGTATTACCAATCGCAATAGCAGGTAGTAAAACGCCAACATCAGGAAGATACATCGCTTACGGTGGCAATCCATTTAGAAACGCCGTAAACGATCAAATGATCAAGTTTATGACAAACACCTTTGATTGGCTGACTCAAACTAACACAACCACTAAAGGCCAATTTAATGTGGTGCTTAGTCAGTTAGATGAAAGTTATTGGTTCAGAGACCGCAGTTTAACGCGCGCGTGGTTTGATAATAACTACAGTAATGTTTCTTACAACCAAGCAGGTGATTGCGATGGCACTAAACTGGCTCAGTGTATTGCTGCTAAGCCCGATTTGATTATCATTTCTCGCAGGGTGCGTGATGGTGATGACAAACAAGCAATTTTAGATGCGGTTAGCTCGGCACTTGAACAAGATATCCCTGTAATATACATACAGTACGATGGTGGCATTGGTGAACACGGCCGCAAACTGTTGCAGTTACTTAATATCAGCCATAAAAATGATAATTACTGGTGGAAACTCTATTTAGACGACTTTAACCCAAGTACTGTATTTAATACGCTGCCAAACGATATGCAGGCGATAAACACTTTGTTAAACAACTTCAAAACAGGCGTGTTTAATGTCGACTTATCTAACTGCGAAACACGCAGCTGCCCTGATAATTCGAATACTTATAACGAGTTTTTTGCTGGCGCCGATGTTGTTAAAGCCATGTTTAATGGGTTTGATAGTGAAAAACGCAATATTTTCAAAAGTGCTGACTATCGCTTAAACAAGTTGCTGATTTTACTTGCCGACCACTATCGTCAAACGGTGAGCTTTCCTATGGATAAAATAGCGACAGATACCGTTTCATTCTTTAAATCCTTGTACGCCGATTATGCTGTTTATAATGTGCGTGATATTAATCCTATTCAGCCTGATATGGGTAACTTTAGCCGTTCGGATTTCAGCCATATAACACCTGAACACGCTGCAATTTCTTTAACAGCAAAACCTTATTTCCGCTCAGCGGGAGTTTATGCCATCCCAGGGCAATCATTTACGGTAACGCGCACTGATAGCCAAGCAGTTTCAACCCATATTTTTATCAATACGCTGCGAACAGGTGCAACCCACATATTTAATGAAAACAAATATAATCGCCCTTATTTATTACAAACACAAAGAATCGAAGTAAAACCAAATGAGTCGGTAACGCTTACATCAAGCTACGGCGGGCCAATTCAAATTGCATTTGATAAAAAAGACGTAGAGGTAAGTTTTAGCTTTACTCATATTGGTCGTCACCCTCATTGGCGCAACAAAGATGATGACGCTATATTTGCCGAGCGTATGGCAAGTGGTGATTATGACTGGGCAGAAATTGCTACTCCTGGCTTTGAAGTACATTCAAAACTCACAAAATTAGAAGCATCGCTAGCGGGCAGTATTTGGCCTGTAGCATCCGACTTTGCCAATGCAACATCACGCTACACTCATAACTTAGTACATGTATTAGCTGGCTTTAAAGGACCTGGAATTGATGTAGAACCAGAAATACACGACTTTGTAACCGCTCGCGGGCTCGATGTAGATACTATTGATATTGTAAAGCATATGAATGCCGACCAACCAACTTGTGGCTGGGGCTGTAGCGGAAATCCTTATGATGCTGGCTGGAACTTCAGCCCTACAGGTCATGGCGACTTACATGAGCTTGGCCATGGTATTGAGCGCAGCAGCATGCGTTTTGAAGGCTATGGTGGCCACTCAAATACCAACTTCTATTCATACTTCAGTAAGTCAATTTATGAAGACGACACAGGGGAATCAGCAAGTTGTCAAAGTTTACCGTTTGAAACACTGTTTAATACACTTCAGCAAAGTAAACTTGAGGCAGATCCAATTGCTTACATGCAAGCGAATTTAACTAAAGGCTGGTCTGAACATCACGCAATTTATTTACAACTGATGATGGCGGCACAGGCTGAAAACACAATTAACAACGGTTGGTTCCTCTACCCTCGTTTGCATATTTGGGAACGTGAGTTTTATCGTGCAGATGATTCAGATAGCACATGGGCAGCCAAAAAGAGTGGCCTTGGTTTTTCCAATTATTCGCGTGAAGCAGTATCTACTATTTCGCGTAACGATTGGCTTTATATTTCGCTTAGTAATATAACCCAGTTAGATTTAACCACTTGGTTCACCATGTACGGTTTCACAGTATCAGACACTGCTAAAACGCAAGTAAAGTCAAATGGCTTTAAAGAGCTTGCTGAGGTGTTTTATACCAGCACGGGTACTGGCTATTGCACAAGCTTAACGCAGTCGTCATTGCCTATAGATGGCAAACAAGTTTGGCCGCATAACTAACCTCCACGTGTAATATAAAAACAAAAAAAGCCCAGTTAAATAACTGGGCTTTGCTTAACTTACTCAGGGAAATCGTAAGTTTTAACTCGGTTTAACTTAGAAGCGCTGCGTGTAGTTAAGTGTAAATACGCGACCACGCACATCGTATAAAGATAATACAGGTTCACGTGGTGAACTTGTTTCACGCGGTGTCTCTTCATCTAATACATTTAACGCTGCAAGAGAAATAGTTGCATCCCACGGTGCGTTGTAAGTATAAGTAAGGTTATGACCCGTAAATGACTCAAGCGCATTAGTTACTTGCTTTTCACCATCTTCATCAAAATATGCATCTTCTTGAGATGAGATATAGTATGAATAAAGGTTAATCGCATGGTCATCTATCGACCATGTAATGTTCGCGTTAATTCTATCTTGTGGACGGTATACTTCACCAAGTTCATCTACGCCAAGCTCTACAGCACCTTCTTCATTAATAAAGCTAGTTTTGTACTCAATCATGTGTGACCAATTTAGGTCAAAATCTAGCGAGCCTGCTGCGTCAAAATCAAATTGACCTGTTAATGTCATATCAAGGCCTGCACTTTCACGCACACCAGCATTCGTCATTGGGCTAATAATCTCAGAAATATTGTCGCCACGATAAAGAATATCAACCCCTGGTAAACGATCTGAGATTGCTACATTTTGGCCTTCGGTTTCCCAAATTTGAATTTGCATAATCTGAATTAATTCGTGATCGATAGTATCTACACGACCTTCCACATCAAGTGTCCAGTAATCAGCTGAAAGCGACCATCCATCAGAGAATTGCCATACCACGCCTAAATTGGTGTTATCTGATTCTTCAGGATCTAAATCTGGGTTACCACCTGCACTTGCCCAATAATCAGTGCGGTAATCACATTCATCAAGGCTAATGCTATCACGGTAACAACCAATAAAATTCACTTCATTTTCAGCATAGCCGCGTACTACATCACTGTATAAATCTGTTAATAGTGGCGCTTGGAAACCAGTACCGATTGATGCACGAAGTAATAAGCTTTCGACTGGGCGATAGCTAATATTTGCTTGCGGGTTAAACGTGCTACCAAAATCACTGTAATCGTCAAAACGACCGGCAAGTTTAACTTCCATTCCCTCAATCACAGGAATAGCGAGTTCGGCAAATGCTGCTGAAATTGTGCGCGAACCAACACCGCCGCTACCACCGTTACCACCACTTACGTTACCAGCTTCAGCTTGTCCATCGATTTTGCTGTAGTAAGTTTCACGCGTGTGTGATGCGCCAATGTAGGTAGACATAGCACCTGCAGGTAATTCAATGATGTCAAATTGCAAGCCACCACGAACCGCGGTTTGACTTGAACGACGGAACTTATCAAAGTTAGCTGAAACTGATGCTGGTGGACGAGACTCTGGGTCGCGTGGATCCCAACCTTGCCAAATGCCATCCGCATCAAAACCACCTACAGAGCTTGATAGCTGAGGTGTACTGGTATAGTTAGTACCCCAAGTAAATGCATCATAACGTGCATAGTTAGCACTTAAGTCCCAATATACATCACCGAAGCTGCCATCAAAGCCAATTGCTAAATCAAGTGAGTTATCATTGTGATCTGCGGTACGGTCACCTGCAGAATTCATACGGTAGCCAAACCAGCCGCCCGCTTCTACTGGTGTTAAGTTAAGGGTGGTACCGTCTGATGTGGTAATAGTACGACCAGGTAATGCATCATCTACCGGGAACCAAGCCGGATCACCCGCTGAAATATCAACGGTGTTTTGATTCATCCACATACCGCGTACAAACATAGTTGTGTCTTCAGTAAGTGAGTAAGTGAAATTAGCCATGACAGAATCACGACGCGTTTCAGGAAGCACTTGGGCTGCCTGTGTCCAATCGTAGCCACAAATTGAATAGCTTTCATCAGAAAGACGGCTTAATTGACCAATAAACGTACCTGAGCCTTGGCCGTTGTAAACATCGCAATTATTTTCTTGGTTAAATGATTCTGTTACCCAACCATTGCTCCACTGCTCTAATGATCTACCTGTAGAACTAATGCCATGCCAGTTATCAATATAACGAGGGTCTAAACCTTCTTCTTTTAACTGTGCTTTTGCATAAGGTAAATCTGCATATAGTACTTGCTCTTCTTTGTAGTGTTCCCAAGCAAATACAAACGAGCTTTTTTCAGAAGAACCACCTGCTGTAAGAGTAAAGCGCTGTGAATCACCATTATCAATGCTATCTGGTGTTTCTACTTTTGCAGAGAATTCAGCACCTTCATAATCACGTTTTAAAATAACGTTAATTACACCTGCAACCGCGTCTGAACCATACACAGCTGACGCACCATCAGTTAAAATATCGATGCGCTCAATTGCCGCAGTTGGGATCATATTTAAGTTAGCTGAACCACCAGTAACAGGCGACTTTGTCAGTCTTACACCATCAATTAAAACTAATGTTTGACGAGAATCCGCACCGCGCAGTGCAACTTGCGCCTGTGAACTCCAACCATTGTTTGATGCACCACCAAACGAACCAAAGCTATTTAATGTAGAGTTACGTAACACATCACTTACTGTCGAAAAACCAGATAATTCCATATCTGCAGCTGTAATTGAAATAACCGGTGATGCGCCTTCCATATCAACACGTTTAATGCGTGAGCCAGTAACTGCAATACGTTCAACCTGTGCTGCAGCTTCTTCTTCTGCCGCATTAATTGCAGGTGCGCCAAGTAAGAGGGAAGAAATAGTTAATGGAAGTAACGCCTTTTTAAAATTCATTTGGTAACCCAAAAAATGTGATTTCATTATAATGCTCGCCATTTATTAAAATAATTTATGTAATTGTGTTATTTAAGTGAGAGTACATAACACAATCTTATTTATATAAAATATATTGTATATTTTCTACATAAATAAATAATTTTTTACACTTTTGTATACAAAATATTAATAAGAAATGACGGAAAATAGTTTTTAATACTTAATTATCAGATAGATAGACTTAGAATTGTGACCTAATGTAATCAGAAAATTTTTAGAAGAAGAAAAATTTTAATGCAAAAAAACGAAAAAAGGAGCCTAAGCTCCTTTTGGTGTGGGAAAATCAATCTTTAGGCAGCTTGCTCATTTGCCGCCGTCAAGTTTCGGTAACTGGTTTTAAACTTTTCAACAATCAAGTAGTTAACTGGCACCAAAATTAAGGTTATAAACGTGGCGAAAACAATACCAAAGCCGAGCGATACTGCCATTGGAATTAAAAACTGTGCCTGCGTTTGCTGCTCAAATAATAACGGCATTAAGCCACAGAAGGTGGTAATACTAGTAAGCATTACAGGCCTAAAGCGTGACACGCCTGCGGTTAATACCGCATCCATTAGTTCAAAGCCCTCTTTTCTACGTTTGTTAATGTAATCAACTAACACTAATGAGTCATTTACTACCACCCCAATTAAGGCGAGCATTCCAAGTAAGCTCATAATGGTAAGCTCCATCGCCATAATCCAGTGTCCAAGCACCGCACCTATCATGCCAAACGGTATTACGCTCATTACAATAAGTGGTTGAATATACGATTTAAAGGGAATAGCCAATAATGCATAAATAATAAAAAACACAAAAATGAGCGCCCAACCAAGTGAGCTAAATGATTCTCTTTGCTCTTTCGCTTCACCTTCAAGGGAGTGACGGACACCCGGGTATTTAGCGACTAAACCGTCAAGAAAATCTTTAAGTTCGGCCTGTAACACAGTCATATTGGTATTTGCTTTTTCAATATCAGCAGTAATGTTTACAGTACGGTAACGGTCAATACGGTAAATACTCGACGGGCTTTGTCCTGGCGTCAGTGTTGCCACATGGTTAAGAGGTACTTGACCACCACTTGGTGTATTGATTAATAACGAGTTTAACGTAGTAAGCGAGCTTCGTTCATTAAGTGGTAAACGCACCATAACGCGAACATCATCTCGGCCACGTTGAATTCGTTGTACTTGCACTCCAAAAAATGCATTACGCACTTGGCGAGTCACGTCTGTTCTAGTTAAACCAAGGGTTTTGCCTTGCGCTGTAAGCTCTAACTGCAACTCTTCTTTGCCATCACTTAAGCTGTCAGCAATATCAAATACCGTTGGGTAAGTCGCAAGTTGCTTCTTCACTTGATCCGCAACTTCTTGCAAAGTGGTCAGTGACATTCCAGTTAATTGAACATCAATGGGATCGCTTGAGCGACCAATTTCAGCACGAAACGTTAAACTTTCAGCTCCTGGAATTTGCCCGATTAAACCACGCCATTCCGACACTAACTCGCGTGAGCCAATATCAAGCGTACGGGACTCTGGCGGTGTGATCTCAAATCGTACCCCACCGGTGTTAGTTGCGCCACCGCGGCCACCTGTAGTTGCCAACACATTTATAATGACACTTTCACCGGTCTCAGCATCACGGTATTTTTCTCGTAATACTTCGGCTTTATCTGCCATCAAATCAATGTATTTAGAGGTGACTTCAAAAGGAGTTCCCGTTGGCAAGGTTAGATTTGCACGCACTGTTTCACTTGGAATTCGCGGGAAGAAAATAAACTTCGTCCAACCACTCATAATAAGAGACAAGATAATAAAAAACACAGCAACAAATAAAGAAACCGTGACACCTTTGTGGCTAACCGCTTTATTTAATAATGGACGATAGTATTTAAAAATAGTGCGCTCAAAGCCATCAGCAAAATTTTGTTGGAATTGGCTGAATTTACTTACTTTGCCTTTTTCTTTTCTGAGCTTTAGATATTTAAGGTGAGCCGGTAGTACAAATTTTGATTCAACCAACGACATTAATAATACAGGAATGACCACGACAGGGATTTGCGCAAATAACGCGCCACGGGCACCATCAATAAACGCCAGCGGCAAAAAAGCAGCAACTGTAGTCAACACACCAAAGGTTACCGGAGTTGCCACTTCTTGCGTGCCTTTAATTGCAGCTTCTTCGCCTGATTCAGCGCTATTTAAATGAGTGTAAACATTTTCGCCGGTGACAATGGCATCATCAACCACAATACCCAGCACCAAAATAAACCCGAAT